>JBAZML010000010.1:0-37092 GCA_041649835.1 Candidatus Shapirobacteria bacterium
TGGTGGTAAGGGAACAATAATTAAAAACACCTGGAATGCTGATTTCACCGGCACTGATGGTAAATGTGACGGAGTAGTCGATAACTATGATTTCTCACTTTGGCAGAAATACTTTAATGAGTTAAAACGTTTATGACTGTGAATATTTAAAATAAGGATTAAAGTAGTAGATGATTAAAATTGAGGATTATAACTATGAATTGCCGCAAGAGTTAATTGCTCAAAAGGCATTGGAAAAAAGGGATGAGTGTCGATTATTGTGTGTAGAAAACCCCCATATCCCCCTTGAGGAAGGGGGACAGCTACAATTAGAAGAGAAGAGATTTTTTGAAATTGCGAATGAATTGGGAAAAAATGATGTATTGGTTTTAAATGAAAGTCGGGTGTTTCCGGCGAGATTGATTGGAAGAAAAGATAGTGGAGGGCGAGTGGAATTGTTGTTACTTAACAAATTAAATGAAACAGATTGGGAAGCAATAAGCCGACCAGGTTTAAAAAAAGATAGAAAATTGTTTTTTGGTGATTTAAAAGCTGAAGTTATTGAAAATTTAGAAGAAACAGTAAAAATAAGATTTAATTTTGAAGGTGATTTTTGGAAAATTTTAGAGGAAATTGGAAAAACACCAATTCCACCATACATTCATAATGATAGAGAAAATGAGATTAGACAGGATTATCAAACTGTATATGCAACTAATTATGGTTCTGCCGCGGCTCCAACAGCCGGATTGCATTTTACAAATGAACTTTTAGATAAATTATTGAGAAATGGAGTTCAGATTGAAAAAATTAATTTAAATGTGGGATTGGGAACTTTTAAACCAATTACTGAAAAAAATTTAGAAAGTGGTAAATTGCATTCTGAACTTTTAGAAATAAAAGCGGAAGTAGCTGATAGATTAAATATAGCCAAAAAACAAGGAAAAAGAATAATAGCAGTGGGAACCACAGCAGTAAGAACATTAGAAAGTATGATAAATAGTGAAGGGATTTTGAATTCCGGAACTAAAGAGACAAATATTTTTATATATCCACCATATAAATTTAAATTTGTTGATTCATTAATAACCAATTTTCATTTACCCAAAAGTAGTCTGTTAATGTTGATAGCGGCATTGATGGGAAATCGTTGGCGAGAAGTATATGAATTGGCCATAGAAAAAGAATATCGATTTTTTAGTTTTGGGGATGCCATGTGGATTAGATAATGTGTTATAATCACAGGATTAAAAATTTATTTTTATAAAAATAGTTTTCCCTTAAATTTAGGGCAAAATATAATAAGAACTATATGAAAACAAAAACCGTAAATAGAACCGGAAAAAGTCTGGTTAAAAAAGCATTAGTGGTTGGCGCTAAAAAAGCCAAAGCGATTGATAATAATAGTCTTAAAGAGGCTAATGAAAAAGTAAGAATTGAAAAAGAAGCCTTGAAAAATAAAGACATAGAAAGAGTTGAGGTTAAGAAAGAAATTGTTAAAGAGGATAAAAAATATTCGTTGACGATAGATGTAAAAGATTTGTTAACTGCGGGATGTCATTTGGGACATAAAGTGTCTAAAACCAATCCAAAAATTAAAGAATATTTGTATGAAGCCCGAGAAGGGATTCAACTTTTTGACTTAAATAAAAGTTTTTCCGGTTTGGAAAAAGCCTGCAATTTTATTTACAACGCTAAACGAAATGGTAAACAAATTGTAATGTTGGGAACTAAAAGACAAGCTCGTGAGGTGGTTCGAAGAGTGGCTTTAGATGCAGGAGTGCCTTACATTACTGACCGTTGGGTGGGTGGAACGGTATCTAATTGGACAGAAATTAAAAAGAATATAAAAAAATTAAATGAGATTACAACTGGCTTGGAAACAGGCGGAAAGTACGCTCAATCCAGCAAGAAAGATTTGTCTGAATTAAACAAGGAAAAAACTCGATTAGAGAGAATGATTGGGGGTTTAACTAAACTTGATAAACTATTTGACATAATTTTTGTAGTTGATTCTGGTTTTGAAAAGACAGCCATTAAAGAAGCTTCAGAAAAGGGAGTAAAGGTTGTTTCAATTGTCGATACTGACAGTAATCCGGAAAAAGTTGATTTTGCCATAACTGCCAATGATGATAATGTCAAAAGTATTAGCATTATTGTCGAAGAGGTTGGTAGAGCTATGAAAGCTGCCGGAGTGAAATAGTTAATTAGTTTAAAAGTAAATAGTAAAACTATGGATAATAAACAAATAATTGAATTAGTTAAAAAAATCCGAGCCGAAATGGGGTTAGGAATCATGGAAATTAAAGCCGCTTTAGAGGAAGCCAATGGTGATGAAAAAAAGGCTAAGGAAATTCTTAAAGCTAAAGGTTATGAAAAAGCAGAAAAAAGAGCTGAAAGAGAAACCCACCAGGGTAGAGTAGCTACTTATACCCACAGTACAGGAAAAATTGGGGTAATGGTAGAAATGCTATGTGAAACTGATTTTGTAGCTAAAAATGAGGATTTTGTCTCTGTAAGCAAAGATCTTTGTTTACAAGTGGCTGCGATGGATCCAAAAGATACTGAGGAATTACTGGAACAGGAATTTATCAAAGATCCTTCAGTCAAAATGAAAGATTTGGTGACAGCTTTGAATGCCAAGTTTGGTGAAAATATAAAAGTTGGACGGATTGCTAGGTTCGAAATATAATTATCGGATTATCAAAAAAAACTCCGTAGTAATGCGGAGTTTTTATTTGCTTGGAATATATTGCCAAAAATTTGCCCAATTGTTTCTATCTTCTGAAGTAACTGAAGTGAAGTATTTAAAGTTGGAGTTGCCTTGAAAGTTTTTACTTTTAAATATGTCAACGTGATGTAGTGTGGGGGTAAATTGATCATTGGCAAAGAAACTATTGTTGGATGAGTAAGCGGTAGTAATTACAAAAACATCAGCCTTGGGATTGATATTGGTGAGGAGGGTATGACAAATGCAGACAATGTCTTCTTGGCATTCTTGAAAAGGTGTTTCAGAATCAAAAGGGACAAATACATTTTTATTGGTGACAAAGTATTTGAGGATATGTGATTCATAGACTATTATTATGGCTAATTTTTCTGATTTATATTTATTTAACCAATCGGCAACTAGACGATATTCCATCATATCCCGGGGACGACTATGATTGGTAGGAATATTGATTCTGGTTAAATTGTGGTACAAAAGACAAAATAAAATCGTGAATGAGAAAACTCTTGATTTGTGATTTGCCAATATAAAATATGTTATCCAAATAACAGGAACATAGTAGCGGATGGCAAAGTTTGGAAATATAGAAATAAATAAGAAATTTAAAATATAAATGAGATATATAATTTTTGTTAAAGATTTTGATTTTGGGTTGGCAATGCCGTAAAGACATAGCCCAATAGTGATCAGATAGAATATTGTATTTTGATAGTTAGGATATGTACTGTCGAAGGTTATAATCTCGATGAGATGAGTAAAGAATGAGAGATTGGGTATATTTTTAAATCCATTAAATATTTCTTGAATGTAGGCGTTACCAAGGATTGAATTACCAATTCGGGAGTGAAAGTTTAAAACAATCAGCCAGATGATAATTGGAATAAAAGAAAAAAGAACATTTTTAATTTTTATGGTTGGTTTTTTTGAATAATATTCAACTATAAAAACAGAGATTGGAATGACAACGCTTTCGTAACGGAGTAAAAAAAGTAAACCAAAGAATAAATAAACAAAAGGTTTTTTTGAGTAGTGATATAAAATTAGAGAAAGAGTTAGAAAAAAAACGTAAATGACTTCGTTAGTGACATCCATACTGTACAAAATATTTATTTGATTGGTGGCAACGAGGGTGGATATCAGAAACCCAAAGAGAGGAGAAATTAGGAGACTTAATAGAATGTAAATATTTATCAATGTTAATGTGGCTAGAGTAATATTGATAAAATGGGCGGCAGCAATTTCAGGATAAATGGTATAAGGGGAAATAATTCTGGCGAAAGAAGTAATAATAATCGGTGCGAGCGGGGGAGGGTGGATACTGTCTGGTAGTCTTAAATTTAAATATAGATATCCATCACCAATATATTGAAAAATGTCAGGGTTGGGAATGGCTTGAAGGTTTCTATTGTTCCAAAGACCCCGCCAAAAAAATATAGAAACAACAACTGTTAGGATTAAAAATAAATATTTGAACCTGCGTATTTTTATGGTTTTAGTATACTAGATTCATGTGTGGAATATTTGGGATTGTTGAATATAACAAGAACATAGATAAGTGGCCTATTTTTAGAGATTTGTTATTAGAATCATGTCGTAGAGGTATCGATGCCGCTGGAGTGGGTGTGTTTACGCCGAGAAAAAAAATTATTTTTAAAAGAGAGGGCAGTGGTAAAAATTTATTGAATTTAGTTAATTTTAAACAAAAAATAATTCCATTGGTTGATAGTGCCACAGTTTTGATTGGACAAACACGTTTAGCTACAAATGGTAGTCCAAAAATTTATACCAATAATCAACCAATCGAGATGGAGAGTTTGACCTTAGTACACAATGGAATAATTATTAATGCTCGTGAATTGTCGAAAAAATATAAGATATCGGAAAGACAGTCAGATTCAGAAGTATTGGCAAGAATTTTAGAGATAGAGTCAGGGAGACTTGGGTCGATGCGGCAAGCGTTGGTAAAAATTTCAGGTGAGATTGCGGGCACAATTAATGTGATAGTGGTATCAAAAAACAAGAGTGGCTTAATAGTAAATGTAGCCTCAAACAATGGATCTTTGTACCTCGGGATTCAAAAAAATGCATTAATTTTTGCATCGGAGGAAGTGTTTATAAATCGAGTGGCAATGAAAAATAATCTTGAGATTAAAATATCAAAGATATTACCAAATACGGGAATAGAGATAGATGAGAAGAGAAATAGTAAAAATTATTTCCTCAAAAAATCGATTGTAAGTCGGGAGAGAACGATATTGTCAAAGCCAAACCCAACTTTATTAAAACACGAATTAAATAAAAATATAAAAAAAATAAAGAGATGTAACACATGCTTGCTACCAATTAATACTCCAAATATAAGTTTTAATAATAATGGCATTTGTAATTATTGTCGAGAGCATAAAAAAATAAAATATGGCAGGGATTTAGAGCTTAAAAAGATGGTTTCTAAATATAAAAGTGTTAGTGGAAAAGCTGATTGTATTATTGCATTTAGCGGAGGTAGAGATAGTGCTTATGGTTTACATTATTTAGTAAAAAAATTGGGGATGCATCCAGTAGCAATTACTTTTGATTGGGGGATGATATCTGATATAGGCAGGCGAAATCAAGCAAGGTTACTAGGAAAACTAGGTATTGAACAAATAATTGTTTCAGCAGATTTGAAAAAGGTTCGAAGTGACATTAGAAAAAATTTGTTGGCTTGGTTGCGGAAACCGGATTTAGGGATGGTGCCCTTATTAATGCAGGCTGATAAAGTGACTGAATATTATGTTGATAAGGTAAAAAAAGAATTGGGACTGGAATTAGTTTTCTTTTGTCGGGGAAATGAGCTTGAGAGAGAAGAATTTAAAGCGGGGTATTGTGGGGTAAAAAATGCTGACCCCGGAGGGGTAATTCACAATTATTCGGTAGCTGATAAATTGAGATTACTTTGGTACTACATTCGACAGTTTGTGTTAAATCCATATTATTTAAATTCATCATTATTGAGTAGTTTGCTTGGATATCTGGTGACCTATGTTGTACCTCATGATTACGTATATTTGTGGCATTATATAAAATGGGATGAAAATAAAATTATCAAAACTCTTTTTGATGAATATGGATGGGAGGATGATGGGGAAACGGGAATAACTTGGCGAATTGATGATGGTTCACCAGCCTTTTATAATTATTTGTATGGACAAATTCAAGGATTTACAGAAAACGATTCTTTTAGAAGTAATCAAATTAGAGAGGGTCTACTAACGAAAGATTCAGCTTTGAAAATTGTTAAAAAAGAAAATGTTCCCAGATATGCGGCACTACAATGGTATTTTGAGACAATAGGAGTTAATGGAGATGAAGTGTTATCAATTATTGACGGGATAAAGAAGAAGTATAAGTCTGATAAAATAAAGATATGATAAATTTTGTTGATGTGGGTACTAGGATGGGAAAAATATTGGATATTTTTCTAAATGATATTGCTTCAATTCGAACTGGTCGGGCAACTCCCGGATTAATCGAAAATGTAGTAGTGGTGGTATATGATGGTCAAAAAATGAGATTACAGGAATTGGGATCGATAAGTGTGCCTGATGTCCGGAGTATTACTTTTGAACCTTGGGATCAGGGGATTATTCGGGAAATCAATAATGGAATTCAAGCGGCTAATATTGGAATGATGCCAGTTGTGGATGGAAATCTAATTAGATTAAGCTTACCAATGTTGACAGTGGAACAAAGAGAAGACTATGTAAAATTATTAGGACGTAAATTGGAAGGCGCTAGAGGAATGCTTCGAGATGCTAGAGCTGACTTTAGAAAAAAGTTAATGGATGCTAAAAATGATAAGAGTATTTCTGAAGATGAATTTAAAAGAGATGAGATGGAATTACAGAAAGTAACTGATGTGCATATGGGAAAATTGGAAGAGTTGTCAAAGAAAAAAGAAGGGGAAATTAGGGCTTAAAATATGGATATATTAATTTTTATCATTGCTTTATCGGTTCTAGTTTTAGTTCACGAGTTTGGTCATTTTTTCGCAGCTAAAATTACCGGAGTTAGGGTTGAGGAATTTGGCTTAGGATTGCCGCCAAAAATTGTTAGTAAGAAAAAATGGGGAACTGTATGGAGCTTAAACTGGCTACCGATTGGTGGTTTTTGTAAACTGTACGGGGAAGATGTGGCTGCCAATGAAATTAGTAATAATAAGGATTCTTTTTTAAGTAAAAATCCTTGGCAGAAGGCTTTGATAGTTTTGGGTGGAGTATTGATGAATCTAGTCTTGGCAATTGTAATTTTTACTAGTGTTTATTCAATTTTAGGAATACCGGTAGAAACTGAAAGGGTAAGTATTATTGGAGTGGCTGACAATAGCCCGGCTCAAGAAGCTGGTTTGAAAGTTGATGATATAGTTGCCAGGGTGGAAGAAAGAGAAATTAAAAAAGGGTCTGAATTGACCGAAGAAATTGCAAAATATAAGGGTAAAGAGGTTAATTTATTAGTAAAGAGAAAAGGGCAAGAACAGGAATTGTCAGTACAAGTAAAGGTTAGAGAAAAGGCTCCGGATGGTCAGGGGTTGATGGGGGTGGTTATTAGTAATACGGAAATGCAAAAAATAAAATGGTATCAATTTTATAAAGGGATTGGAGCCGGTTTTAAGGAGGCGTATTATTGGGGCAAGATAATTGGTGGTGGAGTTTATCAGATGATAGTGGGATTGTTTACCGGAAATGTACCCAAAGATGTAACCGGACCGATTGGGATGTATAAAGCAACCAGTAGTATTAGGAATGATCAGGGTCTTTTGGCGATGATACATTTTTTTGGTGTAGTATCTGTAAATTTGGCAATTGTTAATGTGTTGCCGTTTCCGGCTTTAGATGGAGGTAGAATCGTTTTTGTTTTTTATGAATTACTTACGAAAAAAAGAGCCAATGAAAAATTCGAAATAATTGTCAATAATATTGGAATGATGATTTTGTTGGGTTTGATATTGTTGGTAACAATTGGGGATATAATGAGACTATTTCAGCGATGAAAAATGTAATTAAAAAAGCGAGTATTATATTTTTGTTTATATTTTTTGTTTTTTTATCGTTGTTTATTGTCGAGGTAATGTTTAGAATTTGGGGTCCACCACAAATAAGATTAGTAGGAACAAAAATTTTATTGAGAAAAAACGAGACAACAAACAACCAATGTTATTTTGATTCAAATAAAATAAAAAGAAATATTGTAGTGACAAAGAATTCTTTAGGTTTTCGTGGTCCAGAACCACCAGAAAATTTCTATAAACATTTATCTTTAATAACTGTGGGAGGTAGTACGACCGAGTGTATTTTTATTACAGAGGGTAAGACTTGGACTGACTATTTACAGTCAAATTTATTATCATATTTTCCGGGGATATGGATAAATAATGCTGGTATAGATGGTCATTCAACATATGGGCATATTGAATTAATGAAGCAATATATTGGTAAGTTAAAGCCAAATTATGTATTGTTTTTGGTGGGAATAAACGATATGGCTATTGAAGGCGAAAAGAATCAACAAGATAAACAGCAAATTACTGAAATGACAGTCTTTGAAAAAAAAGTTTTATTCAGAGAGTTAGGGATAACAGTATGATTTTGGCATTTTTTCAATTCCAAAAAGATAAAAAAATAGGTCATGATTTGTTTACAATGAAGACCACAATTAAGGAATACAACAATATAATAAATTATAGAATACTTGGAACATCGACTGATTATGATTTGGTCTCTATACAAGATTTAGAGAAGTTTAGTATCAATTTAGTAGCTTACCGAAATAGGTTGGAGAAATTGGTGCTTTTAACAAAAAGCTATTCGATAAAGCCTATCTTGGTTACTCAGCCTGCTGTTTATGGATTTGGGGTTGATGATGTTAGTGGAGTCGATTTGGGAGATATACCGATTAAAGAATTCACGGAGCCTGGCATAACAAGAAAGGGGAAAGATAAGTGGATGATATTGCAGAAATATAACGATATAACTAGGGAGGTGGCTAGTGAATTTGATGTACCGTTAATTGATTTAGCAAATGAAATGCCAAAAAGTACAAAATATTATTATGATTATATCCACTTTACAGAGGAGGGTACACAAAAGGTGGGGGAGATTGTAACAAAAAATTTGATTAAAATTTTGTAGTACTTTTTACTTTGCCAATAATATTGTTTATGACAATTGGAGATGTGATGAATATAATAAAGAAATGACAGTTTCAGAAAAAAAAGAGATTTTTTGGCCTTTTCTGATAGTAGGATTTGGATCAATAGTATGTTTTGTGTTATTGGTGTGGCCATTACTGGGTAAACCAATGATGTCGGAAGGCAATACATATTCTCGATTACAAACCATTGTCATGGAAATCAATTTTCCAAATTATATGACGGATTTTTCTTGGTTACCGTTTTACAACAAGATAATGATGTGGCCATTGAAGTGGAATTTTGACCCTAGTGCTTTGTCGGTCAGATATTTAACTTTATTGATAACTTGTTTGACCTCAGGGTTGGTTGGTGTTTTAACTTATCAGTTAACGAGATTAAAATCTTTGTCGGTGGTGGCTGGGTCCTTGTATTTGATAAATCCTTTGACAATAAGCTTATCAACATTGACACTTTCGGAAAATTTATGGGCATTTCTGGTAATTTTATCAGTAGTTTCTTTGATGGGAAAAAATAAAAAATATTGGATTTTAGGAATGTTGATGTGGATGATATCCCAGGGAGTTAGATATGAATCTTGGTATTTGACACCGATTTTGATGTTTATCGTTTGGATGAGACATAAAAATATTAAATTATTAATCTCGGTGTTTTTAAGTTCTCTAGTTTTCCCATTTTATTGGATGATGGAGAGTTATAAATATACTGGTGTTTATTTAAATATCATTAACATAAAAAAATATTATGCTGCTAACGGCCCAGGTGATATTTATGGTAATTTGTGGGCGAGTGTTATTGTTTGGTTAGAAAGGGTTGAAGAGGTGATTTCATGGCCATTCATTTTAATTTTTGTAGTTGGAATTAATCAATCAATAAGAAAAATGATTTGGTTATGGTTGATGCCTGTGGTATCGATAATTTTGTTAATAATTCAGGTGTTTTCAGGGACCATGGAATATTTTCCGGCTAGATATTTGGTAATATTGCCAATAATCGTTTATCCATTGGTTTTGATGACGCTAAAAAAAATATATTTGACTAATTCGGTGTTTTTTTTGATGATAATAGTTTTTTTGTTTATTTTTGAATTTATTAGTTTTACCCCAAGGATTGGTTTAATCAGTGAGATGCCCAATAAAGATGCTATAGCCGTGGCAGAATTTGTCAAGCAGAACAATGATAATAAAAAAATTATTAGGTACGTGACTGAGGATATTAAGGATACAACTTGGACTTATAGTACAGTTTGGTATTTTTCTCAGATACCATTGTCAAATTTTCTTCTTGTTGAAAAGAAAAACTATATCGATAACGTTGAGCAAAAGAATGATTTAATAACAGTATTTGAAAAGGGTAATGATGGGAAGCTTGATAATGTATATGTGAAAAAAGGAAAAAAGATAGTTTATGAAAACGAATTTTATACAGTTTTTGACAATTAGTCAGGTTTATTGGAGAAATTCCACTTTGGATTAGTAGTAATTTCGTCAAAAAGAATCTCGGCATACATTTGATTTGCAATAGCGTTTGGATGAGGATCGGAGGGACTGAGGTTGAAGTTTTTATACACATTATCATCAAAATATTTTTTATAGTGATCCATAAATTTGCCAATGCTGGTGGAAAGAATGGTTTTGTTGTTTTTTAATAATGATTGGTAATAATAATTAAATTGAGTGTTATCCCGATAATAGTCTTTGTCGATTAGATATATGGCGTTAGATGTGGGTAATGATTGCAAACTGGAGTCGACAATACATTGATTAATTGGGTTTATCCAGGAATGATCAATAATGGTGTTGACAGGATAATTTTCTGAAAAAAATAGAGGTTTTTCTTTGGGAAATTTTTTCTCACAAGAGGTAACAAAAGGATGACTTATGTTGTTTTTATTTAAGATGGCGTCGTTTGTTACTGGAACAATTATATAAATATTGGCGAAAACAATATTGGAAATATTCTGGTAGGTGTTGTAATAATCTAGGGTGTTATTGCCACGTTTTCCATAAGAAAATACTCTGGTTGATCGAATTTTATTGAGTTTATCATGGAGAAGTTTGGCGAATCTTTGATTGTTTTTGACACCCTGACCCCAGACATGAGAGTCACCAATGATGGCAATTCTAAATTCATCTTGGAAAATTTCAGTTTTTAATTGATTGGGATTTTCCAAGGTAGCTAAATCTTTACCACGATCACCGTAAGTAGCATAATTAAAATTTTCTTCAGATAAGACATAGCCATGAGAAATACTTTTTTGATAGAAAAATTTGTCGAAAAAATATTTTTCTGCAATGAAGTAACAAATGAAATAAGTAGTAAGACAAATTATCATTGTAAAAAAAAATAGGGTTAGAATTTTATTTGTTTTAGTCATAATTCATAAATCGCCATTGTGAATTTGTGGTGATTTCTTTAAAAAGAGTATTGGCATAAGCTTTATTTATTGCGGTAGAGGGATGGCTTTCAGCTTTACTTACTGATGAGTTTATAGAAGTATCTGGTTGAAGATTAATAACATTTAAGTCGTCTGAAATAATGTCTTTAAATTGTTTGTTTGTATCAAACATACCTTGAATACTACTAAGATTGATATAGATTGCATTTGATTTTGGTAATAGTAGTAGTAAGTTTTTGTAGGCACAATAATTACCAGAATCAGTGGAAAGAGAAGATTTAATGGCTTGATAATATTTGTCATTTGAAGGATTATCTACATCATAGATAATATTCTGTGGACAGTTCTTTATAAGACTGTTTATAAATTCGTCTGATGAATATCTATTATCACCATTTAACAAAAAGTCATTATAGAGTAAGGCAAAAATATACATATCTGCTTGACCAAAAACTGATATGGATTTTTTGTATTTTAAATAATTATCAAAGATATTGTCGCCACCTATTCCCAGTGAGTATATTTTTGTTGGTCTAATGTTGTTTAATTTACTTTCAAGGATGTAAGCAAATCTGTCTTCATTTTTTATTCCCTGTCCCCAGAGGTAAGAGTCACCCAATATAACAATTTTATAACTGTCGTCGTCGGAAGTACCAAGAATATTGGGGCTATTTGAGTTTAATGTGATAATATCTTCCGCTCGGTCTCCAAAATCGGTATAAGATAATCCTGGTTTTGTAGTCCAATAGCCGTGGGTGACACTTTTTTGATAAAAAAGTTTATCAAAGAAAAATTTTTCAGCAATAAAGTAACAAATGCGGTAACTTATAAAGCAGATTAGAATTGAAAAAAGAGTAAGAATAAGGATTTTATGTATTTTTGACATTATTTTGTAAATCCCCATTGTGGATTTGTAGTTATCTCATTATATAAAATGTCGGCATACATTTGGTTGGCTAGGGCGTTAGGATGACCTTCTTTTGAGCTTATAAGGAATTTTTCTTGGACATTCTTGTAGTATTTAGAGTATTTTGAAAGGTTATTTTTATTTATATCCGTACTTATGATGTATTTATTCTGTTCTGTTAATAGTTCGCGATATTTTTTGTATAAAATGTTATTACCAAAATAATCAGTGGTAATAAAATAGATAGATTTGTTCTTTGGGAGTAATGAAAGGCTTCGATTTACAATGCAAATATTGACGGGATTGAGCCAGGCGTTAACAATGAAAGATTCATAGTTTTTGGAATCGTTTATGTTATTCTCTGAAAGAATCGCGTCGTCATATAATGGAGGAGAAGTATCTCCAGTGTTGGAAACACATTCTTTAAAAGTAGAAGATAAATTATCGTGTTTATTTACTAAGACATCATTTTCAACCAAACTAAAAATGGTTAAGTGAGGATTGGTTGTTTTAGTAAGATCTTGATATGTTTTAAGATAATCAAGAATATTCCAACCTATTTTTCCCAAGGAGATGATTTTTGTGGGGCGGATTTTATTTAGCTTTTTTGAGAGAAGAGAGGAAAATCTTTGATTGTTTTTTATCCCTTGACCCCAGACATATGAATCACCAATTATATCTATAATATAGACATTATCGATTGTGTTGATATTTTGAAAATTGTTGATATTCTGTAAATCATTGTTTCGGTCACCATAATCGATGATAGTTTCTTTTTTTTGGTTTTGAATTATATATCCATGAGCGGTACTTTTTTGATAAAAAATTTTGTCAAAAAAGTATTTTTCGGCTATGAAATAGCATAGTTGATAAGTACAAAAACAAATTATTAAAGTAAATATTATTAATCCAAAAATCCGAAGAGTTCTAATTATTTTTTGATTCACAATAGAATTTAAAAAAGCATGTAGACGAACGAGGAAATAGGCGATGTTTGGGAAAATATTATCATGGCTCCGAATATAATAAGGATGATTATTGGAGGTATCATCCACCATATTTTATTTTTTAAAAGATATTGAATTAATTCTTTCCACATATTTATTTTTTTATTAAATAATTATTTATAACTAAATAATCAATTTCGGTGTTCAGAAAACATTTTATCGCATCTTCTGGGGTGCAGACAATAGGTTCTCCTTTGACGTTAAAAGAGGTGTTGAGAATAAGTGGAATTCCTGTTTTTTTATAATAGGCATTGATTAATTGGTAGTATTTTGGATTTGATTCTTTGTCAATGGTTTGAAGCCGGCCAGTACCATCAACATGAACAACGGCAGGAACTTTTGATTGAACCTTTTTTTTAAAAGGATAAACTAAAAGCATATAATCCGCTGAAATGGGGATATTCTTGTCAGTAATAAAATAATCTTTGGTATGTTCTCTGAGAATTACCGGAGCAAAGGGACGAAACATTTCCCGGTGTTTAACTTTGGCATTGATGATATCCTGCATTTCCTGACTAGTAGCGGCAGCTAAAATGCTGCGGTTTCCCAAGGCTCTTGGACCCCATTCCATTCGGCCTTGAAAGTATCCAATAACTTTTTGATTTATTAATAAATCTGATAAAAGATCATATAATTTGTTTTGATTAGAAATAAGAGAGGATTTAAGTTTGAATTTTTTAATAGCAGTATTAATTTGCCAAGGGGTAAATTCTGGTCCTAGATAAGGTGAGGGAAGAAGCATTGGTGGGGTTTTGGTTAGATGATGATAGAGGTAAAGTGCGGCTCCCAATGAAGCACCACCATCACCAGGATCGGGAGTAATATATAGATTTTTGAATGGAGTATTTTTAAGAATTTTACCGTTAGCCAGGGAATTAAGAGCTGAACCACCAGATAAAATTAGGTTTTTTGAGGGATGTTTTTTATGAAGTTTGTTTAGAATAAAAAACAAAGTTTCTTCAAAAACTTGTTGGGTGGCAGCGGCAATGTTTTCATATCTTGAAATCATTTCAGAATCCTTAACTCTAGCGGGACCTCCAAGAAGTTTACAGAGGTGTTGATTAAACATCTTCTCTCGATATTCAAAAGAAAAATATTTTGTGTCTAGTTGATAACTGCCGTCAGAATTTAATTTGATAAGGCCTTTAATTTTTTGGTAATACTCCTTTGGATTTTTGCCATAAGCAGATAAACCCATGACTTTATATTCGTCGTTATTAACGGCGAAACCAAGATAGGCAGTCATGGCACTGTAAAATAATCCTAAAGAATGGGGAAAATTAATTTGTTTTTCCAACTTAAGATGATGATCTTTGGCATAACCATAAGTGGTAGTGGCCCATTCTCCGACACCGTCAAGAGTTAGAATAGAGGCCTCTTGGAAGGGTGAAGTAAAATAAGAGGCAGCAGCGTGAGAAAGATGGTGGGGAACATAAACAATTTTTCCATGATAATGAAGTTCGGATTTAAGAATTTCCTTAATACGAAGTTTTCGCAATAACCACTCAGGAATGGTGTCAAAAAATATTTTGATACTTTTGGGAAAATGAGCAACATGTTGTTCTAATATTCTAGAAAATTTCAAAATAGGTTTTTCATAGAAGGCGATATAGTCAACCTCGTTAATGGCAATGCCCAGAGAGTTTAAGCAAAATTCAATTGATTTGTAGGGAAAGGTGTTGTCGTGTTTTACTCTGGTAAATCTTTCTTCCTGAGCTGCGGCAATGATTTGACCGTCTTTGATAATAGCGGCGGCGCTGTCATGATAAAAACAAGAAATACCAAGGATAACCATTAGTACATATCCTCCAAAATGGTATCAACAGAAATTTTTTGCCAACTAGTTTTTGAGGATTTTGAAGATAACTTAAAAAAAACAGAACCAAGAGATATACCTAGAAAATAGATAAAAAAACAACCAATGATAGTTGTGATTTTTGATAATAATTGAGTGTATGAACGAAAAATTTTATTCAAAAATGACCAGAAAAGAAGCATGAATTATTGTATCATCTGGAGCTCTAAAAAATAGGCGGTGTTAGGTTCAAGATAGATATTTTCGATATAGCCGGAAGGAGAAACTGTAAAAGATTTAGTAGTAGTTTTACCAAGATATTGGCTGGTTTTTAATTGATAACGACCTGGAGTTAGTCCCTGAAAGGTTATGGGAGTAGTTTCAATATGAGTATTTTTTGGATCGTAATTTACAATCAATGTTTGAAAAGTTGATCCACTTTTGCTGGAAAGTGAGGTAACCCAGGAACCGTCTCCTGAGGAAGGTAATAATTTGCCGGATAATTTATTTAAAAATTGAAAGGCATAAAAACGAGGTTTGGGTTTTTGATCGTGAGTAAGAAGACCCCAACCTGTTGAGACACTGGAACGGGGAGATGGACCATCAATGGCTTCAAAGGAGAAGATACGATGAATTTTCCCATAAAGTTGAGTGGTGAGAGAAATTAGATGAATGCCACTTTGAGAAGTATCATAACTTTTATCTGGATCAGAGTTTGGACCAATTTCAGTGATGAGACGTTCAATATTAAAGTATTTTGGATAATCAGAGAGAATTTTATTGAGGTTATCAAAATCGGCGAGATAATCACTAATATTGGTGGAGTATTTGTGCCAAGAAATAAAATCGAGAGGAACATTATTGCTGGAGGCAGTTTTGAAGATAGCTTTTATCCAATTGCTGTAATAAGCAGTAATGGCAGGACCACCAACTTTGTAAACAGAACCTTTGGCACCGGCAGCCACAGCTTTGGCCGTATTGATATATAAGGTTGAATAATTGGGACTTTTACCATAATGCCAACCACCAAAAAGATCCGGTTCATTCCAAACCTCGTAATAAATTCCGGATATCTTTTTTTCGATTGAGTATCGGTGAGCTGTAGCCTTAACGAGGCTGGCCCATTGATTCCAATCATTTGGTTCACCGGCATTTTGACCACTTTTACTCATTGAGGCAGTGGTATAAGAAAGAGACAACATAGGCTTGGCTCCGGTACTAAGGATGGAATCAACTACTTCATCTAGGCGGGAAAAATTATAATTATTGTCGTTCCGATAGACGTCATAATAGTCAAAAAGATGATCAACCCGAATTAATTGAGGGTGAAGTAATCTGATTTGTCCGATGATGGGCTTTATCATATCGACAGGTTCTTCACCCCCCTGAGAGATATTTTGCCAAAGAGCTGGGGAAATATTTGAACCAGGGTTTTGAGTGTTGATAATGATATTGGCTGGAGTACCGGCGGCAGATTTTCGGAGATCTAAAATTGTCTTGGTGGCGAAAACAAGAATAGGTAGAAGTAAGATTAAGAGAATAGTTTTAATGGACTTCACTATAAAATTATACACAGTAGTATATAATTTGGTCATGTTTGGAATTGGATTGAGTCAAAGACGATGGTGGGATTTTTTGGTGACCATGACAGAGAGAGAAATAAAATCAAAATATAAACTGAGTTTTTTAGGAATTTTTTGGATTATTCTTAATCCATTAATTCAAATGTTGGTAATTGGTTTTATTTTCAAGTTTTTTACACCAATCAAAACCGAGAATTATTTATTGTACCTATTTTCCGGGTTGATAGTGTGGAATTTTTTTTCATCAAGTGTGACTCGAAGTACTCCGGCAATAGTAAATGAAAGATACTTATTGAAGAAAGCAAAATTTCCCAGAGAAATGATTATTTTGTCAATTGTTTTATCTAACTTTGTACAATTTCTAATTTCCATATCATTATTGGGATTGATGATGGTTTTAATGGGAACAAAAATAAATGGATTAACTTGGTTATATTTACCGGTATGTTTATTGTTGATACTACTTTTTACTGCTGGATGTTCTTTGATTTTTTCGTCATTTAATGTGAGATATCGGGATACCAGTTTGGCTATAAATTTTTTAGTGTCAATTTGGTTTTATGCCACTCCGGTAATATATGTATCGACGATGTTGCCGACTTGGGTGTCAAAATGGTTATATTTGAATCCGCTAACAGGATTAATGGATTTTTTTCGATGGTCGATACTGGGATGGCAAATTGAAAATTGGTTTTTGATGTTGGGTGATGTAATAGTAAGTCTATTGGTTTTTGGTATTGGTAGCTATATTTTTAAAAAAATGAGTTTAGATTTTGATGATTGGATTTAATATGAAAAAAGGGGAAATTCGGTTAAATGGAGTGTCAAAAATCTATAAATCCAGAGAAAAACGGCAAGGTTTTTCGGCTTTGAATGGTATTAATTTAATAATAAAACCGGGTGATAGAATTGGATTAATTGGTCATAATGGGAGTGGTAAAACAACCTTGTTAAAGATTATTGCGGGAATAGCTAGAGCTAGTGAGGGTGAGGTAAAAATTGAGGGAAAGATTAACTCATTGTTAGAAATTGGAGCTGGTTTTCACCCTGATTTATCTGGTTTAGAAAATATAATGTTAAATGGTTTATTAGCGGGTTTAAGTCGAAAAAGAGTTTTGGAACTGACTGATCAAATTGTGGAATATTCCGGACTAGAAAAATTTATTAAAATGCCGTTTTATACTTATTCATCCGGAATGAAGCTAAAATTAGCTTTTTCGGTAGCCGTGGCAGCTAACCCGGATATTTTAATTTTTGACGAAGTCGTGTCGATGGGGGATGAAAAATTTATTAAGCTATTTAAAAGATATTTTGTTGAAGTTTTGAAACAAAAGAAGACGGTCATTTTTGCTACTCATGTTCTGGAAATATTGCCGTTATATTGTGACAAAACAGTGTGGATGGAGGATGGCAAAATTATAATGGAGGGTGGGTCAAAGCAGGTCATTGGAAAATATCTTGAAGTAGAACGAAAAGCTTGATTAGGATTTTTGAAGAACAAAAATCGCATATATGGGAATTTTACTAACCTTTTTTAAGACGTTAGTAGGAGTTTTTTGGGGTTTTGGTTCGAGAATGTCGATAGTATTGAAGCCTGAGGCGGTAAAAGCACGGATGTAAGACCCAATGGTACGGTGAATGTGATGGGTAACAAACTTATCGGCGATGTTTCTGATAGTGGTACGTTGCTGAAGATAATTTCCCGGCTGGTAGGGATAGTTTTCTTCTTCTTGAAACCAACGGAAGTTTTCTTGTTGGTAAAAACAAGGATGGGTAATAGCGACAATAAGATATCCACTTGGACGAAGATATTGGTAAATATTTTTTAGAGAGATATTGATATTTTCAAGATACATAAAAACTAGAGTTGATATAGCGATTTGGAATTTACCTTTGTTGGGAAAAGTTTTAGTATGTTCAATATCTTGGGTCCAATATTCGATGTCCGGAGATTGTTTTGTGGCTGAATCAATCATTTCAGATGAGAGATCACAGCCATATATATTAGGACGAAGGTTTTTAATTTTTCTGGTAATAAAACCCTCACCACAACCAACATCAATTATTTTGTCAGTGGATTTTGAATATTTTTTAACCAAGTCCATTAAAGTTGGGGTAATTATTTGAGTGTAGGGTGCCGGGTAGTTTTCAGTGTTATCTAGTAACTTAATGTAAGCACCACAGTTTTTTTTCCAATATTTGATAGATAAAGACATACTGGATTTTAAGATATAATTGGGGACATGTATATGTTTATTAAACGTTATCAAGAACACAAAAGATATTTAAGTAAAAAACCAGAAAAGATTTTGTGGATATTTCCACTTATATGTAACTTAAGATGCAACCATTGTGATATTGGAAAATTGATGATGGTGGGTAAAGGAGGGAAGCCGAGTGATGGTTTAATCTTAAAAGAAAACAAGAAAATTATCGATAGATTGAGCAAATGGATAGGTAAGCCGTACAGTTTGTCGTTTATTGCTGGTGAGCCTTTAATGCATGAGGATATGTTGGAGACAGTGAAATATGCAACTGAAAGGGGAGCTGTAACTTCATTGACATCAAATGGAACCTTAATTCAGAATTTGAATATTGCTGAAAAAATAGTCAAAAGTAAGTTGGAGTACATGGCATTGTCGCTTGACAGTATGAATGCCAAAATACATGATCAAAGTAGGGGAGTTTTGGGAACACATCAAAAGGTAATGAAAGCAGTGGAACTATTACAGGAAGCTAAAAGTAAACTAAAAAGTAAAACACCAAAAATATACATCAATGCGATTATCATGAAAGAAAATCTTGATGAAATTAGAAATATGATTAAATGGTCGAAAAAGGCTAAAGTGGACGGAATAACTTTTCAGCCAATTGCTAGTAAAGAGTTTTTTAGTAGCAAGAGTGAATATGGCGGTAGATGGTACGTAAATAATCCTGTATGGCCGGCTTATAAAGACGTAATAAATTTAATCGATTATATGGAAGAGATGAAGCAGAATGGATACCCTTTGCAAAATTCCGAAGGGGACTTTATAAGATTCAGACAATATTTTAAAAATCCGGAAACGTTTGGGAAAATGAACGTGTGTGTTGGATCATTAGGAACATTAGTAATTTCACCAAAAGGAAAGGCTTCTGTTTGTATGTCGGAAGCTTTGGGAGATATATTGACTGACGATTTGGATCAAATTTGGTTTTCACAGCAATCAGAAAAAGCTAAAAGAAGGGTGTCGAAATGTGAAGCTCAATGCAAAATATTGGCTTGTAATAAAGACGACTTCTATTTTTAAATTAATGCTTAAAGATTTTATTTATTTCCCAAATTGGCAGGGCTTGGAATCCAGATAATCTGGCTGGATTGATGTCGTGGTTTAGGGAATCACCAATAAACAGATGGGTAAATTTAGGCGCTTTGGTATAAGCTAAAATTTTGTTGTAAATCTTGAGATTGGGTTTGAGTAAACGAGTGGAGTCCCGACCAAAGATTTTTTCAAATGGTCCAGTTGGTTTTTTGTCGGTATTAAAGCCAATTTTTTTTAGACAGGAAATTACTTCAGCGGTGGTGGAGTTGGTGAGAATTAGATGGTGATACTGATTTTGGGTAGATTCTATTTGTTTAACGAGAGTTAAATTTTTTTTAAGATAGATAGCTTTATTAATTTTAGAATCTACAATATCTAAAACTTTTAGTTCAGGAATGGAGCTGAGTTGAGCTGCGGCAGCGGACCAAGAACCAAATTTTTCGGTAGCAATATTGAAAGATTTTTGGGTAAGATTTTTGTCTTTATTTTTAGCAATGTCAAAAAAAGCTGATTGGAGGTCACGACCTAATTTTTTATTTTCATATAAAGTACCATCGAAATCCCAAACAATATATTTAACAGTTTTACGAATAATAAAAGAATTCAATTTACTAATATAATGTCTTATCATTGGCTATATTCGAGGTATGTTATCTCGAGTAGTATTGGGGGTAACGATGACAATTTTACTTTTTTTTCTGACTTCATCAAGATTTTTACAACCCAAATACCACATGGAGCGGCGAAGCCCGCCGACGAGGTCACCAACAATGGAGATGACGCTACCCTTGTAGGGAATTAGACCAGAAACACCCTCATGGGTAAAACTAAAAGGTTGACTGTAGGTGGAAATAAAGGGATTGTCCGGGTGAGACTGATAGTGGATAATTTTTTTGATAATTGTTTTTATTTCCCGAATATAATCTTTGGGGGCTGATTTGGATTCATATTCAGTCTGATTGCTACACATGCCAGCGGAAAATTTAAAATTTTGTCCGTTTTTGTTAATGATTGGTCCGGGACATTCTTCGGTACCGGCAAAAAGGCCACCAATCATGACAACATCTGCCCCAAAAGCTATGGCTTTGGTAATATCACCGGCATGTTCAATACCTGTGTCTGAAATAATAGGTACGTTATATTTTTTGGCAACCTGATAACAATCTAAAACAGCACTTAGTTGAGGTCGTCCAACTCCGGTAACTAATCTGGTGGTGCAGTGTGAACCACCTCCTATACCAACGCGAATACTATCGGCACCAGCTTTGATGAGAGCCTCGGTAGCTTCACCAGTGACAACTAGAGCAACACAAACTTCGGCATGGGGATGTTTCCCTTTTATTTTTTTCAAGAAGGCAATGGTTTGAGAATTATGAGCTTGCGCGGTTTCGATACAAATTAAATCAGTTTTTAATTTAAGTAGGTTGGAAACATGCTGAAGCCCTTTTGAAGAAAAGTCAGAAACGGAAACAGCAATTTTGACATGATGTTTTTTAATCTCTCTAACTTGTTGAAGTTGTTTGGAAAAGTTTTGAAAACAGTGAATAAAGGTAATTCCACCTAATTTACCTAAAGCTATGGCCATTTTTGTTTCACTAATGTTGGGCATAGGGGAAGAACAAATGGGGATGTCTATTTCAAGATTTTTTGAAATTCGGGTTTTTATATTGGTTTTTTGGGTATCTTGGGTGATGGTGAAATTAGAGGATCCAGGTAGAAGTAAAACATCATTAAAAGTTAATTCGGGAGTAGTTGAAAGAATTTTCATATGATTATATAGGATGAGTATATCAGCTGATATTTTTTTTAAATAAAAATTGATTTTGGTTTTTCGAAAATAAAATCTGAACTTTGACTGAGGTTATAAGCCCCAACTGCAATAAAAACAATATAATCATCCCGTGTCAAATAGGGAAGTTTTCCCTGATAGAGAATATCACTTTCCTGGCAGGTACAACCATAAATACAGGTATTGATGATTTTTGTATCTACTTTTTTGGGGATAAAATGGCTGTTAAAAGTTTTGATAATCAGATGGTGATACCAGGCGGAAGGAAGCATATTAATTGTTGTATTGAGAATAATTGACTGAGAATTGGAAATTATTTTCGAATCAATAACTTGACTAACCAAAAAGGTAGAGTCGTCAACTAAATATCGACCAGGTTCAATAATTAAAGAAGTATCTTTATTTATGTATTGTTTTAAGGGTTTTGAAATTGCTTCAATATATCTTTTTATATCTGGTTTAGCCTGAATACTGGTACCGGAGATTATGGAATGAGAGGGGTAGCCTCCACCAAAATCGATGTATTTTAATGTATTTTGAGATAGATTCTGAGAAATAAAATTTTTAACTATAATTGAATATTTTTGGTAAATTGTCGGGTTTTGAATATCGCTGCCGAGATGAAGATGAAGACCGCTGAGAGGAATATGATTCTTTTGAAGTAATAAGATGGCCTTTTGGGCGTCACCAGATTCGATATTAAAGCCAAAACGACTCGGGTGAAAATTTGAATTAATTCTAAGACCTATGTCGGCTTTTATATTTTTTTTATATTCAATTAGATTTTTTAGTTCGGTAAAATTGTCAAGATTTATTGTTAGTGGATGGGAAAGTAGATGGTGGAGATTTCCCTTATTGGGTCCATTGAAAATAATGGAAGAGTACGGGTATTTTTGTTTTATAGCCATTTTTAATTCGAATTCTGAAACAACTTCAGCCATTTGGAAATTAAAATTCTGAGCCACATCATAGTTAGTTTTAAAGGAATAGGCAACTTTGATGAATTTAGGGATTTGTTCCAATCTCTTTTTGATAATATGACTGTCGGTGATAAAAACAGGAAGAGGAGGATGTTTTTTTAGGATTTTGACGATGAGTTCGGGATTGTCAAAAATGCGGGAAAAAAAAGAAAAGTTTATTGGTGAGGTGGTTTTTTTGAAAAGAGCTAATTTCATGTGACTGAATGTATTATAATGGAGATTAATGTTTGATTGGAATTATAATAGAAATTTAATAAAAAACCCGGAAATTGAGAAATTTATCAAATATTTTGCTAAAGAGGATAAATGGCATCATCAAGATAAAAAAAGAGGTGGGTTGGGATATGGCTGGATTCACTATTCGTTAATTAGATTATTGAATCCCAAAAATGTGTTGTGTGTAGGAAGTAAATGGGGGTTTATTCCGGCTGTATGTGCATTGGCATGTCGAGATAATGGAAAAGGAATGGTGGATTTTGTCGACGCTGGATACGATATTAAAGATTATGGTGGGGTGGCGGGAGAGCATTGGGGAGGTGAGGGATTTTGGAAAAAATGTAATGCAAAAAAGTATTTTGGTAAATTTGGTTTGGAAAAAAATATTTCGCTTCAGGTAATGAAATCGAAGGAATATGCTGATAAAAATAAGAACAAAAAATATGGATATGTTCACATTGATGGTGACCATTCTTATTTGGGGGTGAAGCTGGATTTTGACCTATTTTGGCCAAGAGTGGAGACAGGGGGTTTTTTGGCGATACATGATGTGTTTAGTCCAGATAGGGATGGAAACGTTTATGGTACCAGGAAATTTTGGGAAGAAATAATAAAATCTGGAAAGTATAAATTAATCGAAATTAAGGAAGATCCTGGAGTGGGAATTATTCAAAAAAGTTGAGAGCCGCTGTTTTTTTTCTTCTGGTATCAGCTTTATTACAAACGATAATTTTACAACTTTGTTGACACTTTCTGATTTGCTGACGTTGAGATTGGGCTTTTTGATTCCACCAAATATGTCCCGGAGTATCGGTAATAATATTTCCGATGCTGGGAAAACCGAAACAGAGTCTAACTTCACCCCGATGATCAATAATAAAGTTATTTACACCAGCGGCACAGGTATGGTGATCAAATAAATGAGGATTACGATAATATTTGATGGCTGTTTTTAAATCCTGCTCAGAAGTCAAAACAATTGGTTCTGATTTGGCTGTCTTGATAATTTTTTTCAAAACTTTGGCAATGTCGCCTTTTTCTGGCCAAAGAGGATTGCTTTTGGAAATAACAGTATCGCCTTTGGGGCCAAGATTTGGGAGAAGACACTGAAAAGTAATACCATTGGTCTGGTTATTTTTTGCAATTTTAATTAATTTTTCTAATTCTTTAAGGTTATTTTTCATCATAACCGTGTTGACATAAATTTTGGGAGTTGAAGTAGTTTCCCGAAGATATTTAATAGCTTTTATAGCTTTGTCAAAAGTTCCCGGAACGCCACGAAGATAATCGTGAGTTTTAGCTACAGCGCCATCGATGGAGATAGAAATAGCAAAAAGATGGTTATCAGTTAGTTTTTTTGCCATAGCTTTGTCTAATAAAGTGGCATTGCTATTGATATGAGAAATTATTCCCAGATTATAAGCATAACCAATAATTTTGGGGAGATCTTTATTCATTAGCGGTTCGCCGCCGGTAAAAAATATATAACAGTTGCCAAGCCAAGAATGAAGTCGATCGATAATTATTTTGGCTTCGTCAAAAGAGAGATGTCGTTCAGGTGGATTTTTCCAAATATCGCATTGACGACATCTGCAGACACAGTTTGGGGTTAGATTAAAAATGATTGAGGTTGGTTTATTGAGGGGCTTGTTGAGGTCAAGTGAGGCGTTAATTAGAATATTCTGCCACCAGGTGGAGACATTAATCTTGGCCAATTTGATTTTTTTATTTAGATTCATATATTTTATTAATTATAGTTAGTAAAGGCTTTAGAGAAATATTCCAGTCTAAGCTTTGGGAAATTCTGAGAGCAGATTGATGTTTTTTCAACCAAAGTTTTTTCTCAGAATATTTTTTTATCTGCCTATTAATATTCTTTTCATTATAATAGATTGTACCGTCATTAAGTAGTTTATCTTTTCGCCATTCTGGGCAGAGAACCGGAAGTCCATAGCTAAAATAGAGAAGATGTTTGGCGGAAAAACTTTCAGAGCGAAGCTTATCTTGAGACAAGGTAATTAATCCAAACTGATATTTAGCAATTTGGTTTTCATCTTTTAAATAGCCGAAAAAATTTGAAAGTTTTGGATAAAAATTTGAATCGGGAGTTTCATAACTGAAGATTTTTAAATTATTTTTTTCAGATATTACTGATAAAAGTTTGGGGTTAACCCAATAAGAATTTAGTTTACCCAAGTGAATAATTTTGGGATTTTTTTTGAAAGTAGTAATTTGAGATTGGTTTTGACAGCCCCAATTTAAGTTAAGAAGATGCTTAATTTTATAATTAAATTTTTTGGCAAGGTTTTGAATGGTATACCAATGGAAAGAGATAAAATCAGAATTTTTGAAAACATTTTTTTCAAATTGTTGTATATCAGAAATTGTTTTTTGAGAAAAAAGCTGGCTTTGTGCCAGTTCGTGTGAGTAGATAGTGGGGGAATCGTACAAAGTTTGATAGGGGCGGTTTGGATGGATAACAGCAAGCATATCTTCCGGATATTGGATGATGGCTAGGGAACTTCTGTTTTTGATTAAAAGACGACTGATAATCATCCCTTTTAAAAGCATTGTCTGAGTGATTAGCTTGGGATAAATATCAATTCGGTGATGAATATAATAACTTTTTAAAAAACGATACTTTAAGAGAGGCCAACCAAATATGAACAGATATTTTCTCGAGGCAATGACTTTTTGAAATTCGGCATGAGAGTCAATCGTGGTGACAAAATAGTGATGTTTTTTTAAATAATTGTAAAATGACTGCGATCTTTGTTGATTGGCACCCCGATCGTTTTTGTTGATTATTGTAATGGGACGGGGAGATTTTTTTAGATAGCCAAGAGAAAAAGCGAGATTTAACAAAAAAATAATAGGATTTTTTAAATGAGGAATTGACGGAAAATAATTGTCGAAATTACCCCATTTAAAGGTTATTTTAGCTTTATATTGACCGCGAATATAGTTTTTTTTGAGAGCTTTGAAAATATTTGAAACCTCCGGATGATGAACAATCATCTTTGATGAATAGATTCCTGACAAATTATTTTCCAAGAGTTGTTGATTGAAATCTACATCTTCAAAAATTTTAAATTGAGTATCGAAACGGAGGTTTTTAATTTTTTGAAAATTGAAAATGACATTTTTAGTATCTAAGGGGTGTGTGAGAGAGAACCAGTTTTGATATGCATCAAATTGAACTTTTGCAACCGGGTTTTGAAAATTTAAAAGTTTTGTTCGACCGACGATATAGGCGGATTGGGGATTAGTCAAAATTGCCTGATAGGCATTAAAAGTCCAGTTTTTGTCAAGAAGACAATCGTCGTCAATAAAGGCGATATATTTGGTGTGACATCGACGGAGAGCCAGATTGCGCGATTCTGGAATAGTGGTTTTTTGAGCCAAACTATCGATAACAATAATATTTTTGGGTTGATGAGATTGAATCTTGATACTTTGGAGACAAGCTTGAAGCTTCTTGGGACGACGATAAGTAATAATAGCGACGCTTAAGTCTTTGATGATGGTTGACATTGAGAGTTGATAAAACCGAGAGTAAACATGAATAAATCAAAGGTTGGATCAAGATTAAATAGAGGATGAAATTGGCTACTAATTAGAAAAGTAGCTGCTCCGATAATAGCGCCATAAGTAAGAAGCGGTGGTGTGGTAGATATTTTTTTAAAAAAGATTGATTTAATAACGAAATAAATAAAAAATGATCCGGCGATTATTCCCAATTCAGTAATAATAATTAAAAAAGTGTTGTGTACCGGAACAATAAATCCATCGAGACTTTGAGGTAATTTTTGAGTGACAAGACTTTGAGTGAATTGATTTAAACCAACGCCAAAAGGATGTTGACTGACCATAAGTAAACTTTGCCACAGAAGTTCAAGTCTGATGGAACCGTTACCGTTTTCCGAAAAAATTTTGGTTATTGATTGAATACGGCTAATAATTATTAGCGCTGAAATAATGGCGAAAGTGGAAAATATTATTTTGCCCAAATTTCTGGTTAATAGCGGTTGATATTTTTTCTTTAGATGAGGAAAGAGTAAAAAAAATGATAAGGCTAAAGTTAACCAAACAGTACGACTATTGGTTCCCAACATGACGACAACCCCAATTAGTGAGATAGGTAGGGTTAGGAAAAAGTTGGTAGTCAGACCATGGGCAATAAAAATTGGTAGAAGTATGGACATAAAACTACCAAAATAGACTGGATGAGAGATAAATCCGGATACTCGGTATTGGACTTGACCGTCAGTAGTGGAATAACCTTCGTCTTCACTAAAAGAGGGAGTAAGTTCAATGAATTTTCCCAAGGGTTTTTGTTTGATTAGCTGATTAAAACCAATAAGACTGGAAAAGATAAATAAAGCACTGATAATGGTGAAAAATAATTTTGACTCTGATTTGAAAAAAATTTTAGAGGAAAAGTAAATTAAAATCGATAGCCAAAGACGGATGAGCCCAACCCAAGTGATGGGAGAAAAATAAAACAGAGTGTTGGCGCAAGCTAAAATGAAAAAAATAAGAAGTGGCCAATCATTCCTAAAAGAGGGTAGAGGAATCTTTTTATGATTTTTGAGCAAGAGTAGGAATAGAAATAGTCCAAAAATTAGC
This sequence comes from Candidatus Shapirobacteria bacterium, assembly GCA_041649835.1. Lineage (GTDB taxonomy): Bacteria > Patescibacteriota > Microgenomatia > UBA12405 > UBA12405 > UBA12158. Next base: position 27,504 of record JBAZML010000010.1, read on the forward strand.
TTTAAGCTGAGTCCAAAATAAAAAGAATAACCGGAGGTAGGAACACCGATGTAGAGAGGGTTGGTAACCTGGAAAAACCATTCACGAAGATTATTTTCAAAAGGTATTGAGAGAAAAAAAGTCAAGAAAACAGTTTGAATAAAAGAATATTTGAAATGAAAAAAGAGAAGGGCTGGGGCTAACAAAAAGATTAGAATGTAGGATTTTACGTTGAATATGAGAAAAAACAGTAAGTAAAATCCGGTTAGAAAAAGAAAGAGCTTGTGGTTATTTGACATCCTCAATTTCAAGGCCATATAAATTGATGTTTTGTCCGTAGAAGTAGATTGAATTACCAACTTTAATTTGTTGGTGCCCAGCGAAATACCAACGCCCATCAATGAGTTCGGTAGTGACCTTAAAGGTAACGACTATGTCTTTGGCATTTTCGTTTAACTTGAACCCCAAAGTTTGGTTGTTGTTGGTTAGTTCGCTAACGTAAAGTCTGGTTGTTTTTTCGGTATGAAAAGCAGTAATGGTAGCGACAACATTTTGGTCGTAACGATTTTTCATGACATCATTGACTTTTATATTGTTGATAATGTATCCATCGATACCACGACCCCGAGCGGTGACAGTAAAAGTTTTTTTAGGGTATCCAGAAGATGGCATATCTATATCAACAATTTGACCGTAGACAACGTTTTGGTTAGGAGAGATTTCAATGGCTGAACCAAGATCTAAGGGTTTGTTTTTGAAGATATGTTGTTGAATTCTTTTTTGGAAGGTTGTTCTTAGTTTGACAGTCAAATAGACATCGGCTTCTTCTGAACCACGTTCATAGTTTTCAATATTGATGATTTCGGCAATAACTTTACCTGACTTGCCGTATTCCTTCTGACCAATTTTAAGTTTGTCACTTAGCCAAAAGGGGGTTCGATAACCATAGGGATTGTAATTTTCTGCCCAAGATTTGTTGATTACTTCTATTCTGACGGTTTTCCATTCGACTTTTTGACCAAAGAATTTAATTAAAAAGACAACCAAAACAATAATAGAAATAGAGACGAAAATCTCAAAAATACTGAGGGTTTTAAGACGGTTTTTTATCCACCTGAACATAGGTTATTATATTACATGCAGATGCATATTGTAGAAAATGAAAAATTAAAAAAATTGAGAGAGATGTGGAGCGGTTTTTGGAGATACAATTTTGAGTCAAAATGGCATCCGTTAACGCCTAGAAGTCTAATGATTAACCTAACGTATAAGTGTAATTCCAGATGCGTGATGTGTAATATTTGGCAAATTAAACCTAAAAATGAGGTGACTTTGGTTATGTGGAAGGAAATTATGAAGGATGATGTCTTTTCTGATATCCGCAATTTGACGATATCTGGAGGGGAGCCGGTTTTGTATATCGATTATGTTAAATCAGTGAAACTTTTTATAGATTCAATGCCTAAATTGAGAAGACTAGTTCTGAATACGAATGGTTTTTTACCTAAAAAAATTGAGGAAAGTGTAACGGAGATAGCTAAATATTGTCAACTCAAAAAAGTAAAATTGGCGGTAAGTGTCTCAATTGATGGTGTTGAAAAGGTTCACGACAGTTTAAGAAGAATTCCCAATGGTTTTAAAAAGGCCAGTGAGACAATCAGACGCTTTAAAAAAATGACTAAAAAATTTGATATCAATTTAGGTGTCTCGACGGTAATATTGCGACAGAATATAAAAAGTTATTGGGAAATGAAAAAATGGCTATTAGAAAACAAAATTAGTGGTGGTTTTCAGATTGTGGGTTTTCATAAAAATTTTTTGAAAAATGATAAATCAGAAAAAAAACTAGGGATAAATTTATCTGTGAAAAATGATTTTTTAAAGGTACTTAAGGATGTTAGGGATTCAAAAAAGAAATTTTCCTTAACGAGATATTATTGGGACGACATGATTGAAATGTATGGAAAAAATTCTTTTAGGACAACTCCGTGTACTTTTTTAAAAGATGATTTTGTAATTGATAGTTTGGGAGATGTTTATTATTGTTTGTCAACGAGACCGATTGGTAATTTTATTAAAGAAAAAAGATCAGTAGGGGAGATTTATTTTGATAAAAAAAATCTAAGTTTTAGGCAAAATCTTCCTAAAAAAGAGTGTATTGGTTGTAATAGTGGCTGTAATGCGACTGACGGAATTGCTTTTGATGCCAAAAGATATATTTGGTACAAACTAACCGGTAAGTTGTGGCCAATTAAATATATTTGACGTAGTCGGTAATGTGTTTTTGTTGGTATTTTAAGATTTTTTTAAGATAAGGCTTGATATAGATTTCATCCGGTTTTTTGAGATTATTGAGGATGAGGTTAACGGCTTCTGTTTCAGTACCAAAAATAATTTTTGATTTATCTTTGGTAAAAAACTGTGATATTTCCGGGATGTTTCTGAGAACCGGCAGACAGCCGCAACTGATGGCTTCCATTAGAGTTAGAGGAAAGCCTTCGTAATTAGAAGATAAAAGAAAAACTTTGGAATTTGAATAATATTGGGTAGTATTTAGAGTTGGTTTAATGATCTCTACGTTTTTTTGGAGAGATAGTTTTTTTATTAGTTTCTCAATCTTTATTCTGTCATCACCATCGCCGACTATTTTGACAACAATGCGGGGAAGGTCTTTTTTGACTAGATTAATTATTTTTAAAAAGAGGGGTAGATTTTTTTGATCATCTATCCGGCCGACAAAGAGAATATCGATGTGTCTGGTTTTTTGAGGAATAATTTGAGGAGGAGGGAAGTCAAGAGGTAACCAATTTGGGGAGGCGACAATTTTTTTATTGGGTGAAGACTTGTAGATCATGTTTTCCAAATCTTTTTTTTGGATTGGAGTTTGAACCAGGATGGTATCAGCAAGTGGATAAAGCCACTTGATAAGCAGTCTTCTCAGAGGAGGAAAAGTTTCGGTATAAATATATTTTGAGGTAAGGATGTCTTCACCAATAGTTAAGCGTGGTTTTAACCAGGGTAAAAGTTGAAGTGCGACAAAGGTGGGAACTGTACCAAGATCCATAAAAGAGAGAATTCGTGATGGTTTTAGAGTGGCAATTTTGGGAATAAGCCAAAGAGTAAACCAGCTAATATTAAAATTATTGGTGTGAATATTGGGGGCAAAAACTTCGATTTCCGGAGGAATGCAATCAAGAAAAATACCTTCACGTTTTCGAAGACAGAGTACTATTTTGGTGTCAGGTAAGTGTTGTTGATAGTATTTGATAATATCTAAAATCTTTCTTTGAATACCACCCAAACGCATATCGTGGAAAACAATCATTAAGGTTTCAGGTTGTCTCATAAATATTGATTAAAAAATTTTATTGTTTTAGTAAAATACTGTTTTTGATTTGCCAAAGTTTTTTGCTGGTAATAAATTGCTAATTGTTTTAGTAGGGGAGGGTTTTTTAAGAGATTTTCAATTTTATTTATAGCTTCTTTTTTCGTATTATATAGAATTGAATTTGGACGATAGTTGAAATATTCCCGAATTTCCGGGAGATTGATACATATGGGCAAGGCTTTTAAAGCAGTAGATTCTAATAATGTTAAAGGAAAACCTTCATGATTAGATGTGAGGAGAAGTATGTGGGAACGTTTGAAATATTCAGCGGGAGAGGTGGTTTGAGGAAAGATGGAAATCTGAGAATTTAATTTGTTTTTGGAAATATAATCCCTTATCTTTGTTTCAAGAGAACCATAACCCACTATAGCGATTTTTAAATCGGGATGTTTTTTAATTAGAGACCGAGAAATTTCTAAAAATTTTTGGGGATTTTTTTGCGGTTCGAAGCGACCGAGAAAAAGAATATCAATATCTTTTTTGTTAATTTGTTTTATAACAGAGATATTCAACGGTAACCAATTATAAAGAATTGAAATTCTATTTTTGACTTGTGGGAGTAGCTTTGTTAGTTTTTGTTGTCCGATTTTGGAGAGAACAATTATTTGAGACGCAAGAGGATATGTAATTTTGACTAGTTGCGTTCTTAGAAATGAAAATGTGTCGGTTTCCAACTGTTTGGTAATGCTGGAGTCTTCGCTGATAATTAGTGGAGCATAACAGTGACCAAAATATTTACCAACAATTCCGGAGATGGCACTATAATTTCCAAAGGTGAGGATTAGATTGGGATGAAGTTGATTAAATTTAATGGTTAACCAAAAAGGAAAAATAAGAGTCCTGATTTTTAAAATATCGGTAATTTTTGGTGAATAAAGAGTAGTTTTGGAAGGAAGTTGATTAAGTAGAGAGCCGGATTTTGATTTCAATAACAAAGTGATTTTGACGTTTTTTTGTGAGGAATAGTAGTGGCAGAGATCAATAATTTTGGTTTCAATTCCACCAATATTCAGATTGTTAAAAATAATGACAATATTTTTTGGGGAGATTTTCATGAATTACATGATTTTAACAGGTATAATTGGCTAAATGAAAACCAAAAAGGTAGCAATTGTGTCGGACATAATGATGACTTTTGGTGGAGCTGAGGTGGTGGTTTTAAAATTAATGGAGATGTATCCAAATGCAGATTTTTATACTTTATTTATTAGTCCGGGTGCATTAAAAAAGATTGAGGGTAATTTTCCAAAAATTAGGGTGAGGACATCGATTTTTCAACGCTTGATTAGAGGGGATAAGATAAGTAAATATATTTCGATAGTGAAAATATTTTCTTGGATGTATTGGGAATGGTTGGATTTAAATGAATATGATTTAATCCTGTCTTCATCTCATTCCTATATGTCAAAAAATGTAAAGAGAAAAAAAGAGGCAAAACATTTGTCGTATGTCCATACTCCTCCAAGATATTTATATGACGAATTCAATGAGATATTCTGGATAAAAAATAAACCTTGGAGTTGGTTTTTTTGGCCATTAAAAAAGTGGTTACGTTATATTGACAAGAAGGGGTCAAAGAGAGCCGATATTATGGTGGCGAATTCGGAAAATGTGGCTAAAAGAATAAAAAAATATTACCAACGAGAAGTGGTAGTGGTTTATCCGCCGGTGGAAGTGCTTGTTGATAAAAAGATAATAAAAAAGGGAGAATATTATGTTTGTTTGTCTAGGTTGGTTAGACAAAAGGGGATTGAATTGGCGGTTGATACTTGTTCTAAATATAAAATATCTTTATTGGTAATTGGAAGAGGAGATGAGCTTCAGAGATTAAGAAAAATGGCCGGACCATCGGTGGAATTTATTGAAAAATGTGACGATAGACAAAAAATAGAGATATTGTCGGGGGCGAAAGCATTAATTTATACCTCAAAAGAGGAAGATTTTGGAATGGTACCTGTTGAAGCTTTGAAGGTGGGAACTCCGGTGATTGCATATGCCTCTGGTGGAGTAATGGAAACCGTAAAAGATAAAAAAAATGGGGTGTTGTTTTATAAATTTAATCAAAATAGTTTGCTGACTGCGATTAAGCTATTGGATAAACTGCATATTAATAGACAATCATGTATTGATTCGGTAAGGAAATATTCGGATAAAAATTTTAAAGCCCAAATTAATAATTTAATTTTAAGGTGAATAAAACAATCGATATATTTGGGATAAAACTAAGCACCAGAAGCTTTAAGGAAAGTATTCAATGGATAGAAAAAAGGGGACAGTCGGGAAAAGCGACGGTGGTTTATTGTTGTACTTTGAATGAGATTCAGATGAGTGAAAAGGATGTTTTGTTTAAGAAAATGTTTGACAAGGCTGATTTAGTAACTGCTGATGGAATGCCATTGGTGTGGGGAATACGTTTAAGAACAGGGAAGGGAGAAAGAGTGTATGGACCGGATTTGATGAGAGAGATGATATATAAAAATAAAGAAAATCATATTTTTGTAGGAGACAAAAAAAATGAAAAATATTTTGAAAAAATTGGTAGTTATGTGGTGATGCCGATGATGGAAAAATTTACCGAGAAGAATTATCAATCTTTGACCAAAAAAATAAAAAAAATGAAAGGAGTAATAGTATGGTTGGGATTGGGATCAAGAAAACAGGTAGAAGTGGCATATGAATTAAAGAAAAGAGGTGTCAATAAAGTAATGATTACGGTCGGAGCGGCGTTTGATTTTTTAAGTGGAAATAAAAAACAGGCCCCAAAATGGCTAAGGAATATGGGGGGGGAATGGTTGTTTAGACTGTTGAATGAACCGAAGAGATTGATAAAAAGATATTTAGAAATAGCTTTGTTTTTGGGAAGGAGATTGTTGAGTTAAAGCGAGTCAATGGATTGACTTTCTGTTCCCGGTTCTAAAAGCTTGTCAGGATTTAAATTAATATATTCCTGACAGTGTTTAATGGAATTTGGATATTTATAACATTCTGTTTTCAGCTGTTGTATGGCTAAATCAAGTTGTCCGTTATACCAATACATATTGGCCAATTCAATGTGAAAATGGCTCCAACCCTTGGAAAAATGGATGGCAATTTTTAGATTGTTGATGGCCAAATCCGGATTATGATTTTGCCATTGAAAGAGAGCGTGTTTGTAGGCAATTTTGGCAATTGTTAAATTTTCTGATGAGGATGAGAGATTGATATTAAGATTTTGATAAGCTAGTTTGAGGAGGTAATCTAATTTGTCGAGATCGTTTGATGAAACATAAAAATTGGCGAGTTCTATATATTCTTTTGGATTGCTTTCTTTGGGATTAAGAGAAAAAACTTGATAGAAATATTTTTCGTTTTTAGGGTAGGTGAGAATTTTGCTTAATTCCCGGTTCGTTTGAGTATCATTTTGATAAAGAATTGAGGTAGATCTTTCAAAGTCGGGAAGGAGTGCTTGTCTGGCATTTAAGTTAAATGGATCAGCATACAGACTGGTTAAATTTTGATGAGAAATAAATAAGAAGTCAGAGACAGTTTTACTAATAAAAAAGATGGAAATAATAATTAGGATAAAGATGTTTAATTTAGAATATAGTTTGGATTTTGGGATTGAAGCTGAAATAAACAGAGGATTTTGATTAAAGATGAAAAAAAGAGAAAGACAGAAAATTCCGATAGAGTTCCAGCTTGGATCGAGAAAAGAATTGATTAATGAAGTAAGACCAATGACAAAATTTAAAGGATTTTTTTGACGTTGAAATAATAAGGATGAAATAATGGCGACAAAAATTATTAGTGTAAAGGGTAAACCATTAAGACTGAGGTATTCTATAAATGAATTGTGAGCATAGTTTGTATTGGTGTAGGGAACGCTTTGATATTTTTTGTTGATGTAGAAAAAATTACCCGGACCATTACCAAAAATGGGTTTTTCGATAAAGGCTTGGAATGCTTCTTGCCAATATTCCGGACGACTACCATCAAGACTTTTAGTGACTCGATTTTGGGAGAATAATTGATAATTTAGAAATATGGCGAGGGTAAACATTAATATTCCTAACGGAATCCGAAAATGTTTTTTTAACTTGGGCGATACTATATATAGTGTACTTAGAGTAATGGAGATAATGGCAGAACGGGAATTGGTCAGAATAAGAGTGATGAAAATAAAGACCAAAGAAAAACTATAGAAATACCAAAGTTTTTTTGGAAGCATTTCAAAAGAGAGGAGACTGTATAAAAGAAAAGGAATGGAGAATATAAGAAAATCAGCCAGATAGCTGTGTCCCCATATTTGAAGTATGAAGTTGTCAAAGTAAGAATCGGCCCCAATTGTAAGCAATTGAAGTTTATTTAATAAAAAGATGACTGAGTAAAAAAGAGAAAAATAAAGAATGATCTTGGAAATATTTTTGGTGTCAAGATATTTCAAACAAAGATTTAAGATAACCAGACTAAATATAAAATTAAAAAATCCATAGTACGAATAACCGATGTTTTTTGACAAAATACTGGAAATTAATGAAAGAAGTACAAGGACTATTTCAAAATATATGATTTTTTTGGTTAGATGTTTGGGACTGGGATATGAAAAAGATGCAACTAGAAAAATAATGGTACCTCCATATAAAACTAGAGACTCGGCATAGTTGATGGCTTTTCCAAAAAGGGGGAGAATTAAGATAAAACAACTTAAGAGAAGATTAAAGGTCATTGATAAGATTATATGATAAGTGTATAAAAGAATTTTATGTTAAATCGTTTGTTGGGTATTTTATTATTGATGTTATTTGGTCCAATGATAATTGGACTGAGTTTACTCGTATGGTTTTTTTCTGGATGGCCAATTTTGTTTTTTCAGGACAGAGTGGGATACCGGGGCAAAAAATTCAAAATAATAAAATTTAGAACGATGCAGAGAGATGCTGATCAAATAAAAGAAAAATATCGAGAATTAAATGAAGCTGATGGTCCGGTGTTTAAAATTAGAAATGATCCCCGGTTAACAAAAATAGGAAAATTTTTATTTCATAGTGGTTTAGATGAAATGCCCCAATTTATTAATATGATTAAAGGGGAGATGGTGTTGGTGGGACCAAGACCACTACCCGTGAACGAGGAGGAGAATGTTGACCGAAAATATTCAAGACGAAAATTGGTTAGACCGGGAATTTTGTCGCCGTGGGTGTTAAACGGTTATCATCGAATGAAATTTGAATATTGGATGAAAAGTGACCTGGAATACGTTGATAATAAAAGCTTACATAACGATATGGTAATTATTGTTCGCGGAATTGCACTAATGTGGAAGCTATTTTTGAAGGAATTTTGGCAACTGTTTCAGTAAAAATTCAGAAACATGGTAATTTGTTTTTGTTTGATATATTGACCCACATTCTTAAACGTGTAAAACTGATTGTTAGTAGTAGTTTATACAAAAACGAAAATTTAAAAAAAATGAAAAGATTAGGTTTCGCTCAAATCCCTTTAATGATAGGTTTATTATTAATGGCGTTGGCGGTACCGGTAGCGACGAAGTTGGTACAGAATAATCAGGATACACGGAATAAAGCGGCATACGACTGTATTGGGGAGGGGGGAATGGTGGCAAATGGAACTGCTCCATGTTGTACAGGATTAGAAAAAACTCAATGTGGTGGTTCTGGTTCATTTACCTATTGTTATTGTAAAAAGCCAGCTGCCAATCCAACCGTAACTCCTCCAACCAGATCCTGCGTTACTTGGACTTGGGTTAATAACGTTTGTACTAGTAGGACATATACAAAAGCCTCTAGTTTAGCTTGTGATCCTTCAAATTGTACAAAAAACGATCCAACTCCAAAGGCATGTATTAAAGACGGTAGTAGAACAACATCAGCTCTTCTTTGTTGTACCAAGGTAACTCACACTGCTCTTGGTGGATCAGAGTTAGTCTGTGGTCCGACACCAACAGTATCGGGTGGTTGTGCGGCTACTTCTAATACTCCTGCATTGACTAATGGTCAAACTTATTGCCAGACGCCGTATCTTTTAGGTTCAAGAAAGTGGACATGTACCAATGGAAATGCCACTGTAACTCAAAATTATATTACTATTCGGGATTGTGGTGGTGCCGCAACGGGTAATTGTACATGGATGGGAACTAGTATCACTAACAACTCCAGTACCTGTTTTACTACCCCAACTGTGCTTGGAGTATCAATGAAACAAATCATCAAATGTACCAATGGA
>JBAZML010000011.1:0-32425 GCA_041649835.1 Candidatus Shapirobacteria bacterium
ATCATAATTCATATTCCACTCTTGTTTAAGGAAACTAGTATTGAACGATTTTAATAAAACTATAAAATTAGGTGAATTTTTCTTAAGTATACGTAACATATAGTCTGTAACCATCTCCTTATTGGGACTTAGTGTGTCGGACCAATTCGAACTCCATTGGTAGAGAATCCTTATCCACCCATTTTCAGTGGGATATTCTTCCTGGATATTCTTATTACCTTTAATAAAATGATTCTCTAATCTTTTGGAAAGTATTTTTCTTAATAAGTGATTATCGATGTTTTTGTAGATTGTATAAAGATCCCCATTTCTTTCTTTTTTTGTGGTTAAAATCAGTTCGACTGCAAATAGAAAATCTGGAGTCTTTTTGATAATTTTATTAATTACGACCGGAATCTGATCGTCAGGTAATTTAGAATTTAGTATCTTCAAAACCAATATAAGAGCTTTATTGTATTCTGATTCCAACATATCCCAATTATCTTTTCTTGAAAATTTTTCAATGTTGTTGGATATTGAGTTTACTATGACTAATATTAATGTTTTTGAGATTCCTTCTAGATAAATCCTCCTCGTTTTATCTAAAAATTCCACCAACTTACCTTGATCTTTCAATCTAAATAGTGTTTCAGTCACAGTCTTTTCATTTGGCTCTTTTTTCCAGTTTTCAAATTCCTCATTGATAAACTTGTCTGATAATTCAGTTGATGGTGTGTGTAAAGTAAAGTATTTCAAAAAGGATGTAGTAGAGATTCTCATTTCAACCCTATCCTCTTCACTTACAGATGAACCCATGTTCTTAATGTTTGGGAAAAGGTTTAAGAGGATTTTTCTTATTGCGTCTCTTTTACGAGTGTCAGGTAATAAACTGGTCAGTAAATTGTTTAAATGTTCTACTCTTTTTTTTTGAAGTTTATCTTTTTCATTTGATAGGGTAAGAGTCTGAGGGTTATTTAAATAATCATTTTCAAGTCTTTGATCTACATAAATCCACCAATTTTTAAAAATATCTTCATATACTTCTTTTGCAAATACTTTAATAATTTCAAGTGTAATAAAGTCATATGGGTTTACTTCTGATGCTATAGCAGGATAGGAAGAATAGAGACTATTTATAAATCTTTTTGCATCTCTAAGGTTCTCGATTATATTTGTGATTTGGGTTCTATATAAATAAACAAATTCCTTATCAAAGAAGGCTATTTGTTTGGTATTAATTTTTCCCTCTCTAAGCATTTTTTCCAGCAGTAAGTCTATTTGAGATAGCCTAAACTTGATAAGTCTTGAGCTTGGGTCATTTAATGAAATAATATCGTCTTTTAACACACCTTCAACATAGACTTTTTCCCCCTCCTTAAAATTATTGTTTGAGAAATTATATGATTGAACCAGAATTGTTGCGCTTTCAGAACTTTCTAAAGATTCAGTTATTTCAACTTTATTTGACTCAATCGTTTTTATGTAGCCAGACGTGGACACAACACTACCTCTTTTTAAACTACTTAATTCCTTTATTGTGTTACGAGGTATGATGTGGGGAGAAAATAGTGTAAATTCATCAATAAAAAAATGCTCAATTTTTGGTAGAGATATTGGTTTTTGAATAATTTTTTCTAGAAATTCATTTCCTTGGTTATTTAGTTTTTCAACGACTCTTTCTCTATCAAGGCTTAATACAAATATTGTGTTTTTAAATTTAGAGTTTGACCTAACTAGTTTAAACATCATTCTTATTTCATCGGCCTCAAGCCTATCTATTTCGTCTATCATAATTATTAGTTTTTTACCTGTGTTTAGAATATATCCTTCTATTTTTTGCTTAAGCTCGTCTATCGTCTCATCTTCTATACCAAAATCTATATTTACTCCTACTTTAGATAATCCATAAAAAATGATTTTTTGATATTTAAATAGAAGTTTCCTTAGATGAGGAAAAGTGTATTCTCTCCCTAAAGTTTTTTCTAATGTACTGAAAAATGCTTTAAGCATTGCCTCCTCGTCTTTAAAATTCCATGGCTCAAAACTCATTATTATAAAATTATTGTCATTGTTGAGATTTCGTTTTAGTAGGTTAAGTATTGAAGTTTTACCATCACCCCATTTACCAAATAATCCAAAAACAAAAGAATCTGATGTATCTAATTCTTTAATTTCTTTAGACATACCATTTACAAAATCTCCTCGATTCAATAGGTCGTCTTCTAAACATTGAATTGGTTCATCGGACACGTTAGCTAAATATTTTTTTAGTTCCGATTTAACAGTTCTCTTTGTTGATCTCAAAAATAGACTAGTTAAAAAATAAACTATTATAAAAATTGAATTTATAATAATGAATTGTCTAATTTCATCCGATATTTTTACATTAAAATCTGTAGTAACAATTGTTATAATTATAAAAAAATAAACAACTGAAAAAAAGAAATCTATGTGTGTGAATTTTGAGATTGTAGTTTTATAGGTGTTTCTATATTTTCTCCAGAGTGTATTTAACCAACCCCATGTGCTCATTAATAGTAATAGTATTATGCAAGATAGTCCTACTAATACTCTTAAATCTGTAATCTGAAAAAATTCTTTAAAACTATTTAATTTTGTTAAAAAAGGAAGTAATACAAGTGAAAGGAATGATGAGACTAAAAGTGCTTTTAATAAATTAAACCCAACGCTTAATAACAGGTAAATTTTATTTTTTATATTAAGATATTTTGTATTTATCTTCATCGACCATATTCTATCAAAAGTTAGACTAAAATGAATGATTCTTTGTGATACTGCTATTTGTTAATATTTATTTCTTTACCTTGAAATATTTCTTTCCTTTTAATTTTTCAGGTAACAAATCTTCCTTGGTATACATATCGTAGCCCTTGCCATATCCAACTTCTTTCATCAGTTTTGTTGGAGCATTTCTTAAATTCATTGGTATAGGTAAATTACCAAATTGTTGAACGTCGGCTAAAGCAGCTAAATAGCCATCATAGGCACTGCGATCCTTGGGACTCTTAGCAAGATATACAACTCCATGAGCTAAGTTTTCGCGACATTCTGGGTAACCAATTGTCTCAACAGCTCTAAATACTTCATTGGCTAAAATAAGAGCTGATGAATTAGCTATACCAATATCCTCTGATGCAAAAATAACCATTCTCCTAGCAATAAACTTTGGGTCTTCACCTGCATCAATCAAACGAGCTAGATAATATAAGGAAGCATCCACATTGCTAGCTCTCATTGATTTCAATAATGAGCTAATAGTGTTGTAGTGTTCATCTCCCTTTTTATCAAAACGCAAAAAAGAATTTTGTAAGGCATTTTTTAAATTTTCTATTTTTAAATCGCCGTATAAAGTAGAAGCGTTGTCAATCATAGTAATTGCCTGTCTGGCATCACCATTAGCCATATTAATCAACCATTCTTTCGCACCCTTGGTCATCTTCATTTTCAAAATTTTCAAGCCTCTATTTATCACCTCTTCCATTTCTTCATTACTGAATTCTTTTAGAGTAAAGACCCGACATCGAGATAAAAGTGGGGCAATCACTTCAAAACTAGGATTTTCGGTTGTGGCCCCAATTAAAGTTAATGCTCCACATTCTACTGAGGGTAATAAAAAATCTTGTTGGGCCTTATTGAAACGATGTATCTCGTCTAAAAATAAAATCTTTTTGACCAGGTTTGTCTGACCACCAATTGGATGACCAATTATTTTTTTAATATCATCTTTAGAGGCCGATACTGCCGATAATTCATATAATTCCGCTTGTGCCTCTTTGGCGATAATTCGGGCTAGGGTAGTTTTGCCTACTCCCGGAGGACCCCAAAAAATCATTGAAAAAATTTGATGACTTTCGATGGCCATTCTGAGGGGTTTTCCTTCACCCACCAAATGTTTTTGTCCGATAAATTCATCTAAATTTTTTGGTCTTAATATTGCTGCCAGTGGTTCATTACTCATATTTGTTTTGGGTTTACTTCGGGTACCCAAGGATATGAAATATCCTTTATAATGTCAATAATGAATATTAATTTTCAAAACCCCAGTCCTTTATTATCACTTATTTTTGGGATTTTAATTTTACTAAATCCAAAACTTTTATCGGCATTGGTGGCAATTTATTTTATTATTAATGGATTAATTGGTCTTGGATTTTTGAAATTTTTGATTAACTAATAGCAATAACATCAATAAGCAGAATCCGCTGATAAAATATGCTGGTCGTGGTATCAACAGTACCAAGCTTCCCAATATTGCCGGTCCTATTACCCTCGCCAAACTACTTACACCCTCATAAGCTCCCATAATTTCCCCTTCAGGATCAGTACTACTAGTTGTCGATAATGCTGTTGGTAAAAATATCTGAGACATACTACTCCCAACAGAATTTAATCCGATTGCCAACAACAATATACCGATTCCAGGACTTATCGCAATCAACATAATCCCAATAGCGGAAAATGCCAGCCCAATTTTTATCATCAAATAAGTATTTGAAATTTTTTTTCTAGCCAAAGTTCCCTGGATTATCAATCCCAACACTCCAAGATAAATAAACAACAGACTATTATTCTCCGGAGTAAATCCAAACTGAGCGCTGCTAAAAAAGGTGATTGTTGTCTGTAACCCCGCCATAATCATAGTACTGATAAAAACCACTCCCAATATTTTTTGAATTTCCGGGTGCTTAAAAATAATTAAAAAGTTCTTTAGTGAAAAATTTCTGGTTTTATTTAGGCTTTTTTTATTTCGGTGACTTTCATCTAAAAATAGTTGAGTTAAAACTAAAGATAATAACGATAATCCGGCACCAACTAATGCCGGTAAAGTCTGTGATTTTCCGATACTAAAAAATATTCCTCCCAATGCTGGTCCTAAAATAAAACCCAATCCAAAAGCCATCCCAATAATTGCCATTCCTCTAGCCCGGTTTTCTTTTGTGGTTACGTCGCTTATATAAGCTCTCGCAGCTGGTATGTTGCCACCGGTGAATCCGTCAATTAATCTGGACAACAAAATTAATCCGTAACTTCTGGAAAATGCCAGCATGATATATGCCAACACTGTTCCGGCTTTACTGATTACTAAAATCGGTTTTCGTCCGTATTTATCAGATAAATTACCGAGGATTGGAGATGAAATAAATTGCGCCAAAGCATATGACGCTGTCAACAAGCCCAAAGCCGCTCCCTTAATTCCCAAATTTTCACTGATAGCTGGCAAGAGGGGGATTATGATTCCAAATCCAATAATGTCTGTCAAAATAATCACAAAAATAGTTATTAAAGCTTTTTTATTCACATGAGTTACAATATTAATATTGACTAGAAAACTTCTTATTATACTTGTTTTATCACTGATTTTGCGTTTAATTTCTCTCAATCAATCTCTGTGGTTAGATGAGGCAATTTCAGCTCAAGTTGTTAAGTCTTATTCTTATACTGACATAGTTAGTAAATTTTCACCATCTGATTTTCACCCTCCACTTTTTTATTTAACTCTAAAAGCTTGGACTTCAGTCTTTGGTTATAGTGAGATTTCTCTTCGTTTACCTTCTGTAATATTTTCCCTATTTACCATCTATTTAGTCTATCGTTTTTTTGGATTTGCCTCCTCAATTTTATTAGCTTTCAATCCTCTTTATCTTTATTATTCTCAGGAAGCTCGCATGTATTCCTTGGTAACTTTATTAGTCTTTTGTTCTTTCCTGGCCTTTAAATCTAATAAACTACTTCTCTATTATCTATTCACTTTCTTATCTCTCTTCACTTTTTATGGTTCTGTCTTTTTCTTTGCTGCTATCAGTCTCTATTGGCTTTTTAAAAAGAATTATAAAAACTTTTTCCTCTACTCTTTGGCTCCATTTTTATCTTTATTGGTCTTATCCCCCTTGCTTTGGCAGCAATATCAAACTTCAAAAACTCTATTAATTTCAGTTAAAAACTGGGCTTCAGTCCTAGGTCCAGTTACTGCCAAAAATTTTCTCTTAATTTTAATTAAATTTACCATTGGTCGAATTTCTTTTTATCCCAAGTTGGCTTATTATTTTGTTGCTGCACTAGTTACTATTCCTCTCTGGTTTAAAGTTGTCGTCAATTCTTTCAATCGCCGTTCCATCGCTTTTATTTTTTGGATGTCATTAACCGTTGGAATGGTTTTTTCTTTATTTACTCCCATGTTTCAATATTTTCGTTTCCTTTATTTAGTGCCCCTTTTTTGTTTAATTATAAAAAAGAATTACCACTACACTTTTATCTTCCTAGCTTTTTCACTAGTTTATCTTTTTAATCCTGCTTTTCATCGTGAAGATTGGCAGGAGATGAGTCCATCTCTCTCTACCGATATTTACATGGTTATTTCAGCTGCCGATCCAATAAAATATTATCGTCCTGATATTAAAATACACAATTTATCAATTGAAATTCCCACCGCCTCAGAAATTACAGTATTACCGTATATTTCTGAAATCCATGGTATTGATTACATGGCCCGTCTTAAATCTCTTGGTTATTATCAAAAACAAGTTGTGTCTTATACCGGCCCGTTAACGAAAGAAATTTGGCAAAAATCAATCAAATAATTTATTAATTTTTGGTACCAATTTCATGGTAGTATCGTATCCTATTTGCACATAATTTTTTGTTTTTACAAAGTTCAAAACGTTTATATCGTCAACTAGGGGCAAAATTTTTATATCAGCTTTTTCTAAATTGTTTTTTGATAATTGTCGTACCATCACCTGCATGGCTACAAATGCAATTCTGGTTAAATTTGCCTTTGATAATTTATCGTAGCTTTTTGGAAACACTTTACTATACAAGCCGACAGCTACTATTTTTTCATCTTTTTTTTGAATAACCTCTGATACTGGAACTGGATTTAGGGCACCGCCATCAATTAAAATTTTTCCACCAAGCTTGACTGGAGAAAATAATGCCGGTATGGCACAGGAAGCTCTAATTGCAGTTGACAATTTACCTTGGGTAAAGACAAATTTTTCACCTTTAACTAAATCAGTGCACACCGCCTTAAACGGTATAGGTAAATTTTCTATCTTTTTTTTATCACATATTTTGTCTAAAAACTTTTCCATTTTTTTGCCTCTCATTAGACCACTTTTTATTGGCCAATCAACCAGCATATCTAGGAGTTTTAAATAACCAATGTCTTTTATTATTTTTTCCAAATAATTGCAATCAGGATTTGCGGCGTATAGACCTCCAATTAGTGCCCCAGCTGAGGTGCCAACAATTTGGGTTATTTCAAATCCTGAGTCAACCAAGGCCTTTATTACTCCCAAATGTGCCAAACCCTTTGAGCCACCGGAGCCCAAAACTAAACATATTTTTTTTGTCATGAATCCAATATAACATATTAGCACTTGAATGCTTGACAGCTAGCAATTAATATATTATATTGCTAATTGATTATAAATTAATGAATAAAAAGGAGGATATATGCACTATTACCCTTATAAACCGTTAATTGATTTTAAACCATTCCTGTGGGATGAAGACGTATGGCCAGAAATGAAAATGACCAATGGTCTCAATGTCTATGAGGAAGGTGATAAAGTTATTGTTGAAGCGGCTGTGCCTGGTATTGGTTCTGACAAAATCAAAGTAAAGTACGAAGATGGTGTTCTAAGAATTAGTGCCAGGTCAGAAGAAAAGGATGTTGAGAAGAAACAAAACCGTATAGTTCACCAATGGAACAAAGTGTCTTCTTTTGAATATACTACCTATCTTCCAAGACCTATCGATAGTAAAAGTCTTGAAGCAAAAATAAAAGATGGTGTCATTACTATCTCGGCCTCAATTGCTGAAACCGCCAAGGCCAAAGAAATTGAAGTTAAAGTCGCTTAAGTTCGGCTACTTCCCGGGGAGTCAAATCCCGGTACTCCCCGGGTTGAAGATTTCCCAAGTTTAATGATCCAACTCGAACTCTTTTTAGCACCCGGACTCTTAATCCGGCTTCCCAACACATATTTCTAATTTGTCTTTTTTTACCCTCATACATAACTATTACCATTCTGTTTTTAGTTGATCTGATTATTTTATTTATCCCGGTATTAATGTTTCTTCCAGCCACGTCTTTGTCTGTTGTCACCTCATATTCTTTCTCCATATGAAATTTGGGGTGGGTGAGTTTTAGAGCTAGGTCGCCATCATTTGTCAAAATAATTAAACCTTCAGAATCAACGTCCAAACGACCTACCGGATAAAGTCTATTGTTGGTTTTGACCAAATCTACCACTTTTTGTCTTCCCATTTCATCATCAGCTGTTGATACAATTCCGACTGGTTTATAAAGCATTAAATATTCCTTTTTTTCCACAGATTTTATGGCTTGATCTTTTATTAGTATTTTTTCTTTACCAGAAACTTTTTCTCCAAGCTTGGCGACTTTACCATTAATAGTGACTAATCCTTGTTCAATTAATCTGTCGGCACCACGTCTTGATGCCATTCCGGCTTGGGCAAGAAATTTATTTAATCTTATTTGTGTCATGGCTAAATTATAACCTAAAATTGGGTATTGTTTTAATTCCGAATTTTTCCGGAAATTTTATATATAATGTCTTTATGTCCGACAAATATACCGCTCTTTGGGTCTCCCACTCTTCAATATCTGCATTTTTAGAATGTCCCCGTTCATATTATCTAAAGAATATTTATAAAGATCCAAAAACCAATCATAAAATTAAATTAATGTCGCCACCTTTGGCTCTTGGCCAGGCAGTCCATGAAGTAGTGGAATCTCTTTCAGAAATAAAAACTGATTTGCGTTTTAGTGAACCACTTTTGGATAAATTTGAAAGATCTTGGAAAAAAGTTTCCGGTAAAAATGGTGGTTTTTTTGACAAGGAAACAGAATTCAAATATAAAACCCGAGGTGAGGAAATGATCCGTCGGGTTATTAAAAACCCCGGACCTCTTGGTGAATTAGCTGTCAAAATCAACATGGATTTGCCTTATTATTGGCTTTCTGAAGAGGACAATATTATCCTTTGTGGCAAAATCGATTGGTTGAAATATTTCCCCGACACCAATAGCGTGGAAATAATTGATTTTAAAACCAGCCGTCATGAAGAAGGGGAGGATTCTCTTCAATTACCTATTTACAATCTATTAGTTAATCATTGTCAGAACCGTGAAGTGACCTCTGCTTCTTATTGGTATTTAGATAGTAGTGATGAACTAAGTCCCAAGAAATTGCCCGATTTAAAAGAAGCGCAAGATAAGATTCTTAAAATTGCCAAAAGAATGAAATTACAGAAATCTCTAGGTAAATTTGATTGTCCTAACGGCGAACAGGGCTGTCGTGCTTGCCGTCCCTTTGAATCCGTCCTCCGCGGTGAAGCCGAGTTTGTCGGCAACGACGATTTCAAAGCCGACGTCTATATTCTCAAAAAATCTAACGATAAAGAAAACGATAGTACTATTCTTTAAAACAGTCCCATCTGTGGGGCGACTTCTATCTTGGGATAGGAAAAATCAACTTCAAAAATTCTGGGCGTATTCCATTTATCTTTGTATTTTAATTGCTTATTTTTTAAACCAAAATCATAAACTTCTTTGGTGACAATGACATCCATTTCACAATATTTTTTTAGTTTGGAAAGCGATTCTTTTGAGTGTTCCTGCCAGTAATAAACCGCGTTTAAACCATTATCAATTTTGGTATGACCCAGAGTTTCTGTGGCGATGGCATTCAAACTCAATCTAAAACCTATCGCATTTTTAACATGATCCATAATGTCAAAATGAGATAGTTTTTTAAAATCATATGGTGCCAATGGCGCCATAGCTGGTACATCAAAATGTAGGGAATTAAATCCAATAATTCTGTCTACATTGGAAAATAATCCCCACATTTTTGGAAAATCTTCTTCAAAAAAGCTCTCCATTTTTCCGGAAATCTCCTTAAAATTATCATCCAATTGTCGTTTATATACCGAAATTATGGAAATTCCCAAGTCTGCCGGGTTGCTCCCTTCAATATCATCAAAGATTTTTTTGGTTTCAATATCAAAAATAATCTCGTTCATCATAGAACATATAGAATAGCAAAAATTATCTTACAGTGACACTTTTTGCCAAATTTCTAGGTTTGTCCGGGTTAATTTTTCTATTTGTTGCTAAGAAAAATGATAACAATTGAATTGTTATCAAATTATTAATAATCTCTTCATTACTAATAGTTATTACTTCACCTCCACGAGCTTTAATTTCTGCACAGTCATTTTTTAATCCTTCCCCAATCCCAAGTATTTTAACTCCCTTTTCAATTAGAGCTAAAGCTCCATGTTTCAATTCACTACCTCCAATCGCTTCGGCCTGAATATAACAAGTTTCTTTTAATTTTAAAGCTGCTTCCTTAGCCAAGATTAAATTCTCGTTTCTACCAATAATTATTAATCTATCATCAGAGGTAAATTTTTTAGCAAGTTTTAAGGCTTCTTTTTCATTAAATAATATCTTTTCTTTTATATTAACTACTTTAAGAAACCAATAAATCATTGCAGTAAAACTTTTTGTAGCTGCTACAGCCACCTCTCGCTCCGCGAGTAGAGGATAAATTTTATTTACCATTCGTCCCAGTGTTGAGAGGGGATTATTAATTAATCCTACAACTCTAAAACCTTTACTTAAAAAATCTTCAGTAACCTCAATCAAATCCATGCTTTCTCCAGATTGTGATAGGACGATTATTAGAGCTTTCCTGTCAAAACTGTCGATTGTGTCATTAACTTCAGAAGCGCAAAAAGCACTAGCTCTTTTTTTAAGTTTTCCGGCAATTAACTTTGCCCCCATTTCTGCCGCAATACTGGCCGAACCACACCCAACTAAAATTATTTCTTTAGAGTTTAGAATCTCCTTTCTAAAATCTAATATTAATTTTTTCTCTTTATTAATTCTTTTCAAAACTTCTTTCGTCTCTAAAATTTCCCTATACATCGCTTGTCCTTCAACAATATTTTGATTATTTTGAACAAAATTATTCCACTTTATTTTTACCACCTTATTTTTAGAATTATCGAATATTTTTATATTTCTGTTGTTATCAATACTAACTATTTCTTTATCTTCCAGATAATAGATTTTATCTATTCTTTGATCAAAAGCTCCTACATCAGAAACTATTTGAACCACCCCATCTCCATATCCAATAATAAGTGGAGATCCATATTTGTATCCTACAAAACCTTTATGTTTTTTATCTAAAACAACTAAAGAATTTTTTCCTTTTATAATCTTGGCTAAATTTTTAATTCCTGTCTCAAGATTTTCATATTTTTCTAAAAAATGAACCATTACCTCAGAATCGGTTTCTGATGTATATTTGTGATCTTTAATTTTTAAGTCTAAATAATTTTCGACAATTCCGTTATGAACTAGATATCGGTCTTTTTTACAACTGGAAAAGGGATGGCAATTTTTTAGTTTAATTCCGCCATGAGTTGCCCATCGGGTATGGGCTAAAATTAGTTTGGAATTTCCAACAATTTTTTTTGCGTCAACAACTCCCAAACCACGCCATAATTTTGTTTTTTCATCCACCGTTACTACTCCCCAACTATCATAACCCCGATATTCCATGTTTTTAATTAACCGGGAAATATCCGTTAAAGAACAATCCTCCTTATAAGAGGCAGCTAAAATACCGCACATATATTTTATGTAATTAATAATGGCGGTCACCAATTAAAATTTTCTTTTCAAAAATTTCTTAAGGTTGTTGGCTCAACCTGGAGGTACCCGCAGATATTTCGATTTCCTCCTTCCTCGTTTCCCGCCTAGGCGGGTCACACGCTTATTTTTTAATAACGACCGTAAATTAATATATCATTCTTGATCCACATTTCCAAAACCGATGAAATTAGGGATTCTTTTACTGTTTAAAATTGTCCCTGGAAAAATTGTTCCCTCCCCAAATTTTAAATTAATCATCTGTGCCACCTCAGTTTCTCTCATAAATTTTTGTCGCTTTCCAAAAATATCTCCTTGCCATGACTTTGGCTGAAAGTCATATATGGCCACTACAGCCTTTTTTATTTCTCCACTAAATTCCGGAATTTTTGGATAGATTTTACTAAACATTTCCCAGCCATTAATCATCCCTTCTTTAATCCTCAATTTCCCATTAATATTTATATTGTTTCCTCCTCCCCACCACATAATCCCCAAAGCTTCCATTTTTTGTCTGTCACATCTTTGTCCTACTTTTAGGCATAATTGATAAAATATGGCTGTTAGTTCCTGTCGGTTTTTGGCCGGAATTTTTAAAGAAAATATTGCCGAAAAACTCTTTTTATTTTCTCTTTTTTTATCATCAATTTCAAAACCCCGCAGTCGCCAATACCAATAGTCGGCACAAACCGAATGAAAAATACTTTTTAATTGTTGTCTACTACACTGATAAAAATCTTGAGGATTTTTAACCCCATTTACTTCCAGCTTATAAGCTGTTTTAAAATTAATTCCATGTAAATCAGTCAATTTTAATTTCTCATAAATTTCCCAAAAATTGTCTTTATTAATTTCTGTTAATCCATCGGGTTTTTGTAAATTTGATGCTACTTTAGCCAAAAATATATTTGGTCCAATTCCTATCGAAACTGTTATCCATTCACCCAATTTTTCTCTAATTTCTTTTTTAATTCTTAGAGCTCTTTCTTTTAGATCACCCTCTATCCCCTTAAAATTTACTGCAAATTCGTCAATTGATTTTGCCTGTACATCAGGTGAAAATTTTAATAATATTTTTTTCAAACCTCTATTTATAAATCGATATTTTTCTACATCGGGGGTCAATACTATTATGTTTGGACAAATTTTTTGCGCTTCTCCCACCCTCCAGCCAGTTTTTATTCCTAGTTTTTTAGCCTCTCTCGACGCGGCCAAAATACACCCACCCCCATTTTCATACGCGGCCACCACCACCTCTCTCCCGCGAAGCAGGGGATTGGCTTGCTGTTCTATAGTGGCAAAACAGGAATTGATATCCAAGAGCATTTTTTCTCCTCGCCCTTGATTAAAATTGCTACTAGTCAGATAGTCCATCGGCCACTTCGGTTAGTTTCCAGAATAAATTATCGGTATTTAAGACTAATTTAAAAAATATCCCCTTAGAGGTGACCGAAAACACATGAAATAATTTTTTCCCTTGATAAAACTGATGATGCATTCCCACTTCTTCTATTTTAAAATCCCTATTATTCCATTGAATTTGGATTGGTTTAATTTTATTTTGATAATGATTAAAATCCATCATTACCGAAACCGGAGCATTTATTTTTTGTCTCATGGCAACATAATACCCGAATAAAACCCGAATATGCAATATATCAAATTTAGATTCCAATACTAGTCAGACTGCAAGATATTATATATACCTACCCCAATATCTCTGATATAGTAATATGTCATGCCCAAAACTTTATATGATACCTTTGGCGTCAGAAAAATTCTTCGACCCATTAACAAAAATTTAAAAAACGACGGACTTTCTCTTACCTTAAAAAAAATTGTTAACCAGGTTTCTCGTGGTTTTACAATAAACATCCCCAAAAATACTGAAAAAGTTTTAAAAAATGATTCGGTTTTGTTAATCTGCAATCATCCCGCTCAAGCTGATGTATTACTACTTTTATCTGCCATTCCCTCACGTAAAAAAACTTTTTTAATTGTTATGAGTGGTATTTTATCTATTTTACCGGCTATTAATAAGTATTTAATTCCCGTTTATATTAGTCACCGTTTTAATGAAAGATCTCAACCAGACTGGAAGATGGAATTACTTAAAAAATTTCACTTTACCCCTGAATATAGTCAGGAAATAGCTCATAAAAAAAATATAAAAAGTATTACTCTTGCGACTCAAAAAATTAACGAAGGTTCATTGGTCGGCATATTCCCCGCCGGTGGTTCCGAAAATGGTCGTGATTTTTTACCGGGAGTTGGCCACATTATTAAAAATTTGAAATATCCAGAAAAAACCAAAATCGTCATGGCTCATGTTAGTGGTACTTCCACCTGGGATTTTCTCCGTATTTTACCTTTTTTTAGTAAATTATTGCCTAAATTTAAAATTGAATTTTCTCAAGTTTTAGATGCCTCCGATTTTGTTGGTGATGACGGCCGGGTTATAGCTCTTAATCTTCAAAATACTTACGATCAGTGGTCTTTGCCATTTTATCCCCTACCAAGATTTCAGTACGCTGCTTTATATTTACGTTCTTTTCTACTTTTCCTTCTTTTTAGAGGTTAATGCTAAAATAGCACTGTTCCAAACTAAGTTTATTGAGACCCATCTCAATTGGTTTTATCAATATCGGGGATTGGCGCAATTGGCTAGCGCGCACGGATGGGGTCCGTGAGGTTGCTGGTTCGAATCCAGTATCCCCGACATATTTGAAACTTGTATAATTAATTTGTGTTGTGGAAAAAAATACTATTTCTGGTTATTTTAATTTGTTTTCCCCTCTTTTCTATCCATTCTAGTCAGGCAGCTGAAACATGTTGGAATGTGATGATGTTTGGGAGTGGTAATACTGATCAATGGGAAAAAGATTTAAATCTTCACGATATTAGAGTCGCTTGTAGTGGTGATCCAACAAGATGTCTTGAAAATCGGTTAAATCCTACTACTGGCACAATAAGAAAATACGACAGAATTTTTTTAGGTATAACCAGGGAAAAATCCAAGGCAGCAGACTATGCTTTGCAATATAGTGAACTAAGCAAAAAATATCCCAAGTTGTATGAAATTAGTTTTGATGATTTTTACACTTTTTGGATAGGGGAATTAGGTGAAGACAATATTGAGTTAAAAAAAATCATTGACAACACTAAAAAAATTAATCCAAATTTGAAATTTGGTATGACTCTCTATCAAGATCAGCTTTCACTCCTTGATAATATAACCCTTACAAATAGAAGAAAAGTGGATTATATCCACCTGTTTTTGCATGACAGAAAAACTAATATTGAAGGAGATGTTCAACAGGTTAAAATACTATTTCCTAATGCCAAAATCATTGCGGGTTCATATGCTTTTGATTTTAAATCACCTTGCACGGAAGCCGTTTCAGATCATGAGCCGTGCAGAGATAGTGACGAATTAACTTATTTTAAAGAATCTCTTGAACGTCAGACAACTTTAATGAAAAATTGTAAAATTGAAGCGATAGAGTTTTGGCCAGCATATTTTGGAAACGAAAATCAAATAGATTTTACCGCTTGTCTTGCAAAAGGAAATACCTCGGACCAATGTATTACTAATACTAAAAAAATGAGATCCCAAGCACTTAAAATTTTTAACTCTATCAAGCCGTCACCAACATTAACATTGAAACCTACCTCCACACCCACATTATCACCAACTTCAACTTTGACTCCAACAAACATAATTAGCAAATGTACTCAATGTTTAGGATTACCCAAAGCTAGGGGCAAAGGTGATGCTAATTGTGATGGCGAGGTAGATGTAATTGATTATTCTCTTTGGTATAAAAACTTTCAAGCAGGTCATTTGGGGACAGACATAAAAAACAATTGGAATGCTGATTTTACTTGTGATGGTCTAGTAGATATCATTGATTACTCTCTTTGGTACCAATATTTTAAATCGTAATTCAAATCTTCGCCTTTTCTTCGGTTTTGCTTCTTGACTTGATATAGTCGCGGTTGCTATTACTTAACCAATGAAAAATAAAAAAGTCAAAAAAGAAAAAGTTGTTTCTGTTTCCACTGGTAGCAATTTACAAAACAAAAAAAATGAAGCTGTCCGTTTAGCTATGGAACAAATCACCAAGGCTTATGGCGAAGGTGCCATTATGAAAATGGGTGAGCGTACTGATATGGACATTGAAGTTATTCCTACCGGGTGTCTCACTTTAGATATTGCTTTAGGGGTCGGTGGTTTACCCCGAGGTCGGGTTACCGAAATCTTTGGACCAGAAGCTTCTGGAAAAACTACCTTGTCTCTTCATGTCATTGCTGAAGCTCAAAAAATGGGTGGTACGGCTGCTTTCATTGATGCTGAACATGCTCTTGAGCCTATTCGTGCCGCCACAGTTGGCGTTGATTTAAATAACTTATTGATTTCTCAACCTGATAATGGCGAACAGGCCTTGGAAATTGTGGAGACTCTGGTCCGTAGCAATGCTGTTGATGTAATTGTTGTTGATTCTGTTGCCGCCTTAGTTCCAAAGGCAGAAATTGAAGGTGAGATGGGTGATTCCATGATGGGAGTTCAAGCTCGTCTCATGTCCCAGGCTCTTCGAAAACTCACGGGTGCTATTAGTAAATCCAAGGCTGTAGTGATTTTTACCAATCAATTGCGTCAAAAGATCGGTGTTATGTTCGGTAACCCTGAAACTACCCCCGGTGGTTTGGCCTTAAAGTTTTATTCATCAGTTCGTATTGATGTTCGTAAAATTGCCAATATTAAAACTCCCAGTGGTGAATCTATAGGTTCTCAACACCGCGCCCGCATTGTCAAAAACAAAGTTGCACCCCCATTTAAAGAAGCCGAATTTGACATTATGAACACTGAAGGTATTTCCGTCACCGGTTCTCTTGTTGATATGGCCGTACTTCATGGATTAGTTACCAAATCAGGTGCCTTTTTCAAAATTGATGGTCAAAATATCCAGGGTCGTGAAGGTTCTAAAAAATATTTAAAAGATAATCCAAAAATTGCCAAAGAATTGACAAAACAAATTTGGGAAAAAGTTAAAACTGATGCTGACAATGCCATTCAAGCTGCTACGTCTCCTGCCGAGTCGCAAGACTAAAAATCGAATTTGGTTAATTTTTAGTGACAACTTTAAATTACCATTCTTTGCTGACGACGTAGTTAAGCTAGGTCTAAAAACTAATTTAGACATTAATGACGAGCTCTTTGAGAAAATCAAAGTTAGTAGTCTTTATTATTTGCTATACAACTATTCTCTCAATCAAATTGCTCTGTCTCCCAAAATAGGTCGTACTTTATCACCTAAAATAAGGCAAAAATTACATTTTTATTTACGGAAGTATAAATTAACTGGTGATTATATTTATTTAATTGATGAAATCATCGACAAATTATCATCTCTGGATTTACTTGACGACGTTGCATTTGGAGAGTATTTACTTCGAAAAAATAAAAAACATTCAAAACAATATTTATCTCGACTTTTTTCCTTTTATCATCTCAAATTGCCTCAGGATTTTTTAAATGATGATATCCAAAACATAAAAGACATTTTGGTTAAGAAAAAATATTCATCATTAAATTGGGCGGAAAACACAGTCAAAAATAAAATAATTGCCTCATTAGCCAGAAAAGGTTTTGCCTATAATGACATTAAAACTGCAATTGACGAATTAAGTAAAAACAGGTAAACTACCTGGACCTTAAAATCAATTTCAAATTTATATATTCCACTTTTTACTATCAAACTCAAAATGCTCTCTGATTTAATTTTTTTTCCGTCCACATTGCGTTCAGAGTAATCTTTTTCGATCAGTAAAAAAGTGTATTGGAGGTTTCTATGTTCAATTCTTTTCTTTCGAAGTTCAAGAGTCTTTTTAATAGCTCTTCTGATATTTCCGGTTCTATCGTTACTCCTGCCGCATCTACCACAGCTTCTGTTGAAACTGTTATTTCAACTGAAACCGATGCTGACCATAATCGGGTAGTTTTTTCTCCCAAAAAAGCCGAAAAGTCTGAAAAAGGTAAAAAAACTGCTCCTGTTACCACTTCAGCTCCAGTAGCTGTAGTTATGGCCACTGTCCCCAATCCTCAAATCGAGGCTCAAGCCCAAGCTCAGGCAAAAATTATTGTTGAAAATGCCCGTCGTCTGGAAACTGAGGCCAAAGTAAAAGAAGCTGAAATTTTCCAAAGATTGAAGTCTCTCAATGATAAGGAAAATTATTTAATTCAAAAAGAACAATCAATCGACACTCAACAGGTTGACATCAAGAAAAAAGCCGATAAAATTGATGAACTTTATCGAAAACAGCTTGAAAAGCTGGAAAATATCTCCGGTCTCGATGTAGACAAGGCTAAACAACTTTTAATGAGCAGTGTTGAGAAGAAAATGACTTCCTGGCTTGCTAAAAAGGTCGAGGAAAGTAAAGACGACTTAAGTGCTCGTCAAGATGAGTTGGCCAAAGAGATTCTTTCAGAGGCTTTGACTCATGGTGTCACTGATTATGTGGCTGAATACACTGTTTCTACTATTACATTACCTGATGAAAAGATTAAAGGAAAAATTATTGGTCGAGAAGGTCGTAATATTCGCGCTTTTGAAAAAGCTACCGGTGTTGAATTGGAGCTTGATGAAACCAATGACATTCGTATTTCCTCTTTTGATTCTACCCGTCGCGAAGTTGCCCGTTTAACTTTGGAAAAATTAATCAAAGATGGTCGGATTCAACCGGTTAAAATAGAGCAATTGGTAGCTCAAACTCGTGCTGATATGGATAAAATTTTACTTAATGAAGGTAAAAGAATCTGTCAAGAAATTGGTGTTTATAGCCTACCTGTCGAATTAATTAAAGAGGTTGGTAAATTTAAATTCCGTTTTTCCTATGGTCAAAATTTAGCCAAACATACTATCGAAGCTGTCAAAATTGCTGTCGCCTTAGCTTACGATTTAAAAGCTGATGTTAACACTGTCAGATTGGGAACTCTTCTCCATGACATTGGAAAAGTTATCAACGATCAAGAGGGAACTCATGTCGAACTGGGTGTCGATTTACTTCGCCACTACAAAATGCCTGAAGCAGTTATTAATGCTGTTGCTGAGCACCACGAGGACAAACCATTTTCCTCGGTGGAGTCAGTATTAGTATATTTGGGTGATGCGGCCTCTGGAGCCCGTCCAGGAGCCCGCTACGAGGTTCATGAAGAGTATCTTAAGAGGATGCAAAACATTGAAGAAGTCGCCAGAAGTTTTGCTGGGGTTACTAGTGTTGCCGCTTACCAGGCCGGTCGTGAGGTTATGGTTATCGTCGAACCCTCAACAGTTAATGACGAAGAAGCCACAGTCCTTAGCCAAAATATCGCTGATAAACTTGAAGAAGAGGCCAAATGGGCTGGTCAGATAAAAGTGACAGTTATCCGAGAGCTTAGGACATCTTCGACTATCATTGGAAGTAAAATCAATAAAAGTGCGGTTAAAAACGATGGGTAATACTTGAAATTTAATGGAAAGTAGCTAATAATGATAGCTGAATTATAAATTCAAAAAATAAATGACCAAAAAAGATCTAATCGAAGTCGTAGCTCAAAAAGCTAAACTGTCCAAGAAAGCTGCCAAGGTTTCTGTGGAAACCTTTTTAAATGAAATCATGAAGGCCCTTGCTTCTGGTGAAGTTGTCAAACTCTCTGGGTTTGGTACCTTCAAAACCAAAATGTTCAAGGCCAAAACCATCAAGGCGATCGGATCTAAAGAATCCAAGAAAATCGTAGCCCGAAGAATGCCTCGCTACATTCCTGGAACCAAAGTCAAGAAAATGGTCAAATAGTTTTCTTAAAAACTTCAAAATCCCTCACTTCGGTGGGGGATTTTTAGTTGTAAAATAGGCCATGAGGTTGCTTAATTATAAAAAAGTATTCAATTGCATTATGGATGATCTCTTGATTAGTGTTGGTAATAAAAAAGTTTTCATTGGCATTTCTGGCGGCATCGATTCTGCTGTCACTGCGGCACTTTGTGCCAGAATACTGGATCGGGATAAGGTTTTCGGAATTTTAATGCCCTACGGTCAACAATCAGATCTTCAAGATTCTCGGGATATCGTCAAACTTTTAGGGATCAAATCATTTGAAGTGGATATCAAACCCATGGTTGACAGTTTTAATTATTTTAACAACAAATTAGTTAAAGCCAATCTTATGGCTAGAACTCGCATGTCAGTTTTATATTCCTATGCCAATTTACACGAGGGTTTAGTCATGGGAACCACCAATAAATCAGAATTTTCTATTGGTTATTTCACTAAGTATGGTGACGGGGGTTGCGATATAGAAGTTATCGCTGAGCTTTATAAAACAGAGATATTTCAGTTGGCTAAATATTTAGAAATCCCCGAAAAATTTATTAATAAAAAACCCAGTGCAGGTCTGTGGGTTGGTCAAACAGATGAGAGTGAAATGGGATTTACTTATAATGACTTAGACAAATTTCTTCAAGGTGGACATGTCGATGCTGATGTTAAAAATAAAATTAATAATTTAATAAAGAATTCTGAACACAAGAGGAATTTACCTCCGATTATATCTACAGAATATTAAATGAAAGTTAATCATCAATTTGGTCTAATAATCGGCCGTTTTCAACCACCATGTTTACATCATTTTCAGTTTATTAATGAAGCGATAAGTTCTGGAATTCAAAAATTATTAATTGGTGTTGGCGAATCACCAAGTTTTGATTGTCGAAATTTTTTGACTGCTGTTGAAGTTCGTTCTCTTTTGGTTCCTAATTTAGATCAATTAAATTTTCCCTACCAATTAGTTACCATTCCCGATATAAATGATCCGGTGCATTATGTCGAACATGTTAAGAATATATATCAATTCATTGATGAAAATAATACCTGTCTTTTTACTGAAAATACTTACACTTCTGATTGTTTTATTAATTATGGTCATAATTTTAAAGTAGTCACTCCGACTATTTTGGATAACCGAGCTACCAATGTCCGCCAATTAATGATTAACAATGATCGAAAATGGCAAAAATTAGTTCCCAAAAATGTTTTAGAATATATTATTAAAAATAATAAAAGACCATGGTAATTTCCATTGTAGAACTTCACCAGAAAGCTGAAAGATTACGTGAGCAGGATCGATTATTAGAAGCTCTAAAGCTTTA
This sequence comes from Candidatus Shapirobacteria bacterium, assembly GCA_041649835.1. Lineage (GTDB taxonomy): Bacteria > Patescibacteriota > Microgenomatia > UBA12405 > UBA12405 > UBA12158. The sequence goes on from JBAZML010000011.1 coordinate 20,877, forward strand.
TGAAGAAATTGTTGTCGGTTATCAGAAAAATAAAAACTATTCGGGATTGGTGGAATCATTAGGTGGGCGATGTTTGACTTATAAGCATTTATTTTTGTTAAGTGGTGATTTTTGTTTTAAAAATTTAGCCTATTACTCCGCATTATCATCTCTAGATATTGCAAAATATTACAAAATTACTGATAAAATTTATCGTTGTTATTTTCGCCTCGGAGAGATGGAAATTTTATTTGAAAATTATAAAAAAGCGATTGAATATTATAAAAAATCTTTATCTCTTTATCCTCAGGAAGAAGCTGAAAAAGGGGATTTTCAATATCATTTAGGTGAGGCCCAGTGTCTCAGAGGTGATACAAAAAATGGTTTGGAAAATTTATCCTCAGGTCTGACAAAAATCCGGCAATATCGTGATTCAACTGATTCTTTTTTGGTTAACGTTTGGGAGTCAGGCTGTTTAATGAAATTGTATATTTTTACCAAAGACAAAAATTATTTAGAAGACGCTCAAAAAATAATTGACTCCGACTCACGTCTTATTATCCGCAAACGGCAAATTGCGGCACTCTTGTAATAATATCGAGTACCTGATTAATAGTATTATCAAATTCTCCATCTTTATTTATCACCACAAAATCATATCTGTCGCTATATTCTTTCCAATTTTGCCAATCCCCTCTCATTCTCGTAAATATAACCTCTTTCGGAGTTGCTGAATCTCTTAATCTTTGTCTTCTCGGCAATGTTTGTAAATCTGGGACCCCAATATAAATAGTTATGGCATTATCAGCAATTTCATTTAGTCCCTTTTCTCTCAATAAATCTTTTGCACCAACAGCTGTTTTTGGATCAATTCTCCAAATTAATGTTTCTGTTTCAGCTCTTTGAAGCTCTCCCTTTTTTGTTCCCTTTAATGTTTCATAATATGGAAACCACTCTAAAAATTCATCCCTTTTATCAGATTCTTTAAATTCTTCAATACTTAAAAAGTGATAATCAATTCCATCCTGCTCTCCTTCTTCTACCCTAATAGGTCTTCCGGCACAACAAGTTACCACCCGACTACATCCATATCTTTCAACTAATTCATTCATTGTTCGGTCTTTTCCACCACCTGACGGTCCAGTCAAAATTATCAATCTTCCTTTATTTTCAATATGTTCTCCCATGTCCGATTATAAACTTAAATTATGTATTTTTCTATACAGAATTATAAAATTGACAAATCAAATATATAAAGCCGAACTATTCACGATATAATCCACAGTATGAAATTAAGTATTGGTATTGTTGGTCTTCCCAATGTTGGTAAATCAACTTTATTTAACGCTCTTTTAGGTCGTCAGGTGGCTGACGCTAGCAATTATCCCTTCTGTACCATCGACCCCAATGTTGGCGTCGTCGAAGTTCCCGATGATAAATTAACTGTCTTAGCCAACATTGTTAAAACTACTAAAATTGTCCCCGCCATTGTCGAATTTGTTGATATTGCCGGTCTGGTCAAAGGTGCTTCTACCGGTGAAGGTCTGGGTAATAAATTTTTAACCAACATTCGTGATTGTGATGCTATTTGTCATGTTGTTCGTCATTTTTCTGACCCCAGCATTATCAAAGAGGGTAGTGTTGATCCCAAGGGCGATTTTGAAGTAATTTGTGCCGAATTAATTATTAAGGATTTGGATAGTGTTGATAAATATTTAGACAGTAATAAAAATAATGCCGCTGAATTAAAAACTAAAAAATTTGCTTTAGGTAAAAAGTTAAAAACATTCTTAGAACAGGGGAAACTAGCCATTAATATTGATTTAGATGATGACGAAAAAATCTTATTAAAAGATTTTTTTCTTTTAACTGCCAAGCCCTATTTTATAGTGGCTAATGTTGACGAATCGACGTATGCCGAATCTGAAAATTTTAAAACCACTCTCGAAAATGTGATTCCAGTGTGTGCCAAAACAGAATTTGAATTATCAGAATTATCTACTGATGACAAAAAAAATTATCTAAAAGAATTAGGGATGGAAAAATCAGGTCTCGAACGCGTCATCCAAAAAGCTTATGAAACTCTAGGTCTCCAATCTTTTTATACTGCTGGTATCAAAGAAGCCCGAGCCTGGACTATAAAAAAGAGTGCTACCGCTCCTGAGGCTGCTGGTGCCATTCACACCGATTTTCAACATGGTTTTATTATGGCCGAAATAGTATCTTATCCCGATTTTGTGGCCAATAACGGTTGGGATGGCGCCAAAACAAAAGGACTTTTACGTCATGAGGGCAAGACTTATATCATGCATCCCGACGACATCGTCGAATTTCGATTTAATGTCTAAAAAAATTCTCATTATCTCAGGTCCGACAGCTACTGGTAAAACTGATTTAGCAATTAAATTCGCCAAAAAATTTAATGGTGTTTTAATTTCCGCCGACTCTCGTCAAATTTATCGGGATATGGATATTGGTACTGGCAAGGATCATCCGAAAAGTTTCAAAATTAATTTAGTTGATTTAATTACTCCAGACCTCAGTTTTTCCGTAGCTCAATATCAAAAACTAGCCCTTCAAAAAATTACTGAGATCCACTCCCAAAATAAACTTCCAATAATTGTTGGTGGTACCGGTCAATATATTGATAGTATCGTTAATCCCAATAAATCAACCTATTCTATCCGCCCAAATATATTTCTACGCTTTTTTTTGAACAAGTTATCCACATCTACTCTTCAAAAAATTTATCGAATTTTAGACAAAAAAACATTTAATTCTTTAAATAATTCAGAGAAGCACAACCCTCATAGATTAACCAGAAAAATTGAAATAAAATTGTCAACAATAAAAAATATTGCCCCCCTTCCTCAAGGGGGGGTGCCAGAAGGGCGAGGGGGTTTTAATATCCTCCATCTTTCTCTCACTGCTCCAACTTCTTTTTTATATCCCCGTATCGATTCCCGAGTTCAAAAACGCCTTGATACCGGCCTTTTAGATGAAATAAAAAATTTATTAACTAAATATTCTTGGTCAGATCCGGGATTAAATACTTTGGCTTACAAAGAATTTAAAGATTATTTTAATAAATCAGCAGGGACGGCATCTCTACTAAAAGAAACCCAAAAAATTTGGGCTTTTGATGAACATTCTTATGCCCGTCGCCAAATTACCTGGTTTAAAAAACAAAAAGAAATTCATTTTATCGATATCACTGAGTTAAACCACGTTGACCATACTATTGATGTGGTTAAAAAATGGTACAATTTGTCATGAAACCCCAAAAAGTTGAGATTTCCTACAAAACGATTATTTTTACTGTTGTCTTTCTGATTTCTCTTTTTGTTATTTGGCAATTACGTAGTTTGATTCTTTTGGTTTTTCTCTGTTATATCTTTATGGAAGGTCTCAATCCGGCTGTTACTTGGTTTCAAAAATTTAAAATTCCCAGAGTTGTCGCTATTTTAATTGTTTATATTCTCATTGCCGCAGCCGTTTCTTTTTCTATTGCCGGTATTATTCCCGCTCTGGTTGAACAATCAACCAATTTAATTCGAAGTCTTCCAAATACTGTCCAGAATATTAATTTTTGGGGAATTGATTCAACCAATATTTCTTCACAATTCAAGTTATTGGAGAATCTTCCGGGCAATATAGCTACCACCGCTTTGTCAATTTTTTCCAACATAATTTCAATTTTTGTTTTCTTCGTTATTACTTTCTATTTGCTTTTAGAGAGAAATAACTTTGACAATTATTTAATAAATATCTTCGGAAAAAAAGGTCACAAAGCAGTTGAAATTGTAAATGAATTACAAAAACGTCTTGGTCATTGGGTTGGGGCCGAATTATTATTGATGCTGGTTATAGGTATCTTGTCTTATATTGGTTACTTAATTATAGGCCTAAATTATGCCCTACCTTTAGCAATAATTGCCGGTCTTTTAGAAATAGTTCCCAACATAGGTCCAACTATTGCTTCAATTTTAGCCGGACTTTTTGGTCTGACGGTTTCACCATTAATCGGTGTGTTAGCTGTAGTCTGGGGAATTATCGTTCAACAATTGGAAAACAATTTTATCGTCCCCAAAATTATGAAAGAAAGGATTGGTATTAATCCTTTAATCACAATTCTATTAATTGCCAGTGGTGCCAAGCTTGGTGGTGTTGCCGGAGCTGTTATCGCCGTTCCCCTTTATCTCACTGCCGAAACAATTTTCAAGACTTTGACTAAGAAATAAAAAAATACTTCAAAGAGATTGTTAAGCCGGATTCTGTTTAAGGGCCATCTATCTATTCTCTCTACCTGAGGCTTTCAAAAGCTAGATCAAACGCCTCGTTTTGAGATTTCCACAGGAAGGATGCTCGTTTCACCCTCCAACTTGCGTCGGAGCTCGTCTCTGTGGCATTGCCTGAAGCTTACGCCTCACCTTACCTTTTCAGGTTCCTTGCTTTTTGTGGTCCGGACTTTCCTGTCGCCGATTAGGCAACTAGACCCTTCAATCTCTTTGAAGTACCCAATTTTACCAAAAAATCCCCCAAAGTTTTACCTCTAGGGGATTTTTATAGAAATTCTACAATAAAGCCGCATCAGCTGCGGATAATATTTTGAACATTTTGACTCCGGTTTCGGGGTCAATAGCTTCAGCTGCTGGTCTACCGTTTTTCAAGATGACTTTCTTGACTTTAGAAACGTCAACCTCAACTGACTTTCTTGATTTCACAGAATAAAATTTAATTACTGCCATTACTTGTTCACCTCCTTGATAAATTTAAAGCTAACTCACTTCCAAACATAATACATTGTAGCTACGATTGCAATAGCCACTAGGCTGAGGAAAAAACTTTTTAGCAAATCTTTGCGTAAATACTGGCCACTTTCGTGATTATCAATTTGTGCCTGTTTCATTCAACTTCAGTATAACATGGGTCACTTTGGTAAAATTAGAACAAGCCATGACCTTCATTTTTTATCTATTAACAATTTTAAATTTTTTAGGTTTTTTATACCTTTTGTATTTAATCTTAACCAAGTATCGTCATTTGCCTTCCGGGGATGGTCAGATTAGTGAAACTTCCGGTGCCATTGAAAAAATGAAATTGATTCGTTTTAACCCTTTTGACGATGTTGGTGGTGATCAAAGTTTCATTCTTGTCTTATTAAACAAGGAAAATTCCGGCCTTTTGCTTACTTCACTCCATCACCGTTCCTTTAGTCGGATATATGCTAAAGGCATAAAAAATGGTCAAGGTGATAATATTACTTTGTCAAAAGAAGAAAAATCGGCTATATTAAAAGCTATTAGTCGTTAACATTTTATGAAATCAAAAATCCTTCCCATCGCCATATATACTCTAATATTTATTTTTGGTTCCTTTGCCTCATACTGGCTTTTTGGTACCTTTATTCCCTCTGAGAACAAGAAATCTGCTGCCGATATCACTCCAACTTCAACTATTAAAAATAACGGTTTTCTAACTTTTGAAGGTCCAAAAACAGAAGTTTGTCCCATAAACGGACAGAAATTCACAGTTGAAGAAAAAAACATCTGGTCAACCAGGCGTCCCTTATTAGTGATGATTGAAAATCATTTTGATTCTCGACCTCAATCAGGCTTAACCAATGCTGATATCGTTTATGAGGCTGTAGCCGAAGGTGGTATTACCCGGTTTATGGGAGTATTTTATTGTAATGCCGTCCGCGGTGCTGCCAACAAATACGATGTTGGACCGGTTCGTTCTGCCAGAACTTATTTCCTCGACTTAGCTTCAGAATATTCTGATTATCCTCTTTACGCCCATGTCGGTGGAGCTAATTGCTCTGCAGCCACTCCTAATGGCCCCTGTACTACCAACAAAAAAGCTCTAGCGATAGAACAAATTGCTCAATATGGCTGGAACAATAAAGGTACCTGGGGAGATCTTTCTCAGTTTTCTCTTTCCTACAAGGCTTGTCGTCGGGAGCCTGATCGAGTTGGTATAACCATGGCCACTGAACACACCATGTATTGTTCTACCACTGAGCTTTGGAATGTAGCTGCCAGTCGTGGTTTGACCAATACTACTGAAGTCAAGAATAGCTCTTGGGACAAGGTATTTCGACCTTGGTCCTTTAAGGGTGAAGATAAATCAGTTTCAGGTACTGCTTCCAACATAAGTTTTGATTTCTGGGGCGATAAGGCCTATGCAGTCTCCTGGAAATATGATCCTGCAACCAACAATTATCAGCGTTCCAATGGTGGTGTCCCTGCTATTGATTTTAATTATCAGCAAGCTGTTAGCACCAAGAACTTAATTGTTCAATTTGTCAAAGAATCCCGTTCCATTGACGAACATTTACACAATCTCTACGCGGTTATTGGTTCCGGCACTGGCATGTACTTCTCCAATGGTCAAAAAACTGAAATTACTTGGACCAAGACTGCCCGTCAAGGTCGAACTGTCTTTAAAGACAAAACTACCGGTAAGGAAATTAATTTTGTTCCCGGTCAAATCTGGGTAGAAATTTTACCAATAGGTAATAAAATTAGCTATGAAGGTTGAAACATCTCTTAATGCCATTCTCACATCGAAAACCCGATGTAAGCTAATTTGTATATTTTTTGGTAACCCTCGAGAATTATTCTATGTTCGTCAACTAGTTAGATTAACAGGTGAGGAAATAAATTCTGTTCGTCGTGAATTAGCCAATCTAAAAAAAGTCAATATTTTACTCTCGGAAAATCGTGGTAATCGGTTATATTACACCACCAATATTCGTCACCATCTATTCAACAGCCTATTACTTTTAGCTTATCGTAATTCTGATTTGGCATTAAAATTGGACAAAGCCAAATTACTATTAGTTTCCTTTCCTTTTTTACTTTGGCAAAAAGCCCGTCCCGATTCTATCGATTTAATTATTGTTGGAGAATTACCCATTAGAGAAGTCGAAAACGCTATTAGTGCTGAGGAAAAAAAGAGAGAGGTGGAAATAAATTATATGGTTATGGATCAGTCTGAACTTAAATTACGTCAAAACAAAAGAGATCCTTTTATTGTCGACTTTTTCCTTTCCTCGCCTCTTGTTATAATCGGTAACCCTGCTTTATTAGAAAATTAAATGCAAAAAATTAGAAAAGTTATTAAAACTGGTAACAGTCTTGCTCTCACATTACCCAATAAAATCATCAAATCTTTTGATATCAAAGAAGGCGATTTAGCCCAATATAAGGTAAATCATAGTAAGACTTCAATCACTTATACTTTTACTGGTCACCCCCGCCAACTTTCATTAGGCTATGTTAAGGAATAATCGTCGGGTTCTTACTATTTTTTGGTCCATTATTGCCGTGACCTTTTTGTGTATTATTGTTAATCTTCCGGCAAAATTCAATCTGTTTGGTCGCACATTTTATCGACCTGATTTTTCTCTAAATTTAGGTTCTTCAAAAATTAAACCCAATTTGGACCTTCGTTACGGTCTCGATTTGGCTGGTGGTGCCTCTCTTCTTTTTGAGGTTGACACTTCCCAGAGAAAAAAAGAGGACTTACCTCAGGCTCTCGAATCTTTGAAATTAAACATCGAACGCAGAGTTAATTTATTTGGTGTTTCGGAATCCAATGTTCAAATGGCAAATCAGGGTGACAAGTATCGTTTGAATGTAGATCTTCCCGGAGTTACTGATATTAATGAAGCGGTCAAGCTTATCGGTCAGACCGCTCAATTAAAATTTATGGGTGTTATCAATGATCAATTGTTTATCGAGGCTACAACTTCAGCTGAATTATTAAAATCAGTAAAAGATACTGGTCTAGACGGATCTCATCTAGTTAAATCTGAACCTAGTCCCAATCCAAATACTGGTGTCATGGAGGTTTCACTTAAATTTAATCCTGAAGGTTCTAAACTTTTTGAAAAAGCTACTACCGACTTTCAAAATAAAAAATTAGCAATTTTACTCGATGGTGTGGTTAAAACCGCTCCTATGGTCAATGAAATTATTATTGGTGGTGAGGCTGTTATTAATGGAGATTTCGACATAAAATCAGCCAAAGCACTTTCTGCTCAGTTAAATGCTGGAGCTCTTCCCCTACCAATCAAACTAATTCAACAATCTCAAGTTGGCGCGTCTTTGGGGCAGGATTCAATTGAGAGGGGAGTAAAAGCTGGATTAGTGGGTTTAGGTTTAGTCTTTTTGTTTATGATTGGAAACTATGGATTTTTAGGATTAATTGCTGATTTTTCATTGATTATATTTGGCTTAGTCACTCTGACTCTGTATCGATTAATTCCGGTCACTCTGACTTTTCCCGGAATTGTTGGTTTTATCTTATCTGTCGGTATGGCAGTTGATAGTAATATATTAATTTTTGAAAGAATGAAAGAAGAACTTCGGGCTGGAAAATCTTGGAACAATGCCATGGAATTGGGTTTTGGTCGGGCTTGGAATTCTATCAAAGACGCCAATACCTGTACCATCATTACCGGTCTTATTTTATTTAATCCTTTTAATTGGTCATTTTTGAATAGTTCTGGTATGGTTCGGGGCTTTGCCGTTACTTTACTTTTGGGCATAATTTTGGGTATGTTCACCGGTGTTTTTGTTACCCGCAATCTATTAAGAGTTTTAGCTAGAAAAAAACAATGAATATCATGAAATTTCGGCCACTATTCCTAGTAATTTCTTCTCTACTAATTCTAACTTCAATTTTTTCAATAATTTTTTGGGGATTTCAATGGTCGGTTGATTTTTCCGGTGGTACCTCTTGGCAAATATCCCTACCTTCAAAACCAGAAATTAACGTTATTAAGCAATTACTTACAGACAATGGATTAGAGTTAACGAATTATTCTATTAATCAGGATCAATATTTTCTTAAATTTAGCAACATCACTTCAGACAAAAAAGAATTGATAACTAATTCTCTAAAAAAAATAGATCCCAAATTCGTTGATCTAGAATTTGAGACTCTTGGTCCCATATTGGGTCGGGAATTAATGATTAAAACTGTCTGGGCAATAATTTTATCCTCAATTTCCCTATTACTCTTCATTGGTAGTCGTTTTAAAGATTTAAGTTTTGGTGCCTCAGCGGTATTGGCCATGCTTCATGACGCTCTTATTTTGATTGGTAGTTTTTCAATTTTGGGTCATTTTTTTGGCGCCGAGGTTGATGCTCTTTTTGTCACTGCTCTTTTAACTACCTTATCTGCTTCAGTTCACGATACCGTTGTCACTTTCGATCGGATTAGAGAATTAAAGAGTTTCACCTTTCGTCTCGATTGGGTTGAATTAGCCAACAAAGCAGTCTCAGAGGTTATAGTTCGTTCCATCAACAATTCAATGACGATAATATTCATGTTATTGGCCCTAGTTGTTCTAGGAGGTGATAGCACTCGTTGGTTTGCCGCCGCCCTACTCATCGGAGTTGTTTGTGGAACTTATTCCTCGACTGCTGTCGCTATACCTCTGATGCTTTTGACTAAAAGAAAAAAGTCAGATAATGTCAAAAAATAAAACCGAATTAGGACAAAATTTCACTATCACGGATGGGAAAATATATCGTGATGGCATACTGATTACTCCACTGGAAGGAAAAATGGCCGCAACTCTGCCGGCCGAAAGAAAAAAGACACGAAAAGTTGGAATTGATAAATTGGGCATTGACCAAACTCTTGGTCAAGATCCAGAAGTGGAGTTTAATCAAGATTCTGGTGACAATCTACATCTAAATTCTAGTCAGGAACCAGAACAAGATTTTGATCCATCAATTGAAGCAGTTATAGTCAATCAACTTCCAAAAAAACACCATAAAGCACCCAAGTTAAGTACTGCAGAAAAGCCTGAAGGTTTAGGAAAAACAAAAAAAACTGAAACTAAGCCACGAAAACCGAGATCCAGACGAATTCGTTTTACTGAAAATCCTTAATTTTTTCCAACAATACCTCTCTAACATTTAGTTCTGGTTTTTCTTCAACTTTGGCAAAAAGTTTATCTAAAGTTTCTCCAACTTTTCGGCCCGGTTTTATATTCAATATCTCCATCACATCAAGCCCATTTACTTTTAAGTCCTTAACTGTGAATGGTTGTTTTTGGACTTCTATCAATCTTTTTTTGAATAACTCCCATCTCCAACTACTTTCTTTTGCTCCAGATCCCAAACGATCGCTTCTCCGTAAAGAAATCATTTCATCTAAATATTCCGGGGTTACATTTCGGATAAAACGTCGTACCGCCTTATCTGTTTGAGTATCTTCAACCGTAAACATGTGCCATCTTACTAATATGAAAAGTTGTTCCAGTTCCTTATTTGATAGTCTCAATCTTTTACCTATTTTTACAGCTATTCTTGAGCCAATTACTTCATGATTATGAAAAGTTTTTTCTCCGTCAGTTTCTTTCATTACCATTGGTTTGCCCACGTCATGAAGTAAGGTAGCCAATCGGGTTACCGGATCTTTACTCTGGCAGTTGTTTAAAGCTTCCAGCTCATGATCCCAAACATCATAAATATGGTGTCCTTTTTGACCCATGCCGACTCCGGGTAAAAGTTCTGGCATTATTTCGAATAATAATCCTGAATTTTTCAACAAACGTATTCCATCACCGGGTTTTTTACATAACAAAATTTTAAATAATTCTCCTTTAATTCTTTCCGCTGCTATTTCGGTGATTAAATGGGCATTCTCTTGAATTGATTCAAAAGTTTCTTCTTCAATTAAAAATCCAATTTGAGCTGCAATCCTAATTGCTCTAATCATTCTGAGAGCGTCTTCAGAAAATCTATCATCTGGATTTCCCACAGTTCGGATTAATCTATTATTTAAATCTTCAAGACCATTGTTCATATCAGTAATCTCACCATTGACATCCATGGCCATGGCATTAATAGTAAAATCCCGTCGTTCTACGTCTTCACCCAAAGTTTTTCCCCACTCCACCACATCAGGATGCCTTTTATCACCATATTCCTTTTCGGTTCTATATGTTGTTATTTCAAAGATTTCATTATCATTTAAAATTACGCTAAAAGTTCCAAACTTATTTTCACAAAAACTATTATTTGGAAAAATTTTCTTCATATTGTCGGGAGTAAGATTGGTGGCAAAGTCCCAATCTTTAATTTCCTTTTTAATTATCCAATCCCGGACTGCCCCACCAACCACGTAAATTTCCCCTCCGTTATCCTGGACTTTTTTCATAACTGCTTTTACATTTTCCGGTAGTTGTCTTTTCTCCATTACCTCATTTTACCTTAATATATAAAATTTTTTATCCACCGAAAACCCCGCCTTGCGACGGGGTTTAATTTCAAATCAAAATGTAACTTACATTTGTGGTCTGTCGGGACGGGGAAGAGCTTCTTTTACGGCGATATTTCTACCGTCTTGTTCAGTTCCATCCAGAGATAGAGCTGCTTGAGCCATTTCCTCAGTTTCGAATTCTACGAAACCGAAACCTTTGCTTCGGTGGGAGAATTTGTCGAAAACTATATTTGCGGAGATGACGGTTCCGAATGTCGCGAAGAGCGCATTCAATTGGTCATCTGTCATGTTGTAGGATAAGTTTCCTACGAAGAGCTTTTTTG
>JBAZML010000012.1:0-31092 GCA_041649835.1 Candidatus Shapirobacteria bacterium
TTTGGTAGGATCAGAAACAAAGCTGAAGAATTTGCACATGGTATCGGGACCTCCTAGAGAATGGTTACACCACTTTAACCCAAGTGGCCAGGGTCATAGTTATTTTGCTACTTTGATCCTGCCTCGGCGTTCATCTTTACAATCCTCACAGAGAAAAAAAGAATCAATAGACCAGTCCTTTGGCCCCCTACGAAGATGGAATTCTCGAGTATCTTCTACCTCATTGTCGCAGAGAAAGCAAGAATTCTTTACCTCTGGCTCCTCTTCCTTTTCCATAAAGAATTTCACTTCGCCGGTTCCATCATCCATCTCAGCACGCATCGACATCGTTTTGATTTCACCGGTAAAAGGATTTATACCTATACCCATACCATAACCAATGATTTTTTTCATTTTATCCTCCGTTTTTTGGATTTTGCGAACGTAGTTTGCGGAGTTCCAGAAACCGTTTTCTGTATAGGGTCTTGATCGAGGCCCACCCTCATGCACAAATTCATATACTTCACCTTCTACCAATTCATCAATAGAAAGTACCTGATTCTTCCGAATTTTACGTTCTTTGTCCATTTTGTTACCTCCAAGGTTTTAGTTTATTATAACATAGATTAGCCGGTTCTGAAACCGTTTTTTACACACTCAATCAACTTTTCTCGATTGTTAAATTCTTCGCCATTTTCCAAAACAAACTCCAGAAGAGTTTTAAGCACCCGGCCCACTTCCCTTCCAGGACCAACCCCCAAAAGATTCTGAATGTCATGGCCATTAAGGGCCAACTGAGTAACCTTAGACGGAGCATTTACTTTCTTAAATTTTTTCACCAAAGCCACCAAATGGGAGAAAGGCCTATTTTCTTTAGCAAGGTTGCCGGCTCTATCAGCCATCTTCATTCTAAGAAAATCATAGAAGCTTATTTCAGTATCAGCGAGCCGCTTTAGAAGTCTCCTAGATGCCCTAGGAGTTAAGTTTGCTACTAAGTTCATATGAACCTTAATGATGCTAGTCACATACTCAATTTCATTCTTAGAGAACCTTAGAGCAAACAATTCTCTTCTGACAATTTCTGCCCCAATATCTTCATGTTCAAGAAAATGATCATCCTTAAAAGAGATCGGCTTACCTACATCATGAAGATATGCAGCCAGTTTTAATAGCTTATACTTTGGAGATATATGGTCTCCAGTAAGCATATTATGCTCGAAAACCGTTTCTCCATGATATTTTCCGCCGTTAAAATCTATAGTGTGTTCCAAAGAAGGAAAAACACTCCATAAAATTCCTAGTTCATGTAAAGCATTAAAAAATCTAGAGGCTTTTTTGATTTTCATAGCTTTAAGAACTTCGAGACGAATTCTCTCTGGAGCCACGTTTTCAGCAACCATATATCCAAATTCTCTTAGAGCAAAAAGAGTTTTAGGATCAAATACTCCATTAATAGCTGCTTTAAATCTAGCTGCCCTAATTATACGAACAGGATCTTCTTTAATTCTATCTACTGGATTTCCAACAAACTTAATGATTCTATCTTTAAGGTGAATTTTACCATCATGAAGATCAACAATGTCTCCAGAAAGAGGACACATAGCCAAAGCATTAATTGTTAAATCTCTGCGAGAGAGGTCTTCTTCGATGGAATCCGCATATGTTACTTCAGCTTTGCCTGGGGTATCGTATACATCAGAGCGAAAAGTCGCCAGCTCGATCCCATTTACGATAACCACCCCAAAGGTTTTGCCTACCAAATTTACCTCAAGATCAGAAAAAAGCTCAATGATTTCGTCTGGTTTTGCAGAAGTAACCAGATCTTCGTCGGCGACCTTTTTGTCAAGAAGTAAATCCCGCACAGCGCCGCCGACGAGATAAACCTCGTGGCCAGCGGCGCAAAGTCTGGAAATTAATTTGTTTACCATGAATAAATTATAACTTGTTTAGGAAGATTCTGAAACTAAATTATCAAGATTTTTTTGGTTTCCACCATCTACCCCGCCGACCACATGCATTAAATAAGATGTCAAAAGGCCAGGTAGGTAATCTTTCGGCATCACAACATCTACCAGAAGTATCTCCCCAAAGTAAACTAGTTTTACCAGGATACTGACATTCCTGACGACAAAATCCAATATGATCACAATTAATACACAAGGGGATAAAAACAAACCGCTCTTTTACAATTCTACTCATATTATTCTCCGTGCTTATGGGGTTTCTGAAACTAAATTATAAAGGAGTTTCCATAGTTTAAAGTTCATGATCTATCACCCTACTCATAAAACCACGAAGTTCAATAAGACTTGCATAAACCCCACGCAAGTTAACTTCTATTGCTAAGTTCAATAAAATAGCGAAAGCTTCATTGAGCTGTTTATGCATTTGAACTAAGTCTTTTTGTTTTTTATTCATCAAAGTCGCCTTTTACTACTTTTGTAGCCCAAAATTGTGGAACTGCTTCCATCTCTATGACAAATTGTCCTAATTCATTAAGATTTTCATCTAGGATAATAAAAGTAAGAGGCCAAGTGGATTCCCACCCGTCATGATTATCAAAATAGTCTTGTGCTGCGTCCTCTGCTATATACTCATATATACTCAAGATTGCCGATGTCCCATTTAGTTCTTAATTCATGGTAATCCTCTACCCCACCATAATCAGCTATAAAGTACCTAAAGTTTTTTACCATAAAGTTCCTGTGATAAGTCTTCTTCATCCTTAGTGTGTATATGAACGCGCATTCCTGGAGCTCCAGATCTGCTAATCTTAATACAAAAATTATCGTTTTTATAGTGATCTAAATATGCTATAATCTTTTCTTTAGTTTCACCAAATGAATAATATGTTGGTTCGCTCATAATAAGTCTCCTCTTAAATAAAACTTGCATACAGGGCGTCCGATCGAGAGCCTAGGTAAGATAGATCATATCGGAATTACTCCTATTTCCCCAAGATAGATTGGCAGCTTCACTGCCCACCCTGTATGCAAGAACCCACAATTAGTAGTTTTTAACCCAGTCTACAAGTTCCTTATCCTTGTAGTAGCTCTTTACCCGTTGCAAAAACTTCGGCAAAGCCTTCTCAACTTTGAAGGGAATTTGCCTCTTAAGCTCAGTTTTGTCTTTCCACCGGTACGCCCGGTCCCATGCAATACGGAGCATTTGGTATTTGTCATAATCATCCATAAACTCGTTCCATTGGGCATAGCCAATAAGAACTTTACCATGTTCATAAAATGCTACCATGACACCAACCTTGTCATTACTGATAGCGGACCTCACCAACTTCTCAACTTCGGTTTTTGCTTTTTTCCCAGCAAAGGCAGCCAAAATTTGTTTGGCGAACTCTTTACTAATGTGCCGGGTGTCTTCGGGTTGACGAATGTACTCAATAAGATCTTTCATTTTCCCTACTCCTCCTTTAGTTAAGTTTCATTAACTTCAATAAGCACACCATCTTCTACCTTCAAAGTTCCGGTAAATAGTTTGTTGTATTCGTCTGGGTATTTGTCGGAAGTTGGGTTTGACCAAGTGCCATCGAGATTAACCATATACCTAGAACTAGTGTAACTAGTGTTTTCTTTTTCCTCGCAGAAAAAATAAAGACTACTAGTCCCAGCTGGATCATCTTCTCTTCCGATTCCTGTGTGAATAATAAACTTTCCTAGACCAGGAAAAGAATCAGGAAAAGCTTTTCTTAGTTGAGTTGCTACTTGGGGATTTTCTTCAACAATTCGCCGAATTTCTCTATTAAACTCTGACATAATGAATCTCCTTTATTCATATTTAGAAACTAGGGTTTTTAGGTCCTTTAACAAACTTTCATTTGTTCCGGAAATTTTAATACATTTATCTAAACTGCCATAGAACTCTTCAAGACAATTAATTAAAAGAGTTTTAAGTCTTGGTTCATCTGGTTTATATGGTAATGAAGATGAATGATATAGTTTCTCTAATTCTTTTTCTTTAACATAAAAATATTTTTCTATTTCTTCATATGGAACTTCTCCTCTACGGATAGCTTTTAGATGTTCTCTAGACCTTGTAAGATCTAAATCCCCGAATAACAGTATTTGTTCTACTTCATCAAGGAGTCTTATTACGTGAAGTGCGAATTTTGTATCAAACCCAAATTGTTCAATGATCTTTACCCTTTTGCCTTCAGGGTTTTTTGTTTTCATTTTATGTAATTGTGAAAATGAGTAACCCTTGAACTTATACCACGATCCTTTATGAAGAAAATCTTTCCTAGCATCTCTTACCATATTTCCGATTTTTGTAGAATGAAGAATACATCGTTGGTCGACAAAAAGACAATCTACCATATTAGGGTTATTGTCCATACACAGCTGAAAGAATTTTACAATATTGTAAACTGTGATGTCGTATTCTCTATCTGCTTCTTTGTCTGATATGTGGTGTTGTTGATATTGATCAAATCTTTTTATTTGAGTTCCAAATCCTTGAATTTCTCCGCCAAGATGAGGAAATACAACCTCTTTAGATGGGATACAAAATCCTACAATATCACAATCAGACATATCAGAAGAAACACCATATGCTATGGACCCAGTAATGACTTCATATTGAGTCTCTTTAGCATAACTCGGAGGTTTGATAAGTCCTCGTTCACTAAGACGTAAAACTATGCTAGCCATATTAGGTCACCTTAAATGCTTTTATTATATCTGGGTCTAAAGATAAGATACATGTGTTAATAATTTTATAAAACTCTTCTACAGAAATATTATCACTATATTCCATAGACCTACCAATGTGTTTATACCATTCTATGGAAAAATTTGTAGGTTTATACAAAAAATTATGATTGCCGAGAGGGCAATTTGGTTCATGAAAATCGAACTCATCAGATTCACATCCACAATCCCAAACAAATTGATAAAATGAAAATATAGGATTATCAAAAGAACTGAAACTATCATCATTAGTTTGTTTTTCTAGATAATGTTCAAGTAGAAGCAAAAGACCTGCGACAATAACTTCATTATTTTTAATCATTTTCTCCCTCCTCATACATATTACAAATTTTGTCTCGCCGAACTTCAGTCATCGCTGCTAAAATAGCTTCTCGAAGAGTAGGATACCACTTATCAGCCTCTACATAAAAGGAGGTAGTAATGTCACAAGGTTCATCTTGCTCGGGTACATTTTGCCATCCATTAAATACAACCGCCCAATGACCATTATCATCAAACAAAATCGCCAGGCAATAACCTTCATGAGTAATTCCCTCTAACCAATCAAGTAATTCTGTATCAGTCATTTTACTCTCCTTTATAAAGTCCGTTTTCAATTTCCCAAGCTATCATAGTCTTGTGTATAAAATCGGTTAGACTTTTGGAATTAGAAGCACATTTACCTGTTCTTACAGCCCCAGCCTTTCCAGCAAAATAATTCGTGTCAATATTAGGTCCAGTAAATTGCCTATATTTTGACTTAGAAGCTACTTCTTGTAGTTCACGACCTTCAATCAAGTACCGTATTACTCTGTCTGTTAGGGTCTTCGGCTGTCCTTTTTTAACCCCACTACGAAATGTCTTATAGCTATTCATCTTACACCTCCACTCTTCTGCTAGAAGTAATTTCGGAAGGCATTACGCCCTTAAGGCTCTTTTTCCCAGGAACCCGTAACCATACTTTCGTATGACCAGTATTGTAGACCTCGTATTCACGACCGTTATGAACAATGTAAACTTTTACGTTTCTACAAGTCCAGTACTTAGTATTCTTCCTCAAACCTACCTTCATAAAATCATAAGAACTGGGCTTAGCAGCTTGAGACTGTTGTGGTTTGGGCTGAGCCATTTTATTCTTGGCTTCATAGTACTCCTGAACGGTTGCGCGTCCCGTTACTGTTATATTATCATAATTTCTGCATTTGTAATTCCATTTTGTCCCGTTTTCAGTGGCAATTTTAATTTTATACCAACCATAAAGTTTGCCGCGGGTTACTCTGCCCATACTGATGATAATACCTTCGAGATAGGGCATTTTCTTTTTGTTGGTAGGAATCTTTACTTTATCCCGAAGACTTACCGTAAGGCCTTGAGGGCGAGTAGAAGGATTAACTCTATTGTTAATGAATTTTTGAACATCAGCGTCAAACCCGTGTGTCTGCCAAGTATTTACAAATTGCTCTAGTTTGCGATCATCATGTTTGTAGTTGTTAACTAAAACCGAGAGGTCATGGGCATTTTTTAACCCAGGATTAATGTCCGGGTGTACCATCCGGATCGCTTTATTGTACATTGCCGACATTCGCTAACCTCCAAGGTTTTAGTTTATTATAATATACCCGGAAGATTCCTGAAACTAAAATTTTGGTTATTGAGAAATTAATTTAATCTTTTCTTATTATCCTCAACCAGACCAGATTTTAACTTCACCATAGTATCTTTAAATGATTTGTTTCCGGGAACGGTTGACAATATATCAATTAAACTAATTACCGAAAACATAGGTAAATTACTCATTTCAGCCCAAGTAATTATTTTTCCTATCATCTCTTTGGCCGTCTTATCACTCACACTCATACCACCCTCCAAAGTTTATTTTCATTATAACATACTCACCTAAATTCTGAAACTAATTTTTTTTTCACTAACCAACGTTTTTTATATGAGATTATGGTTTACATTTCCCATTTATTTAGTATAATCCTTTTATGTCGAAAAGAACAAACAAAGGTTTTAGTTGCTTTAAACTTGGTAATTAGTTGATTATATGGTCTTTATACATAGTTCTGTAGTTAAATTAGTATTTAGTTGATACTGAAAACCGGCGTGAAACGCCTAAAAGGTACAAAGTTGCTAAGGATAAAATCTAAAATTAAAAATATTAGTTTCAGAAACTCTTGTAATAGTTTATAATAGTAAAAAGGAGATAGCTATGAGAAGAGAATATTCTGGTGAAGAAATTGCTCAGGTATATGGTACTAGTAGGCAGTATATTAGTACGGTGTTAAAAAGAGCTTTGACAAAGGCCTTTATTAACTACAAGGAAAATAATCCATACAAAACAGACTTCGAAGCAGCAGCTCATTTGATGGAAGATCTTCAAATAGATATAAACAAAAAGAACCTAAAATGTTTTCCTCCAAAAATTCGTAAGTCTATAGAAAAGAGTGCTATAATCTATATGATTGAGAACAACATTTCCTTAGTATCGTAGGATAAAATATGGACGATCTAAAATGGTTAAAAGAGCGCGAGGAACATATTGTTGAAATCCGTTTGTTACGTGAGGATAACTTTGAACTTAAAGCCCGTGTAGAGGAACTTGAAGGTCTGATCAGTGAAGATAAATGCGAAATTACCTGTTTGGAATGTAACAATAAATTTTCAGTACAAAATGGGGAAGAGGAAGTAAATTGGTTTTGTCCAGTGTGCAAAGTTAATAGAAGATTAACAGAGGCTGAAGGATGGTTGCGTCAATTTAATACTTGTTTAAGTCTACAAGATATGACTAAGCTGCTAAGGGCCGTACATAAATTTTTGTTACGAGACAAATAATGGGTGAACTGATTTTATCTGATTATCAACGATTTGATAGAATGAAGAATCAAAAGAAGCGAACCTGTGTAAAATGTGGTGGATGGTTTTTTGGAACTATGTTTGAAAATGAATGTCCAGATTGTGTATGGAAGCCTTTTTATGAAGCTTTGAAGACTGGAGAAAAAGATAATGAAAACCTTAAATGACATAATTAAATTTTATGAACATTCAGTTAAGCAAGGTTACAGAAATCATCCTATAGACGTTGAGACTATTTTAATTTTAGCAAAAGAAATTCAGGCCCTAAAAACTCAGAAAAAAGACGATCTTGAAGAAAGAAATGATAATTTAAATGATTTGTTGGAATTAGACCAAATTGAACTTTCCCAAGCAGAGATTCGTATTAAAGAACTTGAAGGATTGGTTAAGGAAATGGGTGATGCTTTACAAACTTCTCAAATTTGACTAGTTAACTTAAAATTTTATCATCTTGGTAATTGGAGTGATATGACCCATCAAAGTTGGAATATAGATTATGACACAACCGACGATCTTCTTAATCGTAAGAATGTCAAAAAAATAATGAGAGCTAATACTAAAGACCTAGAGTTTACTTTTTAACCAACATATTTTATAATAATTATAAAGAGGTGCAAAACAATGAACAAAGCAGATTTGGTAGCAACTGTAAGCGAAATTTTGGATGTTAGAAAATCGGATGTTTCTGTTGTACTGGAAACAACTATCGATGTGATTTTAAATTCATTAGTGGGAGGTGAAAAGGTTAATATTAGTGGACTAGGTTCTTTTTATGTTGTGGAGCGTAATGCTCGGGTAGCAAGAAATCCTAAAACTGGTGAAGAGGTACAAGTAGCTGCTAAGAAAGTAGTAAAGTTTAAATCAGCAAAGGCTTTGAAAGAATTGTTTTCGTAGTGTTTCATGGTAGTCTCCTTTCAACCGGACCATACTTAATCTTCTGAGTATGGTCCATCTTTTTTAGATCACAAAACTAAAGCCTCTAAGTTAATTTCTTAGAGGCTTTAGTAGTTTAACTCCGTACAGGATAGAACTTGGGTGTAAAGTCAATGATTCTATTGGGGCCCACTGTTACATCAATGGTCCAAAATCCCATAGCTGCTGATAAGGATTTCCCTCTCATAAACGGAGTTTGTTGCTGTAGGGTTCCTCCCTGTACAGAGATAACTCCTCTAAAGAATAGTACTTCTGCTTTATGGTAGTGACCTACCAGTAAAATGTCAGGTTTTGTTCCACTTGCTAAACTCTCAATATACTTTTGAGGTTTATAAGAGAGAGCGTACGCACTGCCTCCATCTGGGTGTACTAATCTTATTGTAGCTTTATGATCTCCGTCTCCGATAATAATATTAGCCTCTTGGTGACCGATATATTGTAGGTCAGGACGTCGTTCTTGTAATTTGAGTCCTACATCAGAACCAGTTAACTTGTAAAAAGACCTATCATGGTTACCAGCAATAAAATAGGTTGTTATTCCAGGTTTTTTAGGATATCTGTTTACAGTTAACTCTACTTGCGCATCTTCTCCGAAAGCTTCTAGTTCAAATTCTTGGCCACGATAGATTTTAATACCGTCTAATAAGTCTCCTGAATGTAGAACTTTAGTAATTCCTTGCTTTTCAAAAACATCGTAGGCTGTTTCTAAAAGAGCTAGGTCAGCATATATACTACCTACATGAGTATCTGAAACATATCCAAATTTATGAGTAGTTCCGCTGAAACTAATTTCCGTGGTTTGTGTATGTCTACGTAATTTACTTACAGTTTCGGTAAGGATTCTAATTCGCTCTTTATCTTCTTTGCTTCCACCTTCTTTAAATTCTACAATTTGTTCGACAATCCCTTCCTCAATTACGTTATCATTATAATATCTACCAACGGCCTTTAAACTGTTTTTCCATCCGCCGTAGTGTTTTCTTAGTGTTTCAAGCGAAGGTTTACATCCTAATATTCTATATTTACTGGAGGTTGATATAGAATATTTTGTTAGATTATTGCCAAAGTCTTGTAGTAGTCTCTCTTTACTATACATTCTTACTTTTCTCCTAGGAATTGTTTTCTAAGTTCTTTATTTAATAGTCGTTAACTTCTTTCTACTTTCTCAGGGCCTTGGAGACTATACACTCCCAAGTTGACTATGTTCCTAGCAGCATTGTAATCTGCATCAGATTCATGACCACATTCTAGACAAGAAAAACTAAGACCTTTACGATTTTCTTTGTCTGTATGCCCACATTCAGAACACCTTTGACTTGTATAGGCTGGATTGACCTTGCTGACTAGAATACCATTCGTTTGGCCAAGGGACTCAAGCTTTGTCATGGTCTTAAGATAAGACCATCTTTGTAAGGTGTTCATTAATTTGGTTGATAACTTTGTCTTATGTTTTAGGTACTTAAGGTCTTCTAAGACAAGTTCTTTAACGTTTGTCAAATTCAACTGGTTACAAGCTCTGTTTATTTCATTATTTCTATGGACAAGTAGTCTTTTAAAGGCCTTAGACCCTTGTTTCTTTTGACTGATTCTTTTGTATAGAACCTCTAGTTCTTGGCCTTGTACCTGCCCATCTGAACAAGTAACTAAAACTTTGTAGCCTTGGTCTATGCCTAAGGAAGAACCTTTGGCCCTGAGTTTTGGGGTTTCTTTTTCATAGACAAACTGTAAAAAATATTTATCATCTGTCTTAAATATTCTAATACTTTGTTTTCGGTTCCATTTACTAAATTTTAAACTTTGACTATGTTGATTAATCGGAAGTTTAAGCATCGAAGCATTTCTAATACCCCTTTCTAAATAAGGCATAGAAATTTTTACCCAATTATCAAAATGATTACCATATCGTATATTAAAGACCTCTTTACCTAAGCTAATGGAAAAGCTCTTTATAATAGGTTTTTTAAAGTATTTAGAACATTGGATAAACTTAAGATTAAGTTCAGAAAATCTTTTTAAGGTAAAGGACTTGTGCTTACCGACCTTTTTACATTTGACATAGAATTGTTGATAAGCTTTAAACCTCTTGTTTTTAGCTTTCTTAACCTGGCTTCTTAGTATACCAGAAACTTCATTGTAGATATAGACCTTCCACGCAGAATGATTAATATTTGTATCTGGGAGCATAGCACTAGATGTATGTTTATCTAAAGGTAATTCACCTTTACAAATAAGGTCTGCATAGAGCTGCATAGTCTCTATGACATCTTTCTCTATCTGCTCAAGTTGACTAGTTTTGAAGTCAGTTTGAAACTTAAGAATATGTTTAGCCGATCTAATCATTTAAGAAATTATATTACATTTGGAATATAAGTAACCCAAAAATCTCATAATTTGCCCACCAAGAATGAATTCAAAGCTCTTTTAAGTATATCTTCTCTGTCATCACAGTACAAAATATGAGCATTTTTGTTTCCAAAGTTGTAAATTCCATTATGTCTATATCTTCCCGGATAGTCAACAGCCCAACCAAATACAGGAGTTCCTTGTAAATTTGCCAAAGCAGTATAGAACCCTACTCTACAAACTACACAAGCAGCATTACTTACTAATTCTATTAAATCATACGAAGACGAACAATTTCCGATAAGCTTGTAGTCTAGTTCCTCAATTAAAGGTTCTTTATCATATAGTATGTAATTGCCTTTAGTTCCTTGTATCCTTATTTTCTCAAATATTTTTTTAGCTAAAATTATTGGATCTGAAAGCTTAGTATATGATATGCCTATTACCTTTATGTCTTCTTTCTTAACTCCTGTAAGCTTAGATACCTTACTTTTAAAGTTTCTTGTGTACCTTAAAAATGTTTTATGTGGTATTTTTTCATGAAAGTAGTTTACTTGAGAAGCTTTGTCATCTGATAGCTCATTGCTTATTATCGGTATAAACTGCTCGTCTTCCAAAAAATCATATAAAAATCTACTATAATAGTGACTTGACACATAAAACTTTTTCTGTTTTACATTTTTGTAAAGCCACGTAACATATGGCCTAAATGATAAAATCTCAGTTTCAAAATCTCCAACAAAAGGGCCTACACAAATGATCATAAAATCCTATTTTTTCTCTAAGGGTTCTATAAGAAATGTATTAGTTCTTATTGGAATATGGATCTTTCTTTTAACAAAATTTAGATCAAAGGTCACAGATCCATAAAAATAATCTTCTCCAGGTTTAATATCTATAGGAATTTGTTCTATTTTAGTAATCCTTTCGGTTCTTCCGGCTTCTAGGGTCTCATCTTTAGATTGATAGGAATGAAAACACCCATTAACGAGGTTCCATTGTATGATTGCTGGCCACAATTTATCTTTGTGGGCTATTATTTTTGCATATACAATTTCCCCTGGATGGTAAACTAACTTTGTTGTCTGATGGGTAATAATATTGCCGTCCCAGTAAGTAAAGACAATTGGCTTATTTACATATACACCATCTATTTGTCTAAGATAAGTATATCCTAAAACAACTGTTGCCAAAAGAATAAAACAAACCCACATCGCCCAATAATTAAGTAGGTTGCCTAGTCTATTTCTACTCTGCCTGTTGGACTGTGCCGATGGGCAAAATACGCTTTCCATTTTTCTTTACGATCCTCGCTTATTTCTTCGACTTTATTTTCTAAATGCTTAAACTCATTTATTGAAACAAAATCCTTTTTTAATTCATCTTTACAGGTTCTATGTAGAGTAAAAAGGTCTCGTACGTCATTTTTCAACTCTATAGCAGCTCTCCATATAAGAAAAAGAATTATTCCTATTAACCCAGAAATAATAGAATACACGAAGGCCGCCCCAGAAATGAGGTCAGATGATGGCATAGCAGACGGCGCTGGCATTGTCAAATCTCCTTTTACAAATATTCATTTTCATCCTTCCACAATACCACGTTGCCGTTCCAGTTTTTAAATTTGGAAGACAGCTTTTCAAAGTCTGCTATATTTATCATAATAATCTCTAAATTCTTTAATATATCTTCTAGGGCGTAACTAAGTACGAAGGACTTCTCTTCCGGAGTTAATGATGGAATTGAAAGAAAAACTTTATTGTTTTTGCGCATAAAAGAAATAAGGCCGGGTCTGTTTAGAACATTTTGAATATAATATTTTTTACCTAAGTCTCTTAAAATAAAATTATATTCCTTAACATAGTTACCTACGACAAACCTATTAGTTTCTGGGTATGTGTCTAGAACTTTTCTTATTTTCTCTTCTGTTGGGTGTTCAAATCCAAATTTAATTAAATGAATTTTGTCATCTGTAAGCTTATTTGATAAATTAGCTTCGTTTATAATAACCAAATCTGTTCCTATTTCAGTAAACCGCATAATTATTAACTCCTATTAAACTTCATCATTTTCTAAAATATATTCGAATAAGTCGAATAAAGTTTTTCCATAAATCTTATTAAGATATTTTTCTAATTCTTTTACTTTGTCAATTATTAATTCATCATTATAAAGAGTTTGTATATCGTAGGGAAAACCGACCTTATCTAAAGCATCAAAAACTGCTTCAAATGACTTTCTTTCTCCATACGCCAAATATCTAGTTTGTCTGAATTCAGGATTAATAAAGTCGATGAAGTAATTAATAATATATTTTTTTACAATAGGATTATCTGAATCAGATTCAGTGTATAAATTATCATGTATTCTAATACACCCAATATTTTGTAAATCATTCAAATCATTAAACTTAGTTTTCTCTACGGGCTTTTCAATAAAATCAATAACATAACTTCTATATTTCTTATCTACAGAACCATTACCATGACCTTTAATCTGTTGTACAATTCTATTTCTAACCTCTATAGTACAATGCGGCTCATTCTTTTTATCTCTTAGACTATAGATCTTAGTACTTCCTGAAGATACCTGCTCGCAATAACTTCCTACACAATGACTCATTAACTTGCCTTCTCTGTCTAAAGCTTTTTTGCTAAATACCTCTACCCAGTGAGTTCCATCAGGATATTTTCTAACCTCTTTAATACCTTCTAAATCATCATTTCCTGAAGCTTTTTTATTTAACTGTTTAGTCCACTCTTCACTTTGTCTTATAGCTTCAGGAACCGAAATCCTAGAGATATTGAGATTAGGACTAGCGATAAAGTAGTCTAAAACATGATAAAACTGTTGAATAGAAGCCGGGGTCAAATTTACTTGTAGAAGTTTGTCTCCACGGTCCAATGCTGACTGAGTCCAGGGATGTACAGAGTCTCGGTAAATCTTATATGTGTTAGTTACATCTTCTACTGGTTCATATTCTCTCAGTAAATAGTTCCTAAGATTGGTTTCTAGCCATTTTTTCATTTGTTGAGTAGTATGAGGTCTCATTTGGATCATACTATCAATAACTCTATCTATACTATCAGTATTAACTATATTTCTTTC
Source organism: Candidatus Shapirobacteria bacterium (assembly GCA_041649835.1). Taxonomy (GTDB): domain Bacteria; phylum Patescibacteriota; class Microgenomatia; order UBA12405; family UBA12405; genus UBA12158. The sequence goes on from JBAZML010000012.1 coordinate 13,923, forward strand.
TAAAAGTAAATAGTTTATAAATTTCAACTACTTTCTCCAAGTGTCAAATTTCAATTTCACTTCAGTTTGTAGTTTTGAATAGCTGTTTTCTAACACAAACTCAAGTATATTTATATCAAAATGAGTCATTTTTAATTCATTAAGGTCTTTGATTTTTTTGAATTTCTCTGGCATTAGAAAATACTTCACGCTATTTGAATATTTATTGAGATCTATAAAATCTCGTAATGACCTATACCCGGCCTCGTCATTATCTAAAGCTATGATTAATTTCTTGTCTTTGATTTTCTCGATAAATTCTTCTGAAATATAAGCCCCAAGGCAACAAGTTCCATGATCTCCCAACATTAGACTATCTAACAGACCTTCTGTAATGATCACAGGTGAAACCAAAGAATGAAAGTTAGGTATTATAATGGATTTTTCGGCGGTAGGATTCAAGTACTTTAGGTCGGCTTTAGGGGATAAAGCTCTACCTTGAAAATAGACTATGTTGTTGTTTTCATCAAATACTGGAATTATAATTCTTTTGGCGTACTTTCCCTTATAAGCTGCATATAACTTAACGTTTTCTGGTATATGTCTGGACTTCTTAAAATCTAATAGAGCTTTTTTGTAAATCCCAGTAATTCCGCCTGGGTCTTTATCATCTTCTGATATACAATCTTCTAAGATATAGTTATGGAAAACTGTGGCAGTTTCTTTCTCTTCTTTGACCTCTCCATTTAATCGGTCTTTAACATGATCAAAAGAATTTATACCTAGTTCAATTTTAGCCTGGTCTAGGCTAATGTTCTTAACTAGTGCATATAGTTTAGTAAAAGAACCAGAGGCTTCGCAATTAAAACAATGATAGATTATTTTTTCAGAATTGTAGTAGGTGAGATTGAAACGAGATTTAGATAATGAGATTTTAGAGTCGCCACAAAACCTACATCGACAATTAATCCTATTTCTTCTGGATTTAACATTGTCGAAGTTGGCTTTAATAAAGTTGTTAACAAATTCGAAGTCTACCATTCACTCACAAGTTTTTCACAAGTATTACAGTAATGTCCACCAAATTTAGGTTCCACAACATACTTAGAACTATTGCATTCTGAACAAACAAGAATTTTAATTTCTAACATATGTCCACAACATTTACACTCATACTTTACTTGAGTCTGGTTACTAAAGACTGTTATATTTAAGTATAGTCCACATTCTGGACAGTCTACCCCTAGATAAATTAGTTCTATTTTATAATCTCTCTCAATAGTTGTCAATTTCTTTCTCCTTTCTCAGGGCCTTGGAGACTATACACTCCCAAGTTGGCTATGTTCCTAGCAGCATTGTAATCTGCATTAGACTCATGGCCACATTCTAGACAAAGGAAATCTAGACCTTTCCTATTCTCTTTGTCTATATGTCCACATTCAGAACACCTTTGACTTGTATAAGCTGGATTGGCCTTGCTGACTAGAATACCATTCGTTTGGCCCAAGCTCTCCAACTTAGTCGTAGTCTTAGAATAAGACCATCTTTGTAGGGTGTTCATTATTTTGGTTGATAACTTTGTCTTGTATTTAACATACTTGAGGTCTTCTAAGACAAGTTCCTTAATACCATCTAAGTTCAGTTGGTTACATGCGTGATTGATTTCATTGTTCCTATGAATAAGCAGTCTTTTAAAAGCTTTAGATCCCTGTTTTTTGTTACTAATCCTTTTGTACAATTGCTCTAATTCTTGGCCTTGTACCTGGCCATCTGAACAAGTAACTAAGGCTTTATAGCCTTGATCTATGCCTAGAGAAGAACCAGATTTTCTTAGGCCAGGGTCTTCTTTCTCGTAGAAAAAAACCATAAAATATTTACCATTTTTCTTTAGTAGCCTAATACTTTGTTTCTGGTTCCATTTACTAAATTTTAGACTTTGACTATGCTGGTTAATGGGAAGCTTAAGATTTTCTGCCCATTTATCTTCTTCTTTATAAGGCATAGAAATTTTGACCCAATTGTCAAAATGATTACCAAATTGTATGTTAAAAAGGCCATTACCTAAATTAATAGAAAAATTTTTGACTACGGGCTTTTTAAAATATTTAGAACATTGAATAGGTTTAAGCCTAAGTTCAGAGAACCTTTTTAAAGTAAATGCATTATGTCTATTGTCTTTCTTACATTTAATATAAAGCTTCTTATAAACTTTAAATCTTTTGTCTTTAGCGGTTTTAATTTGACTTCTTAGCATATCTGATACTTCTTGATATATACAAGCCTTCCAAGCAGAATGATTAATATTTGTGTTTGGAAGCAAAGCCGTAGATATAAACTTGTTTAGAGGTAATTCACCTTTACAAATAAGATTAACATAGAGTTGCATAGTCTCTATAACATCTTGTTCTATCTGTTCAAGTTGACTTGTTTTGAAGTCTGTTTGGAACTTAAGAATATGTTTAGCTGTTCTGATCACCGCTCAATCTCTCTCAACATAGTAAATCGGCATCTAGTTCTCCTGAACAAATTTTTTCTTTTCTATCTAACAGTTTATTAATTTCGTCGTTGAGTATTGATGGGTATAATGTACCTACCATCTGAAAGATTAACGATCTTCTTTCAGAAATCTCTCTATCTATTTCGTCCACAGATAACGTAAGCAAAAGTTCGTTTATGGGTCTCATTTCATCTTCCACTCCTTTTTCTTAGATTCTATGCGTCGTATTGATTCTGCTCCAGGAAAACTAGCCTGATTATAGTAGAGGCTCCAATACGCGTTTATGACAATATTGAGAGCCGATTCTTGTAACTTATTAATTTTCTTAAGTTCTTTAACTTCTTCTTTAAGGTCCACAACCAGCCCCCTTTATCACAGATTACTGCTAATTAACATCCGCCTTTACGTTTCTTCATTACTCATACTCCTCATCAGGTTCAAAATCTTCGCAATCAAAGTCTTCAGGAACATAAAGCAGTATTTCATCTAGGGTTTTATTTATGAATTTTCCTGCAGAACAAAACACTATTGCATTTTTCATTCTGCAATTCATACAATTTACACACAACTTTTCATTATCCATGGCTTAGTCCTTATTTGGGCTTCTTTTGTAAAGATCCGATTCTCTTTTTAGCATCTTCTTCAATAGCCTTCTTAATGTCTTTAGGGAATGAATTCATAAAAGTATTAATATCTTCTTGGCTTTCACCGATATTTAAGCTCTTTTGCATTATAATAGCTACAGCGAATGGACTTTCTTTGGTCTCATCTCGTATAGCTTTATAAATTCTCCCAAGACATTTATTGATAACTTTGCCTACGTAAACATGAGACAATCCTAACTTTTCTCCAATTTCCCAAGTAGTCATGCCCTCATAAATTAACTGAAAGGTTGGATCGTAGTTTACTGTTTCCTTGAACGTTGCCATGTTTATTCCTCCACTCTTTTAACTACTAATACTGGAATTTCTTTAAGTCCTAGTTTTTGTGCAATCTTCGCCCGATGGCGTCCTTCCTGGGTCTCATAAGCGTAATCTAACATAGGTAGATTCATTTTAGACCCAGTTTCTTTTATAGATTTTATAATATTGTCAACGTGTTGTAAATCTACTATGTTCTCTTGACTAAAGGCTGTTTGTTTATGAAGTTTCCCGCATTCTTGATAATATTTAGCTGGGGTCAACATAACAATTTCAGCTTCAAGCTTTTTTGCTCTTCTGTGGTATTCAGGTTTGGAATAAATCCCATCATAAAAAGGCATATCTGTTTTCTTACTAAAATATTTCCAGACATCAGAAGATTCATTTAAATAGGAGTCAAATTTCATAGTATACTTATTTATTTCATTTTACTGATTAAGGCGATTTTTAATGACTGTGTGTTCTACAAAATCATGTTTTAATTTAGCAATCCATCTTTCAAGTTCAGACAGAGATTGAAGAGACAATCTACCCCAACCAATATGGGTTCCATCAACGGAGAACTCCATGTAACCCTCTCCACTTTTTTTATATACCCTAGCGTCAATATCTACTTCTCCAAGAGAAATAGAACGATCAACATTTTGAATAATATACTTAGACATTAATCCGCCCTCCTATGTTTTATTTTTATTATAAACTATTATTAGAGGTTCTGAAACCTATTTTATGGTCTTGTTTCATTTTTATTATAAGTTTCAAACCAAGTATCCCAAACATAGGCCCCTTCTACACAATTAGGTCCCTTTCCAAATTCCTCTAAGCCCCTAGCGTATTTTTTAGAGCCCCATAACGCAATATACGGCTCTAATTCTTTCCCAATTTTATATCTATAAAATAAATATCTAAGATCGTCTAGTTCTCCATTATATTTGCGCCACTGTTCGCATACTCTATATAGCACACCTTCAATTTTGACAACACCATTTTTAATAGTTCTAGTAAACCATACTCTATTAGACATATTAGCCTCACTTTGACATGATTTTATCTAAAGCCTCATACAATAGTCTAATTGAATCATCTTTCCGAATAAATTTACTTTCGTTTTTAGGATCCCAATTTCGTATCGATGTTCTAGCCTCTTCAACTACTTCTTTTGCCATAAGTTCTTGGCATTCTTTTACTCTTTCCTCTAACTTAGCTACAAATCTAGGGGAAACTATTCCAAGTTTACCTCGTAAAATATAATCATTCCTCCAAGAATATTCTGGAATCTTAGTATCTTTTGTGAATGTAATTTGATCATCATCAAATAAAAACTGTCCCATTTTATAAGCTATTTCTCTCTTACAATGAATAACATATCCAGCTTCTCTAATATCACCAGATACATAGTCCTCTGCTTGAATAATTTTTATATTTTCCTGTGGTATTTGATCTCCACATTCAGGACATGGATATTCTCTTATTTTAGACATTAATGTACTAGCAAAATTAATAGTTGCAGATGTGTTAAGTTTCTCTCGCACCAGTAATCTAATTTTGCCGTAACCTCCGCATATTTCACAATCTTTCATAATAGTCTCATTTACTATAATTTTTAGTTTTATTACAAAAATATGTAGATAAATAACTCCAATAGTTCTTAGGACCACCTAATGGGCAGTCATCACAATAGTTACCAAAATTCTGAGCCCTATCATGAATACATGTAAAACCGGAATTCTTTAATACTTTTTTGGCTAAAAGTTCCACTATTTTAGGATAATCCATTTTCTACCTCTCCTTGTCGAATACTTTTTCCCTTTCGTTTCTAGCAGCCAAATACTCTATTCGCCTACAGTACCTTATAAACTTACTATGTCCATCTCCAGTATTATACTTCCTTAGAGCCTTTCTTAAACTACCTTGTCTTTTAATATGTTGAGCCAAAGCTCTTATACCTACTTCTGTGTTAACATAAGGATTTTCAATATCCCACTTCTTTCCAAAGCACTTATGAATGCCGTATGGACCACAGTATGTTTTACTTATCCAACCAAACCTATACCTTAATCTGCCTTTACTTGACTCTACTTCAGCTAATGCTAAAGCTAAATACTTTGATATTCCATACTTCTTTGAGCAAATTTCTACCCAAGAATACCAAATTTTCATATCTACTTCGTTTTTATTTTTACCCCCTTTTGTAATTTTTTTGGCCGTTTTCTTTTTGAGATCGGTAGAACTACCTTTAATCTCTGTAGGACCGACTTCAATTGTATGGCCCTGCGGATGATAAGAATCTATCATCTTGGGTTGGCAGTTAAAAGAAAACGGGTTGAGTGTGAGAAGAAGAATAGCGAGTAAGAGTTTACTCACTCAGGTCGATTAGTAAGGGCCAACCTCTGATTGTTTTTGTTCATGCTGTAATGCCTCCTTGAAATCCATAAAATCTTTTAAAGCTTTTGTTATTGCTTTTAGTTTATTTTCTGATACTCCAGAAAAACTGTACTTCTCTCCAATAAATACTGCATAAATATGATCTTGACTATAATATTTATCTTTTCTATTGTATTCTAGTCGAAAATTAAATCCTATATCTCTCATACGCTCAACTACTTGGTCCGCATCATCATTATTTGATGTAGGGTCCCAAGAATATTTGTGAAACGGAGAAAATAGGGAAAGTCTTTTTCCTGATTCATCATAAGCAAATATAGAACCTGATGGAAATTCTTCAATATCCCATTCCATAATAATTTTAGCTATTCTTATTACTAAAGAATTCATTTTTATCCCCAATTTTCAATCTCTTCTGGTGAACCCATACATAATGGAGATGGTCTTCCAAACCAAGTATCTAGAGGTTCATTATGCCAAACTGAAGAAGCAACGGGATAATCTACCCACCATTTTTCCCATTTCCCTCTATACCATTTACGATACCATTTATATTCTGAAAACACCCAGTGTTTATTACGTAACCAATTTGGCATCTTCATTATTAAATATCCAACAAAGTTTTTATTGCTGAGATAAGATATTTGCCTGATATTGAAATTTCTCTATCTTCAATGTTAAGAATAATTTTGTTATCATTAGCATATGTAGATTTTAGAAGAAGTGTTTTAACTTCTGGTGTACTGCAACATGTACAATTACCGTCCATTTTTATTTCTACAATATGAGGCATTGTTTATTTCTCCTTTATGAACAGCGTGAGTATCCACATGAGTTGCACGTTTTACAGCCCTCAATGTTCATAACAGAATTGTTTTGACATTTCGGACATGTTTCTGTCTCAAACCCACTAGATTCATTATATACTGTTTCGTCGTTCTTGTAATATCTTTCTAGTAATTTTGCTAATGCATCTGGTATAGAATGTAATTGTACAGGTTTTTTATCAAAATCTTCGAACTTGAACCAGATTGGGCTTTCCCCGCGGATGCCCTTAAATTGTTTGATATATGCGTCTGTTGGTACTCCATGTTGAACCCCAGTGGACAAAGACTTACCCAAAGCTTCTAATAATCCATTAATTTCTTGTCCAGATTTACCGTAATCAAACCAAATTTCTACAACTCTTCCCTCGTGTTTAACAACATCTACATATAACTTACCGTCAGCTAATTGGATACAATGCTTGATAGAATTTAGTTTAGAAGGTCTTTCAAAATTTGAAACTACTTCTAAACCCTCTTTCTTAAAGGTTACCGGCTGATTTTTCTTACAACCATCTCTGTAGACCGTAACACCTTTTAATCCAAGATCATACGCCAATTTATAAATTTCTGAAATCTCTTCTACGGCGGCGGTAGAAGGCAGGTTCACAGTGCTCGAAATTGCTGTACTACAATGTTTGGCTATAGCAGATTGCATTTCAATTCTATCTTTAGGTTTAATATCATGTGCTGTGACAAATACTTCTTTAACTTCTTTAGGAACCCCACGAATATTCTTAAGGCTTCCTCCATTAGCAAAAATCTTTTCTATTAAATCATTAGTAAACCAAGACTCATTTTTATATTTTTGTTCAAATATAGGATTTATCATCTTCATTGTTTTACCTGTCATCAAATTCTTTTCATAAACCAATCCAAAACATGGTTCTATTCCATACGACACGTCGCAGCTGATTGCAGTAGTCCCAGTAGGCATACATGTTGTGTGTTGGACATTATGAATACCATACTCATCTAACATCATTAAAGTATTAATAACTTCTTCATCGTAGTCGTCAATCTTAATAAGACTTTCTAATATTGGTACTGTGTCGTCTTTTACTTCATCATATTGGTGAAATGGGCCTAGTTCCTTAGCTAATTCTATACTTTTTCTAATAGAACCGTGCGTTATAGTTCTCATAACTTCAGCAGCAAAATCTTTGCCGTCTTTACCATTATAGCGTAATCCTAATAGAAACATTGCATCAGAAAGTCCAGCAGGACCTATTCCAATTGGCTTATATTTTACGCTTTGTTCTCTAAACTTCTCATCAGGAAAATCCATAATGTTAATCATATTATTCATAAATGTGGTTAAATTTCTTGCTGTTTCAAATAGACCATCCCAATCATAGGTCATATCCTCTTTAACAAATTTAGCTACATTAATCATAGCCAGAGCACACCCTTCATAGGCCCTCAAGGGTTGCTCCCCACAGACATTAGTAGTTTCAATAAGAATTTTCTTTTTAAGTGGATTGAACTTATTGACAGTATCTATAAATATTACCCCAGGGTCTCCAGTCTTATGAGCTTGTTTACAAATAGTATCCCAGATTACTCTAGGATCTTCATTTTTGATAAAAGAGCCGTCGTATGGTGTATGCAATGGAAATGGAATATTATCCTCTAAACATTGCATGAACTTGTCTGTTATAGTTACTGATAGGTTCATATTAGACAAAGTTCCATCAATTTCTTTTGCTTGAATAAACTCTAGAATGTCTGGGTGCCATATTTGCATAGCACATAAAATAGCAGCTCTCCTAGCTCTACCCCCAGATTTGGTAGTGGCAGCAACAGCATCATATAACTTCATAAAAGTAATAGGCCCAGATGATTGGCCACATGGTATTGTGGTACTGTCTCCATCAAAAATAGGAGCATCTTTTTCTCTTAGATTACCTATAGGTATTCCTATTCCAGAGCCATAACTAAATATCTTACGGGCTATATTAGCTATTGTATATATCCCATTCATACTATCTTCTAGTGTAACCACCCAACAAGCAGAAAATAAATTAATCTTACCACCTGCATTAAAATAGAGTGGGGTGTTAAACCTGACAATATTATCTACTTGGAGCTGAACAGCTAAGTCCTCTTCTTCTTGGTTCTTTGATACACACCTAGCTGCTCTTCTAAATGTATCTTCAGGTGTTTCTCCATTTTTACTATAAAGCATTTTGAAAATATTCAAAGCGTTTTCCGACAGTTGTGTCATCTATAGATCCTTTTTATATTAATTATAACTTAATTGCTACTACTTGTTAATAGGAATAAGGGTGTTCAAGTTTCACAAGGTCTTCATTTAACATAGTCTCTTTACTAAACATTAGCGAGCACGGGGAATTTTTGATAAAATTTTCTAACCATTCTAGAGATGGAACTTCAAACGGTTCATTGTAAACTAGTCCTGCATCTAGCACATATGCAGTTTCCTCATTCATAAAATCATGTTCTTCAAACAGTATGATCTTCATTTTCTTTCTCCTTTTGGTCTTCTGGATCTAATCTCCTCGCAATAAAAGTAGGTTCGAACTCTATAAAAACTTCATATCTTCCTATCACTAAATAATCATCGGTTGTTATAACTATTATTTTAGGGAACGTTAGAAGGCCGTCGTAAAATTCGTAAAACTCTTCAGCAGCAAATCTAGCATAATTAACAGGATCTGTTTTGTGTTCTACTCGGAATTTAAGACACCTAGCATCTTCCACCTTCTCAAAGCCCTCAACATAATATTTCACTGTTAATTTCCCTCTCTTTTAGGAACACAGGTCCGTCGTTTGAGTTTAACCAATTCCTTTTGAATATGTTTAACAGCTTTATTCAACAAGTCCTCTTTTTCTGTTTCGCTAAGTTCTATTCCGGTGTTAAGAATTTTTGATACGGCATTCTCATTATACTCATAGAATATTATCGATAGAATCGGATAATTCACGTCCTTTCTCCATTTTTTGCCGAGAAATATTTCTTATAGCTTTCCATATTATTAATTCTGCCTGCTCCTGATTAGGAATTTCTCTAATTTCTGAGCCCTCAAATGGCTGAAAGTCCTTTTTTGAAATTTCTAAACTATCACAAAGTTCTCTATGAATTTCGGCCCTTTTAATTGTGTCTATATCATTACTAATTACCCAGGCATATTTTTTGATTAAAGGAATCGATTTCTTAATAGCTACCATAAAAGAAGCTATGTTATGACATGGATCTTTTCCGCCCCAAGCTTGCCATACCATCGGGAAAAATATACTTCTAGCCGTACACGTATCGAGGTGACTCATAAGTTTATTACCAGATTCAAAAGCCTCTCCACAAGCTCCACAATATATTTTTTCAGAATAGTTATCCATATTATTAACATCCATTCAAGCTTCTATTCTCTCCGATCTTTCCATAAATTCAAATCCGTTTTTAGTTATCGATATTATTTCGTAGAAAAACACTAAGGCCCCAGGGGAAAGCATTTTATCTTCTGATTCTTTTGTTCTAAATCGTGTACCTATATTTATCTCTTTAGGGTCGCCTTTTGGAAGATCTGTGTATTCTTTTAGTGTCATTGGTTATTAATCTCCAAATATTGCTTTGCTACCTGTTCTGGAATAAAGGTTCCATGTTCATCATAATAATAGACATTACCAAGACAATCACTATAGACGTCATTAGGATTTGAAATCTGCTTAGAGTAAACTACCTTAAATTCATCCATACAAACTCTTTTCAAAGTTTTCATGAAACCTCCTATCTTGGATTTCCCTCTGCTTGAGGTAAAATGAACGGAGATACGACAATCCTAGGTTCTATATACACGGGAACAACCTCTTTCCCATTAGGGTTTTTCATAAGGACCCATGTTCCTTCAGCAGAAGCCGGGGAAAATAATCCATTAGGATCTGCTTGACATATAGTTGTAATACTTTGATACTCAGTTACAGTTTTTTGGGGATTTGTAAATTGGGTTGCGTATGGTATTCCATAACCGACCGTGATACCAAAGAAAATTAATTTTCCGGTATATTGATTAAAAAGATATGTGTATGTTGTTAAGCCCTCTTGGTCTCTCAGTTCAAGTATGTCTTTAAGAAGTCTACGTTCACGGAAGTTCTTAATCGCAGGCATACCTACTTGTGCGGTCCCTTGATCCAGCAAAACTTCTTGTTGTCTTCGCTGTTTATTATCAGAAGATCTATCATTATCATCACATGAAGAAGTACCCATAGAAACAAACAAAACTAAAATAAGCCCAAAAACAAAAAGTCCTTTTTTAAATTTCATAAATTATCTCCTTTCCTTTTCTAATTGAGCAACAAAGACCTTTAAATCATAAGGCAATCTGTCTTTTCCATATTGAGCCGCTCTGCGTAAAATTATAGGAGCTAGGACCAATTTCTCATTTGGAGTAGCTTGTATGTATTTAAATTGCATGTTTTCTAGTTCCTGGATCATTCCCCATTTATACGACGGGGTATTTTCAAAGACATCTCGTTTTACCTCTTCGTATTTTGGAGCCCAATATTTATACATGAAGAAGTTATTACCTTGGATAATCCAGGTAAGACCCAATACTAATATAAGAACTCCTACCCCGATTCCTATCCCGTAAACAACTGTTCTCATAATACTCCTTTATTTTTTTAAACTTTTCAGCAATTTCAGAATTACCAGACCTTAAAGCTAACGCTTCAATTGAGTGTCCATATACATGCCAACCTTTACTACAGGCGATAATAGCCCCCTCTTCAACCCCGAGTTCCCCGGCCATATAGTGCAAAAGAAGCGCGATGCCACCAAGATTTTCGGGCATCCCTGCGTATCCATCCCAACTCCTGAACCAGACGTAGAAATTGAGATAAAATTTATCTCCTTCTTTAATAATTTTAGTGTCAATTAGTCTTAAACAAGGACTTGTTTGTCTTTCCATCTCACTCTTGTAAGGAATAGAATATGCCCACTGAGACTCCGGGTATCCAACTTGAATAAGGCAGTGGTTATTGCCGAAGCCTTTAGATTTGTAATGATCAATACAAAATTGTAGCTGGTTCGGCACCTCAATTATAGGGCCTTTAAACTCAGACATTAATCCGGATCTTGTTTTATGGTCTGCTTTTACAAATGGAGCTTTAAGAGAAATTTTAGGAATATGATACTCTCCACCCACAATAAAACTAGCATATTTGTAATGTTCATTCTCTGCTAAATTACCATCCATAAGGTAGTTTATAAAATACTTTACGATTTCGTCCTCTGAGGTGGGCGCAGGACATCCCTGAGGCACAGTTACAGTTAATGGTAACATCACACCAGATTCTGTAAATGACACAGGATTAGTAATGGTCGCTGTTACAAAATCAAACTCTAGACGAAAATCCCCAGCAAAAGAACCGCTATCTATTTTATATACTCTACCAGAATTACAAACTTCGACGAGTAATTTAAACCAAACAGAATCTATAGTTCTGCCCTCAACGTGTATAGATTTAAAGTTCATTTATCCTCCTTATTTACATAGGATTTATTGTTGTTTTAATAATTGGCAATACAAGTTCATCTCCAGGATGAATTAGATCCGGATCTTCAATCTGTGGATTTAGTTCAATAACCCTATCTACATATTTTGGGGCTTGAGCATTTCGCTTGAATTTACCTTGTTTTTTAACAATTTTCCATATATTATCGCCTTGTTTTACTGTATATACAACTGTATTAGTTTTCGAGGGAGCAGGAACAGGAGCAGGAACAACATCAAAAGTAACCTTATGTTTTACAACAGGGGTTTTAATATTACAACTACCACCAAACATAATTGCTACTATAATTATTAAACTGAAAACAATAGCACAACCAACCAAAATTTTATTCAACTTTGTCACAAAAATTTCTCCTTTTAATTATATTCTATTTTTCTAATGTAATCCATAGATTAAAAAATAATTTTACTTCCCACAGTTTCATTTACATAACCCGTAAAAGGTTTCGCCCTGTGGGTGAAGTACCAACCACATCTCTGAAGGTTGTGGAACACTTCCATCAGATATTCTAACAGCTTGTACTGTACATATTGGCTCTGAATGTTGGTGTAGCCAATTATATCCATTACAAATCCAATTTTCGGAGGATAAGTTTGTCGGCCTCTCTCCACACTTAGGACATTCTAGCGAATACGTGTCTATTACTTTCATAATTTAATTATACCATATTTTGTTGAATTGTATATCGAGATTTCCTTAAATAATAAACTAATTGGGCTACCCATATTGTATTAGCAAAGACTATAGATAGCCCTCCATAGAAAGAAATCCATTGATTCAGACATGGGTAGAAATAGATGTTCCAGAAACCCCATCCAGCAAAAAATCCTATACTTAGTACACTTACCCCATGTACTTGTTTTTGTTTATAAAGAATGAAGATACTTCGCCATATAAATAAAGAACCTAAAAACTCAAAAAGTCCATTAATTAGATCTGGAGACACTTATTTTCTCCTAGTAGGAGTTGACCTGATGGGTTTAGATTGGTTTGCAGGCCTATTAACATTACCTCTATGGGTCGGTCCTGCAGGCCTATGGACATTACCCCTATGGGTTGGTCCTACTGGCCTATGGACATTACCTCTATGGGTCGGTCCTGCAGGCCTATGTCCTCTAAAGTTTGTTTTATTACCATGCCATCTTTGCCCTCCATGGTATTTATTACGAAAATTATTATAATAAATGGGATTATTGCGGTAAAAACCATACCAATTATTGTTATACCACACATTATTTCTTACAATAAGATTATTTCCATAATAGCCATATGGCCACCACCCAATATTACCATAGAATCCGTATTGGATACCATTATAATACCATGCGTCATTATAATAAACCCATGGGGTTCCTACGCCTACCCAAGGTTCACCAACAACCGCCCCGCCAGAAGGTGCGGTTGTAGTTTCAGATTCTACAGTATAGGTACCATCTGGATTTACTGTGCGCGTTTCCATAGTTGAAGACACGCACCCAGCAAACATCAACATAACTAACATCAAGCTAAACAGACTTTTCATTCTTTTTCTCCTCTATTTTTCTTTTTTGGTCAAGTTCTAGTTCTTCAAATTGCCGCATTGCCACCCATTTACGAACTGGGCCTTTTGCTATCATACTTCCGGCAAGTATATTAAATTCTATAGCTACTTGCAATTGTTCTAAGGTCTTACAAGATCTTGTCACCATTATGGCTTTATTAAGTATATTCATAAGCACTATTCTCCTTTATACCTAAGTCCACAACTATTACATTTATATATGTCGGTTTCTAATTTATATGGCCCGGTTCCATCTGGAAAAGTATTAAGAATTCTAGGATGATGAAATACATTAGCCCCACATTCTTCGCACCTGAAAGACTTACCATTAACCTTTACCATAATGTTATTAGAATTCACCTTATCCTCCAAAAACATATAACTATGACCATAAGCATTATTCCATAGAACAGAAAGTCATTAGTATCTAGAATGTTAAAGAATTCTTGCATGGTATTGGCTCCTCAACGGAATAGCCGGCGGCTTAACCTTAGGCCTCTTAGTCAAATGGTAACCTCTACATAAATCACATTTATAAATTCTGCATTCGCCTCTGTGTTGAAATGGATTTCTCTCTCTGATCTTCTGTAAACCGTCATAAGCCTCTTTGTAAGAAGAATATTCTTTTTTTCCAGAAGAACACATATTATCCCCCCTTTAACTAAAATACTTAACTCTGCTCCAATAAAAGCTCTTTTAGCATTTTAATCGCGAGAACAATTGCCCCATCCTCGTATATATGTTCAATTATCTTATCATCATTAGTATTTAATTGGTAGAATTGATTACCTTTTCCATATTCTTTTCCAAGTCCCTCAGAAACATTAACTGCGTCTACTTGAGCAATAATTTTTCCATTAATGAAAATCCCGACGCTGAGCATGTTATTTTTCCTCTTTTTTGGTGTTCAAAGCATTTTGATATGCTTGACTATATGTCCCCTCTCCTTTAGTAATGAACATATAACATGGAAGGCAGAAGTTCCCGACAAAGGTACCCTGATTAGATCTATTAGTGCAACCTAGGATCTTACATTCTTTAACCTTTTTTGAAAATAAATTAGGGTGCATAGCTATACCTCCTCGGCTAAAGATTTTTTCAATAGAACCATACAATTATACCCCACCGAAAAGACCTCCTTACTCTCATTCTTTGACAATCCTTCTACAGAATTATCTTTAAGGAAATCTTCTTTAGCATCTTCAATCATGTACTTGATATAATCTCCTATTTGTTTGGGGCTTTCAATTCTTCCATATTTGGAGAAGATTCCTTCTAACCTATTCTCATTAATGTATAGTAAAAACTCAGCTTTCAGGGGATGGTCTAATTCCCTCTCCCTCTTTGGGCCCTTTTGTTTTTCAGTAAAGCTTTCATTCTTCTTTTTAAGATAGAAAAGTTCTCCATCAGGGGACTCGTATACTCTATGAAAAGGCTTAATCACTACACCTTCACATTCATTATCCTCAATACCTAAAATTAAAGAATCTTTTCTTGTGTCAAAATCTAAGGCTTCTTGAAGAGAATTAGCGCCAGCATAAATAGGAACCAAGAAGTCACTATCTAAGTTTAGAATAAAATGTTTCTGGAGGTCTTTTTGTGACATCCAAAGATCATTAATCTTTAAATCAAATACCCTAGTCTGCCTTTTGGGTCCGTAATTTACTCCCTTCTGAATGTTGGCCCCAAACAATTCTTGGTATAAACGAACTACCGCATTTCTTTCATTTGATAGATTTTGGAAATGATTAATAAGTTCTCGGTATTCAGCTCCTTTAATTACTTCTTGGCAACCATGAAATTCTGGTTCTGGTCCCAGTGGTTGGTTTCTAGAGGCAAAAGTAACTGGAACATTAGGAGCAAAAATTGTTTGAAAATTAGAGCCGTGAATCTTTTCTACCAAAACATAAGTCTCGTTCTCAAGCTCTGGGTGATATTGTAACCAGCGATTAATATGTTTATTTTGGTAGTGGTTTTCAATAGATGGATATCTAACAAATTTCACCTTAGGCCTCCTCCAATTCAAGTTCTTCTACTTCGTATCCAACGTCAGTATCGATTACCATATTTTGATCATATTCGCTTTTAAGTTCTATTTTATACTTTTCTCGAATTTCTTTATGTCTTTTACTCCAATCTAAAACTCTTTTCCTAAAAACAGAATCTTTTTCTTTTTTGTTTGGCTGAATTGGAGGTTCTCCAATAGAGTTAACTTCTAACAATATCTTATTACGGTTAGCTCTATTTTTTTTCAAGAAGAGATTCTAATTCATCATTTAAGAGCAAACAAAAAATTTCTGCAGAATCTTTGTCGTAAAAAGCCTTAACATTCCAAGAATAAGTACCTTCGTAATCAGACTGTTCACCTTTAACAATGTATATAGTTTTAGACATCATAGGCCTCCTTAAGTTTCTTAAGAAGTTCTTTTAAATGCTTATCACAAAGTCTTACTTCTACAGCCCCCAGTTTTCCTTCATCTTTTAGTTTCTTATCGTCTTTGCCATACTTTGTAAGACAGTGTTCGCACCTATGATCTCCATGAAAACCCTCTTCTTCAAGAACCTCTCGAGTTAAGATGTGGTCAAATAAATACTTTAAATTTTGTCTCGGATCTGTTCCGCGCCTCTCTTCTATTGCATCAAGATTAGAGGACCCGAAATATCCATACCCAAGAACCACTAGTCCTCTAAGGATACCAAAGGCTTCTGCATAATATGAATCACGAGCAGAATATGCTATCCTTAAAGTATTTTCACCTTGATTTCGTAAGCAATCTCTAGAAGCGTGGAGTAAATGTTTTACTTCTTTTTCAACGGCTTCCCAATTTTTTTCAGATAGAGTTTTCATTCTTAAGCCTCCTTATTCTTAAAGAAAGTTTTGAAGACCTTCTTAAGACTCTTACAGTCTTTATTAAGATTCTTACGAGTATAGACTGGATTGTCCACAACATCCTTAATCATTTCTTTGGTGATACCGACCTCAGCGAGCTTCTTGGTTTTTTCAACCCAATACGAATTTGTAGAAAATTCCATATCTTTCCAAGAATCTAAGCTGTCTGGAATCAACCAATGATCTTTGGCAAGAAGATCGAGAATTTTTTGGCCATGCTTAAGATATAAATTGATTTTCAGAATAATCCGGCCGCCGACGATGTCAAGAAGTTGCTTATTGGCGAAATTGTAATTACGTTTTGCGAACCTAAAAGAATCATCAACCCCAATATCCTGAGGATCAATGACAGTATTTTCTTCTTTTAACTTCATCCAAGGCCGATAATGATCATAGGGCCTTGCGTTCTCCCACATACCATCAGAAATCTGACCAAGCATTTCGCAAAGAAGAATGATTTTTTGTTCAGTGTTTTCTACTTTGATCAACGATTTCATAGATTACCTCCAAGGTTTTAGTTTATAATAACGTATTGACCCTAATCCTGAAACTAGTTTATTTCACCCGACCATAGAACCTCAGCCCTAGGCCCACCATGTA
>JBAZML010000013.1:0-29704 GCA_041649835.1 Candidatus Shapirobacteria bacterium
AAAACAACTTGTCCTTTTGTTTTATCAATTTTTTCATCAAGATTATTTTCTAAATCTGCAAGATTTTTTCTTGTTTTCCAACCCAAATTAACTATCGTCGTATCAATTCCCAAACCTCTTGTTAATGTTTCCTCCGCGTTACCTATTAACCGTTTAGAAGTTATCTCTGGGTGTAAACCCGTCAAAACAAAAGCTTCCTTATATACAAACATAATACATCATTATATATCAAAACCTATTATTTTTCGATAAATTCCATTATCTCTTTTGTTCTCGTCAACGCCAATAATATCCCCCCAACATGCGTTAAAATCTTCATTTCTGTTGCTTTCATCCCTCGGTGAACGCAGCAGCTCTTTGGTATATATTCGTCATTTTCCGCCCAGAATACCATCATATTTTTCCAATCTTTGGGTAATATATTCTTATATATTTTTGTATACTCAGCGACTGCCTCTTTAAAAACTATATTTCGATCAACCAATGCTTTGTAATATTTTCTCTCATTATATGTAAATTTTATTTTTGGTCGACTCCATCCACAAAGAGAAATTACTTTAGGAATTTTTACACCATACTTGTTTTTTGCCGCCAATGCCGCCACCATCCCGGCACTAATTCCAAATAAAATTATTTCGCCATCAACAGATTCTATTTTTTTGAATAAGCTATTTTCAATCTCTTTAAAGCTCTTTCTTTTTTCCCAACCACAATTGAAAACCCGTGTTTCAATTCCCAATTCCCTACTCAATTTTCCCTCAACAAGTTTAAAAATAGGTAGAGTTTTCTCTTGATCCAAACCAGTCAATACTAAAATTCTTTTTATCATCTTAGCAGGCCCATGAGGATTTGAACCTCAAATAAAGGTTTTGGAGACCTTGGTGATAACCGTTTCACTATGGGCCTAAGCTTCCTACGTGCCCCTATTTTAACAAAAATCTCCCAAATCTTTTCGGGAGATTAATTATGTGGACCCAAGGGGACTCGAACCCCTGACCTTTCCCATGCCATGGGAACGCGCTACCAACTACGCTATGGGCCCAAAGTACTCTGTATTCTATCAAATATTTGTTATCATGTACCTACTATGAGTAATTCCAAAGTCACCAAAGCCGTTATTACCGCCGCAGGTCGCGGTACCCGTTTTCTTCCCACGGTTAAAGCCTACGCCAAAGAGCTTGTTCCTATTTTCAATAAACCCAATATTCAATATCTTGTTGAAGAAGCCATTGCCGCAGGTATCACTGATATTTGTATTGTTCATCGACATGGAGAAAAAACTATCAGAAGATATTTCACACCCGATACTGATTGGCAACAGTATCTTGAAGGTATTAATAAGACTCAAGCTCTTGATTCTCTTAGAAATATTTGGAAAAGTTTAAACACTTTAAAATTTATTCCTCAATCTCTTCATCTCCCCTATGGTAACGGTGCCCCCACTCTCGCCGCAAAATCTTTTATTGGTAACGATCCGTTTGTTTATATGTTTGGAGATGACTTAATTGTCGAAAAAGACACTGGCCGATATCTCAAAAAAATGATTAGTACTTTTGAAAAGTATTCACCCTCAGCTGTTGTTTCTGTCAAAGATGTTGGTCCTGCAGAAATAGAACGCTATGGATCTGCCAAATATCAAGAAGATCCAAAATATCCTCACCGTATCTCAGGAATGTATGAAAAATTACCTGCTTCAGAAGCTCCCTCTTTCTTTGGACAGGGAGGTAGATTTGTCATTGACGGTGCAAAGTTATTTCCTGTGATTACCAAACAAGGCACCGGTAAAGACAATGAATTCTGGTTAGCTGACGCTATCAATACACTGGCTGCCAACGATATTGTCTTAACCGAAGCCACCGACAAAGAATCAGACTGGATGACCACGGGTGATCCTCTCCGCTGGCTTAAAGCCAATATTGCCGTGGCTCTCAACGATGACACTATCGCTGAAGATCTAAAAGATTTTATTAAAAAAATGTAAATCTTTTTAGTTATTTTAATCTAAATTTTTTGATATTACTGTCGTATAGTTGCATTTTTCCGTGTTATGGGATACAATCCTCCCACTATGAAAAAACAACTCGTAATTCTTCTTTCAGTTATTACTTTTCTTTTTTCTTCTTCTCCTGTATTAGCCGATGATGAAGTCAGAAATCTGACTGTTGATTTAAAAGCCAAGGGTTTCACTCAATCACTTTTTGTTGATGAACTAAAATCAACCGATATTAATTTCGGACCAAATGATAAGTATCAACTTCAACTTAGAATTACCAACTCTGGTAATCGCAACCAAACCAACATCAAAGTCCGTCAAATTATACCCACCTTCGTTGTCACTGATTCCAATCGGGAATTTACTATTCCTCAAATCGCTAGTGGCGATACTTATACCAAAAACCTTGTTGTCACCGTCAAAGACAAACAATTTGTGTACTCTAAATTGACCCGTGGTCAGATCACTGTCAACGCAGTTTCTGAAATTGGTACCAATTCTGAAGACTCACTCGCTTTCTATGTTGGTAATGGTACTTATTCACCGCAAACTTCAACTTCTAGCGCCAAGATATTACCCAAAACTGGTAGCACCAATTTAATCGTTGGTACTATTTTTGCAATTTCTCTTTTAGGTGTTTCTTTATATCTCCGTCGTTTAGCCCGTGGATATTAATTAATCGAGACTCTAAAAACCCCGGCTGACTTCCGTCAACGCCGGGGTTTTATTTGAACAATATCTTCAAGTCAAATAATCAATATAGTATCCTATAACTTGACATTATTACATATTAATGATACACTTCCTTACAATTAATTGTTGATTGTTATAGTCAACTTTTAATTATTTAACAATATAGAAGTTTTACTTCCCTCTGGTAATCACCAGGGGAGAGACTCTCGGGGTAGGGTGGCTCCTCGTCACACTTACTCCGTTTCTCCCTTGGTGATTAACTTCATCAATACACTGCCGCAGTTACCTCAAACACCGCGTCTGAGATTAGCTAAAGCAGAGTTCTTTAACAATCTCTATCTTCTAAATCTTTCCAAAAGGGATAAGCGTACAGAAGAACGTTTTTATAGAAGTCTCCTATCAATCTATTTTGATGGCAGCACCGCGTTGATAAATATATTTTTATCAGTACAGTGCTGTCACCAAAAAAGAAATATGTGAAAAAGCAACCAAGACGTCTTGACAGTCGTCGCACTAAGGTTGATTCACCGGGAATACTCGATCCATGGAATCGATTATTCTTGTAAAAATTTTTGACTCTCGAAAGGAGCTCCCATGCGTAACAAACTGTTCTTGCTCGCCGCCTTGACCATCCTGGTCTTGGCAATGTCCGCCTGCGTAGTTGCTGTTCCAGCACCCGTTGCTGTTCAGCCCGCAGACTCCGAATCCGCAGTTGTTGTCAACCAGAACACCACCGTCAACGTCATTGTTGACCAAAATGCTGATGGTTGCACTACTTGCGATTCTGTCCCCGCTGTTGTCGCCCCCGCCTTTGTTCCCACCTCTTGGGACACCACCTGCACTGCCCAATCGGCCCTTGTTGGAGTCACCATGACCCCATTACAAGAAGGCCCGGCTGTGGCTTGCATCTGGAGCGGACCCGCTACCGATATTTTTGTTCCATCAGGCACTTATGCTGATGTCGACAAAGGTAGTGTCTTCGTAGTGGTTGGTGAAGCCTATGTTCCTGCGGTTGGTCGTCTGACCCTCCGGCACCAGGAAACTGGGAATGTGGCTGAGCTTTGCTCACATCTTCAAGACCTAACGGTCTTTGGTGCAGAGCAAAACCCGCCCTTTACCCCCAGCCCCTGGAACTTCACCTGCGGCAACTAGCCTCTCCCCCAATTTTTCACCCGGCCGGATGGTCAAACATCCGGCTGGGAGCTTGGGGAAAAAGGAAAGAAAGAAGTTAGAGATTGTGTGTGTATGCCGATGTATCGGCACTGATGAGTCCAATAGGACGAAACACACTATGTCTACCACCATCGATATAATTATTCCCGTTTACAACGAATCAAAGCGTTTGAAACTTACCGTTCAAGCTCTAAATTCATTTGTTCCCCCTCGGGGCATTAAAGTTAATAAAATTATTTTTGTTAACGATGGTTCTACAGATAATACTCTTCAAAAACTAAAAAATGCCCGCCTTAAATTTTCCAAAAAAATTCTTTCCTATTCTCACAATCAGGGTAAAGGCACTGCCATCAAGCTTGGTTTTTTAAATGCCACCGCTGATTATGCTCTTTTCATGGATGCCGACATGTCGACTCCCATTAGTGAATTCAAGAAGTTACTTCCTTTTGTTCGTCAAAAAATCCCGGTCATTATTGGTACCCGTAAAAACGGTCATTCGACAGTTACCGTTCATCAACCTTGGATTCGTGAACATCTTGGAAAAGTTTTTACTCTAATATCTCAGTTAGTTCTTAACACTTGGGTCACTGATTTTACCTGTGGTTTCAAAGCTTTTTCCCGTCCCGCCTACACCACCATCTCCCCTCTTATGACCATCAACCGTTGGGGTTTTGACAGTGAAATTATATTTTTGGCCAAAATTTTTAATTTTCCTATTCAAGAAAAATCTCTCGTTTGGGCCAATGATCCTGCCACAAAAGTAAATTTATTAAAAGATATTTATCGTTCATTCAAAGAGCTTCTTCAAATTCGTCTAAATCACTTTTTGGGTAAATACCAACTTTCTTCGCCTTCAACTGTAATTTCAGGGTAAAATATTTGTAATGTCTTACGACCTGATAGTCATTAGTAGCTACCCTCCTCAAGGTCAAACCCATGGTATTGGTACAGTCGGTGTCGCCTCATATACCAAAAATACTCTCCTCTCTTTTCCCTCTACCTTAAACATCCTTGTCCTGGCCGAAAAATTATCCGGTGAGTCTGATATATATCAAGAAAAAAATATTCATGTTGTCCGTTGTTGGCAAAGAAATTCCCTTTCTATCTTTGGAGATATCCTTAAACAAAGCAAAAAACATCCCTCAACTCCAGTTCTAATCGAATTTGAAATGGCCATGTTTGGTAATCCTTTATTAAATGTTTTTCTTCCCTTGTTGTTATTAGTATTAAAACTAGGTCGTCATTCCATCACTATTGTCCTCCATCAAGTAGTCACTGATTTCAATGAAATTAGTGGCCATATCGGTCAATCAAAAAATAGTCCCCTAAATGGCATTTTAAATTTCCTTGCCAAAATTTTTTATAAATCAATTATTTCTCTCTCTTCAAAAATAATTGTTTTTGAACAATTTTTAAAAGATCGTTTAGATAAAAATAATCCTAAAATTTTTATTATCCCCCACGGTGTGGAAATTTTAGATAAAACAAATAATTTTGATGAAGCAAACAATTTTTCGGAGCACAGCGAACGCGTGACGCGAAGCGGACAGCCCGAAGGTAGCGAGCACCGCAAAAATTCGTTTGCGAATCAAAAAGACTTTGTTATCACCATTTTTGGTTTTCTGGCTTGGTACAAGGGCACCGATTGGATAGTTAAAACCTTTAGCCACTATTTCGATAAACATCCAAAATCAAAATTCAAACTGATTATTGCTGGGGGGCCAAATCCAAACCATTTAGATAAGCCCTACTATCAAAAATATCTTGCCCAAATCAATTATTTCGCCAACAAACATCCGCAAAAAATTATCATTTCTGGTTTTGTCCCCGAATCTCAAATTGGTACCTTTTATAAAAATTCAGACTTAATATTGTTGCCCTATCGGGTCGGTATGTCCTCCTCCGGTCCCCTTTCTCTCGCTTTTACCTATCACAAGCCATTTTTACTTTCACCCAAAATTGCACCCATTCTAGATACCAATGATATTCGCCGGATTATCGATCCGTCTTTAGTTAAATTTAGTCTAAATTCCAATTCCTTATTTAACAAATTGATTTATTTTCAAAAAAATCCCCAATCTCTTAAATCTCTAACTACTGTCAGTCAATATATTTCTAATTCCAGATCTTGGTCAAATATTAGTCATCAATATATCAAATGTCTAGAATTATAAATTTTTTTCGGCGCCATATTTTTGAAACTTTCTTGTTTGCTGTCATTTTGATTCTTTGTTTTCGTAATTACACTCCGGGAACTTTTTTAACCGGCTGGGATAATCTTCACCCGGAATTCAACATATTAGCCAACCTTAAACGATCCATATTCTCAACTTGGCAGGAATACCAAGGCCTTGGTCTACTGGCCGGAATGGCTCACGCTGCCGACTTGGTCCGCCAATTAATACTTTTACCTTTTACGTTTTTTCTCCCCACTAATCTTATAAGATATCTTTGGCATTTTTCCATGTTATTTTGGGGAACCTTTGGTCTATTTCATTTAGTATTTTTTATTACTAAAAATAAATACTCCTCATTCATCGCCGCTTTATTTTATCTTCTAAATTTTGGCACTGTTCAATATTTTTATCTCCCTTTTGATCCCTACTCCACCTTTTGGGGTTTTTTCCCCTGGCTTATTTATGTCCTTTTACAACATCTCGAAAAACCATCATCTTCTTCTCTTAAAAAGATTATCATTATCAATTTACTAGCTACCCCCTCATTTTATGTTCAAACTCTTTTTCTTGTTTATATAATCTGCATCTCTTTAATTTTTCTAGTTCATTTTCTAAACCATCCCAAAACTTCTCATCTACTCAATTATCTATCTATTTATCTACTCTTCTTTTTAATTAATTCTTTTTGGCTTTTACCTAATATATTTTTTACCCTTACTCATATTTCTACTACTCAAAATTCAATGCAAAACGTTATGGTTACCGACCAATTTGTTGAGCAAAATCAATATCGCGGTAATCTTCAAAGTTTTAGTTTACTTCAAGGCCAATACTTTGACATCAAAAACAATCTCTCAACTTCACCTCAATATATAATGTCAGCCTGGCATGAACACCTGTTTCACCTTCCAGTAAAACTAATCAGTTATCTTTTTTTAATCATTTCAATTTTGGCAATTTTTTCAAAAAATAAATACCGAAAATATTTTATCTTTATTTTATTTTTCGGACTTATTGGTTTCCTTTGTGACACTGCACCCTTCAACTTTATCAATTCCCTTATCCGACAAATACCTTTAGTTAATCAAATTTTTCGTAATTCCTTTACTAAACTCTTAGTTCCTACTATTTTCTCAATTTCTGTTCTTGTAGGTATTGCTCTTAGTCATCTCAAACGGATAAATCTATTTTTTATTGCCTTATTAGCTATCTTATCTTGGCCTTCATTTCTGGGAAATTTCATTAGTCCCAAAATGAGAATTAATATCCCATCTGAATATTTCCAATTATTCAAATACCTCAATACCATCAGTTCTTCCCAACGGATACTCAACCTCCCTCAATATAATTACTGGGGTTGGGAAGATTATGAGTGGGGTCTTTCCGGCTCCGGATTTCTTTGGTACGGCATTGATCAACCTATTACCGATAGAGCCTTTGATGTCTGGGACAACCATTTAGAGAATCTTTATTGGCAATTACACTATTCTTTAATTTCCAGAAATCCTCAATATTTTCAAAATATCTTAACAAAATATAATATTTCTTATATTCTCTTTGATCCAAATGTATTTTTTTCAGAAAGTTTTAACTCCAGTAAAGTTAATTTAGAAAATCAAAAGCTCATCGATGAAATTCCAACCCTTAAATTAGAAAAACAATTTGGTGATTTAAAACTTTACCAAGTCACTCCTCCAAAAAATGGTTTGGTTACTTTTACTAGCCTTCCCAATCTCAATATTCCTTCAGGTTTCACTCATCTCGATTGGGCTTTCACAAATTATTCTCACTACCAAAATAATCCCCAAACTCAATATAACGACACTTTTCCTTACACCAATTTATTCTCAAACCATCCTCAACAAATTACAAATATTTCAAACGATATTTTATCTGCTTCTTCATGGACTACCTGTGTTTCTACTAATTCCAAATTAATTTCTGCCACCAACCAAGAAAATACCTCTTTTTACAACTGTGGAGACAATCTCGACCTAAATCAAAGTTACTTAATCAAAGTAAATTTTCAAAACATATCCGGTCGCCCCCCATTAATCAAAATTTTTTCACTATCAGACCATCGTTTAATTGTTGATAGTCGAATCAATAACTCAAATGAAGATAATTATTTTATTATCCCTCCAATCTACCCCTATGATCTTGGTCTGGGTGTCAACCTTTCCTCTTTGTCACTTTCCTCTCTACCCTCAGTAAATCAGATTAATCAAATCGAAATCAGTCCTTTCAATTGGCAAAATATCTCCAATATTCACCTCAACAACCCACCCGCAGCTTCAATATCAGAACCAGCAAATTTCCAACAATACAACCAAACTCTTTACAAAGTCACTTTAAATAAAATTAATCAATCTCAACTTGTTCTATTTCAGTCATTTTCTCTTTCTTGGATCGCCTTTTATTTTGATTGTAAGGGCAATGCTTTATGCTTGCCCCACTTTTTACCCCATTATCAAATTAACAATTGGGCCAATGGTTGGGATATCAATGGTTTAAATGATAAAACAGTCTATATTTTCTTCTGGCCACAACTTTTAGAATTCCTTGGCTTTATCCTTTTACTATGGCCGCTATTTTTGTTCCTAAAGCCTCGAAATCTTTTTCCTCATAACCCTTAGTAGTCATCGCCGGAGTTCCCAATCTTATGCCCGACGGTTTAAATGGGCCTGCTTCATCATGAGGAATCGTATTAGCATTGACAATTATGCCATTTTCTTCTAATTTCACAGCCATCTCTTTACCACTTCCTAATCCGACGTCTACTACCATCAAATGATTTTCAGTTCCATAAACAGTCAAACCATTTTTTCTTAAAGTTTCAGCTAAAACTTTTGCATTTTTTACAATTTGCGCTGAATATTTTTTAAAATCTGCTCCACTCGCCTCTTCAAAAGCCACTGCCAAAGCGGCAATGTTATTCATATGTGGGCCACCCTGTAATCCGGGAAAAACTGCTCTATCAATTTTTTTAGCTAAATCGACATCTTTTTCCAGACCTTTTTTTGTTACTCCAATTATTGCTCCACGTGGTCCTCTTAAGCTTTTATGAGTTGTTGAAGAAATTATGTGAACATAAGGTACCGGGCTCGGATGTACCCCACCAACTACCAACCCCACAATATGGGAAATGTCAGCCACTAACCACGCCCCTACTTCGTCAGCTATCTTGGCAAATTTCTCCCAATCCAATATCCATGGATAAGCCGTTGTCCCTGCAAAAATTAATTTAGGTTTTTCTGTCACCACTAATTCCCTTAGTTTTTCATAATCAATTCTTCCCTCGGAATCTACATCATATTGAACTGAATTAAAAAATTTACCGGAAAATGTTACCTTCGGATGACCGTGAGTCAAATGTCCTCCGGCACTCAATTTCATTCCACAAATTTTATCCCCAGGTTCTAATAATGCCATAAGTACTGCACTATTCGCTGGACTACCTGAATAAGGTTGAACATTTAGATGTTCCACTCCCAATAATTTTTTACCCCTTTCAATTGCTAAATTTTCAATTTGATCCACAATTTTATTCCCCTGATAATACCTTTTTCCGGGATAACCCTCGGCGTATTTATTTGTCAAATCACTTGCCAAACATTTCTTGACATTTTCTGAAGCAAAATTTTCACTCGGAATCAATCTAATTGTCTCATTTTGATATTTTTTTTCTTGTTCAATCAAATCAAATATTTTATCCATTGCTTATTTTATCTTATTTTATTAATGTTGGACTTCTTTACTTAATCTCGTAACTCCATCATCTCCCAAAGGGTCCCCAGAAGCTGTTCCACAGTCTTCTCTGAATTTACATTCTTTTCTACAAATCGGCATTCCCGCTTCATTAAAAACAATCGGTTGTTCGATACAACCGGGCACATTATATATTTTATCTGTTTCTAAATTTTTCACCTGCATACTATTTCCTTAAATTATTTCCAATTTCTTAATTTCTTCTAAAACTAATTCGTTAATCTCATTTATCTCTAATAGTTTTCCTTTTCGGCAACAATTTATCGGTACCCAAGTTTTATCGTTTTCTATCATTCTCAAATATTCGTCATATGCACCCTGTTGATGTTCACTACTTTTCTCGACTAAGTCAGTACCTTTGCCGCCAACATAATTCCTTTCCGCTTTTTTCTTGACCAATTCCATACTCACTTCAGGCTCAACTAAAAGTACAATTACTAAATCCGGTTTTAATATCTTCATTTCATCCCAACCGGTCTTCCATAACCAATCCCGATATTTAATTTGTTCTTCCCCTTTCAATTTAGCCACTTGATGAACATTGGATGTAAAATATCTGTTCGAAATTACTAATTTACCCTGATTAACCCATTTTTTAATCTGTTGACTCCCCCAATACTCATCAATCATATATGGCAACACTGTTAAATAAGAACTAATATTTAACGGATCGCCAAACTCTCCTGTCAGAATCCTTCCTACAAGCTTACCCCACACACTCGTGTCATAATGAGGATAATCATCAGTTTTAACGTCATATCCTTTATCTTCAAAGTAATCTTCCAACAAACTCACCTGTTTACTTTTAATATTTGTTCCCGCAATTTTATATCCCTTTTCTGCCAAATACTTCTTCAATAGTCCTGTTTGTACCGACTTTCCACTTCCATCTGTCCCCTCAATTACAATAAATTTTCCTTTTTTCTTCTCCATATTTATACTCTTGTTCTCACTTCCGCCCCTTTAATTTTTTCATAAAGTCCGCACGACATTTTTCCCTCCCAACAAATCCCCGTAGTTACACAACTTGCTCCCGCTTTTTCAAAAATAATTGGAGCCACCTTCCTAACCTCAGCCAACATTAAATTGGCCAGTTGTTGAATCTCCCATTGAGCTCTCTTACAACACCTTAATTCAAAAAAATGAAGTAATGCTCTCGCGTTCATGGTCACTACAATTTTTGTTGCTGCCGCATTTGGTAAAACAAACCTAGCATCCTCTGGAACTACACCCATCCCAATCAAATCTTCATAAACCATTCTTAAATTTTTCATTGTTTTTAAGAATTCAACATTTGCATTCTTTATTGCTTTTATTTTTGGTGGTATTACAAATTCAAAATTATTTTTTGTCTCATTTACATATCGCTGGCTTTGTTGAGAAAAACTTGCAATTCTATGTCTTACCAACTGGTGACTACAAGCTCTAGATATCCCCTCAATGCCAAAAGTAAAACTAGCATGTTCTAGGGTTGAAGTATGACCTGATCCCATTACCTGCTTAATCATTCTTTCGCGGGTTAGTTTATCAATCTTTTTCTTCAACTCAGCAGAACCCACCGCCGCATAACACTGTCTAATTGCGGCTGCTACTACTTGTTCAGGATCTTTTGTGTGTGACAATAATTTTACTTTCATTACCTGTTTTATACCCTTTTCTTCTAACCCATTCAATTATCTTTTCTGTATCAATTTTTTTAGATGCGGTGATTTTACAACACCCTTCTTTTATCTTCCCAGGTAAACAGTTCTCCGAGCGATCTGTCCAAATGAATCCTCTTTATTATCTTCGCTAAAAGAGGCGCTACTGAAATAATTTCCATTTTTGAAATAATTTTTTCACCTGGTATCTCTACCGTATCTGTCAAAATAATCTTTGTGGCACACGATTCACTTAAATTTTTTAATGCTTCACCTGATAAAAGGGCATGCGTTCCACAAATTATTACTTCTTTTGCACCGTTAGCTTTTACTGCCTCAGCTGCTTTACATATTGAACCTCCAGTATCAATCATATCGTCAATGATTACTGCCACCTTATCCTTCACTTCACCCACCAGATGCATTACTTCACATTTATTATGTTCACTTCTGACTTTATCAATAATGGCAATTTTTAAATCTAATAAATCTGCTAATTTATTGGCTCTTTTTACACCACCAACATCTGGAGACACAATTACTAAGTTCTTTTTTCCATAGTGTTTCTTAATATATCGGGCAAAAAGAGGATAACCCAAAAAATGATCAACGGGAATATTGTAAAAACCCTGAATTTGATCGGCATGTAAATCCACCGTCACTATCCGGTTTGCTCCCGCTACCGATATTAAATCCGCAACCAATTTAGCTGTAATCGGTTCTCTTGATTCAATTTTTCTATCCTGTCTTGAATAACCTAAAATTGGACAAATTAAATTAATTCTTCCCACCGAAGCTCTTTTTAAGGCATCAATTATTATCAATAGCTCCATTAGATTGTCATTAACCGGACCGGACAGGCTTTGGATTACATAGACATCATCTCCTCTCACCTTACTTTTGACCCGGATATATATTTCTCCATTTGAAAAACGTTTATCTTCTATTGGAGTCAATGGAATCTTTAACAAATTAGAAATTTTCACCGCCAATTCCTGACTAGCACTACCAGCTATCAAACGTAATCCACCCATACCAGATTTTGACCCCCTTTTTACCTCTTGTAAACTAGTTCAAAGTCAGTCAAATGTTTTTTAAATATCCACCAGGACAAAGACCATTTTTTAACCCAATCCAATTTTCTTCTTTTTCTTAAATACCAAAATATATCCATCAATAAATGGATACTATACGCCAACATAAACCAACTACTCCATTTAAAATGCTGACTCAACCCCATTATCAACAAATATATTTCAACGGTGTGAAAAAAATACAATTGAGCTTCCATTTTCCGATATAGATAATTAGTAGTTTTCCAAATGTTCTTAATTTTTAACGGTCTGATTCTCATCAATCCCCAAATTCCATGATCAATCAAATCAATTCCCACCATTCCCATCATTATAGGTACCCCTTCTCCCCCTATCACTATTCCCAGCGCCACACCGGCTGCCAAATGCCATCCTAAATGCATTTACTTAAGTTCAAAAACCACCGTTAAATTCTTGTAAACCGTTGTACTTCCCGGTTCAGTAACTGCCCCACCGCCCATACCGGCAGAATCTTTCATAGAGTACATAGGATAAGCATTATTTGCTCCCCCATCATTGACACTAACCACCTTACCCAAAGTTCTTCCTGAAGCCTTAGCAATACTTTCCGCTTTTTCTTTGGCATCTTTTATGGCCAAATTATATAAACCCTTTTCTATCTCATTGGTGTTATCCATACCAAAATTGGGACCATAAACATTATTTGCTCCACTCTCAGTTATTAAATCAGTCAAAGTATCTGCCTTGGTAATGTCTCTCAAAATAATCTCTACAGTGTTATTTACTTGCCACATTCCTGGGTTTTGACCACCTTTGGGTTCTTGATAATAATTCAGACTCTGAGTCTTAATATCCGCATCACTAATTCCAAAATCTTTTATCGCCTTAATCAAACTTTCCATCTTGGTGTTCACTTCAGTTATCGCTTTATTTTTATCCATGTTTTGAATAGTTAGACCAGCCGAAAAATTTGCAATTTGGTTCTTCTCTTGAATTTTTGCTTCGCCATTCACCGTCACCACTTCTGCCGGCTGCCAGGTAATTCTTCCCCAATTAATTTTGTTCCAGGGTACAATCCAAACAAGTAATAAGACCAATATCAAGGTTCCAATTATTTTTCTCATAGTTCATTATATAATAAAATTATGAATGAAATCATCATCGGTATAATAGTTCTTTTTCTTATCCTTAAATCCATTGTCATCGTCAACCAGTACGAACGGGGTATCGTTCTAACTTTAGGTACTTACTCCTACACTCTCAAGCCGGGTCTAAAATTTGTTGTTCCTATTTTTCAACGTGTTATTAAAGTTGATATTCGCATTAATACCCTAGACATCCCCAAACAAGAAATAATTACCCGCGATAATGTCGCCGTCTCTATCAATGCCGTCGTTTATTTTCAAGTTACTCGTCCCGAAGATGCCATTCTTAAAGTTCGTGATTTTACCTACGCCGTTTCTCAATATGCTCAGACCGCTCTTCGTGACGTCATCGGTGGTATCGAATTAGATTCCCTTTTAAGCGATCGTCAAAAGATTAGTGATGAAATTAAAACCATTGTTGATCAGGAAACTGCTGATTGGGGTTTAGATGTTACCTCAATAAAACTTCAAGATGTAGCCGTTCCTGATAATATGAAGCGGGTTATGGCAAAACAAGCTGAAGCCGAACGTGAACGCCGGGCCACTATCATCCGGGCTCAAGGAGAACTTACTGCTTCTGAAAATTTACAAAAGGCCATGGAAAAATTAAGTACCAGCGGAGCTATTTCTCTGCGTTCTCTTCAAACAATTGAAAATGCCACCAATGGCCCCAATAATACTATTATCATGGGTATTCCCATGGAAATACTTGAAGGTTTTAAAAGGTTAGTTAAGTCCGATAAATAAACTTTAAAATTTAAGCTTTTAATTTTGAGCTTTATTTTTTAAACTAATCCCACATTTTGAACAACTCGTTGCTCCCTCACTTATTTCAAGTCCACATAAAGGACAAATTAGTTTTCCATTCACTTCAATCTTTTCAGTAACAAATTCATTTCCAGCTTTTTCAATTTTATAATTATATATTCCTTTACCTTCGAGAGTACTTAACCAAGATCCACCATGATCACCAGCAACATTTAAACGATACCCTCTACTAATCATTTCAATTTCAAAAATTACATTGTCTCCCCGAGCCACCTCTCTGGCAATTTTTACTTGTTCGACAATTTTTTCCATAGTCCTATCCACATTACCATTTTCAATTTCATCCCAAATATCAATCATTTCTGGAATCAGTTTTCGACATCTGTCAAACCAGGTTTCACCTTCATCCAATCTAAACCCAATTGGTTGTTGTCTCAATGATTCTTCGTCATTTATGGAATCCATTGATAAACCACCAACTTCAATTAATCTATTAGCTAATTTCATTGAATCCTCTCCTCCCAGGGGCAGAGGCACACCCCAAGGATCAAAAGACAACTCGTCATTATCTCTATTGGGTAACATTACATTTAATCTACCCTCCTCATAAATATCACTTTTGGGGCTTATCCAAATAATTACATCAAACCCATCCTCTGCCAATTCAAATGCATGAACAGTTGCCTCTTTTTCAGAATTTGAATGTTTATTGTATTCCCAATTATCTCCACCAATTCTACTCACTCCATATTTCTCTGCATGAACCACCCTCAAACTAATATCAGCACCATTTCTTTCTTCCTGGTATGCCCTTGCCACCACACCAACTCCATGACTGTTTATATCAAAATATGGTTTAAATTCTTCTATATTCATATACTTATTGCTCGTAAGTTTTAAGGCTCGGGCTATAACCGTAGCGGCACTGCGAGGGAATTACACCCTACTTCATTCAATCTTTATTTTACTTTATAAATTTTATAAAAATATAAACAATAGCAATCATTCCCATTATCAAATAAACAGCCCACTTCGGTAACAAAGTCCGACCATCTTCTTCTTTCTTCACTTCTTTTGGAATTTCTTCATTTCGATACAGTTTAATCATTAAATCTGGGAGACCATGATTAACCTCATTACACTGGGGACATGTCCAACAATTACCAATTTTATCTATTATCGGATTATCTTCACCAAAACTAAAACCCGATTGACATTTTTTACAGCTTAATTGATAACTTTTTTTTCCGCAATTTGGACAGAGACCATAACAATCATTTTTATCAACAAAAGCTTTAAATTCACCCCCACAGGTACAATAAGCATCAAGTAGATCTCTTTTTTTAGCTAAATATTCTTCAAAATCTTGATTCATTTTTTATTATTTTAAAGCCAATAAATAAATATAATCTGACAATCTATTCAGATATACCAAAATATTTTTATCGGTTCTTTGAGTTTTACTTAAAGAAACAACTCTCCTCTCACACCTTCTAACCACCGTTCGGCACCAATTCAGAAATTCATCTAGTCTTTTTCCTGATTCAAGAAATCCCCTAATTGTATCCATCTCATCTTCCATTCTTTTTATCTCCCCGTCCATATATTTTATGTTTTCGTCTAAATTAACATTCTTTGTTTCATATCCAGAAATTAACCCCATAATCTGACGCAACTCTACAATCACCCTCTCTATCTTTTTACCCATTTCCGAGTTATTTTTCATTTTCGCAATTCCCAACAGTGCCACCAGCTCATCTATTGTACCCATTGTCTCCAACAACTCACTATCCTTCTCCACCACT
Source organism: Candidatus Shapirobacteria bacterium (assembly GCA_041649835.1). Lineage (GTDB taxonomy): Bacteria > Patescibacteriota > Microgenomatia > UBA12405 > UBA12405 > UBA12158. The sequence continues at coordinate 16,218 of JBAZML010000013.1, forward strand.
CTTCCCCCAAACCTACTTTTACCATCATCTCCTTTTTTAGTTGTTATTGACATATTTGAATCTTGCTTTTGTAACTCCATCAATTTCTACATTTTCCAAAAACATTTCCAAAGGGCGAACCCAAATCATCTTTTCTTTGTCTACGTGTTGATAAACAACCATTTCCTCCAAAGTCTCACTGTGCAATGCCACACCTAAAACTTTACACACCATTCCCTTATAATGTTCATAAGTTCCGCCCACAACTATTTTTTTAGATATTTCCGATAATTTTATTTCGTCTGGCATATTTTAACTACATTTGCTGTAGCCACAAAATGAGTTTGAACATTTAAAACAACCCTCCTCTGCATAAAGAGGACTCCCACAGTCAGGACAAATACTGAAAGCACTCTCTTCAGAAGCCAACTTACTCCTAATTTCTGCCAATAAATTTTTCTGTTCTCCATTTGATGTTCTCGGCATTTCAATTTTTGTTTTCTCTCCTTCGAATAAATCCAATTGTTCTCCTTTTGATATTTCCAACAAAGATTTTCCAACTGCATCAAACATTGATAAAACTGTACCATTGCCAAAACCTATCTTTTGACCACAAGAAATTCCTACCAATTCATCAGCCACTTCATCTAAACTTGCTCCATATTTTAGGGCTAATGAAGCCAATCTTCCCGTTACTTCAGCTGACCCAGCCAAATAGCCGCCTGATTTACCTAAGTTTACAAATACCTCTACCGGACCATCACCTTCTTCAAAAAAGACAGAGGTATACACTCTACCCACATCACAAGCTTTTCGTAATCTTATACCTCTTGCCGCTTCAGGTGTTTTTTTCTTAACAGTTTTTATCTCTACATTCAATCCTTCCGTTGCATCAGCGGAGGAGGACTTTACTGTCTGAATTACTTCTTTCTCTCTACTTCCACTCCGATAAATGGTAATTCCCTTAGTCCCTAGAGAATAAGCCAACAAATAGGCGTTTCTCACTTCATCAACCGTCGCTGATTTGGGAAAATTAATCGTTTTACTAACCGCATTATCAGTATACTTTTGAAAAGCTGCCTGAATTTTAATATGCCATTCCGGTTCAATTTCCAATGCTGTTCTAAAAACATTTTTCAAATCAATTGGAATTTCATCAAGCCCATCGAGCTTACCACCATTTTTAATCACTTTATCCATCAATTCTTCACTATAAATATTTCTTTTTTTCAATTCAGTGACAAAGACCGGATTCATTATGTATAAAGTCTTTCCCTCAACAGTATTTTTTTGATACCCCAATGAAAATAAGGGTTCAATTCCCGAACTTGCATCAGCAATCATCGAAATTGTTCCGGTAGGAGCAATTGTCGTCAACGACATATTCCGAGGTCGATATCCTGTTCCTCCAAATGCACTGTTTTCCCATTCTGGAAACACCCCTCTTTCTTTACCTAACTCTACGGTGGCCAACTTTGCTTTATCAGTTACAAACTTCATCACTTTTTCTGCCCAAAGTAATGCTTCTTCAGAATCATAACCAACACCCAATTTAAATAACATATCGGCAAAACCCATCACTCCCAACCCAATTCTCCGTGTCTTGGTTACCATTTCTCTTATTTTTTCCACCGGAAACACATTCAGTTCCACCACATTGTCCAAAAAGTGCACTGCTTCTCCCACCACTCTCTCTAGTTCCGCCCAATCCAAATCTTTTCCTTTTACAAATTTACTCAAATTTACACTTCCCAGGTTACAAGCATCATACGGTAATAGTGGCTGTTCACCACACGGATTCGTTGCTTCAATTCTTCCCATTTTTGGAACGGGGTTAGAACTAATTTCATTCATTCTGTCAATAAAAACCAATCCCGGATCTCCATATTGCCACGCCAATCTGGTTACCAAAATAAAAACTTTATAAGCATTCAATTTTATGGTCACCTCTCCGTTTCTAGGATTAATTAGTTCATATCCTTCTCCTTCATTTGTTGCCTTAGCCCAATCATAAAGTTTTTTTATTTGTTCCTCGATTTCCCTTAATCTGGCATCTACGTCCCTATTCCCTTCAGCAATTCTGATTTTTTCTACCACCTCTTCCGGTATCGAATCGTCACTTACAAATTTTTTATCAGTCTCCAACCGGTTCATAAAAGCATTGGTGACCGCGAGAGATATATTAAAATTCGTCAAAGAATATTCATCTAATTTCACTACTGCAAAACGTAAAACATCCGGATGATTAATCGATAACATCCCCATATTTGCCCCTCGTCGCACTCCACCTTGTTTTATTTGAGAAGTAACGTCGTTATAAGCCTGCATAAAGCTTACCGGACCAACGGTTGTTCCACCACTTGTCTTAATGTAGTCCCCACTAGGACGGAGTCTGGAAAAAGAAAAACCGGTGCCACCCCCGCTTTTATGAATCTTGGCCATATTGGACATTGTTTCCAAAATTGAATCCATTGAATCATCAATTGGCAAAACAAAACAGGCTGATAATTGTTGCTTAAGCTTGCCAGCATTTACCAAACAGGGAGTATTTGGTAAAAATTTTTGTGAAGCGAATAATTCATAAAATGTCTTACCCTGATCCTCAGTTTTTGTAATCCCTTTACCGAAAACCAAGTCAGCCTTAGCAATGTTTTCGGCTACTCTGAAAAAAATATCTTTCACTTTTTCAGTACTTTTTCCATCTTCATTTTTCAAGGCGTATCTGGTTTCAGCAATATATTTGGCATTTTCAGACAGCTCTGGCTCTCTTAATTCGTCCTTAATATTTTTAACCCTTTGATTAATCTCGTCCATTATTTTGCTTTATTAGAAATTAGTAATTTATTTCGGATTACCTTAGCGGATCCGCCTTTAGCAGAGAACTCGTTAACAAGTATTTGAAATTCACCAACATTTTTTATATCTCGATAAATTGTTGCAAAACGAATATATGCTACCGGATCAATATCCTTCAATTTGTTCATTACCATTTTGCCAATTTCTTTCGATGGTATCTCTACACTTTCCCAATTCAACAATTTCATTTCAATTTCATCAATTACTTTAGACCTTTGTTCTGAGCCTAATTTCCAACAGGCTTTTCAAAACATTTATCAAGTTTTTCCCGGCAGTAGTCCTCAATTCGACCATCTTTTTTAACAACTTTGAGCTCAATATTTTCCACTCTTTCATAAGTTGTAAATCTTTTTTTGCATTCAATACATTCCCGTCGTCGTCGGGTTGCTTTTCCTTCCAAAGCATCCCTCGACTCTAAAACATTAGATTCATCAAAACCACAATATGGACAAAGCATGTATTTTTGCGCTATTTTTTATTAACACTATTGATAGCGTCTGTGTCCCATCATATCTACTACCCTTAGTGTCTGTCAACTGTTATTTAATCATCAAAACTATATCAAAGCCCATTTTGCGGTAAATTTACAGTCAATAAAGCTATTTCATTCTAAACACCAACAATGACCTATCATCATCTTTTTCATCACTATTTCTCAAGCTATCTATCAATTTTGGTATTTCTTTTCTAAAATCTCCCCCACTTCTATTAATCTCGTCAATTTTAGTCAACATATTTTTTGTTATCCCATCGGAATACAACAATATTGTGTCACCACTACTCAAAATTAAACCCTTAGCTCCCACATCTTCTAAACTCGCTGGCAAACCAAGCAAGCCTTCTAAAGTCGACAATCTAATCTTCGAGTCACCCTTACCATTTGTATTCACTGCGCAGTCGTAATCTACCCTAGTTCCATCTTTTCGTAACACCGTAAAACCACCATCACCCATAAAACAACCATCAACCTCACCGGTTTTTGAATCAATCGAAATCTGATTCAACATTGTTTGACTTCCAGAAATATTTTTCTTTTTTTCTAGGACATTTTTTAACATAGGAATAATATCGTCAGGGATTATCAAACCATCATGTATCTCCTTTAATTTTTCTCCAGCAATCTGAGTATTACCAACTAAATCAAGTCCTCCCTTTTCCATGATTCCATCAATTGCTCCATGTGAAGCATAGGACCCCATAAACGACTGACCAACCCCATCAGCCTCAATTAAAACTACTTTGTCGCCTACTTTGAAAAAGCCAACACTGTCTTCTCCATAATCTGGACTTCCATAGCCATCTATTCCTTCAAAGGAAGAACAACAATACGCCTCTGTACCAGTTTCAGGATCAACCATATAATCCATAATTCCTTCCTTTCCTTTTTCTAATCCGTTATCTCTTGTGTAAATATAACCACTCATTAAGTCCATTGTTTTTTCATTTTCCGATACACCTTCAGCTACTTTTTTCAATCCCTGATCAGGATTGTCTACCGCTATCACTTCAGGTTTTACATTTACTACTCCTCCAAATTCTCTAAAAAATTGTTCCCGTAGATAACTCGTGTGATTTTTTAATTCACCTTTCATGTTTTCAGCACATTTTTCAGGTGGTAAGTTACTAACAGTTTCACTAATAGCCATGGCAATATCCCTTGGAGAACTTCCACTTTCTCTCAATCTCTTCTCCGCATAAACTAACATCCTAGTGTCATTCGGTCGGGAATCCAATATTGAACCAACTAATCTGTTGGAAAAATCTCTCAAATCATCAACTTCAGGTATCGCCGTTTGAACTCCATTCACCGACTCTTGCTGCATCATCCCCGCTTGTTCTGCAAACAACTTATAACTAGTTCCACCCATAAATGAAGATGTTTCAGGTTTTGTTCCCGTTTTTAACTCTTGTGAAAAATTTTTTGCAACCGTATCGATAATTTTTGGTACAGGAAGTCCCTCACCAAAATTTATATTCATAATATTATTTATACACCCCTCCTGTGTCTGACTCTGTTCACCACAATTTTATTTCCATCAATATCAAAACAAATTCTAAAATCATCAACTCGAAAATAATACTGTCATTATTTTTTCCTTCACTTTTTTAACACCAATAATTCCCCTCTTACAATAATTTATAAAAAAATAAATGAACCTTTGTCATAAATCTGCTATAACAAACTAAGTATTTTAAAAATATGTCAGTAGATATTCAACCACCACGAGGTCAGTTATATGAAAATCGCTTTGCCAAAATTGCCAGTTTAAAACCGGAAAGAAGGGGTGAAATTGACAAGCTTCTTCAATATTATCGTCCCGAAGCTTTATTTCGATCCGGTCTTGACGAACCGGTACTTGGTTTTTCAAATATTCGTTGTGAAAAATTAGGTCAAGCATCAATTGCTTTCAAGAATAAAACTATCGATGAAACACAATTTGACGATATTTGGACATCAATTTCCTCATTAGAGATAGCCCAAAACTACTGGATGATTCATAATTCAGCCTATTTATCCAAGTTAAATTCACTTGAATCACAACACCCTGAAGCAAAAACTGAGTGTTCACAAAAAAGGGGTGTTATTTGTATGGCAGCAATGAATGAAACCGATTTGGCAACAACCTACAATACAATTAGTGAATCTTTAGGGGAATCGGGGCAATCAATTGACGATTATCTTTTTATTATTTATCACAACTATAAGGGAGACAGAAGTAAAGTCGACCAACAAGTATTAGATGCTGTAGAAACTATAAAAAAAAGTCCCTCCGTATTTGTTTTTGAAGAACAGGTACCTGAAAAAAATAACGTTAGAGACGCCAAAAAAACTTTAGCCGATCTGGCAACTAAAATTATAGGAGACGATCGTGATTTACCTATGGTTTTTGTTGATGCTGACATTGTTCAAATGAGTTCGGGACTTATTCCAAAAGCTATCAATCGTCTAAACACGCGAACCTTAGCAGTATCTACCAATTATATTCGAAGTCCAACAGTTGGAGAAAATATTCCTTCACTTAAAGCCTATTTGGAGTTGGATGAATTCATTTATCGTCAGAAGTCACTAACACCAGATTTTACTCCCAGAACTCTTGGAGGATTCACTGTAACTTCAAAAACTACATTTCAAGCTGTTGGAGGCTGGATGCCTTTTCCCTATCAAGCTCACGAAGACATGGCGTTTACAAGTCAACTTCAATATACATTCAATCCCAATGGGGATAAGGGTTATGTCATAGGAGCACTTTCTGATACCGAAGACCGTCTAGTTGTCAACGCCGACAGAGAAATCGCTAGTTATATTAAGGGTCAAGGCGAAGCCAGCCGATACAACGCCGGAGAATATGCCAAAGTTTCTGGCACAAAAAGAGAAAAGGCCCCTGACATTCAACCTTCAGAAACGGGTGATCAAGCAATATTCCGTGGTATTAACGAGTTTGTCGCTCGCAAACTTCTTGAAAGAGATCAAAAAATCAATTTAAATGGCCAACTACAACCCCATCCCGAAACTTATGATCAAATCAAACGGTTTATACACGAAAAAGGAATCGAAAATTATCAAATAGTTATTCTTGAAAATGGTGTCGAGATAACCATAGACAAAGACGATGATATTGGTAATCGGGTTGTCAGAGGATTTCAGTTAATTCGATAATTATTTTATGGTTATAACTTTATGTTTAAACATGTCTTATTCCACAGTTACAATCAAACGTTTTTTAAAAACATTTATTGATATAATAGCCTGATGCAAAAAATCATTAACTTTTTCAAGGAAGTCAGGGCAGAATTCAAACAAATTTCCTGGCCAAAACGTGAATCTATAATTCAGTCAACAATTGTGGTAATATCCATATCTATCATCGTCTCCCTAATCTTGGGGGGTTTTGATTATATTTTTACTCAAGCAATTGGCTTTATTGGTTCAAAACCAACTGTCAATCTAGAGACTATAAGTCCAACTGTGGCTCCGCTTCTACCCACATTTAGCTTACCAAGTCCAGCTACTAACAAATAATAAATATGCCAAATAATTCAACTAAAACCAATCAAAAGGAGTTTCAATTCACTCTTTCTCAAAATACCCCAGGCGTCGATGCTGCTTGGTATGTCATTAATACCTATTCCGGTCACGAATACAAAGTTATTGACGCTCTCAAAACCCGTATTAAAACCATGGGTCTCGACGATTATATCTTTCAAGCTATCGTTCCCATTCAATCAAAAATGGTCATCCGCCGTGGAGCCAAAATTAAAACCCAAGAAAAAACTTTTCCTGGTTATGTTCTAATTCAAATGATTGTTACCGACGATTCTTGGGTTACTGTTCGCACCACTCAAGGTGTTACCGGCTTTGTTGGCATTGGCTCCAAACCCACTCCTATTTCCCAATCCGAAGTTGACAATATCATTAAAATCACCGAAGAAGACAAACCAAAATTTCAAACCCCCTACTCTATTGGCGACGTTATCAAAATAACCAATGGTCCTTTTGCTGACTTCATTGGTACCATTGACTCTATCGACCAAGAAAAGGGTAAACTTCGCGTTCTAGTTTCTTTCTTCGAGCGCGAAACACCTGTCGAACTCGACTTTTTACAAGTTTCCAAAGAGCTGTAAGTTTAGATCGCTTCTATCTATAACTTCCAACTATTAAACTATTTAACTTTTAAACTAAAATATGCCTAAAAAAATCAAAATTGTTGTCAAATTAGCCATCCAAGCTGGCGCAGCCAATCCGGCACCTCCAGTTGGTACCGCTCTTGGTCCTCAGGGTATCAAAATTATGGACTTTTGTAATGAATTCAACGAAAGAACTAAAGAAATGAAAGGTTCTCTCATTCCTTCTGTCATTACCATTTACGAAGATCGTTCTTTTGATTTCATCATCAAAAAACCTCCCGTTTCCGACATGATCAAAAAGGTTACCGGTATTACCAAGGGTAGTGCTACTACCGGTCGTGAAAAAATCGGTAAAATAACTCAAGAACAAATCGAAAAAATCGCTACCGACAAAATGGCCGACTTAAACACCAAAGATTTGGAAGCTGCAAAACACATGGTTGCTGGCACCGCCAAATCCATGGGCTTCGAAATCGTCGACTAACTATTTGTCTACTTTACTAATTATCTATTCATCTAAAATAAAATGAGCAAAACCTCTCAAGAACTCAAGGCTAAAAAAGCCAAAAAGGAACTTGTTGTGGAAGAGACAGCAGTTGTTGAAACTGAATCTCGCAAGGCCGAAACTGAAGTCAAAGAAGTTGAAACTTCTGAAACTCCTGTTGAGGAAACTTCCACTGTTAAAAAAGCTGTTCGTGTCCGTGGCAAAAAGTATAAAGCCGTCAAGAAAAAAATAGATGTCCTTAAACTCTATTCTCTAAATAATGCTGTCAAGCTTGTCAAAGAAACCTCAATCTCTAAATTTGACGGTAAAATCGAAGCCCATCTCACAGTTATGGATATTGGGAATCTTGGTGAAATCTCCTTTCCTCATCTCGAGCTTGGCACTAAGAGAATTGTAGTGCTAAACGATACTATATTAGCCGAACTTAAGGAAGGAAAAGTAAATTTTGATATCCTAATTGCTACTACCACTACCATGCCAAAACTTCTCCCCTTTGCTCGCATTCTCGGACCCAAAGGTTTGATGCCAAATCCCAAAAATGGCACCTTAACCGATAAACCCGAAGAAGCTGTCAAAAAACTTTCTGTTGCCAAAACCATGATTAAAACAGAAAAGAAAGCTCCGGTTGTTCATATTATTGTTGGTAAGGTTTCTCAACCAGAAAAAGAGTTAGAAGCTAATATTGCCGAACTCATCAAAGTCATCAAAGCACCAAAAATTAAGAAATTGGCTCTTTGTGCCACCATGGGTCCCTGTGTCAAAGTTGTCATAGAAAAATAATTCTTATTCAAAATAGTTTTTTAAACCCGCCGAAGAGGCGGGTTTTTAGTAGACGAAACTAATTATCCTGTCCAGCATCTGAGAATAACTCATTCCTATTGCTCCAGCCTCTTTTGGTAATAATGAATTTGGCGTCATCCCGGGTAGAGTATTTATATCCAATACAAAAACCTTATCATTTTTTATTATCATGTCTATTCTTGCAAAACCTCTACCTTCAACCACTTTAAAAACCTTAACTGCAATTTCTTGAACTTTTTTTGTCATCATTTTATCTAATCTAGCCGGACAAATTTCTTCAGCCCCACCATCACTATACTTTGATTCATAATCAAAAAACTTATTTTTAGGAATTATTTCCACCACTGGCAAAGCCTCAACAATATTGCTACCCCATACTCCACAGGTAATTTCCATTCCTTTTATATAATCCTCAATAATTACCTCACCGTCATATTTTTTTGCTAACTTTATTGCTTTTTTCAAATCCTTATCCTTTTCAACAATCGATACTCCTACGCTTGATCCTCCACAATTTGGTTTTACTACACATGGAGCTCCAAAAACTGTTTTTGGCATCAATATATTGTTGTGTTCCATCACCCATTTAAAAAACTTTTTATTCATTCCAATTGCTGATGCCAAAACCCCACATCCTGTATATTTTATTCCCAAAGTTTCTAAATACCCCTGAATTTCACCATCCTCCCCTCCTTTACCGTGCATGATAATAAAAGCCAAGTCAGGTTTTATTTCCTTTAATTTTTCCAATTCTGATGGTACATCTATTCCCCACACCTCATACTTATTCCTATCTAAATTTTTCAATACTCCTGTTCCTGATGACAATGACACTTCTCTCTCCGAACTGTTTCCACCCATTAATACTACCACTCTTATTTTTTTCATAGTACAAATACTATACACACATTATGTTTAAAACTCAACTTTTATATACAATATTTGCTTTTATTACACAATATGTTAAAATAAATAATGTCTACCTATCAGACTCTCAATGAAATTACCGTTGACTCATCCGCTTTAGTAAACAACTACAATTATTTTCAAAAACTAAATCCGGATTGCAAAATTTGTCCTGTTCTCAAATCAAATGCCTATGGTCATGGACTACTCCCTGTTGCTCAAATTGTTGATGCTAAAATTAAAACTCCATATATAATGGTCGATTCACTTTACGAAGCTTATGAGCTTTCAAAACAAAAAATAAAAACCCCTATTATGATCATGGGCTACACGGACCCGGAGAATTACTCTATCTGGAAAAAACTCCCCTATACCTTTACCGTCTACGATATAAATTCACTTAAAGCTTTAAACCAACACCAACCCCATGCCAAAATTCACATTAAACTCGATACCGGCATGTGTCGTCTTGGTATTCAGGAAAACGAAATTTCCAAATTCATTTCAGTTTTAAAAAACTGTCCTAATCTCGAAGTGGAAGGGATATATTCCCATCTCTCCCAAGCAGACAATCCTAAAAAAATAACTTTTACTAAAAACCAAATCAAACTTTTTAAAAATATGGTTACTACTTTTGAAAAAGCTGGATTTAATTTTAAATACAAACACATCTCGGCTACTTCCGGAGCCTCCACCATTTATGATTCATACTTTAATCTCATTCGTCTTGGTCTTGGTTTTTATGGATATTCTCCCTTTGGATTTCACACTACTGAGGGTCGAATTCAAAGATCTCTTTTAAAACCAGCTTTAACTTTTACCTCCCGACTTGCTCTAATTAAACAAATCCATGCCGGCAATCAGGTTAGTTATGGAGGTACTTATACCGCCAAACAGGATGAAACCATTGGCATTATCACCGCCGGTTATTACGAAGGAATCAATCGCAATCTAAGCAATAAGGCTTCTTTTTTACTAAAAAATATTAAGTGTGGCGTCATTGGTAACATTGCCATGAACATGACCACTATCAAAATTCCCCGTACTATTGATGTTCACATTGGCGACAAAGTCACTGTCATTTCTTCAGATATCGATAGTCCCAATTCAATTTATAAATTATCCAGTATTCTAAATACTATTCCCTATACCCTTCTAACTGGGTTACACTCGTCCATTAGACGAAACATTATATGAAACAAAAAATAGGTCTCTTTTTTCTTTACTATCTTCGTTTTTTTGCCCGTCTTCAACTCACCAAAATAAAACTACTTAACCCCAAATTAGTTGTTGTTGGCATTACCGGTTCTGCCGGTAAGACCTCTACCCTCCTAGCAACTGAGGCTGCTCTAACACCCAACTTTAAGGTCAAAACTAACTATGGTGGCAATTCTGAGTCCGGCATTCCTCTCAATATTCTTGGCTTCAAAAATCCCGATTTTAGTCTCTTTTCTTGGTTAAAAATTGCCCTTCTCACCCCCATAAAGCTCTTCACTAACTGGAAAATCTACGATGTCTACCTTCTCGAAATGGGTATAGATTCATCACAATCACCCAAAAACATGTCTTATCTTCTATCCATCGTTAAACCTCAAATTGGTGTTTTTCTCAATATCACTCCAGTTCACCTGGAAAGTTTTTCCTCTTTAGATCAAATAGCCCAAGAGAAAGCCAAATTAGTCAATGCGGCTAACATTGCTATCATCAACAAAACTGACCCTCTAGTCAAAAAATACACTAAAAACAAAAATATTATTTCCATAAAACCAGCTAAAATCGAAATCCCCAACTTTTTCCTACCCAACATTTACAATATTTCGCTCGGCGCCGCTATCGCTATTGCCTCTTCCCTAAAAATTGACTCTCTCACCGCCATTGACAATCTAAAAAATAATTTTCATCTCCCTCCCAGCCGCTCTTCAGTATTAAAAGGCATTAACAATTCAACTATTATAGATAGTTCTTATAATTCCTCACCCTTAGCTACCACCGAAATGCTAAATTTCTTGGCCTCATATCCCTCTCCGAAAATTGCTGTTCTAGGCGATATGCGCGAACTTGGTGCCGCTTCAGAGCTTTCCCATCAAAATCTGTACAAAAGTTCTTTAAATTCTGCCGATACTATTATTAGTGTCGGTCCTATATGCAGTCGTAACTTTGGTCCCAAAGCTAAAAAATTTCTTTTCTGGTGGCAAGCCGCTGATTATCTAAAAAACAACCTCCCTCAAAATGCCACTCTTTTAGTCAAAGGTTCCCAAAACACCATATTTTTAGAAGAGTTGGTTAAAGAACTTCTTAAAAATTCCAAAGACTCCAAAAAAATCTGCCGACAGAGTCCTTACTGGTTGAAAATTAAAAACAAATTCCGTAATTCCACAACATCATCTACCACATAATCCGCCCCAGCATTAACTAATGCTTGTTTCGTGTTGTATCCCCAACTTACTGCCACAATCTTTACCTCAATTTTTTTACATGCTTCAATATCGCGAACCTCATCGCCAACATAAACCATGTCAGATGTCTTCACCCTAGCAATTGCCTTTTCTTTTCCAAATATAGTCGATTCTGATTGCACCCAATCTACTTCGATATCTTTTTCTTTTAACCATTTTTCTACATTCTTTTTACTATTCGAAGTCAATATCCCTACTTCAATTTTATTTCTTTTCAACTCTTCTATCAACTTTTTTATACCTTTAAAACCTGCCGCCTGGTTGATGATTTTATTTTGTTGCTTTTGAATCTTCATTACCATTCCAATAATTTCTACCAATGGAATTTTAAACTCATCCACAAAAACTCTTGCTCCTTTTTCTTTATATAATTTCACTTCTCTGTCTCCCAATTCTGGCCTAATCCCCCGAATCAAAGTCATCATTTGCTCAAAAGTATCGGCCAAAGTCCCATCAAAATCAAAAACTACCTTTTTAAGCATTATTCCTTAAATTCTTTATCCTTTTTCATTTCCCTCTCAATCAAGTTTCTCAAAAATACACTTCGGGGAATCATTCTTTTCTGAGCAATCCAATCCAAATAATTCAAAATTTTAGGTGACACAAAAAAGTTGAACCGAACATCAATAGATTTTTTTGCTTCCTCAATTGCTACTTCAAGAAGTCCAATTAAATTGTCTTTACCATAAGAAATATTTTGCACCTTAGCATCCAACATCCCCTCAAGAAGCATCGCCCGGTTACCACCATCTGAATGTAATAAAATTACTGGTTTATTTAAGTTAATTGCCTCAGTAATCTCATGTCCAACAGAAACACTTGGTGTCGATACCTCTGCTACTACCAGGTCTGATTTCTTAATTCTTGTTATTAAATTCTTATAGACGTCCCTTATTTCCTGATTCGATTGTCTATCGATTCCTTCAGCATCAGTTTCCATAACGTGTTCAGCAAAGACATCATAACCCAACTTTTTCAGCGTATCAACTATCCTTTTATATTGTTCTCCATACGTTGATCTTCCATGCACAGATGCAGAAAAATATGCTTTCATAGCTCGATTATAATACAAAACTCCAAAATCTTATACATTTTGATATAATACATGGATTTTATGAGCCAACCTCTATATAAAAATATTGACGACTCTGAACTAATCGCGAATCAAATCGTTGTCCGAGATTTAATGTTTTTTGCTTCATTAAGCTGTAATCTCCGTTGCAAAACTTGTTACGTCGGCAACAAATGGCTGAATAGCGGTTTATCATTTTCCAAGGAAGAAGGTCTCTCTCTAATTCATCATTTTGCCACCCGTGGACTCGATCGCCTTACTTTTCTTGGCGGCGAACCCTTTGTAA
>JBAZML010000014.1:0-29635 GCA_041649835.1 Candidatus Shapirobacteria bacterium
ATATCTTGAGTTCCATTTCCATGATGAAGATCAATATCAAAAATAGCTACTTTTTTTGCCCCCTTATCACGTAAATATTCAGCTGCAATGGCCGCATTATTTAAGTAACACATTCCTCCGGCCATAGCCACTTCAGCATGGTGTCCAGGCGGTCGGTTCAAGGCGTATACCAAGGCTTCACCCTCTTTAATTAATTGTGCCCCAGCTACTGCTACTCCGGCCGAATCAATCGCTGCCTCATTAGTTCCTTTCATTATCGGAGTGTAGGTGTCAAAAACATATAAACCCCGCCGTGAAATAGGATTTGATGCCAATCCATAATCAACATACGGATGAACTGATGGATATATTGCTGCGTTTGGATTACCGGTTCTGTCGGCAATTTTTTGAGCTGAATTAGAAGTTTCTCTTAAAAATTTTATATATTCACTGTCATGAATTCTGGCCACAAAAGGTAATGCCTCATCAATTCTTGATATTTGAATGTCAGCTATTCCTGACTTTTTAAGTGACTCCAAAATTTTAGTTACTCTTAAAACTGAATCATTATTTGCTCTCGGCTCACAATTAAAATACTCATATTGAGGGTCGTGTTTCGAAAAAGACGGATTATAGATTACCGGTATTTCTTTTGTCATAACCAATTATTTTTTACTGTTATTTCTCCTATAATAACACATTATTTACAAACTTGTTGGTTAAATTACACAATGATTAATAATCATTTGTTAACCATATTAAATATTCATTTCAATCAAATGTATTGAAAAATACCAATAAAATGTTAATATATACCCGTTATGGCTAAAATCGAAAACGGAAAAGAAAGAACCTCTGTTGGATCTGAAGTGCTCTCTTTTAGTGGTGTCAGTTTTGTCTCATATGATAAAGTTCTTTTCAATGATGTCAATTTTAAAGTTCACAAAGGTGAAATTGTATCTGTAGTTGGTGAAAGTGGTTGTGGAAAAAGTGTTTTATTACAATTAGTTACCGGCAGATTACAGCCCGACGAAGGTCAGGTAAACATCAATAATAAGACTACTATCAGTTATGTTCCCCAAAATATTGAACAAATCAAGGTTGACAAAAAAACTACCATTAGAGATTACTATTATGCTGCCAGAGGCTTACTCGACATCAATCGAAGAAAAGAAGAATTGGAATCTCAAATGGCAGGAGGTAGTAGTGATCCCGGAACTCTCGACAAATATGGTCGGGTTCTTGGAGAATATGAACAACTTGGTGGATACACTGCCGATTCCGAAATAGAGCAAATTCTTGAAGGTCTAAAAATTTCAAAAAGAATTTCCGGACATATTGACTTGGGAACTAAAATAGGTGAGGTAAGTAGTGGTCAACAAACTCGATTATTGATTGGTCGGGCTCTTTTTTCTGCTTCTGATTTATTGGTTCTGGATGATCCTACTAGCCATCTTGATGTTGAATCTGTTGATTGGCTTGCCGGTTTTCTTAAAACCCGGGATCAGGGTGTTCTTATTGCCACTCAAAACATTAGTTTTGCCGAAAATTGTGCCAACCGGATTGTTGAAATAACTAGTTTTGGTCGGGTCATTACTTTTCAGGGAAAATATTCAGAATATGCCGTTAAAAGAGATTCCATTTTAGCTGCCGAGAGAAAGGCTGCCGATGCTGCCATGGAAAAGTATCAAAAACTCGAAGCCACCTTTTTAAAATTTAAAGGTGCTGGGTATTTTAGAAGAAGTCGTGATTTTGCCCAAGTTGGTGCTGCTATGCAAACTAGACTTGAAAGAATGAGAAATGAACTTGATGATATGCCTGGAACTCGGGATGTTTATCGTCAGGAAAAAATTAAAAATCAGTCATTTCTCCCCAGTCATGAGGGTATCAATCCCGCAGTCCATATTGCCGGCATTACCAAGAGTTATGACGGCAGACACATGGCTCTGGATTTAAAACATGTTGATTTGACGGTCAAAAGAGGTCAAATCTTAGTAATTGGTGGTAATAATGGTTCTGGAAAAAGCACTTTGATGAGGATTATCGAAGACTCTACTACCGGAAAAAATAGATTTACTCCCGATAGTGGAGAAATTATTATGGAAAGTGGCCTTACTGTTGGTTATAACGCCCCTGATCGTTTAGATCTTCCCCGTGAAGGTAATATTTTTGAATTAATTTTAAACTCCTTACCTCGAAAGAATGAAGCTCAAGCCACTGGGATTTTAACTTTCTTTGGATTTAGTAATCAAAATTTAAGACTTCGGACCATCGAAACTATCAGTAGTGGTGAAAAGAAACAATTGTCTTTAGCCAGAATCATGGCTCAACAGCCGGACCTTATTTTGCTTGACGAACCAAGTGATAATCTCAAGGCCGATGTTGCCGAAAGACTAGTTAGAGCTCTCAATGAATTTGAAGGTACTGCTATTGTTATTGCCCATGATCCGGAATTCATCAAAAAACTCGACGTTGATATGGAATTGGAACTTCCTCACGGAAAAGTCAGAATTATTCGAAACTCCCGATAATATTTGATACATTTGGTACACACAAGACATCTTAACCCGATGTCTAAAAACATCTATTCTCCCAAACTATTTGAAAGTGTGTTATATTACACCTTAACACAATATAGTATTCTGAAAAAAATTAATGAAACCATATTTTTATTTAAATGGTATTCGCGAATTAGCTGATGAATTGAAGGGGGATGAGAACATTTATTTAGGAATCAGGCCATATGGGTTTCACGCCGGCAATATGAGTACTCTAGTGGTTTATCCTCTTTTACTGTGTCGCGAATTAGTTAAATTTGGAAAAGTCCCTCGGTTCAATTTTTATGTTTTTATCAACGATTGGGAGCAACAAAAGCTGGATGGTCCGGATACCAAGCTTTATCCTTTTAACGTTTTACCCAAATATACTACCTGGCAATTTATGCCCGATCCTATCGATAATAAGTTTTCAATTGTCGATTTTTGGGAACCAATAATTTATAGCAACATTTGTTTTATCACTCACTATTTTCCCCAAACCAAGGTAAAAACTGTTAGAAATTCAAGCATGAAGATGGTACCAGTTATGAAAAAGTGTTTGCTGGAAACTTTGAAACATCCCGAAATTATTTTGAAAATTCTAAAAGAAAATAGCACCCAAAAAACCCTTGATAAGGCCATATATGCCTCGGCAGTTTGTCCGAAATGTCACGCTGCTCGGGGAATTTCTAAAGTGGTCCAACGGGATTATATTGTTCATAATTGTTCAAATTGTCACGTCAAGACCAAAGATGAATATGAAAATTTTGAATATTGGTTTTACCACAAGCCATTGGCCCTACCCAGAATTGAGACTTACAAAATTGATTTATGTATTACCGGTGCCGACCATTATCAGGAAGGTGACTTTGAAGTTAGGCAAAAACTAATGAATGCATTTAAGATCAAGACTCCTCCTCCAAAGACCTTATATGCCCCCACCATTTTTGGGAAAAACGATCTTGTTATGGGTAAAAGTAAGGGTAATGCCGAAAATATTGGACTTGATAAATTGATGCAGCTAGTCTCGGAAAGTTCTCAGAAAGAACAAATCAGAATTCCTGATGCAATTTAAATTATTTGCCCCAGAATCGGCAAACATATTCTTTTAAAATAATCATCTTTTTCTGTCTGAGACATTTCAGTAAAAGTCATCCCTTCTGATTGTGGTCCGATAAAATTGTTTAACACATTCTTCTCTATTTTATTGTTTATTATCCCTTCACTTTTTATTATTAGTGGAATCATTACCTTAGTTATGCCTATTTTGCCGTCAATAATAACCCCAAAAAATTTAATAAGTTTTCCTTGATTTATCTGATTAACTCTAAAATATTTTTTCCATTGTTGATAAATATTGTCAGTTTTCAAAAAAAAACTGTTAACTTTAACCACTGAAACCAATCCCTCCTTTGTTTCGAACTTCACGGCATCATCTTCACAAATAACATTTTTTCCCAAAATACGGTGGTAATATTTCAACTTCATCATCAAATTTTTTTCCTGTTGGTTGCTATTTTCCGGAGGAGTTTTAATTATTTGATTCTCTAAATCTTTCAATTTAATTTCCGGTTTTATAATGGAAATCAATTTTTTCAGACGTCTTATTTTGTTGGTGTTCGAACTGGCGATTATTAGATCCATGTGGATATTTATCTGTTAATCAGACGGTTATACATTTCAATGTTTAAGCAGTAGTCAAATTGATCAATTAATTGGTAGTATTTTATTTTTTTTTGATTAACAATGATCTTTGGGTCGTAATATTTGTAAAAAACATTAATCCATTCAGCCCCAAAATTTCTTTTAATACTCACTTCCGTGGATGAAAAATCTTTATATTTATCACCCATGCCGCAATCACCAAAATCAATCAATCCAAATCCCTTTTCACTTATCAATATATTTGGTAAGCAATAGTCTCCATGAGTGAAAGAATCATTATCAAACAATTTCTTTGTCGCTAATAAATAATTATAGATTTCTTCAGGTCCTCGACCTTCATTGTTGGTTAAAAATTTTTCTGTTTCGATAACTTTCATTGAAATATATTGTTTTATTTCTTCCAAATCATTGTCCAGAGTGTTCAGTTTATCTGCTTCCTTAATTTTTATTCGGTTTAGTTTCAACAAAGCTTCAGCTACGATTTTCAAGATCGCCTCTTTGTCAATGTTTTTAACCTTGTGTGAGGGTAATCCTTCTACGTTTGTAATCAACAAAAAAGCTCTGTCATTTTGATGGTTAAAATTAATTACTTTTGGGATGTTTATCCCTTGATTACTTAACCAGGTCAAAGCATTAGCTTCTTGTTCCAACGATTCCGCTGCCACCCCTTCTCCTGATTTAAGATAAAGAATTCTTTGGTGTTTATCCTGATATTTTAATATTTCATCTCCCAATCTTCCCGTCAGAGTTTCTACTAACTGATATTCATTCAGGTAATTTTTGATATTTAGGGGAATGGTTTTTTTATTCACAGTTTTTAGTTAATAGCCGACCTTCAATATTAATTGACCTATCAATCAAGTTATGTAATTTGTTTTTATCATGACTCCAATGAATAAAACCATATGGGACGATTTCAGCGTTAAATCCACCAAAAAAATAGTCGATGTTTTGGATAACTGAACCTTCAAAATCAAAATATTTTAATTTGCCAACCTTAAAAGTCCAATTAATTGATTCATAAATCAAATAACTAATTGTTCCCCTTGGGGCTCCTTCCATTTGCCAGGAGTGCATCATATATGCCGTTTTTTCATCATAAGCCAGCAGTATTCCGGCACACAATTTGCCATCTTTTTTTGCCGTCACGATTACCGCCTGTTTGTTACTTAATAAATTTATTGCCGACTCTCTTCTTTCTTTTTGTTCATCCGCTCCACCCTTGATAGCCAATTCAAAATTGAAATTGTTCGGAGATTTTTCAATTGAAATCTCAATATAATTTTTGGCATTTTTTATATGATTTCTCAGACGACTGTCAATTTGTGAATCATCAATTGGGTTTGACATTATATGGGTGTGACGCCATTCGATTAGGGCTCCCTGTTCCTGGATAGTTGCCATGTCTTTAAAATCTGGAGCCAGGGGTAAATATATAGATTCGCATTTACTGCCGACATATTCAAAAAATTTTTCCGCCATATCTCTTCTTTTTAAATTATCTTTATCGAAAAATATCGGCGAAGAATAAGGGAAAAATCTGTAATTTCTTTTAGCAATCTTTAGGCCATCTTGAGAAGTAATCGGTATTACCCATACTCCTTTTACTTCTTTTCCATTTGTCGCCAGCAATAAAATTTTTTCTTTATAGGCAGTCACAAACTTAGGCGATAACCAAAGGGGCAAGATACCATCCAAATAACCTACTTTTTTTGAGTACGTCTCAAAATCAACTTCCTCTATTAAAATACTCATTAAATTTATTGAATATATTTTAATTTTTGTAATTGGCGTATTTCTCGGGCGATTCTATTTAGTCGTTTCTCGTCCAATGTTGGGGGAATTGATATCGAAATCAATCTCTGAGAGATATCTTCAGCCACCAGGCAATTATCTCTACCTAAAAATTTTGGAGTTAATTTTGCTTTTTGAAACACTCCATGAAGATAATATGGTCTATCCCACAATTTCCTTAGTTCAATATTTTTATTTCTGGCATGGGCAATAGCTTGGTCGGCATCTTCCTTTGATCGAAGTAACAAAAAGATATTCATTCCCGTTTCACCACTAATATCCGGACTGGAGATCAGACAAGTGATTTTTCTTTTGTCAATTTTACTTAAAACATATTTTCTGTTTTTTATCTGGCTTCTGATAACTTTTTTAATCTTTTTCATCTGAATTTTCAAAATAGCGGCCTGTAGATTACTCATTCTGTAGTTATCACCAATCATTGCCTTGTCATCATCCCAGGACATTGATTCCCGAACCATTCCATGATCAGAGTATCTTCCGGCAATCCGATAATATTCTTCATTATTGGTTACCAACATTCCTCCTTCACCGACTGATACTTGTTTATATTGTTGAAAGCTAAATACACCAATATCGGCAAAAGTACCTGCACACTTATTGCCAAGTTTTGATGCAAAAGCCTGACAGGCATCTTCAATTACAATTATTTTATGGTCTTTGGCTAGACTTAATATTGGTTCTAAGTTGAAGGTTCGTCCCTGAAGATGGACTGGAATAATTGCTTTACACCCCTTCTCGACTTCTTTTTTCAAATCATCCAAATTCATTCCGGTAGTGAAGTCAAAGTCAATTGGAATCGGGGTTGCCCCCAAGCTAATTACCGCTGCTGCTGTTGCAATGAAAGTTACCGCACTTATCAATACCCGATCTCCCTTTTTAACTCCAACCGCATATAGAGCCGTCTTAAGTGCACTAGTACCGTTATTTAATCCCAAGGCATAATCAACTTTCATATATTTTTTTACTTGGTTTTCAAATTGATCGGTAGTAGAAATCTTCCGGGTGGCATATCGGAATATTTTTTTGTGAAGTAGCACTCTAACAATCTCATCTATTTCTTTTTGGTCGTACAGTAAACCACAGTATTCATTGGGGTTTATTTTTTTGAATTTTTTTACTTTAGTGATTTGGTCCATTTTTGTATATTAATTAATGAATTTTGTTTGGTTTTAATATTGATATGATAATACTTTTTTATTGTATTTCCCACATGAATTGATAAATTGTTTGTTGCCAATGGCAGATTATCTAATGATATTTTATGGGGTAATTCATAATTAACTAGATAATCATTTGCCGTTTTTATAGCCTTCTCATAAAGCTCCCTCTTCTCGGTCCAAATTGGAAACCGGTGCCACGTTGCTTGATCCCCAGGTTGAAGTTCCCAAAATTTAAAACCGGATTTTTTTAATTCCTTTGTCAGACAATCGGCTATCAATCTTTGGTGGGTAATGTTTTTATTAGCAGTTTTAATCAATTCATCTACATCGATATTTGTTGAATCGGGTAAAACATAAGGTAAAAGAATTTTCTTGTTCTCTCTGGAGTCGCGACTATAATCGTCAAGAAAAGTTCTAAAATATTCAGTATTACTAAATATAGCTCCTCCAATTCCCTGGCTCAAAGGTTTTGAAATACCAAACGATGTCACTACATAATCACTAAATCTTCCAATTTCATTATCCTTACTTTTTAACTGCCATGATTGAGCGGCATCTTCGATAATAGTTACATTTTTTGGACACACTTTTTTAATTGATTTTATCTCCACCGGCAGTCCCAGATTATGAACCAGAATAATTGCTTTTACGGGATATTTTTTGATCACATTTTCAATCTCAAATTTATCAAGGATATAACCATTACTGGGAGTCACTATAATCGGTCTTGCACCCATTCTGATGACACTCGATAAAACCCGGTAACAAACATGATTAGGGATTAAAACATAATCATTTTTTTGAACGTCAGCACATTTGAGGGCCACTTCCAAGGCCAGACTTCCGGAATACAGAAATTCTCCATATTTTTTTCCAAAATATCCCGCCAATTTATTTTGCCGGCTGTATTTTATCTTTTTCTTCAATGGTGTGTTCATTTTATTTAAAAAGAAAAAAGATCCTCATCAATAATCTCCGGATGATCACCTAAATATGCGTTTATTGGTTCGCATCCCTGGCAGGTTTTAGGACCATTTTGATTTAAATAATCAACAAAAGAAATCATACTTCCATCTGATAGGGCGGACAGCCCAAATTGAGTATTAAAATCGACGTTTTTAAGTCTCCAGGAAACGCAGTTACATGGTGTTAATCGGTCTGTAAAGGGAACATAAAAATTTACTAAACCGCTTAGACCACATCTCTTACCCGGAGTCGCGGCAACTCCGATGTCGAAATATTTTTTCACCTCTTTTGATGTTTTACCTGCCCAAAGTTTGGAATATCCCAGGATTTTTGGTGATTCGACATTTTTAATTATCTTTTTAAATTGGGAATATATTGCCAGTAATTTATCTCTATCCATTTCTGACCATAAATTTTTTTCACTTTTCAGGGGAATAATTGACCATTGATCAACTCCGAGTGCCGTTATTAGCTTCAAAATATTTGGAAGATCTTTGATATTAAATGGGCTGACTACTGTATTAACTCTAATAATCAATTTGTTTTTTTGTCCTTTTATCAGTTTGATTCCCTTAGTTAGGTTTTCAAACACTCCCGGAAGATTTCGCAATTTATCGTGAATTTTTGGAGAGCTTCCGTCCAGGCTCAAAATTAATTGATCCAAGCCCGCTTCAAGCAACATTTGATATTTCTCCGGCAACAAAAAACCATTACTAATTAAAGATGTCTTGATGCCTTTATCTTTAAAATTTTTGATAAATAAACCCATATCCGGATGTAACAATGGTTCACCTCCGGTAAATCTGGCCAATTTAATGCCAGCCTTAACTGATTCTTCAACAATTTCCGCCATTGCTTCTTTGGAGACATAAAGTTGTTTTTTAGCTTTGGCAAAACCACACATAAAACAACTGGCATTACAATTCTCCGTTACCCTAATAAATAAGGTAGTCGCTTTAATTTTGTTTTTCATAAAATAGTCCTTTGATACTTTTTTGTTTTTTGTAATTAATAAATATTTTTTCATCAAACTTAGTTCTTTCATCCCTAATAATTTCCACCTCATTCGGATTTGTTGAATAACAGATATCCACCCTCTCTAAACGGTCTGTTTCCAACAAATCTTTTAACATATCAGGACTACCGTATAAATCTATATATTGGGGTTGTTTTTTAGAATATTTTCTGAACAAATCCACCGTCAATAGATAAAATCCTGGCGAACAATCCGTATATTTTTCATCATATGACCATTTAAGTACAAAGAGGACCCCCCCTGTCAGTGAATCAATTCTAAAAGCTACCGCCTCCTCCGTCTTTTGGTCAAATGCCACCGAAATATCTGCCAATCCTGATTTAATGATGTTTGTGTAATATTCAAATTGATTATCTCTTGAAAGCATGTCCTGTTTGTAATTTCTTTTCCAGGAATTAGTTTCAATTTTTTCAACGATCTTTTCGACCTCGTCTATTTTTATTGTCTTAATATACAGTCTATTTTCAAATTTTTTTTTCTGCCGCCTAGCCCGGCTTCCATATCTTGATTGAACTCTCTCCCAGATTGTTGATTCTGTTAAATCTCCCCGAATGATAGGCGAGGGTAATCTTGACCATGAATATATCCACTTTGTTGCCAACAAATCAGGTAGATATTTGTTCTCTTTATATACCAATGGCAAATACAGAGTTTTAATCTTTAGCAGTTTACATACCTCACTTAAGAAGTTAACTAGTACTTCCGCTTCATATCTTCCTTTTCCCAAGATTGGGTAGCCTGGTATTGAACATTGCCACACACTATCCGATTTTTTTTCAAAAGCCGACAACAATTGATTGTCATTATCTATAAATATCCAAAAAGTGTTTTTTTTCTTAGATTTAAAATTTGCCTCAAAGCTTAAATAATTTTGTAGATATATTTTTCCGTATTCGCCAAAAAACAATTCAATAATTTCCCTATATTTTTTTAGACCATCTAGTGTCTTTATGACAGTCATTATGATTACTTTTTATCAAAGATGTATGTGAAGTAACCTACATCAAAGTTGTGTAGATTATGAGTCCTTTTGTTATATTAGTCAAGGCTATCTTGTGGTAATATTCTCCTAGTTGCATGGAATCAAATAAGACAGTTATTTTTGTTTCTAATCCCTTCGGATTTGGGCCAACTGGTAAAACAGTCGCCCTGATTGAAGAATTACGTCACTCCTGGTCCGGAAAAATTGTTTATGCTGCCAGTCCTATGTGCCAGGAAACTTTGCCTGAGTCTTTGAAAAACACGATTATAGTTGAAACCATAGATGAGCGAAATGAAGAGTCTCTAATTAAAATCTTTAAAAAATACAATCATCCCTTTATTGTTTGTACCCTGAACAGACTTGCCATAAAATCAGCCAAAAACTTAGGTTTAAGAGCTTTTTTTATTGATTCTCTTGCTTGGATGTGGAAGGAAATTCCCGAAGAATATCTTTTGGCTGACACTTATTATTGTTTTAATTTATTTGGCATAAAAGACAGACTACCCCCCAAAGATAATATTAAAGTCATTTCTCCGGTTTTTGGTCATTTACCAATTCCTCAAAAGAAAAAAGAGGATCTCATTTTATTTCATATTGGCGGATTTAAAAATCCCTTTCAGGATCAAATGTCATTATCCTATCTAAATCTCTTAGTTGAAACTTTTTTGCTTTCCAATTTTAAAATTCATACCATAATTACCGGTGGTAACGACGCTCTCGAATATATGAAATCAAAAATTAATAACCCAAATCTGGAGTTTAGAACTCTGGATAGAAATGAATTTTTAAAAAAGTTAAACGAAGCCAAACATTTTATTACTACTTCCGGTCTGACGGCCACTCTAGAGTCTTTTGCCCTCCACACTCCCACTTCTTTTATTCCTCCCACCAATTTAAGTCAATGGAAAATCTTAAAATTGTTAATCCAAGCCGGTTGTGCCAATTCCAAGATTGAATGGCACGACTTTATGGACAATGAAATTGATTTCACTGATTTCACCGAAAAAGATGCTGTACCTCAATTTCATCAACTCGCCAAGGGTGCTTATACCAATCCTCAATATCACCAAAGATTCTGTCAATTATTATTAGAATTAATCAATTCTCACCCTTCAACTGTAAATTCTACCAGGCTAATTTCCGCGGCCGGAATCAACGGTTCTCAAACAATTATTGCGGATCTTCTTCCTTATCTGGGCTAGCCTCAGTCAATAAAAAGTTTGTTGACGATATCACAAGCCTCTTCCAAGTCTTTCGCTCTGATATGAGAATGATAGTTTAGCCAATAGTCGTCAACATGAGCTTGACCAAAAATAATTACTATCTTGTTAAGTGAATGTGCCAAATATACCTCCATTGCCGTTCCAATCATGCTGGCATTCGGGTTAGTGTCATTAACAATTACTATCTCTGAACGGAAAATATCATTTTTATCTCTTATGACAGCCCCACGGGGATCAGTAAAGCTTTCTTTCTCTTCGCGGCCACGGTATGCATGTAAAACTGTAAAATTTTTACCTAAAATATCTTTAATTTTATTTCTCCAAGCCAAACCTTCACTTCTTGGAATTCCTCGCATTGGTCCTGACAAAAATACTGTTTTTCGATTATCCATCTTAATAGATTTTAACATTTTCACCCACAAAGTGGGATAATATACCAATTTAGAATTTATTTTAAATAAAATGATTCTCAGTTCTTGTGTTGGTGTCTTTGACAGCTCAATTGCTATTGACAAAATAATGGGTGTCTTAAAAAATAATGGATATCAGGGAATAGAATTGTTGGGTGAACCAAAAAAATATAATCTCAGTGAAATAAAAGCACTACTTAAAGAGCATTCATTAAGTGTCACCGCCCTAACTGCCTGTTCTCGGCTTAAAACTGGTCGGGATTTGGCTAGTAAAGACAAGCAGATTAGAGATAGAACCATCGATCATTATAAAGAGTGTTTGTATCTGGCCTCTGAATTATCGACCCCTTTAGTTGGAGTCACTTTGACCGCAGTTGGAAGGTTTCAAGTTGAAGATGATTATCAATCTGAGCTTCAAAGAGCTTTGGAATCACTAATGATAATTTCCGCTACTGCCAAAAAATTAAAAAAAACCATCATCATTGAAACTCTAAATCGATATGCCAGTTTTATGATGAACACCGTCGATGAATGTAAATCGTTTATAAACTCCAATCACCTTAGTCATGTCGGTATCTGTGCCGATTTATTTCATATGAACATTGAAGAAGGCAATTTGGGTGCTTCTATTGAGACTGCCGGTAATCTCCTAAAAAATTTTCATATTTCGGACAACAATCGACGTGGTATTGGTTATGGTCATTTGGATTTTAAAAAAATATATCAATCTTTATTAAAGATTCAATATTCTGGCCCTCTGGCTTTAGAAGCTTGGGCTTCAAATAAAAATCCCTATAACAACCAGAATAATTCCTTTGCCGAAATCGAAGGCTATTTAATAGATTTTTCAAAAATAATAAAAAATTTAAGCACCGACTCTTTAGACTAAAATGAAAAAAGTAAAATCAATTAATTTTGGAATTATTGGCTGTGGGGTTGCCGGAAACAGACATGCTCAAGCCATTTCGAAAATTAAAAATGCCAAGCTGGTTGGTGTTACTTCATTTTCCGGTTCCAGTGCTATAAATTTAGCCTCAAAATATTCGGGTGTCTTGGTTATGAGTTTAGTTGAAATGATGAAGTCAGAAGCTATTGATGTTATTTGTATTTGTTCTCCCAATAAATTCCATGCCAGACAGGCTATTATGGCCATAAATAACCAAAAACATGTCATTGTCGAAAAACCCTTAGCCCTTAAAGTTGGAGACGCTCAGAAGATATTATCTTTGAGTTTAAGAAAACATGTCATTGTTACAGTCGTCTTACCCCGTCGTTTCGATAAAACCTGGCAAGGGATATCTAAATTATTTAAAAAACAAATTCTTCATCACATTCAAGTTGTTAATTTAGAACAATACTATTTTAGAAATGACAGTTATTATACGGCCAGTAGTTGGCATGGAAAAAAAGAGCTGGATGGTGGTGTTTTATTAACCCAAGGAATTCATTATATAGATTTACTGGAAAACCTTATTGATCTTTCCTATCAGGATAAAAAAATTGATTTATCCCACATATCTCGTATAAATTCCATCGGTATCAAATTGAAAAGAAACCTTGAGGTTGCTGATACCGTTTCCAGTCAATTTTTACTTGATAAAAAAGTTTTAGGCTCCATAAATATCTCAACATCTGCCTATCCTGGATATAGTTCAAAAATATTTATTTTATGCCAACAGGGTTCTATTGTCGTTGTAAACGACAAAATTGTCTCCTGGGGTATTGTTGATGTTCCCAAGCCCGGCGAAGGTTCCAGTGGTTGGGATGAAAAATCAGTCATTCCCATTATCAAAGATATGATTAATTCTATAAACACCGCCTTGCCGCCAAAAATTAATTTATCAAGTGTCGTTCGCTCACTGGAGCTCACCCTAGCTCTTAATAAATCAATTTAGACTTTATTTTTTACACTGATCACCATAGACAGGGGAACAACCTAGTTGATCGCCTGTGCGTAGACCATAAGTTTCATCAATGTGTTGTCGTAAAATTTTCTCTAATTCAAAGCCTTTTTCAGGGCTGGTTAGAATCAAATTATTCTTTTCACCCGGATCTTGAGTTAGGTTAAATAGTTCCTTTTTACCGTTTTCTAGACTTAAAATAAATTTCCAACCATCTGTTGTCACCAGACTTCTTTTAAAAGTATATAAACGATAATCAGTTTCACTAAATATGTTATGGGCAACATTTTTGCCGGAAAGTGCAGGAACTAAATCAACACCCTTTGTTTGTTGAGGTACCGGATTTTGTATTTTTAATAAATCAAGAATTGTCGGCATCAAATCCATTGTGCTGACTACCTGATCAATCTTTTGACCCTTAGTCTGGCCTGGCTTATGTATTGCCAAAAGGGTATCAATTAATTCCCCATACAGAGTTGAACCATGATCAATACTGTTATGTTCAAAGAATTCTGTTCCATGATCGCTCATGAGAATGACGATAGTGTTCTCCATCAGATCCATTTCTTTAACTTGGTCCATGAAATTCTTGAATTCTAAATCATTCCTATTTATTTTTTCATCATAAATTGCTCTCCAAAAAGCGATATCTTCATCGGACATTTCTAGTGTTCCGCCATTCGCCAAAGCTTCTTCACGTAATTTTCCCTGTTCAACTTTATTTCCGGTAAATTTACCGGTGTATGGTTTGGTGACATAGCGATAGTCAAATCCACCCTTTGGTTCATGTTGTCCGTGAACATCGTATCCGTGGAGAAACAAGAAAAATGGCTTATCTTTATTTTGCTTTAACCATTCAACGGCTTTGGGTGCGCTGCCTTCCAATCCTCCAAATGTTTCTGTTTCAAAATAAGTATCAAATCCCTGATTAAAACCGAATTGCGGACCAACTCCGGCGTCACCGGTAAAACCTCCGGTAGCATAGCCATTATTTTTAAGTATTTCCGCCAGTGTTACTGCGTTTGGGGACAATTTTTTCAAATTAGCGATTACCCCAGTTTGGGTTTCCAAATTAAAATCGCTAAATTTATTAATCACTTTATGTTCGGAGGGATACATTGAAGTAAAAATAGACATGTGTGACGGCACTGTCCAGGATGATGGACTCACTGTTTTGGTAAACAAAGAAGAAGATTTCAAAAAATCATCAAGATTGGGAGTAGTCTTCATCGGATATCCATAGCTGTTCAAATGTTTTGATTGCAAACCATCAAAAGAAATTAAAATGAGATTATATTTTTTGTTGCCTTGAGATACATTGCCAAGCATCTTTATCCCAATGGTAGCGGCTAAAATAACTAAAACCAACACGACAAGCATTTTGATTTTCATAACCCATCATATATCATCTATTGATGATTAGTCCAGTCATAAATGATAAAAAACTTACGACCATCTTATTTATCGGACTGTCAATAATTTTTAATTTTATTGGAATTCAGAGCATTGCCGATTACTTACTGGCCAGAAGAACTGACAATCTGATTCCGACCGAACAGATTTGTAATCATTGTAATGTTTTACTGATTGATGTTGATATCTTACGTGCCGATGCCTTGCCTTGTTATGGTTATTCTCGAGATACAGCGCCAAATATTTGTAATTTTGCCAAAAATTCTGTGGTGTTTAAAGATAATTATTCATCTTCTATCTGGACACTCCCCAGTATGTTTACCACTGTCACCTCCCTCAATCCACCTTTTCACCGGGTTCGCACCGGAATGGATAAATTATATTCGACACTTCCGACCCTGGCTGAAAGTTTAAAAAAACAGGGCTATAAGACAATTTTCGTTGGCCAGGACGGAACTCGTGAAATGTTGCTCAATGTCTACAATACCGGTTTGCGGGGTTACGATTTAGTAACCAAGGATAGCCTTGATAAAGTTTTGGCCGATCTCTCAAAGAGTAAACAACCTTGGTTTATTCATTATTATCGTGAAGATTTACATTTACCCTATGTTATTGAAGACGGTACCACGCCGATTGAGAAACTTACTCCACCCAAGGATTTTCCGATTACCAAGACGGAATATTTTCAACAATTGAATAAATATTTAACAGTACATCGTACCGAAATTTTTACCGAAAAAGGCCTCAAGGACTATGCTTCACTTTTTACTAACACTGACATTGGCAGCACTGGTCTAACCACAGTTTTTTATGAGTTAGCTATTGATGCTAAAAAAAGGGGAGATTATCTAACTGATATTTGGACACCGGTTGAAAATTGTTATTTAAGTTTTATTAATCCCAAAAAGGATTCTGACAAAGCTTTTGTCAGAATGATGTATGATTCTGCCATCAAACAATTCGACAAAAGTATCGAATCGTTTTTAACCGAATTCACTTCAGGAAAACTATCAAAAAATACTGTCACCATTATTATGTCCGATCATGGAGAAACCTTTGGTGAACATGGCACTTTCTCTCACGACAACAATCACTATAGTGAACTGTTTTACACTCCTCTGATTATTCATTCCCCCAAGCTTTCACCAAAACAAGTTGACCACACTACCGGTAATATTGACATTTATCCGACCATTCTTAGTTTGGTAGGACTAAAGACACCATCAGGACTTCAGGGTAAATCGTTGGCACCTTATTTAAATGGAGCCGGTTTTGACCCCGGTGTATTAATTTATGGTGAAGATTTTGGTGGAGCCACTGTTCTTCAAAATAAAAAATGGCTTTATTTTCTGCCGACTTATCTTCTCGGGATAAATTCTTCCGAGTTATATAACAAAATCGAGGATCCTTCGGAAAAAAATAATGTCTATCTTAAATATCCGACTTTAACGCGGTTTTTGTTCAATCAGGCCAGTCTCTTCCAGTCTTATGATCTGACTTTGAAAAACACCGGTGAAACAATGCCTGATTACGGAGGCACAAAAATAGACCCCAAAAAAGTTGAACGGCTCAAAAAAGAGGGTTACTTTTAATCAATCAATTTATTATTAGTTATCTTTTCGTAAATTTTCCCCAGTAGGTACAGGCTTCCGGTAACCGCCACTAGTGGAGATTCATTAATTGCCGTTTTTATTGCCACATTAGGATTAGCAATTATTTGATATTTTTTGTATTTTAGAGTTTCCAATATTTCCACCATATAGTTTGTTGCCTGGGAGATTGCCGCCATATCCTGGTCCTCCACCACAAAACTGGTTAAAATAATTTTTTGGGCTAGGGGAACAATCTTTTGGAGCATTTTCTTGGCTTCCTTTTTCTGCTTAAAAGCAACTATAAATTCAAATTTATTTTTTGGATAAGCTCTTTTCAAGCTTCCGGTAAAGGCAACCATTTTTTGAGGATTATGAGCTCCATCAAAAATCACCGTCACTTCTTTATCCTGAGAGTTTTTAATTTTGAAAATATCCATTCGCCCCAAAAATTTAAAATCAGCCAAAGTTTTTCTCAAAATATTTTCATCAATTTTAAAATCGTCTCTCTGACCGATTATCTCCAGGGTCCCCATTGCCAGGGCACTATTTTCCACCTGATAAATAGCTCTGCTTTTTATAAAAACATTTTTTAATTTCAGATTTCCAAAATTAAAATTATATTTCAAACCTTCATTATATAAATGAACATTTTTATAGTTCGAACCATTCTTTAAATACCAAAGTACAGACGAATTTTTTTTGGCAGTTTTATCTAAAACCTTCCTCACATTTCGGTGTTGCCACAAAGTGATGACAGTATTTTTTGGGAAAATTATCCCGGCTTTTTGCGTCGCAATTTTCGTTAAATTATTTCCCAAAATTCTGGTATGGTCCAGTCCTAATCTGGTTATTAGAGCAATTTTGTTTTCTGATTCCACCACATTAGTTCCGTCCATCAGACCTCCCATCCCGGTTTCTATTACCGCGTAGTCGACTCCAAAATCAGCGAAAGCCAGATAGAACATTGCCACCACAATTTCAAAATATGTCGCTTCTCCATAACCCTTATTTTTTAATTCTTCAATTGCCGGGATTACCCGGTTAACTAAATCCGTAAACTTATCTTCACTAATGTTTTTGTTGTTAATTTGAATTCTTTCCCTAACATATAAAATATGTGGTGACACAGTTAATCCCACTTTAAAACCCTGATCAGCCAACAAATGGCTCAAAAATGAAGCCGTCGAACCCTTTCCCGAGGTTCCTGCAATATGGATTACTTTATATTTGTTTTGAGGTTTTCCCAAAATTTCCAATAATAGCTTTTGTCTTTCCAGTCCCTTAATTCCCGGGTATCTCAATTTACCCCGGGGAATCGACTTGTGCAGATAATCTAAAGCTTTCTGATACTTTGTAATTTTCATCTTTAATTTTTCAACCATCTAACCCCTGCGTAAACCAGGGGAGTTCCTATCGCTGACATGGCTGTTTTAAGTAGCCAGTAGGGCAAAATTATTCCCCACAAAAAATTTATATTCGCTGCCACTGAAGTATTAATCGAATAAAAAGCCAAGCTCATAAATACCATCGTATCCATAAATAAGGCCATAATATTGGATAAGTTATTTCTTAGCCACAGTTTACTTTTCCCCATTTTTCTTTTCAACTTTACAAAAATAGCGATATCCAAAAAGTTTGAAATTGCCATTGCCATCAGGCTGGCCACAGAAATTCTAATCGATTGAAAAAATATTTTATGGTAGCTTTCTTCCATCGGTAAAAATCTGGCTGATGGCGGCAGGGCAATAGCCAGTGCCGAAAAAATTACAATTAAAAAAACAATCAATACTGACAGTTTTGCCAGATTTTTGGTTCTTTCGTGTCCGTAAACCTCGGTAAAAATATCGTTGATTGAATAAATCCAGGGTATCAAAAACATTCCCATCGCTCCGCTAAGATTAAAAGTTCCTATCTTTGCAATCGGAAAGCTTTTTGAACCCATCAATTCTGCCGCTACAATACAAAAAATATATATCCCTATTAAGATATCGCTCTTATTTCGTTGGGAATTTTCGTTAATTTTTTCAGTAATCATTGGTTTGTAAAAATAATAAAAAGTCGGTCAAAATCCGGCCGGAGAAGCTTAATATTATTTTAATTAGACCATTTTAATAATTACTGATTAATAGGCTATTTTACCATCGAATTATTACTAACTTTGTTCGTATCAATATATTTGTTGTTACAATTTGGACATCAATTCAACATTTCCGTAAGTTTAGGTGTAAACTATTCATAGTTGGCTATGAAAACAGTTTAATCCCCAATCCACACATCTCACCCATGAAAGAGTATAACTCGTGCTACGTCGGTATTCCTTTGCCCCAAAAATTAAACCCGGAATTCGGAAAGCTATTGTCGGATGTCAGGGAAATTGATTCTCGCTTGGAACTAACTGCTTTTCATCCCCATATCACTCTTTTATATCTTGGTGGTCAATTTAGATCTGACCTCAATCGGGTCTATGAAGAAACAAAACCAATGTTACCCCTGATTAGGGGCCAAACCCTCAATATTCACGGATATGGCGATTTTAATGGCAGCACTATCTTCTTACAGGTTCCCACCCCTCCTTCGGATCTGGGAATTTTTCACGATCAGCTAATTGACCAGTTTGGAAAAGGTGACAATTTTCCCTTTCATCCCCATATTACCGTGTGTAAAGATTCTCAAAATATATTAGTCCCGGAAACCCGTCGACAGCTGGTTCTTCGTCTTGATGAGGTTGACTGGTCTTTTCCCATTACCAGAATTATGGTTAGAGGCAGTAATTTAGAAATAAAAAATCTTATCCGCGAAGACCTCTGTGTTCGGTCCTAATTTTATGTATAATTTTGTTGTCCTTCTTCATATTCATCATTCTTCGTAAAAAAATTGCTCAAAAAGATTACCAAAATATCGGCCATTATCTGGGTAATTTGTATCGTCGCCGTTTTTTCCGTTTTGGGTTATGTGGTTGGAGTCAGAAATGAAATGTTTGATAAAGCCCCCGATGTCTACGGTTTTTTGCTTCTTGGTTTTATTACTTTTGGAGTTTTAGTTTTTTTAATTGGACTAATCGCTCTGACTGCTCATTTGTTGAGACGAAACTCTGAGAAACGGCAAATTTTTTTTCTATTTCTCTTTAAATTATTCTTTACCCTTTCGGTTCTACCTCTCTATCTTTTTATTCAGGCCCTAAAACCCTCCACCCGTCCCCAAAAAATTCTTGCCCGTTTGGCATCATGTGTTTTTATAATTTTCATTCTTTTACCCATCTGGGCTGGCGGCTATTTTGCTGTCGGTAGTCTGGCCAAGGAGGCCATGGGTTTGGGCACCGACATTATTACTATTTCCGGAACCGGATCAATGTATCCAACTTTTCCCAAGGGTCACGGTAAAACTGACAAAGAATTATCGGAAGAAATTGTCGGTTCTTCGGGAATGATTCCCTATCCTAATGGGATTGAAATCAAGGGAAAAAGATTTTTTGGATATCAAATCGGTCATGGTGACATTGTGGTTATTGAAGATGAAAAAATTCGGGCCGTAGGACAGGAAATGTATGGTCGGCCTTCCGGTTGGGTCAAAAGAATTATCGGTATGCCGGGTGACAGTCTGGAGATTCGAGGTGGTATTGTTTATCGCAACGGCGAAGCTCTAAAGGAACCCTATATTGCCCGCGCCCGTTCTACTTTTGGTGAAGCCTTTTTAAGTGAATGTCAAAAAGTTGTTGTCCCTCAAGACTCCATTTTTGTGATGGGTGACAACCGTAAGGGTAGTGGTGACTCTCGGGAAATTGGTTTTATTAAAATTAGCGCCATCAACCACGTTCTTCCTCTCAAGGATCAGACCGGTGTTTATGATAAAGCCTGGCGGGATACCTCTCTCGACCTGGACGAATCTTCAAAAATAAAATTAGATAAAGAAAAATATTTGGCCATCTTAAATGAAAAAAGAAAAGCCGCCGGTGTCAAAGAATTAAAATATCAGCCAAAACTTGAAGTTTCGGCTACCAAAAGAGGGGAAACGATTATCAAGTATGACGATTTTTCTTTTGAAGCTACTCAAAGTGGTTACACCATGGCCCGGGCTATGCGTGATGCCAAATACTCCAATATTGTTTATGGTGAAGCTCCCACTCAGGGCTATTTTGATGAGACAGAGTTGATTGACAATCAATTTGAATTTCCCGAATCGGTCAAATTTTTAACCGACAAAACTTATCAGGAAGTTGGTATTGCCGAAGTTGAGGGCGAGATGAATGGTTGTCCTACCCAGGTAATTGTTCAACATTTTGCCGGTTATGTTCCCCCAAATTACAAAAAGGAGGATATTGAAGGTTGGAGGGCAGCTCTAAATAATCTAAAAGATATTCAAGGCTCTTGGCAAAAAGTAAAAGAATGGGGTCCGATTTATGAAAAGCACAAATCCGACTACGACCGTATCAATGACATAATTTCCATCCGCGTTACCAATATTGAGGCCATTGTGGCCAAGATGGATAAAAACCAGTGGCTTAGTGACGAGCAGGTGGCCTACACCTACAAGGATGAAGCCCTCGGCACCGAGCAGAATTCTCTGGCCAACAAATTGAACAGTTTATAATTGACTCATGCAACTCTTTTTAACCTCCGCCTCTGATTATGTCATTAGTGATATTGTCACCAAATTACCAAAAGCTCCGAGTAGCTACAATGTTGCCTTTATCAATACTGCCGCCGAGGTTGAGGTGGGGGATCATTGGTGGGTCAGGGATGAAAAAGAAGGCTTGGAAAAAGTTGGTTTTGTTGTCGATGAATTTTCTATAAAAGATATGACATCCGGAGATATAGAGGCAAAATTAACCGATAAAAATCTCATTTATTTTTGTGGTGGCAATACTTTTTATCTTTTAGACCAGGTCATCAAAACTGGTTGTGACGAAATTATCAAAAGAAAATTAAACGAGGGTGTTATCTATATTGGTTCCAGTGCCGGTTCCATGATTGCCGGCCTCCGTATTGATTTAATTTCTGAAATTGATGACCGAAGTAAGGCTCCCGATTTAAAATCCACCGGTCTTGGCCTTGTTGACATCGCTATTTTGCCCCATTGGGGTAGTGAAATTTTTAAAGCCGAGTACCTTCGTGGCGCCCCCTCGATGTACACCGAAGGTGTCAAAATCCTCCCCCTCACCAACTATCAATATCTCTGGGTTAAAGATGGAGAAACGAGAATCGTACAGATAGAGAAACAAATATTTTCTAGTATATAATTTAGTTATGCCGGAAAGTAAAAAAACAAAGTCGGTAGTAGTAGTTTTTTTGATTATCATAGTCGTCGTTTCAGCTTTGGTGATGTGGAATCTATACAAAGCTCAATCCGGATTATAAAAAACTATTACTAAAATACGAATTTGAGAAATTTTGCCAGAGTTTCTGGGTCAACGTCGATTGGAAGAAAATAATAGGGGTGAAAAATTTTTTATCCTCTAAAAATCCCCAACAGCAATCCATACAGCCAATTAACTGCCATCACAAAAAATCTCACAAACCAGTCCACCACGGCCAAAAAAACCTGAATTATTTGATTTAACATTAACCTATTATAGTCCTCGCCCTCTTCCCGCCGATTGGATGAAAATTGTACAGGTAGAGAAATAAATTAATAAAATAGTGTATAAAATATATAGATGATCGCAAAGCCGTTTTTAAAGTGGGTAGGAGGTAAAACTAAACTTGTCCCTGAGCTTGTTGAGATGTTTCCTAAGAAGTTCAACAATTATTATGAACCTTTTGTTGGTGGTGGAGCATTGTTTTACGAGGTAATTCAAAAATATGAAGTAAAAACTTCCTCTATTAACGACATAAACAAAAAATTGATTACAGCCTATATTCAAATCAAGGAAAATCCCCAAAAACTAATTTCTGAACTAAAAAATATCGAAAAAGAATATAAAAAACTTTCATTAGAAAAGCAAAGGGATTATTTTATTTCGACTAGAAGAAAATATAATGAGAGAAAAATAGATGACACGACCACTGCCGCCTATTTAATCTTTCTAAACAAAACCTGTTTTAATGGTATGTACAGGGAAAATTCCAAAGGGGAATATAACATTCCTTTTGGCGATCAAAAAAATCCCACCATTTGTGATAAAGAAAATATTCTCGCTGTTTCAAAATGTCTAAAAAATACAGAAATTACAAATCTCTCTTTTGAAGACTCAGTCAAAGAATGTAAAAAAGGTGATTTGATTTATTTCGATCCTCCCTACTATCCAATCAATGCGACTTCAAACTTCACTGGTTATTCAAAAAATTCATTTGGTGAAGCAGAACAAAAAAAATTAAAAGATGTCTTTACTGACTTAGTAAAAAGAGGTTGTTCTGTTATGTTGAGCAATTCACACACACCCTTTATTGAAAAATTATATAAAGAATTTCATATTAACTACCGCTACGCCGCCAGATCGATCAATAGTAATGGTGAGAAAAGGGGTAAAATACAGGAAGTTGTCGTCACCAACTATACAACAGATGAACAAAAATTTTAATTTATTAATCAGTGGTTTTAAAAGTTCTATTAAAACTTGGGATTATTTTGTAAATTGGAAAAAAGTTTTTTCTGGTAAAGAAGATTTAGAAATTAGTCTCAACAAGTTAAATTATTTGTTAGGTAAAAATAATTTAAAGGAAGAATTTTATAAACTATACAGTTCTAATCAAGATATTGTTAATGCACTGCCAATACTTATTGCTGTTAGAGATAAAAAAATAGAAATTTTTGACAAAGTTACAAAAGATTCCGAGTTCTTTGATTTTAATAAAAATAAAGAGAATTCTGAAAAATACTACAAATTTATTGAAAATACTGGTCTTGTTAGGCTATTTCAAAAAGATGGAATAAAAAATTTAGTTGATTATGTTTTAGGTGTAGAGGTAGGTCTTGACAGTAATGGTAGAAAAAATAGAGGTGGAAAATTAATGGAAGAAATAGTTGGATTATATATAAAGAATTTCTGCAATAAAAATAATTTTGAATTTTTATCTCAAGCTAGAGCCACTACAATCAAAAAGAAATGGGGTGCAGATATTAAAGTAGATAAATCAAAAAGAAGTTTTGACTTTGCTATATATAACCCAATTAACAAGGCAATAAAACTATTTGAAACAAATTTTTATAATGGTAATGGTTCGAAGCTTAAAACCGTAAGTGTGGAATTCCAAAATTTATTTAATGAGCTCAAAGAACAAAATATTGATTTTATTTGGATTACAGATGGATTTGGTTGGCAATCAACAAAGAGTTATTTAGAAGAAACATATAACCATAACGATTACATTTTTAATCTAAAAATGCTTGAAGAAAATATTTTAGATGAATTGACTTGGTAATAACTTTTCTTTAGACAATTTCTCAAATCTTTTTATCGATAAATCAAGATAATCTTTCTCAATATCTATTCCCATAAATTTACGTCCATGTGCAATTGCAGCTATCCCTGTTGTTGAACTACCTGTAAAAGGATCGAGAACAATATCACCTTCTTTTGTACTCGATAATATAATTCTATTCAATAAGTCCAAAGATTTTTGAGTTGGATGTTTTCCAAAAGTTTTTTCTTCTCTTTTGGGTGTATAAATAGCCCAAACCGATCTCATTTGAAAACCTTTCTTTTTTAAAAAATCATCTGGCCAATCAGAATTTTTTATTAAATTATAATTAAAGGTATGAACTCCTTTTTTCTCTTTTCTAGCCCAAATCAATGTCTCGTG
Source organism: Candidatus Shapirobacteria bacterium (assembly GCA_041649835.1). GTDB lineage: Bacteria > Patescibacteriota > Microgenomatia > UBA12405 > UBA12405 > UBA12158. The sequence continues at coordinate 24,419 of JBAZML010000014.1, forward strand.
ACTAGCCGTAAAAAACCTGCAACTTAGGTTGGGGGAGGCATTTGGTTTATACCAAACAATTTCATTTAAAATCCGATAATCGTTAAGTTGTAGGGCATACCCACATTGATAAATGGAGTGATAGGTTCCGCTAATCCATATTGTTCCATTTGGTTTTAATATTCTTTTACATTCTGTAATCCAAGCAATGTGAAATTTCAAATTTTCTTCTAACCCCTTTCCCATATCCCATTCAGCTTTTTTGACGCTGACCATTTTTCCATTTTGACAAGTAAAAGTTCCATTAGAGAGAAAATAGGGTGGGTCTGCAAATATCATATCCACGGAATTATCCTTAATTTTCTTTAAAACATTTAGACAATCTCCCTGGTATAAACAAAAGTTTTTCTCTTTAAAATATGGTTCCATAAATAAATATTACGCCGAATAAAACCCGAAAACAATACTTATTTGACAATAACGGTAATTGGTGAGAATATACCAATATTGACATCTCCGCGAGTCAATCGTCAGTAGTGAAAGCTGTGATGTCCGTAGGGTAACCTCGGAAAAGGTTTAGTAAAACTAATCTAAAATTTGTAGGGATTAAATACTAAACACTTGCGGAAGCAAGTTTTTTTATTATTTAAACCTAAAAAAATGAACAACTCAAGTAGTACTCTAATTAAATTTCCGGTAAAAATATTTCGAAAAGTATACGATGGAAAATCAATTTTCCAAAATACAACAGATAATGATAATATTTTAGATTCAGGAAATATTTATTCTGCAATATTATCAATAATTGATTTGCCAGTCGATATTGGGGATTGGACAGAAATTAACCCCAGAGATCCCAAAACGTCGTCACTTGTTGCCACCAAAATAAAAGATACTTTAATCGACGATCCGGAATGGTTTTTGTTTAAGAACCGCGGCTTAACTTTACTTGCTTCAAGTGTTGATTTCGACAATAAGAATAATATTGTAAGTCTTGAAATGTCAGAAAAAGCGATTCATGGACTCCTTGACGGAGGACATACTTTTAAAGTTATTCAAGAATATCTGGCCGATTTAAGCGAGGAAGAAAAAGAAGGTATCAATGCATTTATAAAAGTAGAGATATTGGAAGGAATCAATGATTTAGAATCTGCTGTAAAAATTGTCGAAGCAAGAAATACTTCAATTCAAGTAAAGCAACAGAGTCTTGATGAGCTTAATAAGTTATATGAGCCTATTAAAGAAATTCTCGCAGGAAAGTTTTATTCTGACAACATCTCTTATAAAGAATATGAGCTCAACGACGATAATTCAAACAAAACTATAGATATTAAGGAGATTCTCTCATATTTTGTCTGTTTTGATAACACAAATTTTGATGATAAAAAACATCCTACCATTGCGTATTCTTCAAAAGCGGCAGTTGTTAACCACTACAGGGAGCATTTAGACGAATTGAAGAAATACATACCTCTTCTTCCGGAAATTCTTGACCTAAGAGATAGTATTTACATGGAATTACCAGAGGCGTATAACCATTTAAAAGGTAAATTCGGTGGTTTAACAGGCGTGGTTAAAATTGATGGTAAACCAAGATATCTTCCAGAGGTATTAAAGTTTACTGGTGAAAAATCTGGATACAGAATTCCTGCCGGTTTTATCTATCCAATTTTAGCTTCTTTTAGAAATTTAGTCGATTGTTCTGCAGAAAAATGTAAATGGAAGGAAAACCCATATAGATTTTTTGAAGAATTAAAATATGAGCTTGCGTCAAGAATTGGAGAACAGGCTAAACAAATAAACAACCCAAATAGAATGGGCAAAGATATTTCTACGTGGAGAAGTTGTTACGATTTGGTCCAGCTTGAAGTCCTGAAAAGACATTTGTAAAAATTGTTGGTTTCAGAAATAAACGGCGGCTAATAACCGCCGTTTATGGATATCTATTTTCTCATCATTCATTTCCACAAAAAATAAGGTGTTCTGGAAAAGAGAAATACAGTTTTAAAATAATAATTTAATTCTCTTATCTAAATTTTATACTCCGCTTCTTTTCGATCTCTTATTTCAAAACCGACTCGCTCGTGAGCCTTGATTGAATTGGGATTATCGGGATTTATCAAACTCCATATTTTTTTCATTTTGTTGTCTCTTGCCGCCTCTATTAGTTTTTCAAATAGCCTTATCCCAATTCCTTTTCCTTGCCGCTCGGGGGAGATACCAATGTATCTACAATAAACTTCCCCATATATAGGCACAGTTTCATAAGCCAAAATAAATCCAATAACTTTTCCACCAGTTTGTGCTAAAAAACATAATCTATTTTTTACAAACTCTTCAAAATTGCTTTCCGAAACTACCAGATGTTCTTCTTTTTCTTCTGGTGTTAACTGCTCCCATTTTTCTTGTCCTAGATATTGAATTTGAGTCTCAATATCAATTTCTCTAATGGTGGCGAAGTCTTCTAAAGTAATCGGTCTGATATTACAATTTTCCATGATTCAATTATAATCCTCCTATGAAAACTCTTATCGTCTATTATTCCCGAACAGGAAATACCAAAAGAATGGGTGAACTAATTGCCCAAAAATTACATGCCGATATTGATGAAATTATTGATCAAAAAAATCGAAAAGGATTCCTTGGTTTTATCTTCGGTGGTCGCGATGCCATGAAAGAAAATTTAACCGAAATCACCGTTACCAAAAATCCCGCTGATTACGATTTGGTTATCATCGGCACTCCAGTTTGGGCTGGCTCTTCCACTCCCGCTTTTCGCACCTATCTGACGCAGAATTTAAATAAAATCAAAAAAGCTGCCGTTTTTGTTACCTCTGGCGGTGGTCCTGTGGATAAAACTGTTACCATCTTTGAAAAAATTACCGGCAAAAATTGTCTGGCTTCTGTCGGCTGGACCAATACCGAAATAAATCAAAATAATATCGATTCAAAACTCGATACTTTTATCAAAAACATAAAATTGTCATAAAAAACTTTTTTAGCCTCCTTTCCTCAAAGGAGGTGGTCCCGATTCATCGGGAACGGAGGATTTAATATTGAACCAAAGCTTGGAAACTATTTAACGGAAATTGGCCAAATATCGAAAAAATAATCACTAGTCAGAGGAATTTCGGATAAACATACGACCAAATCATTAGCGACCTATGATTACTCTTGATGATTTTGTCTTAAAAAATATTCGTAACACTATCATTACTTCTGATGATGTTGCAGATAAAAATTGTGAAAACTTTGTTGGTGCCACTCAGATTCCTCTCGGTATTGCCGGTCCTCTGAAAATTAATCAAAACAAATCCTCTCATGATTACTATCTTCCTCTTACCACCACTGAAGGGGCTCTTATCGCTAGCGTTAACCGCGGCTGCAAGGCTACTTATCAGGGAGGTATCAACACTTTTGTCGATAATGTCGGCATTACCCGTGCCCCTCTTTTTAAAACCAAGGGTGTCACCGAATCTCAAAAAATTGTTGCCGATCTCAAAAAAACATTACCAAAATTAAACGACTTGGCTCTCTCCACCTCCAGCCACATCGCTCTTTTAGGGTTTGAAGATCAAATTGTTGGTAAAAATTTATGGCTTCGTTTTTCTTTTGATACGGCGGAGGCCATGGGGATGAATATGGTGACGAAGGCTTCAGAAAAAATCAGTCAGTATATTGAAACTAAATATCACGTCAAATGTCTCGCCATTTCCGGCAATTATTGTTCCGATAAAAAAGCCACTTGGGTATCTTTTATCCGTGGTCGTGGCAAAAAAGTTTGGGCTGAAGCTACTATTGATTACCACACCTGTTTAAAAGTTCTCAAGACTAGCCCGGAAAAAATTGTTGAAATTGTCAAACAAAAATCTCAACTTGGATCCATTATTGCCGGTTCTCTTGGTTTTAATGCTCATTTTGCCAATGTTATTGCTGCTCTTTTTCTGTCCACCGGCCAGGATGCTGCCCATGTTTCCGAATCATCCATGGGTATTACCGAGGCTGAAGTTGATAGTGATGGCCATCTCTATTTCAGTGTTTATTTACCTTCTCTAATTGTCGGTACTGTCGGTGGGGGAACCACCTTACCTACTCAGACCGAGGCCTTAGATCTTCTTAATTTTGGGAAGCGTCCTTATGACGTTTTAAAATTTTCAGAAATTATTGCTGCAGCTGTTTTAACCGGAGAATTATCTCTGACTGCCGCTCTGGCTTCGGGAGATTTAGTTTCCGCTCATCAAAAATTAGGAAAAGGAAAAAAATGATCAACTATCAGAAGTTAACCCAAGTGGGTATTGCCGGTTTTGGCGCCTATGTCCCTCATCACCGGATTACCACCGATGAAATTGCTGCTACTTGGCACAAAAATGGTCCCCAAATTGCCTCCGCCCTTGGTGTTGTCAAAAAAGCCATTGCTTCCAATGACGAGGACTGTATTACCATGGCCTCAGAGGCGGCTCTCACTGCCCTGAATATGTCGGATATCGTCCCCACTAAATTAGGTGCCTGTTTTATGGGAAGTGAGTCCTTTCCCTATGCTGTCAAACCTTCGAGTACTATTTTGGCCGACATGCTTCGGATGGGTAGTGAATACTTTAGTGCCGATTTAGAATTTGCCTGTAAGGCAGGTACTGCTGCCATTCAGGTTGTTTCTGCTCTCATCGAGTCAGGGATGATAAACAGCGGTTTAGCCGTAGGTAGCGATAAATCTCAAGCAAGACCTTCTGATGTCTTGGAATATACCGCCGGTTCCGGTGCCGGGGCTTTGATATTAAGTAATGATTCCAAACAATGGTTAGCCAAAATAAATTGCACTTTTTCTTCATCTTCTGACACTCCTGATTTTTGGAGACGAGAGGGAGAATCTTATCCTACCCATGCCGGCAGATTCAGTGGTGAACCCGCCTATTTTACTCAAATTATTCAAAGTTCCCGTCTTCTTTTTGAAAAAACCAAAACTACTGCTGTCGATTATGATTGGGCTATTTTTCACTCACCCAACAAAAAATTTCCACAAAAAGTTGCCGCCATGCTTGGTTTTACTCCCTCACAGTTACAACATAGTTTATTAGTCGAAACCATTGGCAATCCCTATAGTGGTGCCTCATTGATATCTTTGGCCAATGTTTTAGAAAATGCCCAAGCTGGTGACAAAATTTTTATGGCCTCTTATGGTTCCGGTGCCGGTTCTGATTGTTTTTCCATTACCACTACCCCTCTATTACTCAAAAAAAGAAA
>JBAZML010000015.1:0-27105 GCA_041649835.1 Candidatus Shapirobacteria bacterium
AGCTAGTCGAAGTTGTTCCAATGCCTGGTCCACGCTGGGTGTTTTTGGAGGCATGTTTTTATGCATCCAGTTTTTGAACAACAACCAGCCGGTCAACGCGAAGCCATCAATACCGAAACCATAGTGTTCAAGTGGATTGAAATCATCCATTTCCACGAAAACCATTCCGCTCATTTTTTTATCAACGGTAACCGTCGGCTTTATGGTCCAGGTACTACCATCAGTGCTTTCCAGATCTTCATTCGGAAAAATAACCAAATAAAAATCATTACCGCCAGCAGTTCGGTCATTTCCATCGCCTGTGACAGGATGTTCAATCAAGGCATTGTCGACGTTGACACTTTTGGCCAGTGATAAGAAGCGGCGAATATGTACATTTGCCTCATTTTTTTCGGCCATTTCACGCAGCAATGCTTCTTCGCTGGTCTCAATTCCGCCAAGTGGTTCAACATTTTTAAAACCACGAGGGAATTCATCAAAAACACCCTGAATACGCACTGCCTCCGGCAAAAAACCAATTTTTGAAAAATCGGCCGTTGTGCAGACTGCAATTACTCCTCCCTTATGTTCTAGTACCATTTGACAATGAGAAGGTGTTCCGTCGACCTTAAGAACTTGGCGATATGCGGCTTTGAGACCCATACCTGGGTTTTCCATGAAAAACTGAATTCCATCTTTTAATATACTTGAAATCAGATTCCATGGATTGACTGCCCCTTGAGGCACGACCGTACTTGAAAGTAAAGCAACCTTATTTGTTGTCTTCATGATTTTTACCTTTTCCTTTTCTCTTTGAACAAGCTTTTGATCCGATTCGATGAATCGGGTTGATATAGGGATGTTTCTCCCAAAAAACTATTTTTCCTTTTCTCTCCTTTCATTATTTGCCTTAAAAGGCACAAAGAAGTCCCCTAAAATAGGGGATTTATCTGTGCCTTCAAAAACACATATCAAAAATACCCCGCCATGGGGTTATTGATAAAATGAAAAAATAAATAGGGAATCCAGCTCAAGCTTCCGAAAACATATTCAATGTTGCGTAAAAAACAGATCTTTATTTTAAAGTCCAAGCTTTTGGCTTGTTTTAACACCGACTTTATAAGTCTTGGCGATTTTATCAGGAATATCTTATAATGTCAATTTTCAAGTTAGAGATTAATTACATTCAAAGCCTGTAATCTTCCAAAAATAGACAGCAAAAAAGCATCATTTGTTTTTGACAAGAAATCAAGGAGTTTCTCAATCTGAATTACTTCAAAACTAAAAGAATATCCTTTGTCGTCATATTTTTTATTTTCAAAATGTTTGGATATTTCTTCTATATTATTAATTTTTGTAGTTACTGCAAACAAACTAACAATATTATCTGACATTGATGGATCTGGATAGATTTTTCCCAAATCAAAATACCGGTTAATTTCCACTTTTGGTAATCTTGTCATATTTTTTAATTCTTGTTCCAGATACATAGTGGGAATTTTCCCTCCCATTATCAAATCCATTGGCGGATGGATACTTCCGATTGATTCAGATATTTCCTCTCCAACTGCATATCTTTGACAATTTCTAACTAAAAAGTGGGAAATTCTACCATTAGTTTCCAAAAGCAAAATTCCTCTCATACTGTGGTAACTTCCTTTTTTCCAAGCAGTATATACTTTTTGACCGGTAATTCCGGTAAAATTAGATTTAACTTCAAATACGCTATGGGCAAAATGATCATTGTAATTGAAATCCACCATTCTCAACGTTTCAAAATCATCAAAATTTTCTTGTCTGTCAGCCAAATCATTTAAAAAACCGTTAAAGATTTCCGGTATAGTCAAAATTTTATTTTGTATTTCCTTGGTCGAAGTTTGAAACCATTTTCTGCTTCGCAGCATTTTTTCAGCTTCATTTCTGATATAGTTATTTCTTGAACATAAGATATCCATATCCTATATTATATCACCTTTTTTAGTTTTAGTCTAGATAGTACGGAAATTACAATAGAATCTTTACTTTCTTCAATAATCTTGTCAATTTCATTTATCTTATATATTTCATAACTTTCATTTAAATTTACTTCGGTTTGGTTTTGAGAATCAATTATGGCTGCAAAAATTAAAGTTTCAGTTTCTCCCAAATCAATGAATTTCGAAATAATAATCTCTTTTTCATTAAAAGTATTTTTTAACCATTTTTCCAATTTTGCTGGTAGATACAATGTTTTTCCTGTTGAAAATGACGGAAATTTCATTTTAATACTACCAAGATTATTTTCGGTTATTATCCACTCAATTTTTCCCTGACTACTAACGAAAATTAAGCCTTGGCCCATTTCTGTATCAATTTCTTTTTCCAATACGATTTCTTTATTTGACAGTTGATTGTTTAGGGTGGATCTTAATTGGAAATCAAGAATTACTAAGTTTTTTGTCAACAATATTTTATTAATTTTCAAAACTTCAATATTTTTTCCAGAACTTTCAAACTTTATAATTTTTTCAATTAGTGACGGATTGGCTTCACCCAAAAGAAGTAACTGTTTTTTTACCTCCGAAACAGAATTTTTAAACCAGGCAAAATGTTCTAACTTATTTGTTAATATTTCTTTCCAAGTTTGATTGACCACACCTGATTCTAGCATAATGCTATACTCAATTAAATGTCTGAACAGTCGATAAATTTGCAAACTTCACGTTCATTTTTGACTGTCCAAAATCATCACGATTTGCCACCTCTTTCACCGGAAATTTCTCCTCACGTTCATACAGAAGCCGGTCCGGAATATCTGGAAAAATTTCGTCAAATTACCACCTATGCCGGTGATCACCCATATCAGAATGCTGTTATTAGTCTTGAGACCATTAGTTCGTCTGACAATCCTGATAAAATATTTTTGACTCAGTCCTATGTTCAGGAATCAAGAATAAATAATCTAGCTGAATATGCTTCTTGGTTAAGATATTTAGGTGTCGATTTTTTCAACTTATCCGGAAAAATCTCTGTTACTGATGACTTTCAAAAAACTATTGCTCAACTTGAACCTCCGGTTTTTGAAGAATATCAAAATGGTGATAAAAAGCTCATCAGTGGTCATCACCGCTATCTTCTCTCTTGTTTTTTAGACACTCCGATTAATTGTGTCGTTATCCGTAACTTCGATGAAAGTCAAGCTAATCCCTTCGAACCAATTCCTCTTCTTCAAGTCAAAGTCGCCGAAGGAATTCCCAATGACAGTCAAAAACGGCATCTTATTGATGGAAAAAGATATACCGAATCAGTTGACCCCAGTAGTTTTGGTGACGAAAGTGTTCGGACAAGTAACCATTATTTTGATCGTCGTTTTCAGCCATATAAAATCGATATTTCTCCAACTGCTGACAACCGTCAAGCCCTTTCAGCTATAAAAAATATTTTTGAAGATCTTTTTCAAACCCCAGATTTTTTTTCCGGCATTATATCCGGTCCAGAAACTAATTCAGATTTTCCTAATTTTGCCAGACTTTCAGAAGTTATTGACATTGGCGGCGGTCGGTCTCAAATTCTATTTGATCTTACCTGGTCTGATGACGGTCAAAAAATCGAAAAACCCTTTAAAATTATTGTTGAAAATCCCGATTTTATCCCCAAATATTCGGTTGCTTATCTGCTTCCTCCGGATATAAAGATGGCTTCCACAGAACCGGTACCAGTTGGAAAAATAACCGATAAAAATATTGTCGTTGATAATTCACCCTATTTTACGACCGAAAAATATACCATTGCTGATGGTAGTAGTTTTCCGGTAACCATAAATGACCGTACAGTTCATCACCCCGAGCTTTTACCTGAAGAATTTATCACCCATGGCGAAGCCTCAGTTTTTATCATTCGCGACGGGCGGGGAAATTTTGTACTAGCCAATGAGGAATACCGACCTTCAATTGGAATCACTTTAAAATATAATCCTCCTCGTTGTTTTGGTTTCAAACCTGAACGGATTGAAGACAACATTGGTATTGATTTACATTCTGATCAGTTTATTGGTGAGACTACTATGATTGCCGATCCATCCAGACTGGGTGATTATTCTCGAATAGATATTTATGAAGTATCAGTCGAGTATTCTCAAGACGATCATTCCTCAAAAAAAACCATTGAAGACACAAAAGAATTTGTTGAGCCCAAAATTATAAGTCCCACTGAAGTGTATGAAGCCTTAAGGTACGGCGAAATTGTTGATAATATTTCTCAAGCCTCACTTTTTTTTGCTCTCCTAAAAGATGGTCATCTCAAATTGAACGATTCTCTTTCTGATCAACAAATTGTTTTCACTGATTTCTATGATTATCTCCATCAACAACATCGTTTAATCTTGCCTTATTCACCGGTTCCAGTTGGTCACCGGATTGGTGGTTTTGGATTTTCTGATACCGGTAAATCTTGGATAAGTTCAATGACCACTATTAGTCCGCTTGAAAATATTTCAGATCTTCCCAATAAAAGCCATTTTCAAACGTTAACCTTAAGAGAGACTGTTGACAGTATTTTATCCGGAAAATTTGATCTAGAAACAATGGCTCATTTATCTCGCGTCTTTATTAATCACAATTTAGCTACCTTTTCTCCTTCTCTAACAGCATAGTTAACACCTCTGTCTTCCGGATATATTTGCGCAAAATTAACATGAATTATTTTATTATCCGATTTATAGCTTTCAATCTTTTCTTGATAATTTCTCGTCACTATATGCTGAGCGTATTTAAACCTAAAGATATATTTTTCTTCAATTTCCTTTTCATTAAACTCAGGAAAAATTTTCTTTAGATAATCAAAAAAATCTTTTTCAATTAAGTTATCTCTGCACGTAAAATATTTGTGATTCTGGGGTAAATATGTCCCCAAATAGTAAATATTTTTTTCATTATAATTTTTTGATCCCATTAAATTTGTATGTTGAATAAAAGCTAGAAAAGGGGAGTCAACATCATTGATGTTGTGCCAGTAGAATTTACTTAAGCTCTGTTTCGAAGAAAAGACCATTGTCACTGCTCCCAAGTAATCAACATTTTCCAAAGGTGCCGAACTAATAATCCTATCAAAGTCTTTTAGCCTCCCTTCCTCAAGGAAGCTCCCAAGTTCACGAGGGGGTAGGTTTGTGTTTATTTCTATCTTTCCGCCAAGTTTCTTGATTCTATTTTCCAACTCATCAATAATTATTTGAAAGCCACCTTCCATGTATCCCAAATATTCCTTCCCCTTTTCACTGGAATTACCCCGGGTATGAATTCTTGCCCACATCCAGGCCATAGAAATATTTTGATATCTATTACTAAATTTTCCCTTTAAAAGTGGTTCCCAGACTACTTTATAAGCATTCATACCACACCACTTTTTCATCCATTCATAAGCCAAAACATTTTCAAACTTTCGCCAATTGTTTTCTTTTTCCAAATAAATTTTTACCAATCCCAATCTTAACTTATCAAGGAAATTTAATGGTTTAAATTTTAATAAATCCAAAGCTCCGGCAAATGGATAAATGGTTTTATCGTAATATAAGGCAGTTTTACTTTCATACCATTTTAATTTATTCTCAAGTCCCAATTCTTTTATTAAGGCAATTATTTCTAAATCAGTCTTAAAAATGTGATGATAAGCCTTTTCCAAATTAGTTTTTTCAATTTTGAATCCACCCAACAATCCACCCAAATTATCACTTTTTTCAAAAATTGTAATTGAGTGTCCTTGTTGTAACAACCGATATCCAGCTACCAATCCGGTAATTCCTCCACCGATAATTGCTATTTTTTGTTTTTTCACTCCCAAATTATACCAATGAAATAGACCGTGGATGTTAAAATTAAAATATGAATAATCTTGAGACTCAGACAAAAAGTAACAAGAAAAATTTTTTAGCTTTAGGTAGAACCCATCTAGCTAACGAAAGAACCCTCTTATCCTATTGGCGGACTGCTCTGACTTTTTTAGTTTTAGGAGCCTATTTAATTAGACAAGAGCCTGCCACCGAATTTTTATTACCGGCAATAATTACAATCATTTTTGGACTTGTTCTTTTCGTTTTTGGTACCGTCAAGTTCTACCAATTCAAACGGGTCATCAACAACAGTTAGTCTTTTTCTAAAAATCCTATTCAAACTTATCTTTTCGTGATATCATAATCCATCTAAAAGCGGGTGTTCTATGCCCGTTTTTTATTTTAATAATTTTTTTAATAAATACTCAATTCGTAATTTGAAATTCGTAATTGATAATTGAACTTATGGCCGACGCAATTCAAGTCACTAAAAATCGGATAGTTACCATGGATAAAGTCCGTAATATCGGTATTATTGCCCATATTGATGGTGGAAAAACTACTACTACTGAACGTCTTCTTTTTTACACCGGTAAGATTCACAAAATTGGTTCTGTTGACGAAGGTACTACTACTACTGACTCAATGGTTCAGGAAAAAGAGAGGGGAATTACCATTCAATCTGCCTGTATTACCACTTTTTTCAAGAATTATCGTATTAATATCATTGACACTCCTGGGCACGTTGATTTTACTGCCGAGGTCGAACGTTCACTTCGGGTTTTGGATGGCGCTATCATGATTTTTGACGGCAATGCCGGTGTTCAAGCTCAATCTGAAACTGTTTGGCGACAGGCAGACAAATATCAGGTTCCCCGTTTGGCCTTCGTCAATAAAATGGACAAAGTCGGTGCTTCTTTTCAGGGTACTCTCGATTCCATCAATCAAAAACTTCGTTGTCCTATTGTTCCGGTTGTTCTTCCAATCGGTGAAGAACACGCCTTCATGGGTGTTATCGATCTCATGGAAATGAAGATGATTGTCTATGATAAGGATGAGGAAGGAATGGAATTTACCACCAAAGATGTAACTCCGGAATATATGGAAGCCGCTACCAAAGCTCGTGCTGCCATGGTTGAAAAAATTGCCGGTGAGAGTGAGACCTTAATGGAGAAGTTTTTAAATGACGAAGAAATTTCTGTACCCGAGTTAAAAGCCGCCTTACGTAAGGCAACTATCGATAGAAAGTTATTTCCGGTATTTTGTGGTGCTGCTTGGAGAAACAAGGGTATTCATCCAATTCTTGACGCCATTGTTGATTATTTACCTTCTCCTATTGATTTGCCTCCCACTGTTGGTTTTGATGTTACTACTGGTGAAAAGATCGAACGAAAACCGGAAAATAAAGAACCTTTTTCCGGACTTTTATTCAAAGTTCAATCAGATCCCCATGTTGGTACCTTATCCTATGTCCGTATTTATTCCGGAACCATTAAAACCGGTCAGGAAGTTTATAACTCAACCAAGCAAAAATCCGAAAGAATTGGACGTTTATTGTTGATGCATGCTGACAAGCGTGAAGGTATTGAAGAAGGTTACGCTGGAGAAATCATTGCCTGTATTGGTCTAAAAGAATCCATTACCGGTGACACACTTTGTGACAAAAACGCTCCCATATCTCTATCTCCAATTCAATTTTCCGAACCGGTCATTTCTTTATCTATTGAGCCAGAAACTGCCGATGATCAGGAAAAGATGGGTGCTGCCCTCAATCGTTTAACTTCCGAAGATCCAACCTTTAGAGTTTCTTATAATCATGAAACCGGTCAGACTATTATTGCTGGTATGGGTGAGTTATATTTGGAAATTATTGTTGATCGTTTAAAGCGAGAGTTTGGAGTTGGTGTCAAAACCGGTGCTCCTCAAGTTGCTTATCGTGAAACAATTTCGGCCAATGCGGAGGGTGAGGGAAAATACATTCACCAATCCGGTGGTCATGGTCAATATGGTCACTGTAAAGTCCGTGTCGAACCAAAAAACCGCGGTGAAGGTATTGAATTCGTCAATGCTATCAAGGGTGGTGTTATTCCTGCCAACTTTATTCCTGCTATTGAAAAAGGTGTCCGTGAAACTTTAGCCAAGGGTATTATTGCCGGTTATCCCTGTACTGATATTAAAGTATCGGTTTATGATGGTTCATACCACGAAGTTGATTCTTCCGAAATGTCCTTTAAATTAGCCGGTTCTTACGCTATCAAAGATGCTTTTGGCTTAGCCAGACCTTTAATTCTCGAACCTATCATGAAATTTGAGGTTGCCTGTCCATCAGAATTTTTAGGTACTGTTATTGGTGACCTTTCTTCCCGTCGTGGTCAAATTGGTGGAACTACCGAGACTTTTGGTTTTACTACTATTGAAGCCACTATTCCTCTTGAAGCTGTTCGTGGTTACGCTACCGTCATTCGTTCACTGACTCAGGGTCGTGGTTCGTTCTACATGGAACCAAGCCACTACGATCCCGTTCCCCGAGACATTCAGGAAAAATTGACTATCAAAACCACTGATAAAAAAGAATGACGTCATTGCGAGGTAATCCGAAGCAATCTAGATAAAATTCAAACCCCGCTGCCGCGGGGTTTTAATTGAACTATTTTTATGCTATTATCCAAAGAATCATCGAATAATCTTTTAGTCTCATTAAAGCTTCCATTTCCATCTTGCGAAGCTGGTGTCTTACTGATACAATTCTAAAGTATTTTTCGCTACAATTAATTGTTATTAATTTTCCGCGGAAAGCGGATTTTTTAAAAAAAACAAATATATGGCAGACGTCTATAAAAGAAACAAACCCCATGTTAATGTCGGTACTATTGGTCATGTTGATCATGGTAAAACTACCTTAACTGCGGCTATTACTAAAATTCAAGGTAATGCAAAATCATACGCCGATATCGCCAAGGGCGGTACCGTTCGTGATGCTAACAAAATTGTTACTATTGCTATTTCTCATGTTGAATATGAGACTGAGGCTCGTCACTACGCTCACATAGATTGTCCTGGGCATGCTGATTACGTCAAAAACATGATTACTGGTGCCGCTCAAATGGACGGTGCTATTCTCGTTGTTTCTGCACCTGATGGTCCAATGCCTCAAACCCGTGAACACGTTCTTTTGGCTAAACAAGTTAATGTTCCATCTCTGGTTGTTTTCTTAAACAAAGTTGATCTCGTCACTGATCCTGAATTTTTGGATTTAGTCGAAATGGAAATCCGTGACTTATTAACCAAGTATGGTTATCCGGGTGATACCACTCCAATCGTTCGCGGATCTGCTCTCAAGGCTCTCAACGGCGAAGCTGATGGTATTGAATCTATCAAGAAATTGATGGAAGCACTCGATTCTTTCATTCCTGAACCTGTTCGTGAACTCGATAAGCCTTTCTTAATGCCTATCGAAGATGTCTTTTCTATCAAAGGTCGTGGCACTGTTGCTACCGGTAGAATTGAACGCGGTATTGTTAAGGTTAACGATGAAGTTGAAATTGTTGGTCTTCGTGCCACCAAAAAAGCTATTGTTACCGGTGTGGAAATGTTCCACAAATCTCTTGATCAAGGTCAAGCAGGTGACAATGTCGGTTTACTCTTAAGAGGTATTGAAAAAGATGACATTGAACGTGGTCAAGTTTTGGCCAAAGTTGGTACCATTACTCCTCATACCGAATTCAAAGCTGAAGTCTTATTACTCAAAAAAGAAGAGGGTGGACGTCATACCCCCATCTTTGCTGGTTACCGACCTCAAGTCTTTATCAGAACCACCGATGTCACTGGTGAAGTCACTCTTCCCGAAGGTGTTGAAATGGTTATGCCAGGTGATAATGCCAATGTTACCGTAAAATTAATTAAACCAGTTGCTATGGAAAATGGTTTCCGCTTCGCTATTCGTGAAGGTGGATTAACCGTCGGTGCTGGTGCCATTACCGGAATCATCAAATAAAAATGAAAGGCACTAGAATTCGTATTAGACTTAAATCTTTTGACCACCGTCTCATAGATGAGGCGGCGGTCAAGATTGTGGAAGCCGCAGTTACTGCCGGTGCCACAGTTCAAGGACCTATTCCATTGCCTACATCCCGTAAGCTAATTACAGTTTTAACTAGTCCTCATACCGATAAAAATGCCCGTGATCACTACGAAGTATTGACTCACAAACGTTTAATCGATATCTTCAGCACTAATCTTCGTACCGTCGATAGTCTCCAACACCTCGACTTGCCATCCGGAGTTGAAGTTGAAGTCAAGATGTAATACCACTATGATTTCCGGATTCTTAACTCAAAAAAAATTCATGACCAGCATCTTTAATGATGATGGTAAACGCGTCGCGGTTACTGTATTAGAGGCCAAACCTTTAATAGTCAATCGTCTTCGTACTCTAGCCAAAGATGGCTACGAAGCTGTTCAACTTAAATCTACAAAAAATAAACTTATTGAATTTCAATCAATAACTGAAACTATTCCAGAAGTTAAGGCAGAAATTACTGCCGATTTGGTTTTTGCTCCCGGTGACGAAGTCTCGGCCACCAGCAAATCAAAAGGTCGTGGTTTTGCCGGTGTTATCAAACGTTGGGGTTTTCATCGTCAACCTGTTTCTGGTGGTGCTTCCGATCGTGTTCGTGCTCCAGGATCTATTGGTGCTCAAACTCCAGGAAAAGTTATTCGTGGTAAAAAAATGCCTGGACATTATGGTAATGCAACTGCTACCGTTACTAATTTGAAAATCGTCAAATTCGATAAAGAGCAAAATATGCTTTATGTCGCTGGCGGTGTTCCAGGTCACGTCAATTCCTGGGTGGTTATTACCAAAAAATAATATGAAAGCCAGTCTTTATAATATCCAAGCCGAAAAAATCAAAGATATAACCTTACCTAAGGAAATTTTTGAATATAAAATTAACGAGAAACTAATTGCTCAATCAATTAAAATTTATCTTCACAATCAACGTGCTGCCCATGCTGTTGCCAAACACCGTGGTGAAGTTGCTGGTACTACCAAAAAAATGTATGCCCAAAAAGGTACCGGTAATGCTCGTCACTCTACTGCCAAAGCCCCTCAATTCGTTGGTGGTGGTTCAGCTCATGGTCCTCGAGGTGATCAAAAAACTCCTCAACATTTTTCTCAAAAATTACGCCAATCTGCTTTAAAATCAGTTTTATCAAAATTTGCCAACAACAAATCAATTCTAATTATTGAAAAGTTGTCTACTATCGAACCTAGAACCAAAGCCGCCTGGTCATTTGTTGATAAATTAGAAAAACAAAACGAATCATTGGCAAATAGCCATAAAATTGGTATCATAACCAGTCGTAGCTTGGATAGCGTCAAACGCGCTTTCGGGAACATTCCCGGAATCAAGATTCTTTCAGCTAAATCACTTAATACTTATGATTTATCAAGACAGAATTATTTAATGTTTACCGCTTCAGCTTTAAAAGAATTAACTAAATAAACATGATTATTAAAAGACCCCTAGTCACCGAAAAAGCCATAGCTGCCCAATCTGTAGGTAAATATGGATTTGTCGTTGATTTAAAAGCTTCCAAAGGTCAAGTCGCTCATGAATTTGAAACTCTATTTGGAATCAAACCATTAATGGTAAATATGTTCATTGTTAAGGGAAAAGTTAAAAGCAATTGGAAGACTCGAACACCCATTCTTCGTCCCAACTTTAAAAAAGCTATTATTACTGTTAAAAAAGATCAAAAAATAGATATTTTGACTTTAAAAAATGAAAAATAAATTATTAACTATCAAGAAAAAACGTAGTGGTCGTGATTCTCAAGGCCATGTTTCTATTCGCCATCGTGGTGGTGAACAAAAGCGTTTCATTCGTTTGATAGATTGGAAGAGAAATAAACTCGATATTAAAGCCAAGGTTATTGGTATTGAATATGATCCCGGTCGTACCGCCAATATTGCTCTTCTTTCCTACGAAGATGGTTCAAAAGCCTATATCTTAGCTACCGTCAACATGAAAGTTGCCGATGTTGTTGTTTATTCTGAATCCGCCCCCATCAAAGAGGGTAATAAATTACCTCTAAAAAATATTCCAATTGGGACCGCCCTTCATTGTTTGGAGTTCCAAGCAGGTAAAGGTGCTCAAATAATTAAATCTGCCGGTTCTGCGGCTTTTATTCAATCAATTGATGGTGATAAAATCACCATAAAACTTCCTTCCGGTGAACTTCGTATGTTTCCGGGAACCGCTTGTGCCACTATTGGCCAAGTCGGCAATGCTGATCATTCCAATCAAAAATTAGTCAAAGCTGGTGATTCCCGACATCGTGGTATTCGACCCAGTGTTCGTGGTGTCGCTCAAAATCCTCATTCTCATCCACATGGAGGTGGAGAAGGCCGATCCAGTATCGGTATGAATCCAAAAACTCCTTGGGGTAAACCTGCTATGGGTAAGAAAACTCGTAAGCATAAAAAAGCCTCTAATAAATTAATTATTAAACATCGTTCAAAATAATATGGCTAGAAGTTCCAAGAAAGGTCCATACATTGATGCCAAGTTAATCAAAAAAACTACGGCCAATACAGACGGATCCTCTATCAAAACCTATGCCCGTAGTAGTCAAATTTCCCCGGATTTTGTGGGACATCACTACTCAGTTCACAATGGTCACAAATTTATTGAAGTTTACATAACCGAAGATATGGTCGGTCACCGTTTAGGTGAATTCGCCCTTACCCGAACCTTTAAAGGCCACGGTCGTGTGGTTAAACGTGTTATTGAAAAGACCTAAAAATATGGCAAAAGAAATTGTTAAAAAAACCGTTGTTAAAAAAGAAACAACCAAAAAGGTGAAAACCTCTCCAGTGGTTAGCACTCCGGTTGTTGCTGGTTCAGAATTTAAATCATCCGTATATACCGATAAAAATATTAAAATATCTCCCCGTAAATTACGTCTCATGGCCAATTCCATTAAAAAGATGAGTCCTGTGGCTGCTACCGTTGCTTTATCTTTAACTAACACCAAAGCTGCTCGAATTTTAACATCTGCTCTTAAAACTGTTGTATCTGTCGCTAAAAACAACTATAATCTCTCACCTGAAAGCCTTAAATTCGATTCTATTCAAGTCGATGAAGGTCCAAAAATTAAACGTATGGACAAATCTCATGGTTCTCATTTTGCCCGTGGAGTAATCATGAAACGTCACAGTCGTTTAATCATAATTGTTAAAGGTCAAGTTAAATAATCTATGGGTCAAAAAATTAATCCAATTGCTTTTAGACTTAAAACCCACTCCAACTCTCCCGAATGGATGTCATCTTGGTTTGCTTCAAAAGGTCGATATAAAGAATTATTACTTGAAGACTATAAAATTCGAGCTGCTCTACAAAAAAGATTGTCTTCTGCCGGTATTGTAACTATTCGTATTGAACGCTCCGCCAAAAAAATAAAATTGATTTTAATCGTTTCCCGCCCCGGTTTAGTTATCGGTCGTGGCGGTAAAGAATTGGAGAGTGTCAAAAACGAAGTCCAAAAACTTTTGACCAAACAAAGTGCTAAAACAAATATTGATATTCAGGTTGAAGAATTTAGAAATACTGATTTATCGGCCAAATTAATTGCTGAAAAAATATCTTACCAATTAGCTAAGCGCATGCCTTATCGCCGAGTTGTTCTTTCTGCTGTTGAGAAATCAATGGCTGCCGGTGTTAAAGGTATTAAGGTAGTTCTTTCTGGTCGTATCAATGGTGCTGAGATCAGTCGTCGTGAAAAATTTCATCAAGGTCAAGTTCCCCTAAGTACAATTAAAGCTAATATTGATTATGCCGAAGTCCCGTGCTTAACTCGTTCCGGTTATGTTGGTGTTAAAGTTTATCTTTGCTTAACCGCCTAAAATTATGTTGCAACCATCACGTACCAAATATCGAAAACAATTTAGAGGTCGTATGAGAGGTAATTCTCAGGGAAATCTCGTTGCTTTTGGTGAATACGGTTTAAAATCTATGGCCTGTGGTTGGATCACCTCAAATCAAATAGAATCTGCCAGACGGGCTATTGCTCATGCTACTAAAAGAAGTGGTCGTACCTGGATCCGCATTTTTCCCGATAAACCTTTTACCCAAAAAGGTGCCGGAGCCCCATTGGGTGCCGGTAAAGGTGATGTTAAGGGTTATGTTGCTGTTGTTCGTCCTGGTAGAATTTTGTTCGAAGTTACCGGAATTACTGAAGTTGCAGCCCATGAGGCCCTTCGTTTAGCCGCCGCAAAATTACCGGTTATAACCAAAGTTGTTAAAAGAAAATAATTTACTCTAGAATTTATGAAAAAAACTGATAAAATTGCCTACAAGCAAAAAACCACAGCAGAGTTGCACCAACTTTTAGCTGAAGCCAAAAAGAAATTTGTTGAGGCCAAAAGTAAACAATATTTGGGCAACCAAAAAGATACTTCTGTCTTCAAAAAGATTCAATCTGAAATTGCATTAATTTTGACATTGCTTAACCAAAATGACAGATAAAATAATTAACACCGGTAAAACATTCACTGGCGTCGTTGTCTCAGACAAAATGACCAACACTATTGTTGTCTCTTTGTCCTATACCTCTCGTCATCCTATGTACAAAAAGATCGTCAAGAAAAATAAAAAAATCTACTCTGATAATAATTTGGGAGCTAAAATGGGCGATACCGTCAAAGTTCGTGAAACTAGACCCTTAAGTAAACTAAAAAGATTCACTACATTAGAAATTGTTAAATCCGGTTTAACCGACTAATATGTTGCAATTAAGAACCCGCCTCAAACCTGCCGATAACTGTGGAGCCAAATCTCTCGAGATTATGCACATTTATGTCGGTTCCAAGCACAAACAATGTGGCGTCGGTGATATTGTCTTAGCTGTCGTTAAAGAAGCTATGCCCAATGGTTTAGTTAAAAAGAAAGAAAAAGTTAAAGCTGTTATTGTTCGTACCAAAAAAGAATTAGGCCGAACCGATGGTTCTTATATTCGATTTTCCGACAATGCCTGTGTTATTATTGATTCTCAAAAAAATCCTCGCGGTACTCGTATCTTTGGACCCATTGCTCGTGAAATAAAAGATGCCGGTTTTACCAAGATTGCTTCTATGGCCAAGGAGGTCTATTAATATGAAAATTCAAAAAGGTGATAAAGTTGAAATTCTAATTGGAAAAGACAAGGGACGTAGTGGCGATGTCGTTCGTGTTTTTGCAAAATCAGAAGAAGTTGTTGTCAAAGGTCTTAATCTTTTTAAAAAACATGTTAAGCCAAGTCAGGGTCAAAAGGGAAGTATTATTGAAAAAGAACGTCCCATAAAAGCCTCGAAATTGATATTAATTTGTCCCAACTGTCAAAAGAAAATTAGAGTTGCTTATTCTATTGACAAAAACGGTGACAAATCCCGTATTTGCCGCAAATGTAAATCTATAATTGTTGCTAAGAAAATTTAAAACCTATGATGTCAACTTATATTAAAGAAATTAATCAACAATTGGCCAAAAATTTGGGTTCAAAAAACCCCAATGCTTTACCAAGACTTAAAAAAGTAGTTGTAAATTATCGTATTTCCGAAGGTCGTGACAGTAAGGAAGTTTTGGCAGCTGCCGAAAAAGAATTAATGGCCATCACCGGTCAAAAACCTCGTTTAGCCCGTTCCAAAAAGTCAATTGCTGCTTTCAAACTTCGAGAAGGGGAACCTTTAGCTTACAAAGTTACTCTTCGTAGCACTCGCATGTACGATTTTATTTACAAACTTTTTAATATTGTCTTACCTCGACTTCGTGATTTTAAAGGTTTACCCGATAGTTCTTTTGACCAAGAGGGTAATTATAGTCTAACCATTCACGATCAAACATATTTTTCTGAAGTTGATTTAGATGTCATTAACAAAATTCGCTCTGTTCAGGTCACTATGAGTATTTCTGCCTCTTCAATCGAGGATTCAAAAATGTTATTATCCACCCTAGGCTTTCCATTTGAGAAAAAATAACTATGGCTACAACTGCAAAAATAGTTCGAGAAGACAAAAAATTAAAATATTCAAATCGACATCACAATCGTTGTCAGCTTTGTGGTCGACCTCGATCTTATATTCGTATGTTCGGACTTTGCCGTTTATGCTTTAGAAAATTAGCCAATACTGGTGCTCTTCCAGGTGTTAAAAGAGCCAGCTGGTAAAACATATGATCAATTCATTATCTTGTGATTTATTAATCAGAATTAAAAACGGTAGTCGCGCCGGCCGTAAAAGTATTTCGGCTCCATTGTCAAAATTTTCCTTGAATATTTTAGAACAACTTAAGAAATATGGTTTTGTTGCCGACTACACTATTCACTCAGAAGAAAGATTAATCAGTATTAGTCAACCTCGAGTTCTTGATATCGAAATATTTTCTCGTCCTGGACGTCGTCTATACTGCACTTCAAAAACTATTCCTTGGGGTAAAACTCCCAAATCGTTAATTATTATCTCAACCTCTACTGGCTTACTATCCCAAAGAGAAGCCGTCACCAAGAAACTTGGTGGTGAATTGGTTGCTGAAATCTGGTAAACATTTATGTCACGTATTGGAAGGCAAATCATCATTATTCCTGAGAACGTCACTGTAAAAACAGAGGCAACTTTAGTCACAGTTACCGGACCAAAGGGTGTCTTAACATATACTCTTCCTCAAAAAATCGAAGTTACAATTGAAAATAATCAGGTCAAGGTTTTAAGATTTGGTGAAGATAAACAAACCCGATCCAATCATGGTTCCGTCAGAGCTCATCTCAACAATATGATCAAGGGTGTTGTTACGTTTTGGATTAAAGAACTTGAAATCCGCGGTACTGGTTACAAAGCCTCTGTTGCCGGCAACAAACTTACTGTTTTAGCAGGTTACATTCATCCTGTCTATATTACTGCTCCTGAGGGTATTACTATTTCCGTAGCTGAAGAAACCAAGATTACTGTTTCTGGATGTGATCGTGAAGTCGTCGGTCAGATTGCCAGTAATATCCGAAAAATCAGAACTCCTGAGCCATACAAAGGTAAGGGTATTCGTTATCTAAATGAATTTATTAAGTTAAAAGCCGGTAAGACCGCTAAAGCCTAAAAATATGACCATCATTAACAACACTAAAATTAGACGACTTCGTCGAGTCAGAGGTAAACTTTCAAGCAATATCACTATTCCCCGACTTTCAGTTTTCCGTAGCAACTGTCATATATGGGCTCAAATTATTGACGATAAACACGGTAAAACTTTTGTTTCTGCTTCTACTAAAACTACTGTTACTAAGGGTACCAAATCCGAACAGGCTTTTGCTGTCGGTGCTGCCATAGCCAAATTAGCCCTTGTCAAAAAAATATCTTTCATTAGATTTGATCGTGGTTCTTATCGTTATCATGGCCGAGTTAAAGCTCTCGCTGAGGGAGCCCGCTCCGGAGGCCTAAAATTTTAATAAATTATGTACCAAGACAGAGACAACAAAATCATCAGTGAATTTACCGACAAAGTCGTAGAAATTAAACGTGTTTCCAAAAAAACAAAAGGCGGCAATCAAATTTCCTTCACCGCTCTTGTAGTTACCGGTGACAAGAAAAATAGAGTTGGTGTTGGCCACGGCCGCGCCAAAAGTGTTGCTGATGCTATCCAAAAAGCTATCAACCGTGGACGAAAATCATTAGTTGAAGTTCCTATAGTTAACGGCACTATTCCAGCTGAAGTTACTTTAAAATTTAAAGGAGCTATTGTTTTGCTTCGACCCGGAAAACAGGGAAGTGGTTTAATTGCCGGTGGTCCCGTTCGTTCAGTAGTCGAATTGGCTGGTATCAAGGATATTGTTAGTAAAATTATTGGTTCTCGGAACAAATCAATTAATGTCTGGGCTACTCTCAAAGCATTAGAGATTCTAAAAAAATAATATGGATATTTTATCTAATCTTACAAAAACAGTTACCAAAACAGCCAAACGTGTTGGTCGTGGTATTGGTTCTGGTGTCGGTGGTCATACTACCGGTCGTGGTGCCAAAGGTGATAATGTCAGAGGTCATGGAAAATTAACTTTTGACGGAACCAAAATTAAAAAAGGTTGGTTAAAAAGATTGCCTTTCCTTAGGGGAAAACATCGTTTATTACCCAAGGATGATACTCATATAATTACTTTTGCTCAGATTTCTAATTGGTTCAAGGATGGCGATACAGTTGAAAGAAAAACGGTTTTTGAAAAAATTACCCGTACTTCTGTTCATGAACTGACAAAAAAAGTTAAAGTCCTATCGACCGGTACTCTTGATAAAAAATTAACGTTCAAAGGTGTTGAACTTTCTAAAAAAGCCGCTGCGAAAGTCATCGCCTTGGGTGGTAAGATAGAATCATGAGTTATTTCTCAAAGTCTTTATCTCTTTACACTGAAGGTTTAAAAACTCCCTTACTTCGTAAGAAAATATTTTTTACTTTGGCAATTTTGGTTCTTTTTCGTCTTATTGCTCACATTCCGGTCCCGGGCATCAATATTGCTCTTTTAAAATCATTTTTTGCCCAAAACCAACTTTTATCCTTACTTGACATTTTTTCAGGTGGTACCTTAGCCAATTTTTCTATTGCCGCTTTAGGTTTGAATCCTTATATTAATGCCTCAATTATGATTCAGTTGATGGGTTTTGTAATTCCGGAACTAAAAGAGTTACAAAAAGAGGGGGAATATGGTCGGGCCAAAATTAACCAGTATACCCGAATTATCACTATTCCCTTATCTATTTTTCAGGCTTTAGCTATGTATGGAATTTTAAACTCTCAAAAAATTATTGGTCAGCAACCATTACTTATGATAGTTGCCTTGGTTGTTTCCATGGTTACCGGTACTATGATTATGATCTTTTTGGGAGAATTAATTAATGAATTTGGTGTTGGTAATGGTATCTCGGTGATGATTTTTGCCGGTATTATTTCCCGTTTACCAATTTCGGCTATTCAATCATTAAGTATTGCAGATTTCTCGAATCCCCAAACTCTTTTCAATTTAATTCTTTTTATTGCTATTGCAATTGCCATTGTTTTTGCAGTTGTTACCATTGAGGAAGCTGTTTTTAGAATTCCGGTCTCTTATGCCAAGAGAGCCCAAACAACTTATTTGCCAATTAAAGTAAATGTTGCCGGAGTTATGCCAATTATCTTTGCTGTATCTCTGGTGTCCATGCCTGCACTTTTGGGTCAAGCCCTAAGTCGGGTTTCCAATCCGGCTATTGCCAATTTTGCCCGTCATCTTTCCACCTCCTTTGATCAATCAAGTATTCTATATTTAGTAGTTTATTTCTTAATGGTGATTGCTTTTACAATTTTTTATTCAACTGTCGTTTTCAAACCAAAAGACGTCGCTGAAGAACTTCGTAAATCAGGTGGTTTTATCCCCGGAATTCGTCCCGGAATCGCCACTGAAAAAAGGCTTGAATATTTACTCTATCGAGTTGTTTTTATCGGAGCGGTATTTTTAGCTTTAATTGCCGTTATTCCCTCAGTAATTCAGAGCATCACCGGAATTAATTCTTTAAGTATCGGTGGTACCTCGGTAATAATTGTTGTTTCCGTTATTTTAGAATTAAACCGTAAAATAGAAAATGTAGTTCAAATGTACAACTACGAAAAATTAACCTATTAATATGACATTAAATCTTTTCATAATTGGTCCAAGTGGCTGTGGTAAATCGACTCAAGCAAAGTTAATAGCGCAAAAATACAATTTAACTCATCTTTCTATGGGTCAGCTTCTGCGTGATGAAATTTCTAATTCTTCTCCCCTGGGGATTGAAGCCAAGGGATATATTGATCAGGGCAAATGGGTTCCGGATGAATTGGCTTTCCGGGTTTTAACCACCAAACTTGAATCCATCAATAATTCGAATTTTATCATTGATGGTTTTCCTCGTATGTTAAACCAGGGGGAGCTTATCGAACAATATTTGGCTTCAAAAAATCAGTCCTTTTCTTTGTTAATTCTATTGAGTGTTACCTTTGAAGAAATTATGGCTCGCCGTACTCGTTTAGGTCAATCTTTTCAGGACGCCAGTCGGACAGATAATTCAGCTGAAGCTGTTGCCTCTCGTCAGAAATCATACAACGATACTATCTCCCCAATTATAGGTCATTATGAACAAAGCGGTAAGATGGTTGTTGTCGATGGTAACCGTACCGTTGAACCAGTCTTCGCCGACATCGTTACCGAAATTGAAAAAGTGAAATAAAGATGGTAAATTTTGAAGATTTTTTCCATAAATTAATTACTAACCCTAGTACTAGTACCACTATTGTTATCAATGGTGAAGCTAAAAAACTCAAAGCCCTATCCAGGCTGACTTCAGTTAATTATCAATCAGAAATTGGTGATTACTATAAATTAGTTTTAAGTGACGAGAGCCTATTAATTATTGTTCCTCAAGACAAATCAGTTCAATATGCCAAAAGAGAATTAGGGAAAGCTGAGGGTATAGAGGATTCAGATATTGGCAAAGAAGAATTAATATATAAAAATAAAAAATATAAATTAGTAAACGGTAATGATTATCAATTTGTACTTCAAAAAATTGTTGGCGGATTACTTGACATGGAAGGTGAATGTAAGTTCTCAGACTATGTTAATATTGATGATTCCGATGATTTTTTAAGTGTAGGTTGGTTGAGTTACAATAATCATAGAGCCGATGTTAACGCTTTTACAATTTCAATAGATAATCTAAATATTATTAATTAAAAATAAATGAAAGATCCACAAGTCAAAGCTCTAGTTACTGAAGTCCTTCCCGACCAATTATTTCGAGTTAAGCTTGAAGATGGTCGTGAAATCGTCTGTTATCTTGCCGGAAAACTTAAAATGCATCACATTCGTTGTCTTGCCGGAGACAACGTTTCTTTAGTCTTATCACCCGATGGTAATAAAGGTCGGATTACTTACCGTGGTTAAGTCTATGTTTTATCAATTTACTCTTTGATATTATCAGTAGTTTGGGTTACAATACCAAAGTCTAAAGTTTATGAAAGTCAAATCAAGTATTAAACGCCGTTGCAAAAATTGTAAAATCGTCATTCGACGGGGTATTAGACGTGTTATTTGTTCTACTAAGAGACACACCCAAAAGCAGGGTTAATTTTATTATGAGAATTTCCGGAATTGAAATCCCAGATAACGAAAGAGCCCAAGTAGCTTTAACTCGTTTTTATGGTATTGGTCCTAAAAATGTTATTGAGTTAGCCAAAAAAGCCGGTATTGAGCTTGATACCCGTATAAAAACTTTGACCCGTGATAACATTGGTAATTTAATGAAAGCTCTCGAAGAATTTCAAACCGAAGGTGACCTAAAAAGGGAGATTCGTGAAAACATTGATCGTTTAAAAGCAATTAGATGTTATCGTGGCGTTCGTCATATTGTTTCATTGCCAGTTCGTGGTCAAAGAACTAAATCTAATTCTCGTACCCGCAAAGGTAAAAAGAAAACAGTCGGTTCTCTTACTAAAGAAGCTTGGGCAAAAATTGAAACTCAACAAAAAGCTGCAACTGCACCCACTAAAAAATAAAATAATCCTATGGCAACAACTACTCCCACTACTCCAACCACTAAAAAAATCAGTAAAAAAGTTATCAAGAGTATTGCTGAAGGTCGACTTTATATTCAGTCAACCTTTAATAACACGATTGTTACCGTCACTGACGTTAACGGAAATGCCTTAGCTTGGTCAAGTTCCGGTCAATGTGGTTTCAAAGGTTCTCGTAAATCAACTCCCTTTGCCGCTACTACTGCCATCGAAAAAGCTCTTGATGGTGTCAAACAATATGGTATTAAAACATTAGCAGTTTATTTAAAGGGTCCCGGTACTGGTCGCGATGCTGCACTTCGATTTTTACGCACTAAGCGTGATTTTGAAGTCAACTTTATTGCCGATGTTACTCCGGTTCCCCACAACGGTCCCCGACCTCCCAAGGCCCGCCGAGTTTAAATTTAATTCAATATGAGAAGCACACTAGATACAAAATGTCGTCTTTGTCGAGCTGAGGGCGTTAAGCTCTACCTTAAGGGAGCTCGCTGTTTTTCCCCTAAATGTCCACTTGAAAAGAAAGGTGCTATCAAACCTGGTATGCACGGTCTAAAAAGAGGTAAAAAACCCACAGATTATGGTATTCAACTTCGAGCCAAACAAAAAGCCAAACGTATTTATGGTGTTGCTGAAACTCAATTCAAGAACTATTTTGATGCCGCCAAAAAACTTAAAGGACTAGTCGGTGACAATTTGATGGTCCTTCTCGAAAGAAGATTAGACAATGTTGTTTACTCTGCTGGTCTTTGTTTATCGAGAAGTCATGCCAAAGAATTAATTAGTCACAAACAATTTTTAGTCAACGATGCCGTTTTAAATATCTCCTCTTATTCAGTAAAGGTCGGAGATATTATTACTTTAAAATCAAAAATTGCTGATAAATCAGGTGATACATTCAGATACGCCGATAAGGATTTTAAAGTTTCGGAATGGATAGATCTTAATAAATCTAAACATTCTGCTAAAATACTTGCTCTTCCCATTATCGATCAAAATCAAAACGGGATCGATGTTAATTTAATCATTGAATATTATTCAAGATAACAAAAGGAGAAACCTATGATCGACACTAGCCGATTCCATATAAAAACAATTAAACAAAGCGCCACTTTTGGCAAATTTGAGTTAAGTCCTCTTGTTGGTGGATTGGGCCATACTTTAGGAAATAGTCTTAGAAGAATTCTTTTAATCACTATTCCCGGTGCTGCTATTACTCGTATCAGAATCGATGGTGCTACTCACCTTTTTACCACTCTACCCGGTATCAAAGAAGATTTAGTTGAAGTTTCGCTCAATTTGAAAAAAGTTAAATTTGCCTATGCCAAGGAAGAACCTATTACTTTAGTCTTAGACAAAAAGGGTAAAGGAGTTATTACTGCCGCTGATATTGCTGATAATACTGTTTGTAAAGTATCCAACCCCGATCAAGTTATCGCCACTCTAACTGACGATAAGGCTCATCTCAAAATCGAAATGACCGTAGAACGTGGTGTTGGTTATACCTTAGCCCGCGAACAAAAAACTGATATTGTTGGTGAAATTATTTTAGATGCAACTTTTACTTCTGTTTTAAAAGCCAACTATACTGTTGAACCTACCCGTTTGGGTAAAAAGAGTAACTATGACAAATTAACAATGGAAATTTGGACCGATGGTTCCATTGAACCTTTGACTGCCCTAAAAGCTGCTACAAAAGATTTGATCAATGCCTTAAGTCAAATTGTCGATACCCGAGAATTTGATGATGAAGTTATTACTCTTGATTCCATGCCAATCAATCAAATGGCCGAAATTAGTGTCGAAGAAATTGAATTACCTCTCCGGGTTACCAATGCGTTGAAAAAAGCTGGTTATCCTACCATTGATGCCTTGGTCAAAGCAGGGCGACCTGATGTTAGCAAAGCTAAAAATGTTGGTGAAAAATCGTTAAAAATTATTGATGCCTGGCTTCGAGAAAAAGGCTTTTCTTGGAACAAATAAAATCATGAGACATCGTATCGCCGGTCGACAATTAGGTCGCAATATCAACGAGCGTCAATCGCTCTATCGCTCTCAACTGCGTAGCTTATTCACCAACGGATTTATAAATACAACCGCCGCTAAGGCAAAATCTATTCTACCTTTGGCTGAGAAGATTGCGGCTGCTGCAGTTCGAGCCGATCTTAATTCACGTCGTTATATCTTTACCCTTTTTCAGGATAGAAATGTAGTCAACAATATCGTGACTGCTTTTACCACCACTTTTTCCGGCCAAACTCAAAATTTTACCCAAATGAATAATGTCAAATTTAGAATGGGTGACAATGCTTTAATTGTAAAATTAAGTTTTGTAAAAGAAGTAAAATGTATTTCTCCGGAAGTTTCTAAAGCTGACAAAAAAATAGCCTCTGATAAAATTAAAGCTTCCTTCGGTGGTAGAAAGGAAACATTAAAAAAAGAAATCGTCAAAAAAGAAGTTAAAAAAATTGAAAAAAAAGAAGTCGTCAAGAAAAAAGTCACTTCTAAAAAAGTAAGCAAATGAAATCTAAAACTACAGTCTTAAAAGGAAGTAACCCAGTTCGTTCGTGGGTTTTGATTGATCTATCAGGTAAAACTTTAGGTCGTGCTGCTACTGAAATTGCCGGTATTTTAATGGGAAAAAATAAAACTACTTTTTCTTATCACCGCGATGATGGTGATTATGTTGTGGCTATCAATGCCAAAGACATTGTCGTCACCGGTAAAAAATTGAAACAAAAAATTTATTATCACCACACTGCTTTTGCTGGTCATTTAAAAGAAATGAGCTTGAAAGAGCTTATGCTCAAAGATTCTCGACAAGTAATTGAATTTGCTGTTCACGGTATGCTTCCTAAAAATCATCTCCGTCCTCTAAGAATGCGACGTTTAAAAATTTCTGCAAATGCAGAACATAAATATACCGATAAATTTGGTAAATAATTATGGCTACTACTCCTAAAACTCCTAAAAAAGCTACAAATACTTATGTATACGCTCTTGGTCGTCGAAAAGCTGCCGTCGCTACAGTTAAGTTATTTTCCGGAAAAGGGGATTCAACTATCAACACCCGTGCTCTAAGTAAATATTTTCCTTTAACCCACTCCCGTTTAGATCTTCCTTTCAAAACCACTGGAACTGAAGGCAAATTTCATTTTTCAGCCAAAATTGTTGGAGGTGGTCGGACCGGTCAATTAGCCGCTTTAATTCTCGCAATTTCCAGGGCTCTTAAAAAAGGTAATGCTGATTTGACACTCCTATTAGCTCAAGCTGGCTTACTTACTGTTGATGCTCGTGTTCGTGAGCGTCGTATGGTTGGTACTGGTGGTAAAGCCAGAAAACAAAAACAATCTCCAAAGCGTTAAGCTTTGTTTATTCAAAACTCAAACCCGCCTCCTCGGCGGGTTTATTGTTAAATTCATAGTAAAATGATTTATGTCTCTGATTGAAACTTTAATTCTCGCTGTTGTCCAGGGTGTTACTGAATTTTTGCCGGTATCCTCATCCGGTCATCTCAATTTATTTCAACATTATTTTGGTTATACTCCCTCTCTCGGTTTTGACATTTTTCTCAACACTGCCACTCTTTTTTCTGTTCTGTTCTTTTTTAGAAATCAACTAAAATTTTTCTTTTCTCACTTGCCCCAAATTATTATTGCCTCTGTTCCTGCCGCTCTAGTCGGTATATTTCTTAATGATGCCGTTGAATCATTATTTTCTGATTATGGACTTTTACCGGTATTTTTTATTATCAATTCATTGATTCTGTTATCAACTAAAAAATCTCAGGGTGAAAAATCGCAAATTACCGTAATTCAAGCTGTAATTATCGGTTTTTCTCAGGCCTTTGCCATTTTACCCGGAGTTTCCCGTGCCGGTACCACTATAGCCACGGCTTTAGCTCTTGGTTTAGCCCCTGAAACCGCTTTTAATTTTTCCTTCTGTCTATTTATTCCTGCATCTTTGGGAGCAATCGTCTTGGGTGTTAAGGATTTAAATGTCTCCTTTTTTCTGAACATTCAATATGTCCTGGCTTTTGTTGTGACCTTTTTTGTCGGTATCTTTGCTTTAAAAATACTTCAAAAATTTCTAAAACGCCGTCAAATTTGGTATTTTGGAATTTATACCCTAATCCTGGCACTAGTCCTTTTAGTTTTATTTAAGCTTCAGCAATAGGACCTTTCAATTGAGCTTCATTAAATTTTTTGATATTTTTGATAGTTTTTCTCAATGCCTTATAACGTTTTTCTATATCGTCAGCTTCAATAAAAAATTCTGAAACCACTAATAATTCCTGATCTTTATTTTTCTTTGTCATTGTTTTATCTTTTTTGTGCAAATTTTAGATTTAAAGACTTATTTCATTAAAAATAATCTCTCACTTCCTTGCAAGTAGGGGCAGGGGAGTTTAATTTTGTTTTAATTGTTTCCCGAAACTGACACACAACTGTTCCAAATCCAAGAGATGAAAACCCTTGTGAGTTATGGCTCTTTCCATCGCCTCATTAACTTTTAAAGGTTCTTTACAATCTAAGTGTTCAGCTGTTGCTTCAGGATTTACTGTATGTATTAGTTCCACTGGAATTAAAGCTACACTTGGCACTCCATGTGGGGTTGATTTAGTTTTAGTACCTTTTGGAGTAGTTGGACTACTTTGACCTGTGGTTAGAGAATAAAGATGATTATTAGCTACTATTACCGTAATATCGATATTCAGTCTGGCTGCTGCGATTAAATGACTTAACCCTTCACCATAAATTCCTCCATCACCGCCAATTGCGATTACATTCAGTTCCGGATTAGCCAATTTTATACCCACTGCAGTTGGAATACTCCGTCCATGTAGAGAATGAACTCCCCAACCCTTAACAAAATCAGCCATATTACCGATACAGCCAATGTCGTACACAATCACTGTTTTGTCCTGATCTAAATTAATTTTTGCCAAAGTGTTCTGTAATCCGGCAAAAATAACATAATCTTCACAACCTGGACACCAAGTGGGGATAACCCCTGATCGCCAATTAGTCATTGAGAGCCTCCTTTAATTCTTCCGGAAAGAACGGTCTTCCGTCATATTTTAATATTCTTTTTGTAAATTCAACTGTCATTTGTGATTTTAATAATGTTTCTAACTGAGAAGTGCCATTATTTTCTACCAATATTTTTTCGGAAAAAGCATTAATAATTTGTCCTATTTTTGGGTCAATTGGCCACATTCCTTTAATTTGTAAAAAGGCAAAATCTTCTTTGTTTTCCATTTCTTTTAGTGCCTCCAAAATTGCTCCCTTGGTTGATCCCCAAGACACAATTATTTTTTTGGCCTTATCACTACCAAATAAATTTACTTTTGGCATTGCTGCCAAAATTTCTTTTACTTTGCTCATTCTCAAATCCATGGCCTTTTTACTTTCCTCTGCTCCTTCCACCGAATAACCGTCTTCATCGTGCTCGTAACTATTATAAAGTTTTATGTCTTGACCCTTACCTGGAATTGCTTTTGTACTAGCTATGATTTCTGGTTTTTCTGAGTTAAAATCTTTTGTATTGGCACTACTTTCTGACAAATTTTTATCTGAAAGCATAATTACTGGGATATCAAATTTATTAGCTAGATTTAAAGACAATTTGCTTAGTTCAAATGCTTCCTCATGATCTCCTGCAGCCAGTACCACTTTAGGAAATTCTCCATGGCCGCTATGGACTGCAAACAATAAATCACCTTGT
>JBAZML010000016.1:0-26329 GCA_041649835.1 Candidatus Shapirobacteria bacterium
TCCCTCCGCCCTATCATCTTTATTTCCCTCCGCCCTATCATCTTTATTTCCCTCCGCCCTATCATCTTTATTTCCCTCCGCCCTATCATCTTTATTTCCCTCCGCCCTATCATTTTTTAATAATCTAACAATTCCATGAAAATGATTTGGCATCACAATATATTCATCCAATTCCAATTTAAATCTATTTTCTAAATCCAACCAACAATTTTCCATTAATTTTCCAACATCATTCAATTCAAAATTAATATCATTTTTCCACAACAAATTCTTTTTACTCTCCAAATCAATCGTGACAAAATATAATCCCTCCTGTGAATAATCATATCCCTCAAGTCTTATTGATTTTCTTTTACCACACATCCGTAATTATTATTACAGATTATTTACAATAAATCTACTCTATTTTCCGCCTTCAATTTATCTACCACCTCTCCCACTTTTCCAGTTTTATCTTTTTTACATATCAACAAAGCGTCCTCTTTGTCAATTATTATCAAGTCACTAACTCCAATCAAAGCGACTGTTTTATTAGCTCTCACAAAATTATTTGTACTATCCAACTCTATTGTTTTTGTATCAGACACATACAAATTCTTCTGCAACAGATACTTTGCCACACTTTCCCAAGTTCCAAAATCCCAGATTTCAAAAGGGAATTCCATAACTACCGCCTTTCCGGTCCGGTAAACTTTTGCCGTAATTTCTTCAATCGCCCCCTTTGGCATCAATCCGTAATTTTCCGTCACCGACTCTCCATTGGCAATCTTTTTTAATGGTCCTGACCAATCCGGACGATATTGTTCATACATCTTCAACAAATTGTTAGGCGTCATTGTCGTATGATTCCAATGCAGCAATAACTTATCTGAATCCATAAACTCCTTTATTTTTTCTTTTTCTGTTCGATCAATATAATCAGCCACTCGATATAATTTAATTCCCGACATTTCCCTAATCAATTCTCCTTTTACTATATAATCCACTCCCTCCACTATTTGTTTAGGTTTCATTCCCCCGGTAATGTACACATCTTCTTTTTCTGCCAAGTCACCGGCCATCTCCATCGATTTCAAAAATAAATCTCCATTAGTTCTTAACAAATCAGTCTGAATCAGCATAAATGGTTCATCGCCATAACCCTTATTTATCAAACTAGCAGCTGCAAAACCGGTTGCCGGACCCTGATTTTTCATTTCCGGTTCAATAAAGATATTTTCGGGCAAAATTTCTTTTATTTGTTTTTTTGCCATTTCTGCCTGTTGAGCATTAGTCTGCAAAAATATCTCTTCCGGAGGAAATTTTACTCTTAGCGCCTCCCAATTAAGTTGAAATAATGACTTTTCTCCAATGAGTGGTAAAAACTGTTTAGGTGAACTGGATCGGCTTTCCGGCCACATTTTAGTACCAATTCCACCACATATTATTACTGCTTTCATATTTGATTATAACTAATTTTTAAAACAATAATTTTTAATATTATCAATTGTTGTCTTTATTCTTCTGGTTATTGCCCCATCTGTATTAAAAGCATTGTGCGGTGTAAATACTACATCATCCCGATCCCGAAGCATGTGATAACTTAAGACATTTTGTAAATCGTCCTTTGTCGGTCTTTGGCTCATTATCATTGACATTCCTTCTAAATTTTCTTCCTCTTCAACCACATCGATTCCAGCTCCTCTCAAAATACCCTTATTTAATGCCCAAATAACACTGGCACTTTCCAAGACTGCTCCCCGAGAAGTATTTACTAAAATACTTCCTATTTTCATCAGTTTAATATTATTTCTATTAATCAAGTGATGTGTTTCTTTTGTTGCCGGCACATGAAGTGTCACCACATCAGCTTCTTTCAACAACGTTTCTAAATCCACTAACTGGACCTTATATTTTTTTACAATCTTAGAATCAGGTTCTTTTTCAACAGCCATTACTTTCATTCCAAAACCTCTTGCAATTTTAGCCACATTAGCTCCAATTTTTCCCAAACCTACAATTCCTAAAGTCTTTCCATGAAGATCTATCCCCGTTAAACCCTCAGGACTAAACTCGTCATTTTCAACAGTCTGATGAGCTTCTACAATTTTTTTTGCTACCGCCAAAATCAACGCAAAGGCATATTCAGCCACTGTGTTCGAACCGTATATCGGTACATTTGTCACTGATATATTTCTCTTCTTACACTCTTCACTATCAATATTATCAATTCCGGTCGATCTGGTAGCAATCATTTTTAATTCTGGCAATTTATTCAATATGTCCGGACCCACTTTTGATCGGCTGTTAATTGAAATGACATTATAATTTTTGGCAATTTCCAAATTGTCTTGTAATTCTTCATCAAAAATTCCTATTCCACAAACATCCAAATTTACAATCTCCCTCTCAATAATTGTTTTTTCCCAACTCTTTACCCCAAAAAAGGCAATCTTATTATCAATCATAAAAATATTTTACAGTATCATTGACTTTTAATTCTAATATCTGATCATTTAACACCCTCAATTACTTTGTCCACCTCTTTTAAAAACCCTTCCTCATCGTCCAAAACCACATCCCTTTCCCAAACCAAAAATTTCCCAATTTTATCCACTTCCTCATCTGTCATAAATTCTACTTTTTCCAATAAAATCTTTTTTAATTTATTCCCAATCAAAAAACTATTTTTAATCAATTCAATTAATGCAATTTTTTTGTCCATTTTTTGTTAAATTTTTAAGCAAATGCTGCTGCAGCCGCACCCATACCTGGACTCCCAGCTTTTTTAGTTCGGCTTTCAATTTCTTCCTTAATCACACCATAAACATCTTTTCCCATTCTCCCGGCTTCACCACACAATCTAACTATCCCAACTCCTAACTGAACAACTGCTGGTACCACTAAGGCACCATCAACGCCAGCCAATTCTGCTGCTCCAGCTGCTGCTGTTATCCCTACCGGAACATCCTTAAAAGGATCAATCGCTTTCATCGCCTTTTTAACTCCTTCAAGTGTATTTTCACCCACCAATTTCCTTAAGGTACTCACCACTACTCCTCCTTCACTAACCACCGACCCCCCCGCAGCCAATGCTGCCGCTTCAGTCGACGTTGCTCCTTCTAATATTGCTGCTGCTGCTAACTCTCCCGCCTCAACACCTCCAGCTTCAGCTTGACCAATAATAGGTAACACCGATAGTACTCCCGCTAATACTGCCTTCGTATTGTCCCATCTGATTTTTCCAATTTCTTTTACATGTGGTTTTGCCACACCCCAAAGTTTTGATAAAAAACCAATTCTGGCAGCTTCATCAGCTGCTTCTGTAGCCGGATCAGATATTCTTTTATCAATCTCTTTAACTGCTGCCGCAGCAGCTTCTCTAACTAGAGTCGCTCCTGCTTCTCGTATTTCTCCAGAATTTTCAGCGTTCATTTTGTTCATAATTAATTAATATTATCAATAATTATAATCCAATTAAACAAAAACACTCGTTTTTATCGGGTAACACTCAACTTATTTTCTCGTAACAAATTATCTTTCTTCCTAATTTTCCAATTTATTAATTACTTATCTCAAATAATTATATTTTGACATATTGACCTACTTATATGCTTTGTGTTTTAATGTTTATAGTTAAATGTTCTTTTGATACACCAGGAGCCACTAAATGGACGAACAAAATATAACACAAGACAAACTTGTGAATCAAAAATCCTCCCCAAAAAAAGTTAACGGTATTAGTATCGACAACCTTCCCGACCTTCTAACTGTTGCCGAAGTTGCTGATTTGTTACGTGTTTCCAAGCTTACTATCAAGCGTTGGGGTAAACGGGGTAAACTTCCCGCTATCCGTATTAATGCTCGCGGTGATCGTCGTTACCGCAAAGAAGCTGTTCTTTGGTTGTTGGGCATTCAGGGAGAATAATTTCTCCAATTTACTTTGCCTTAAGGGCGGTTAGATTAACTTCTAGCTGCCTTTTTTGGTTATGGACTACACACCACTTTCTCTTCCGTCAATTCAAAAATTTTTCCATTAATACATCCCCTTACTTTTATTTCATCATCACACTCAACTGTCACCACTCCTCTTCCAAATTCGTCTCCAAAAGACTGTCTTACAAAACCTGTTAATTTATTTTTAAACACCAAACAATCCCTACATACTGTCGAGGGTAAATTTAACATTAAGGACACATTCTCAATTTTTACAGATCCTGCCAACATAAATGATTATATCATTTGCCCGTTATTCACGAAGTCATCCTTCCCCTTGGAGTTCTTTTTACAAGTCCCTTTTTCATCAAAAATGGTTCATAGACATCAGTAATTGTTTCCACATCCTCAGTCAATGCCGCCGCAATATTCTCGACACCCACCGGTCCACCAGCGTACTGATTTTTGACCACATCCAAATACTTCCTGTCTGCATCAGACAAACCTAACTCATCCACCCCCAATTTTTCCAATGCCACCTTCGCTTCGACCACTGTAATCAATCCATCGTTATTAACCTGGGCATAGTCCCTTACCCTCTTTAATAATCGGTTTGCAATTCTTGGAGTCCCTCTAGACCTTTTAGCAATTTCCTCAGCCGCTTCTCTTTCGATTCTCACTTTTAGATATTGAGCGGTTCTCATTACAATTTCTGCCAAATTAATATCTTCGTAAAAATCAATTTGTTGAACAATTCCAAAACGGTCACGCATTGGTCCGGAAATCAATCCGATTCTGGTTGTAGCCCCCACAATAGTAAATTTTTGTAATTTTAATCTGACCGATCTGGCCGACGGCCCTTTTCCCAACACTATATCCAACACATAATCCTCCATCGCACTGTATAAAGTTTCCTCAACAATTTTATTCAAACGATGAATTTCATCGATAAATAAAATATCTCCTTTTTTCATTGATGTCAGGATAGACGCTAAATCACCAGCCCGTGTCAACGCCGGACCGGAAGTAATCTTAATATTTGAATCCATTTCTGAAGCTAAAAGCATGGCCAAAGTTGTTTTTCCTAATCCCGGAGGACCATAAAACAAAATATGGTCTAGTGCCTCCTCCCTTTCTCTAGCTGCTTCAATAAATACTCCAAGTTGATCTTTTAATTTTTTTTGTCCAATAAACTCTACTAATTTTTTAGGCCGGAGTGACAATTCAATCTCTTTATCTTCGCTTTTTAATTTTGGATCCAAATTCTTATCCGTCATATCAATTTTTTAATATTCTTAATTTTTTATTATTATTTTATAAATTAATTTCGTCCTAAATTCTGTAAACACCAACTAACTTTATCTTCTAAAAGGTCCATATCTAAGGGTAATTTTTTAATTACATTTTCAATCTCTTTCCTTTCAAATCCCAGCTGTCTCAAACTTAATACCACATCATCCTCTAATAATGGTAAATCCTCCTTCAAATTTAATTCACCTAGACCACCTATTTTAGATTTCAAATCGATAATTATTCTTTGAGCAGTTTTTTTACCCACTCCTTTGATTTTTTCAAAAAAGGTTGTATCTGCATCTCCAATTGCTTTTATTACTTCCAAACTTTTACATTGGCCAAGGATTTGTGCAGCTGACTTTGGTCCCACTCCCGATACCGTAATCAACATTTTAAATAAATCCAAATCTTCAAAATTCTCAAAACCATACAGTGCCATATCATTTTCTGAGACCGCCATATAGGTAAATATCTTTACCTCTTGTCCTTCATTATAATTTCTCCTTCCTACCCATACTAAATATCCCACACCACCTACTTCTATCTCAATATAGTTACCCCACACTCTATCAATTTTTCCTCTTAAGCTTGAAATCATAAACTCATCATAACATTTTCCATTCCCGAACAAAAGCCGAATTTTACAAAAAAAATATTAATAAATCTTGTCAGTGCCACCATTATTAATTGCCGTCTGTCTTGCTGCCTTAGTTTCTTCAGGTCTTGCGTTAGGATCTGCCAAAATTATTCTTGTTAATTTCAAGTTAGCCTCTTGAACTGCTTTTAACTGATCTGGCGTAAGTCTGGGTATTTCTCCATTTTGTGATATTGACATACTCATATAATACCATCACCACATTCTCATAGTAAACCCATGTGTTAAGGCTGCTGCCACTGCATCAGAAGCGTGGCCTGGTGTTATTGGCTCTTCCAAATTTAAACAATCCCGAACCATCAACTCCACTTGTTCTTTTTCAGCCCTACCATAACCCACCAAAGCCTGCTTTATTTGTAGAGGAGTATATTCAAAAACCGGCTTTCCTAGGTTCATTGCCGCAACCTTTATCACCCCAATCGCCTCTGACACTGCCATAGCACTTCTGATGTTTTTAGCAAAAAATAAACTCTCCATCGCCACTTCTTCAATCATATATTTTTTAATAATTTTTTGTATCTCCTCAAAAATATTTTCAAGCCTCAGCTCACTTTTATCCTTTTTTGTGGTCAAAATTACTCCACAATCAATTAGTTTATTATTATCAACCACTCCCCAACCGGTATTTTCCAATCCCGGATCAATTCCCAGTATCATTTTCTCCCTCCACTACCACTTTCCTATCAATGGAATTTTTTCCAATCATTAACTCAGTATACCTGGGACTTTGACTATTTCGATCACGGGAAATAGCTCCCACAATATCTGTTCTTATTCCTTCTAATTCATATGAACTCGCGTAATGTAAATGTCCTGCCTCAATTTGCTTTACCCCTGATTCCACTAATAAATTTTTCAACCACACCGCTTCTGCCGCTGCCACCTTATTGTTTTCTCCCATTATATGGATCGAAAAAGAATTGTTCAATGGTTTATGCATTATGGCAACACAAACCAGTAATTTACATTCTCTCGTTTCCCTTTCAATCCATCTTTTTTGCTCCTCCCCTAAACCTTTCCAATAACTATTATCAATTAAAATCAGTTTAATCTCTTCAATCTTAATACTTTGATAATTTTTCCCAAAATATTTCAAAAATTTGTCAGGATAATATTCATGGTTTCCTGGTACAACCGCATAATTCATACTAGAATCAGTGAGGACTTTTTTAATTTTACTAAGCTCACTTTCTTTTCCATCGTTGGTTAAATCACCCGCTAAAATTACAATTTTAACTTCGTCTTTTTTTGCCATTTTCAACATTTTACTCAACTGCTCACCGTCATTATGAATATCAGACATTACCGCAATTTTTACTTTTTTTTCAACTATAGTCGGTGTAGGCATCACCACCTTGAGTGTTTGTCTCGGACCTTCTCCACCCACAAATATCCAGATAATTCCAAAACCTAGGATTATCGACATCGCCCTCAACCAAGCGATCTTCCACTTATTCATTACATCATTCTAACCTATTATATATTATAAGGTATATACTAAATTACCCACTTATCCACACATTAACAATATATTATTTATATATAGGACTTTTTTACTAAAATTATCCTATTTAATATATAATTAATCATGGAAGTTTTCCAAAACCACTCCCTTGCCCCTCATACCACCATAAAAATCGGTGGCCCTGCTGACATCTTCATTATTGCCCATAATACCAATGAATTCATTGAAGCACTTAGTAAGAATAACAAAATTATCATTCTTGGCAATGGCTCTAATGTTTTAATCTCCGATTCGGGTATTCGCGGCACAGTAATTAATAACCAAGCCAACTCTATTGAATATCTACCGAACAATCAAATTAAAGTCGATTCCGGAGTTCAACTTCCTTTATTAATCTCCAATACCATCGCTCACTCATTCTCTGGACTTGAGGAATTTGCCTACATTCCCTCTTCAATCGGTGGCGCTATTTATGGCAATATTCATGGCGTCAACAAGAATAACTTTGATAGATTTATTACAGAAATTGAAGTTTTTGATTTAGACACTAAAACTCCAAAACATCTTTTATCTAATCAACTTACCTGGTCTTATGACACTTCTGAGTTCAAGTCAAAACCAAATCTCGTAATCCTTTCAGCTACTCTTAGACTCTCACCTGGTGACCCAGACACGTCAAAACAAACAATCACCGATATTATCAATAAAAAAATCAAAACTCAGTCCATGAACTCCCTAGGATCCACCTTTAAAAACCCTGAAGGTGATTCAGCCGGTAGAATCATTGACCAAGAACTGCATTTGAGAGGTTTTCGGATAGGAGATGCTCAAATAAGTCCCCTTCACGGAAATTTTATTCTTAATCTCGGTCATGCCACCGCCACCGATTACTTCAACCTTATTAAAAAAATACAATCTGAAGCTAAATCAAAACTAGATATTGTCTTAGAACCAGAAATTCTTTTCTTAGGCAATTTTAGTTAGCACTATCCAAATAAATTTTGGCAACACCATTTGTCGTCTCCAACGTTTCGGTTCCTTTATCAAAGAATATAACCATTCAAGCCCCATTTTTCTCACCCATTTTGGTGCCCTTGACAGAGCTCCACTATAATAATCAAAACTTCTTCCCACTCCAATTATCACTTTAGCATTTAAATATTTTAAATTTTTTTCAATCCATTCTTCTTGTCTTTTCATACCATATGCCACCAGCAAATAGTCGGGTCTAAAAACATTAATTTTTTTTATAACTTCATCATTTTTTACCACCGGCTCACCGGGAGAAAAATCAAAATTTAGTCCTTTAAATTTTTTTGCCAAAAATTTTCCACTCTCCTCAGCCCTGTTTTTCCATCCTCCCAAAAAGAAAAATTTTTCATCTTTTTGGACCCCAAATTTACATAAATCAGTTATCAAATCAGCTCCGGAAATCAGTTCATTATGCCAATCACCTTTAAAAATCTCCACCCCTATTTTTAAGGCTAACAACCACCTCCCCAAACCTCTTGGTCTTTTTAACACTTCAGAAGCCCAAATTAAACCAATTCCATCAATTAATTTAATATCACTTTTATTGATAACTTCCAGAAATTTTCTATCTGATATGGTTGCCATAATAAACTCTGGATTTATCGTTGTCAGCCATGTTTTAGCTCCTTTTGTACCTACCCGTCTCTCCAAAACCCTTAGCAGTAACGACACATTACTGCCAAAAAAGATTATTCCAAACATTTTACGGTACTTTACAATATTATCATCGATAGTCTTATTCTCCATCTTGCCTACAATTGACTTATTTTTCATTTATTCTTAACTTATAATAATTTATTTTCCTTGATAAAACTAGTCCCCCATTTATAATTACACATTATATACTTATAAAGTAATCCTATATTAAATTCATAAAGGAAATCATACTTAACTATATCATCTTTTCTGAGTATCTATATTATAAGAACCTTTTTAAAATTTTTATTTTTAGCTTAATTTTTCCAGTCGAACAAATTTATTACTCAAAATAAACATGTACATTTACACAAAAAATAATAAAACTGTAAAAAAATATTTATTAAAAATAATTTCGTATTATAAGAATAATAATATTGGTATAGATAAACATAAAAAATATAACAACACAAAAATATAAGACGTAAAAAACATCTATATCATCTAACTGACTTACGATAAATATCAAGGTTTTCCATTGCCATTCCCGCCCCCTTAATTACACAAGTTTCCGGTTCACTGGACAGATGGACAGACACCCCAATTTCCCGTGTTAATAATAATGCCAAGTTTCTCAATTTTGATGCTGCTCCCACTAAAACAATACCCCTATCAGCAATGTCAGCCACCAATTCGGGTGGTGTTAATTGCAGAGTTTCTCTCACCACTAATATAACCTCATCTAAAATTGGTCTGATAACTTCAAACACTTCATCAGAGTTTATGTCAATACTTTTTGGAAGACCATAAACCAAATCCCTACCACTCGCTGAAAGTATTTCCGTCTTCTTTAACTTCACTGCCGTCCCAAGTTTTATTTTCACCAATTCAACTGTTTGATCACCAACTGCCAAACTATAT
The DNA here is from genome assembly GCA_041649835.1 of Candidatus Shapirobacteria bacterium. Lineage (GTDB taxonomy): Bacteria > Patescibacteriota > Microgenomatia > UBA12405 > UBA12405 > UBA12158. Next base: position 9,918 of record JBAZML010000016.1, read on the forward strand.
TTCTTTTTAAAATATTCTTCCAACGATTCATCAATTCTACTCCCTCCACCCCGATAACACTTACTGGCCACCACTCCTCCAGATGCCACCACAGCTGCCTCAATTATCCCACCTCCAGTGTTTAAAACCATATTTCCAAAGGGTTCCACAATTGGTATCTTTGCTCCAATCGCTGCAGCCAGTGGAGTATCAATCAAATATACTTTTCTCGCTCCAGCTTCTAAAACAGCATCCAACACGGCTCTCTGTTCTACCTGAGTTAATCCCGATGCGACTGTCACCATTACCTCAGGACCCAATAACCAGCTAACTCCCATTACTTCCCTAAAAAACCATTTTAACATCCCCACAGCTGCTTCGTAATCGACTACCGCTCCAAATTCAATTGGTTTTACAATTTCAATATAATCGGGTGTTTTCCCTTCCATTTTTTTAGCCTCAATTCCAGCAGCTAGAACTTTCCTACTCTCAGCCTCCACCGCTACCATTGATGGTTCACTTAACAAAATCCCTTCATTTACCCCCCAAATCGTACAATTTGAAGTTCCTAAGTCTATTGCTAATTTTCGTATCCAGGTCATAATTCTATATAATACACTAATGAACTCCGATTCTAATCGAAAAAGTCTTCTTATCATTCTTTCAGTCGCCTCAATTGTCGTCAGTGGCACCTTTCTTATTTCTATTTTTGCCAGAGGTTACCGTCTTGATACCAATAATGGTAATTTTAAATTGAAAGTAACTGGACTCCTTTCTGCTACTTCAAAACCAAAATCCGCCAGTGTTTACATAAATAATCTCCTCGTTACTGCTACCGATGACACCATAAACCTTGCACCAGGCAATTATCAGATTCAAATATCAAAAGATGGTTATTTCTCTTGGAGAAAAAATATCAAAATAAAACCGGAACTAGTTTATCAAACTGATGCCCAACTTATCCGTTCTTCCCCAGAATTAAAACCAATTACTCAAAGCAAGATAACTAACCCCACAGTGAGTCCTGATTCTACAAAAATAATTTACGCCGCCGCCTCCACCTCTGCGACCAGTAAAGACAATGGGTTATATCTTCTTGAACTGACAGAACTACCCCTATTAATGAGTAAAAATAGTCAAAAACTTCTTTCAATGAACTTACCTTATCTTGATTGGACAAAATTCTCTTTTCAATTTTCACCCAATTCCAAACAGGTTCTTGCCACCTCAAAAACTGGACTTACTGCTTATCTATTTTCTATTGATCAGGCTATAAATTCAAAAAATCTCATTGATATTTCTTCTCGTATCTCACAAATAAAAAAAGATTGGCAAATTAGTCAGGAACAAACCATAAAAAGTAAACTAGAGAAATTACCAAGTACACTTCAATCACTTATTGCTACAAATTCGGCCGTTTTTTCATATAACAGTTCCGAAGATAAAGTCCTATACCAAGCATCCGAAAGCGCCACACTTCCCGATTTTATCACTCCACCTCCGGTCCAAAGCACCCAACCCCAGCAACGCTCTCTTCAAAAAGACCACTATTACGTTTACGACATAAAAGATGATGTCAATTTTCTTGTTGGGGATACCTCTTTTGACCGAGTATCCTGGATTCCCTATTCAAACAACCTACTCTATGTTCAAAACAAAGGTATCCATATAATTGAATACGATACCACCAATAATCAAATTATCTATTCTGGTGATTTCTCCCCATCAGTGATTCTTCCCACTCCAGACGGATATCGATTGATTATATCTATAGTCACTTCAAAGAATGCCTTTGAAAATATTTATTCCGTAAGCATTAAGGACCGCTAAGTTATTTACAGATATTTGTTTCGACTCTTTTAAGTTCGTTCAATACATCCACCATTTCACTATCACTTAAGGTGTTTTCTTCAAGCAGTTGAGTTATTTGGTCCTCAATTAGCATTACTTCAGATTCAGTCCTACAATTTTCTAGTTCGTCATATGGAGCTTCTAATTTAGGACTAACCTCTTCAACCGTCTTCATTTCATTTACAACATTCACTGATTCACCCAACACCTGGGCATCGTCAAAACGAAGTTGTTCCGTTCCTGCTTCGACGAACCTTAAAGGAATCAAAGCAAATATAGCAATTAAAAAACTGACTATGAGTGTTCGTGTATTTCTGTCAAAGTTGTTCATTACAATCAGTCTATTAATAATTTAAAAAAATGTCAATCCGTTTGACAAAAACACCCCATTCACATGCATATATTGGGTAGAAAATTATCTAGCAATACCAAGCACTTATTGCTATATATCAATACTCAAAAATATGGTTAATAATACAATATATACTTATATATAACTTAATATTACATTTATCCAAGCATGTTAAAATTACAATGTTCTTCAGAAATTATCAACACATACAAAATAGAAGCTAATTTCTAACATCGGGGATTGGCGCAATTGGCTAGCGCGCACGGTTCGGGATCGTGAGGTTGCAGGTTCGAATCCTGTATCCCCGACTAAGATACAGGATGAGAAGCAAGGTACCCTTTAGGGTAAATCCTGTATCCCCGACTTGGTTTGCCAAAATTCCTATTTAATGGAACAAAGGCTACTTTATGAATTTAATAAAAATAAAACCAGAATATCACAATAGAATCTGGTGACAAATATTTTTACAATTATATATATGTCCCTATAGTTCAATGGATAGAACGCGGGTTTCCTAAACCTGAAATGGTGGTCCGATTCCACCTGGGGATACAAAGAAAATATCAACTAGACTAAAAAAACAAGGAATTGACTATATCGAAGCCATAACGTCTAATAATATCCGCACTATTTATACCAGATTTAATAATATTTTCCGCAATATATTAAACATTTCCGCATTTTTTATCGCAATAAATTCAAGTTTATATTAAAAACATATCTCCGCATATTTTATACAATTTAATCCAATTATTTAATAACAATAAATATTTATTTATATCATATTCTCCGCATTTAACTATTATTTTTCTCGAACTCTATTCGAAAATAGTATTTTTACTGACAACAAAAAATTTCAATCTGTGTAAATAAATTTTCTACTTAATATTCTTTCTCAACTATCTCAAATAAAATCATTTTTTGACAACGTTAAATCACCAGCCAAATTTTCAATGCTATTTCTCAGAGTTATAAAAATTTACAAAAACAAGCTCAAATTCCATAGTATTACTAATTTTAAAATACGTAGCACTCAAGAACCTTGTCTGCCAAAATCATATTTTTTGATAATTTACCTACCAAAACACGGTCTATTCCTTGACCACTAAATTCACCATTTTACCTGATACATATATTTCTCTTATTATCGTTTTACCATCAATCCACTCTTTTATCTTTTCTAAACTTTTTGCCATCGCTATAACTTCATCTATTTTTTGAATCATATCATTTTTAATTTTTATCTCCCCCCTCACTTTACCATTGACAGCCACCGGTAGTGTTACTTCATCTTCTCTTAAATATTTTAGCTCTGCTACTGGCCATTCACTCTGATGAACTGATCCATCACCTCCAATCTTTTCCCAAAGCTCCTCAGCCATGTAAGGAGCCATTGGCGCCATCAACTTAATTAAAATCATTAAATCACTCCTTCCTAATTTATCCATTGTATTAATCGCTTCCATTAACTTGGCTACAGCTGTGTTGTATCCAAAACTTTCCATATCACGACTTACTCCTAATATTGTCTTACTAATTATCACTTTAGAACTAATACTGCTATCAGTATTCAAGTTATACTGATTATCAATGTATAAGTAAAATCTATCAAGAAACCTTTTTACTCCCATTAAAGTGTTTTCATTCCAAGCCATGGTTCCTTCAAATGGTCCCATAAACATTAAATACAATCTTAAAACATCAACACCAAATTTATCTGCTACTGTTTCGGGCACAATTACATTTCCCTTGGATTTACTCATTCTTTGGTTATCCGAACCCAATATAACTCCATGCGAAATCCTTGTATAATAAGGTTCGGGAATTTCTTTTGGCAAAACTCCTAAATCATACAAAAATAAATAAATAAATCTGGAATACAGTAAATGTAAGGTATTATGTTCATCACCACCCACATAAACATCTACCGGACACCATTTTTTTAGCTCTTTTTGACTATCACTAAATATATCAGTAAATGTATCATTAGCTTCAATATTTGTTTTAAGTTTTTTCACCAAACAATAGGCCATGTAATACCAATCTGATCCCGCCCAATTTGGCATTGTATCAGTCTCTCTTTGTGCATCACCACCACAAATCGGACATTTACATTTCAAAAAACTTTCAATTTTTGACAAAGGACTTTTTCCATCTTCGCTTGGTTCATAAGCCTCAACTTCAGGCAATACTATCGGTAAATCTTTCTCCAAAACCGGTTGCCACCCATCTTTTTTACAATAAATCATTGGTATTGGTTCACCCCAATAATGCTGTCGGCTAAAAATCCAATCACGTAAATGATAGTTTGAGGATCTTTCCCCCCACTTTTTTTCTTCAAGATAATTAATTATTTTTTCTTTTGCCTTTACGGCCGTCATTCCATTCAAAAAAGTTGAATTTGTTACCAAAGCATCATCGATGTTAAGATATGGACCCTTCCCAAAATCCCAATTACTACCGTCTTTTGGAACAATTACTGGAATAATTTCAATATTATGTTTCTTTGCGAAGTCATAATCTCTCTGATCATGTGCTGGTACACCTACTACTACCCCGGTTCCAGCTGTCAAAACAACAAAATCACTCACCCATATTGGCATCTTTTTACCGGTTAATCTATTTACACAATAACTCCCGGTAAACACACCCGTCTTTTCTTTTTGAAGCTCAGTTCTCTCCATATCAGACTTTTTACGCGATTTTTTAATATAGTCTTCCACTGTTGTTTTATTCTCTTCAGTGGTTAATTCCATTACTCTCTCATGTTCGGGTGCAATCACCACAAAGGTGGCTCCAAAATTTGTATCCGGTCTTGTACTGTAACAAGAAATCGTTTTATTACTATCGACAATTGGATAATCAATAGTTACCCCTGAAGTTTTTCCTATCCAATTAATTTGAGCTTGTCTAACTTTGTCAATAAAATCCGTTTTTTGTAAACCACTAAGTAATTTATCTGCGTATTCGGTAATTTTTACCACCCATTGTGAAATAGTTCTTCTCTCCACTTCGCTTCCGCATCTTTCACACTTCCCATCAACCACCTCCTCATTAGCCAAACCAATTTTGCAGCTTGGACACCAATTAATTGGCATCTCTTTTTTGTAAGCTAAACCCTTATTAAACAACTGGATAAATATCCATTGAGTCCACCTATAATAATTTGGATCTGTTGTATTTATTTCCCTTCCCCAGTCAAATGAGTATGCCAACCGTTTCATCTGTCCCCGAAACATATCTGTATTTTCCTTCGTCACTTCCTGAGGTTTTCTTTTAGTTTTAATTGCATAATTTTCCGTTGGCAAGCCAAAAGCATCCCATCCCATCGGAAACAATACGTTGTATCCCTGCATCCTTTTAAACCTGGCATATACATCACTTCCCGTAAATGAAAAAGCATGACCCACATGTAAGCCACTACCAGACGGATATGGAAATTCCACTAATATATATTTTTTTTTCTTAACAATATTGTCATCAGCCCAATACAGCTCCGGATGTTCTTCCCAAAATTTTTGCCATTTGGCCTCAACTACCTTAAAATCCATGGCATATTATGCCATAAAAAATTCCAATTTTTCATGCTAATATCAAATAATGTTTTCAAAATTTAATCTAATTATATTTTTTTCTGGTCTGTTTTTATTTGCTGGAGGATTTTTCCTGGGACATATAAAAATCCCCGACAGCAATTCCGATATTATCGAAACCCGTAATCAAGAAGACTACAAATACATTAACCCTTTACTGGAATGTGAATCAACCGATTTTTCAAAAACTGCTGCCCTTGAGCCACTTCGAAAACAGTTAACCTCAGTTGTAGAAACACAAAAAAAACTTGGAAACATAAGCTACGCTAGTATTTATCTTCGTGATCTAAACGGCGGACCTTGGTTGGGTATTAATGAAAAGGATAATTTTTCCCCAGCTTCACTTGTAAAAGTACCATTGATGATGTCCTATTACAAAGCTGCTGAAAAAAAGCCCGGGTTATTAAATGAAACAATTACTGTCGAATCAACTTACGATAGTTCTCAATCAATACTTCCAGAAATTACCCTAGCTCCAAAGCAAACTTATACCATTGACGAACTAATTAACAGAATGATTGTTTATTCCGATAATCAAGCTTATGAACTTCTCCAAAACCATATCGACAACAAGCTTATCGTAAAGACTTACACCGATCTTGGTATTGATTTAAGCGATGCATACGACAACCCTAACGGCAATATTCTCTCCGTAAAATATTACGCTTCATTTTTCCGCATTCTCTTCAATGCCTCATATCTCAACAAAGATATGTCTGAAAAAGCTCTCCGACTTCTCTCCGAGGTTAAATATAATGATGGCCTCGTCAAAGGAATAAACAATCCCATGATAAGTATTTCTCACAAATTTGGAGAAAGAACTTATGAAGCTGATGGTGAAAAGCAACTTCATGACTGTGGAATCGTTTACCTTCCCAATAAACCACACCTTATCTGTATTATGACCAAAGGCTTTGATTTCTCAAAACTCAGAACAACCATTGTTGAAATAACAAAGACAATATACAAATATCTGCTCTAATTCCACCCTAAAACAATATCTCCTTCTTTGTCAGTCCTATGTACTCTCACTCCTAAAGAGTTTAACCTGTTCAGGACTTGCTGTGTTGGGTGACCATAACTATTTACTCCCACGCTTACTACTGCTACTCCGGGTTTTAGCCTCTCTAACCACTCTTCGCTGCTCGCGGTATCAGAACCATGATGGGATATTTTTATCCCATCAATCGTAGATTTCCACCATCCCATCATCAAACCCTCTCCGTTTAAATCTACATCTCCCGTAAACATAAACCTTTTCCCTTCATAATTTAAGACAAGAACCAAAGAACTCTCGTTTCCTGTCTGCCCACCCTCAATCGGATATAATATTTCAAAAGCTATCTTTCCAAAATATAATTTGTCACCTGCCATTAATAATTCATAAGGTATATTACCTTCGATTTTCTTTCCACTAATCGTAGATTCAAATATTTTTCCTATTTGGTAACTTTTTATAATTTTTTCCAATGCTCCACAATGATCTTTATCCCAATGACTTACCATTACCCCCTCAATTTTCTTATCCCAAAAGGGAAGATATCTATCTAAACACCTTTCCATTTTTCCATTATCAGCCCCCGTATCTATCAGCATTTGCCAATTTCCCTTAATTATTAATGCTCCATCACCCTGCCCCACATCACAAAACACCAATTTCAATTTTCCATCAGGAACTGATAAATATAATCCCAAAAATATTAAAAAAATCCCCAATAACATTATTTTAAACAGTCTTTTTTTCATACCAATATCCCCCAATCATTAAATACCAACCCACCAACATCCACCAGTTAAATTTAAAATTGATCACACCTCCAATTCCACCAATCTTTTCCACCATCTCAATCAGGTATCTCAACAATGGATAAGTAATTGCTAATATCACCATCCCAAGATCATGACACACCGTCATTGTTAAGCTTCCAATCAAGCCCATTACTGTTAGAATCTCGACTAAAAACAATACCGCTATGTTTGTAATCGGCGTAAACAGACTTATCTTTCCAAAAGATATTGATAAAATTGGCAATACAAACAAACTCACCCAAACAGTATTTTTGATAATACCACCTCTTTGATTCAAGGTTATTGCCACAAAAGCAGCCATCGACAACCAAAAGCTTACATCTCTCAATACCCCAACATCAGCCATAGTCATTAGTAACCCAACTAACACAATTGCTCTTTTTTTATTAAATTGTCTTCCCAATATTTGTGCTAAATAATACACACTTAAAAACAATACTGCTCTGATTATTGGGATTTGCCAACCTATTGAATTCACATATATTAAAATTACTCCGGCACCCCCGGCAATTGCCTTCTTTCTTCCTAAAATTTTTGCCAATAACTCAATCAAATTCCTTCCCACAATCATCAGATTTGCACCACTCACCACTACAATGTGAATCAATCCGGTATTTATTAGTAGTTTATAAAAATCACTGGAAATCCCTCTCTTTTCACCCCACACCATTCCTGCCAACAAACCTGCCTCTCTGGATGGTAATGCCCTTTGAATCTCCCTCACTAACTCCAATCTGTTAATAGATTGATAAATTAAAATCCAAATAATAACAAACATCGCTATCCATCTATATTTGAATATTATTTTTAATTTTTTCATACGTTTTTTCCCCAATTCCGGATACTTTTTTAATATCTTCTTTTCTCTTAAAAGACCCCCAAATTTTTCTGTAATCAACAATCTTTTGAGCAGTGACTGGACCGATTGATGGTAGTACTTCCATCTCAAATGTTGAGGCAGTGTTGATATTAACTAATACGATTATTGGTTCCACTCTTTTTTCCACTTTAATAAACTTATTTTCGACAGATAATTTATTAATTTCCTTCATCTTAATACCCAAACCTACCACCATTAATCCAAAGCCTAAAACAATTACCAAATCAATTAATGTAATTTTTTTCACCCAAATAATATTCACATAAAAAATATAACATGTATAATTTAATTAATGTCCACTATCTTCAAAACTTTTACATTTTTTATTCCATTATTTTTAGCCTTTATATTTCATCAAAACCAGACCCTATCACCATTCATTCCACAAATAATTGCTCTAACCTCACTCTTAATAATTCTCATACTCATTTTTGCTCGGAAATTTTTATTACCTTTAGTCACCTTCATTCTAAACTTAATCGTTCTTTCAACTGGTGGTACTAGTTCCTCTTTATTTTTTCTTATTTACTTTCTTCTTTTTTCACTTTCTTTCCAAAATTCTTCCACTACAAATTTAATTTTTTCTCTTATTTCGATAATTTTTTATACTTATAGTATTGACTCACTATCTTCCATCATTCAATTATTTTCTCTCTTATTAATCACTCCATTAACTTATTTTATTTCCCAACAGCAACAAATTCAGGAAAGCACTGCTGCTTCCCTAAGTCAAGATGAAACTGATTTTCTTCTTTGGATTTCCTTAAAATTAAAAACGTCTCTGAAAGAAATTATCTCTATTTCAAATAATCATAGGATAAACAGCATTGCAAAAAAATTACTTAAAGATTCAGAAAAACTTGGACACAGTATTGATCAAAATTCAGATGAAATTTAGTTATTTTTTAATTACAATTCTGGTTATTCTTTTCACTCCGTCAATGGTCAAAGCTCAACACTTCTCATCCTCGTCATACATCATTAATTGGGGCAACTTCAATATGACTGCCGGACAGAAAACTTCTACCAATTATCAATTAACCGACACGGTTGGCCAAAATGCCCCAGGATATTCGGAAAAAAATGGCATCGTCGTTAAATCAGGTTTTCAATATATTTATGACACTTTCACTGAACTATCTTTTTCTATTGACAAACTTGATATTAGTTTTGGTACTCTAGTACCCGGAATTGGTTCCACCGATACCAATCTTTTGATTGTCACAACTCCATCTGGACATGGCTATCAAATAACTGCCCAAGAAAATCATCCACTTTGGATAAGTCCGAATCACTACATTCCTGATACCACTTGCGACCAAGGAGATTGTACAATTACCAACTCGACTCCATGGATTTCCAATGACAAATACGGCTTCGGATTTAATGTTACTGGCATTGGTGCCACCGGATATTTTTCTGATTCAACCTACTTTCGACCTTTCTCCAATATTTATAACAATCAAACACCTTCTATTATTGCCTCAGAAAATAAACCGGTGGAGGAACGCGAAGCTTTGGTAACCTACCGGGTTCTGATTTCACCTGTACAATCAGCTGGCAACTACGAAAATTACATTACTTATACTCTTACACCAAAATACTAATCATGAGTCAATTCAATCTAACCCTAAAACCTGCTCAAATACAAATTGTTCTAAGATCTGGTGGTAAATTCGTTCAAGCCTATGATGTTATTAATAATTCATCCGAAACAGTTCAACTTTCATCATCAATATCCACCTGGATTCCGGCAGACAATCTTGGTACTGTTACCTATACTGAAGATTCCACCCCTCTCCAATTTTCTCTTTCTAATGCAGATCTAAAGCTCGGTCAAGATTTTTTATTAAAACCTGGTCAAAAAAGACAACTTGTACTTAAAATAATAAATCCATCCTCTGAAGAAAAAGATTATTATCTAACATTTTTTGTTACTCAAAAACCTGTTAGTGACACCAATACCAATCGTCAAAACTTTGCCAAGCTTGGTTCCCACATCTTAATTTCTACAACCCAACAAACTAGTTTTCCTTCAGAGCTTGAAGTCTATCAGTTTTTCATCAATCCAACCATCAAAGATGTTTTCATCCCACTAAAAATTAGTGGAGAAATATTTAACAATGGCAATCATTACAGTCAAATTGATGGCCAAATAACGATCAGTAAAAATGGACAAACATATTGGCAACAAAACCTCTTCCCATACACAGTTACGTCACAAAATTCTCGACTTATACAATGTCTAACTCCTAATAATGAGGTCACATCCTGTCAATTGAATGCTCCTATTTGGCCTGGGAAATATCAAGGCACCATTACATTAACAGGCAACGCTTCAAAATATGAATATTCTTTTAATTTTTTTGTTTTCCCTTATTCCTTAATCTTCATAATTTTATTTATCTTTTTACTTCTTTCCTTTCTGCTTAGAAAGAAACAAACACCATCAAGCAGAAAGTAATATCAACTGCCAATACATGGAATGTTAACGCAACTTACAGATAAAATTTATATAATGATTTAAATTAACAATAGTAAAATCTTTATTTTTCTTAAAAAAGTGTGTTTAGTGTTATAAAAAAACACAATTTTTTTAGATATAAACTATATTTAGAATAAACCATTGACAACTCATCTGATTAATCATAATCTCTATATACATAACCAGAATATTTTTAAGATTTTAATGTTCTAGTAAACAATAAAGCGTGAAAAACAAAGATTTTATCAAGCTACTAATTTTCACTATCATGATTAGTGGAATTATCTTGATTTTTCCCCAAAAAGCGAACTCTATCCCCTCAAAAAATGTTAAGGATGTTCTTTCGAGTTCTCAATTTTCATACTACGGTGGAGTCGGAATTGGAACCTCAGCTGACGATTCTATATTGAATATAGACCTTGGTACTTCATTCCCCTCTCAAACCACAAATAACCTATTTGTTGGTGACACCATTTCTGTCGGTATCGGTGGAAGTCAAAGTACCTACATTGTAAAAGATATTGGTGGTACCGACACAATATTCCTCAATGTTGGTATTTCAGCAGATGCTATTGTTCCGGGTGGAAGTATTATTGCTACCCGCTCTGCTATTCACACAGTTTCCTTTGAACCTCAAGTAAATGCTGCCGGAGGTATTTGGCAGGTATTAATAAAATCTACTTCCGATCTAGCTAGCGAACAAAGTAGTGATGCTATCCCCGATCAGAAAGGTTTTGACCTTGGTACCTTGACTGCTGATGCTGTTTCCTGTCCCTGGGGCGCTACAGCCACAGTTGGTACTACAACTGCAGCTACATTAGGTTCAAATACTTCATATTATCACGTTATTCAGTGCACTCTAGGCCCAGGTATTACCAATCCGGTCGGTACTGGTGAAACTGGTACCATTACTATTGGTATTGGTGACAGCTTAATGATTAATCCAAGCCCTTCAAATACACCTGAACTTGAAGGAAACGCCGGTATTTTTAGTTTTGTACTTCGTCACCGTAATTCTTCCGGTGTCATAATCGAACAAACTCCTGGTAAAATTGCCGTCGTCGAATCAGTCAGAGTCACCGCTACTATTGATCCTACTCTCACCTTTTACATTGATAATATAGGTGTTACTGATCCAAGTTCAGATGCTTGTGGAGTTGGAACCACTCTAAACGCTACCGCCATTTATACCACTGGTGATAAAGTTGTCTTTGGTTCATTGGAGTTAAACAACTTCAATCAGTTGGCCCAACGTCTCTCTTGTGTTACCAATGCCGCTAGTGGCTATGTCGTCACTGCCTACGAAAGCGGAACGATGAAAAACATCAACACTGCCACCACACTTCCCGATACTACATGTAATGCTGGTATTTGCACTCCAACTACCGCAACACCCTGGACAACTATTAATAATAGTTTTTCCGAATTTGGTTACACTATGACTAGTCTTGGTGCCAGTATTCCCTTTGTTACTGGTGATTTTAAACCATTCGGTATAGGTTATACCAACGCCCAACCAGTCATGATTAATCCGGATACTCCCCTAAATACTGAATCCGCTAATGTTTGTTACCGAATCTCTATTATAAATGTTCAAGAAGCTGGAGATTATGAAGCTAAAATAGTTTATACAGCTACCGCCACATTCTAACAAAATTAAAAACATCCAATGAAATTACACACTGCCCAAACAATTAAAACTACTCTTCTTGCAATCATTTTTTCAATCATCCTCACTCCAAAATCAATGGCTCAAAATTCTCTTGGTATGAGCGCCATTCCTCCACGACTTGAAATTATTGCCAAACCGGGCGAAGTTATCACCAAGGAAATTAAAATAAGAAACGAATCTAAAAACGAGAAATTTATTAACACCTCCATTCAAGATTTCATAGTAACCGATGATTTAGGAACTCCACTTCAAATTGAAAATACCGATCAATCCACAAATCGCTGGGCTGCTTCTTCTTGGATTCAAGTATCTCCATCAAAAATTAAATTAAAACCCGGTGAAATCAAATCCCTAGTTCTAACCATCATTACTCCAGATGATGCCATACCTGGTGGTCATTATGCAATGGTACTTCATACTCCAAACAATGACGTAACCATTAGCCAAACCGGAGCCGCCATCCAAACAAATGTTGGTACTTTGGTTTATATTACCGTTCCAGGCAAGGTTACAGAAAATGCCTCCATTAAAGAATTTTCTGCTCCCAAATTTTTAGAATATGGTCCTGTAGATTTTAAAACTATTATTACAAATCTTTCTGACGTTCACATTACTCCCGCCGGATCTATTAATGTATACAATACTCTGGGTTTTCAGACATCAAGTATTAAATTAAATAACACCAATATCTTTCCTTACACCAGTCGTGAATTCGTCAACACTCTAAACCACAAAATAATGTTCGGTCGCTACAAAGCCCAAATTAATGCCGTTTATGGTACTTCTGGTCAACTTCTTACTGCCACTCTTTTTTTCTGGGTCATTCCCTATAAGCTCGTAGCTCTCATAATTCTCATCATCATTATCATCTTGATTCTTAAAACCAAATTCAAGAGAAATACTCCTAATTCCTCTCCTAAAGTAGAAGAGTTAGAGAAAGAACTTGAGGAACTTAAAAAGAAGTATCAAGATAGAAAGTAACTTGGATATAAAACAAATCAACTCCGCTAGTACAATAAATGCTAGTATTCCTGTCAATTCCATAACTCTTTTTGGATATACAAGTCCAGGCTCTCGTGTTGAATTGACTAGTCCAAAAGTATATGCAGTTACATATAGTGAAAATGATGGGTATTTTATTTTTGACCATGTTGTTCTTCCTCGTCATTCCCAAGATCTTTGTTTAACCTCAATCGATGAATCAAATCGAATCAACAATCCAGTTTGCATACCAGAACCTCCTCCAATTAATAGCTTTACTAAAATTGGTCCCATAATCCTTTCTCCAAGCATTTCACTAGATCTAAAAAACAATTATTCTTCTGGTCAATCAATCCCCAACAGTATCATTGAAATATACTTTTACCAACAATCTTCACCCATTTCCGCTATTAAAACTGTTCGGGCTTTTGCCCTGCCAATTTTTGAGACAACAAGTGACTCTAAAGGTAACTACACTTTAAATATACCCGACACTTCAGCCACTAATTACCGAGTTTTTGCAACTACTAAATATCTAGATACAAATTCTCCCAAATCAAATACTTTGCTTTATCACCCAAATTACACCATTTCCTTAATTTATTTTCTAATTCCCCTTCTCCTTATAGTTGTTTCTTTAATATTTATTTTTAAAAAAACCCATCAACGTTTCCTTCCGGCAATCTTCTATAATAAAATTATCGCCATACCATGACAAAAAAAATGCTTTTCATTATCCTTTTAATTTTAGGTTTAACCACAACACTACTTTTGGTAACTCAAACCACAATTTTCAGAAGCAGCGCTAACAACACAGATAGTCATCTCCCTATAAAAGAAAATTCTTATCTTTTTGCGTCACCAATTCAGGCAAAAGCTGACGGAAAAGAGCAGATAAGAGTCACTGTATTTCTTCTTGATTCCCAAGGACTTGGCGTCAGTAAACAAATTGTCACTCTCAAAGTCCCCTCATCAATTCAAGTTGAAATTCTTCAAGGTTCTACTGACGATCTGGGAAAAGCTACATTTAATATCTCTTCAACCACTCTTGGTAAATTTGAAATATCAGCCTCAACATCAACACTTCAACTATCTCAAAAAATCAATCTTCTTTTCTTGTAATTTTTAAAAAATTAATTTCTGAAAGTCACCTTTGAAGTTTTGTCTAAAGGAACTCCACCAATTGAAGCCGTCAATACAAATTGACCTTCCTTTGCTGAGGTCACCTCAAACACAGTCTTACCATCATCACCAGAAATTGACTGCATTTCATCACCTTCCATACCCGACAGGGTCACAGAGGTACCTTTCACACCCTTTCCCGTGCCATCCAAAACAAAAACATTCACAACACACTTATCTACACCATCAGCTTTAGCTAAAATCCTTCCACCAATCAAATAAGAATCTCCTAAGGAGACTTTTGTAGCGGGTGCAGCTTTTGTTAAAGTTACAAATACATTCGGTAAAACTTTAATTGCCATAAAGCCAATAAAAACAATTCCCATAACACCTAACACAAACCCTAACAACAACTTATTGCTTTTCATTCTGTGAAATTCTAACAGATTTCCCTCAAAAATACCAATTTTGGCACTTATAGGAACTTGCTGATAGCTGAATTATTTATAAATATTTTATGTATTTATCGGCAGTAAATAAATAGTATCAAACAAGACACTCACTCTTAGATATATTTCTAATCTTAACAACAACTCACTAACATATCAAATAGTATTCAACAGACATGTATATCTTTTAATTACAATCTATATCACTCGTTTGAAGAAAAAGTGAAAACGAACATTAATATATTTTTTGCAAAATATAAGGAAACACATCTGTATATTTAAAAATAACTATCTCATCATCATCTTTTTCTATATAAAATAACATCAATATATCTAAACCGTATTATCTCCGTATAATGTAAAAAATTAAAAAAGATATATGCCATTATTAATTACTAAATGATATATATCGATAGTAGAAAATTTGCCCGTGAAAAGAAATGTGAAACGAAAACAATTAGTCAAAAATATTAAAATGTTATTAATTAGTACATAACAAAATATATCAAATGTTCTATTTTTCAAGCTCTTGACACCCTTTTCCTAATAGTAGATATTTATATTAATTATTAATTATATCTGACAATATGTATAAAAAATATAATTTTGAAGCTAAAACTTTATCTCCGATACTGGAAAAAATTACTCCCTTCTTGATTATTGCAGCCACCTTTATCTGGCTCTGGAAATAAATTCCTATGACCCTTGACATCCTCCCCACACATCTTGAATCATATACTTTGTGGCTACAGAGTCATCAATATCAATCCAACACCATCCGCAACTATCAACAAGATCTAAAGACTTACTTTACCTTTTCTCAAGATAATATTTCCGAAGAACAAATAAGCAAATACATTCAGTATGTTTCCACCAAAAATAACTCCGCTAGGTATTTAGCATCTCTTTCTCTCTTTTGCCAATACCTTCTTGATCAACATCTTACAGACTCGAATGTTTTTAAACAAACAAAAAAACATCTATTACGTCAACCTCTCTTCAGTGTGGACAAGATATTAAATCAATATCAGGACTTCCTCAGTAAAGATAACAAATCACATCTAACGATAAAAAACTATGTTAATGACATTCATCAATACTTTGAATGGCTAGATAACCATGATATTTGAAAACGAGTTTAATAATTCCAAATTTCAACAATACATTGACTTTTTAAAAGCCAATGGCACTTCCAATGCCACCATCGACCGCAAGATTTCTTCATTAAATTCATTTCAA
>JBAZML010000017.1:0-24965 GCA_041649835.1 Candidatus Shapirobacteria bacterium
TTTTTTAGTCGACTTTTAGGTAAAAAATCGACAATTACCTCTTTAGAAATTGTTCTTCAAAAAGGCCAAATTCACTTTTATGTGGCCATTCCTGATATTAATTTTGAATTTTTCCGCGCTCAAATTCTGGCTCAATACCCCACCGCTATTACTAAAGAATCTAAAGATTATTTAAACGTCTTTACGAGCGAAGCGAAACAATCTTCTGAAATGATTGCCGCGTCACCTTCGGCTCCTCGCAATGACATGACCACGGGGCAGTTGACTCTCGCCCGTCCCTATACCTATCCCCTAAAAACCAATCGCGACTTCCGTGACACCGATCCACTATCCTCAGTTCTTTCTCCATTGGCTCGCAGCAATACCGATACTGATTTTTTCATGTATCAAATTCTTCTTGCCTCGCCTCCCAAAAATTGGCAATCAGGCATCCTCTCAGTTATCCAAAATGGAATAGTAGTTGACAAGGAAAAGGGCTATCACCAACCCCATCCCGATAAACAGGTCTTTGAAACCAAAATCGCTTACCCGGGTCTTGTCACTCAAATAAATTTGCTAAGTAACAATCCCACTCTTCTTACCTCTCTCTCTTCTTCTTTTGGTATCTATACTAGTCCCCGGGGAAATTTCATTAAGACCTCTTCTCCTGGTTTTTTATTCAAAAATAATCTCAAAAAATCAATTTTTACGCGTTCATTTTTATCGGGTCTTTCCAATCAAATTCTTAATGTTGAGGAATTGGCTACTATGTGGCATTTCCCCACCGCTCTTACCAAACTTCCCAACATCGCCTGGGGTAAAAACCTCTTTGCCGATCCTCCGGAAAATCTTCCTGTCGCCAATGGTCTAAGTGATGAAGATAAAGACAAAATAACCTTTTTTGGTAAAACCGAATTTCACAATCAAGATGCTATTTTTGGCATCAAAGAAGGTGAAGACCGTCGTCGCCACACTTATATTATCGGAAAGTCAGGTACCGGTAAAACTACTCTTATCGCCAATATGGCCATTGATGACATTAGAAAGGGTCGTGGAGTAGCTGTTATCGATCCCCACGGTGATTTATGCAACACCATTCTAGACTACATTCCTGCTTCCCGAATTAATGATTGTTGTTATTTCAATCCCGCCGATCCGGAATATGTATATCCTCTCAATGTTTTGGAAGCTGAAAATGATTCTCAAAAAGAATTAGTTGCCTCCGGCGTCATTTCTATTTTTAAAAAACTTTATGGTAACGTTTCTTGGGGACCACGTCTTGAACATATCCTCCGCAATGCAGTTTTAACCTTGGTTAATACCCCAGGTTCAGATCTAACCCACATTGTCGAAATTTTAACCAATAAATCTTACCGCGAAAAAGCTGTTGCCGGTCTAAAAAATCCTACTTTAATCAACTTTTGGCATAATGAATTTGACCGTATGGACGACAAATTTCAAAACGAAGCCGTTGCCCCTATTTTGAACAAAGTCGGCCAATTTCTCTCCTCTACCAACATTAGAAATACCATCGCTCATCCCAAGTCCAAAATCCGCATCGAAGAAATCATGAATCAAAAGAAAATTCTTATTGCTGATTTAAGTACTGGTAAATTAGGAGAAGATAATTCTGCCCTCCTAGGTGCCATGTTAATTACCCAAATTCAGTTATCAGCCATGAACCGGGTCTTTCAAGACGAATCGGAACGTTCAGACTTCTATCTGTATGTTGATGAATTTCAAAATTTTGCTACCGAAGCTTTTATTAAAATTCTTTCAGAAGCCCGTAAATTTAGACTAAATCTAATTGTCGCCAATCAATATATGGCTCAACTTGACCGTACTATTCAAGATGCTCTCTTTGGTAATGTCGGTTCTCTGATTTCTTTTGTGGTTGGCAATCAGGATGCCTATTTACTCAGTAAAGAGTTTGGACCCAAATTTCCTCCGGAAGATTTAGTTAAAATTGGTAAATATCAAGTCATCTGCAAGCTCAGTATTGATTCAGAAACTCAAAATCCCTTCTATGCTGCTACCTTACCTCCCCTCTCCTGTAAAAACCAAGGCCGCGACAAATTACTGCGTATCTCTCAAGAACGTTGGGGTAAAAAGAAAGATTAGCCTTTCTTCTGTCCGCCTCCACCCTCGATACTCGGTAAAAAACCGGTTACACCCCCCACAGACACAATTTTCTCTCTAATTGCCTGTGTAACTTCCACAAAGCCTTCTTCTCCCAACTTATCTCTTTCAGGTACAACTTCCTCCATAAATACTCTTAAAATTTTATTAATTTTTGCTGCTTTTTCTCCATTCTGACCACAATAACTGACCATTTTATCGGCAAAAATCTTTACCTCCGGATCGTTAGCATCATCCTTCCCAAGTAATAGTTGAGCAGCACTCAATAAGCTTGCCATACTTAATTATATATTATCGAAAACATCTTTAAGTTTGAACTTAATTTGCCTCTTGACAGTGTTATAGGATAGTCCTATATTTATATTAATTAAACATTATTTTATAAAAAACATGGGAGAAACATTATCACCAACAATTATAGGACGAAGCGAAAAAATCAGTACCGTTATTGAAACTCCAGCCTCATTACCAGGAATTAGAAAACCTGAATTTAAGGCAGAAATAAATAATTCTGCTGAACAAACACCAGACGTAAGATTAATTGACAATCTCTTGAATGATGCCATTGCAGCCACTTTACCCGAGGACTACACCCCTGAAGAAGCTGATATTTTAAATTTTATTGCTCAGCAAGTTGCTCATTAATAATTAACCTATAAAAAAAATATGAACCAAAAAGAAATCACTCAAGGTCTTTTGACTCCCACTCTTGAAGCTATGCCCATAAATCGACTTCATTCTGGTGAAGCTAAATCTCTGATGAACTTTACTCTTGTCCCTTTAAAGGAAAGGACTTCAGTCAAATAATTTTATTAATTTTAATAAACCATGCCCAAAGAATATTTTTATCGAATCGAAGCAAACAATCAGGGTCAAAACACTCGAGTTAATCTTGAAACTCCCTCTCTACTTGCTTCATCTATTTCAGCTTCACCAATAGAAGCTCGTCCAATAAATACAAATTTTAAAGTAAAATAGATTAATGGCTGTAGATCATCAACCAAAGTCAAAAATACCTTTCGGAGGCCGCGACTATTTATCAGTCGTACCTAGAGAAAAATTAACTCCCGCTGAAAGAGAAGTCCAGCTACAAAAGTTGTATCTAGCTAATTTCCCTACTATCCGGGCTCTAAACAAAACCCCACCAACATCGGACTCAGAAATGTCAGACTTACTTCGGCCACGTAACCGAGCCTCAAAAAGAAAACACTATCACTCCAGGCCACCCAAACCCTAATCTAAGGCTTTTTCCAACTGGCCCACTTGCAGTTGGGATAATCACTACAACCGAAAAATTTCTTACCGCTTTTAGTTCTCTTAATTACTCCTTCATTGCCACATAGAGGGCACAAAAAACCCGCACTTTCCTTTAAAGGAGCAGTGTATTTACAATCCGGAAAACGGGAACACGATACAAATTTTCCAAATTTACCCACCCGAATCACCAAATCCCCTTCTCCACAGGTTGGACATTTTTCTCCCGTACTTTCCACTTTCACTTTAACCCGATCTGCATTTGATTCCACATTTTTCAAATCCACCTCAAAAGTTTTCCAAAAATCCTTCATCATCTTCCTCCAATCTACCTTTCCCAAAGCCACTTTATCCAAATCAGTTTCCATTTCAGCTGTAAAAGGTAATGATAAAATTTTGGGAAAATTCTTGGTCAAAAACTCGTTAGTTGCCATTCCCAAGCTGGTCGGTTTAAATCGGCCCTCATCTTTTTCCACGTATTGTCTGGCAATTATAGTTGTAATAATTGGAGCATAAGTTGAAGGTCTACCAATTCCCTGTTTTTCCAAAGAAGCCACCAAAGAAGCATCTGAATATCTGGGCATTGGACTCGTCTCAGTTTCAGTCACTTTTATTTCAAGAGCCTTAATTTTTTCTCCGACTTTCAGTTCCGGCAAAACCTGATCTTCGTGTTTTTCACCGGATATAAGATAAAAACCATCAAAAACCACTCTCAATCCACTCGCTCTGAATAAAGCATTTTTATTTATTAAATCAACACTATTACTTTCCAATCTGGCACCGGCAGCCTGAGTTGCCACCGCTCTTTTCCATATCATTTGATAAAGTTTCAATTCTTTACTATCCAAATTCTGCGGTTCCATAGTTTCTGCGTGGGTTGGTCTTATGGCTTCATGTGCTTCTTGAGCATTTTTAGAATTATTTTTATAAACCCGTACCTTGGGGGATAAATAATTAGCACCATATTTTTTTTCAATAAAATTCCTAAATTCTCCAATTGCCTTGTCTGACAAATAAACCGAATCAGTCCGGTGATAAGTAATTATGCCTTGTTCATATAATCGTTGGGCCAATGTCATGGTTTGTTTTCCCGACCATCCGAAACGCCTTGCCCCTGCTTGTTGTAATTTTGAAGTGGTATAAGCCGGAGCCGGAGTTTTATTTAATTCTTTCCCGGAGACTTTTGCCACCGTAAATTCACTATCTAATCCCCTCACAAAGGTATCAGTCTGTTCCCGATTGGTAAACAGAGATTTTGAAAAACTATAATCCCCATCAAAAAGTTTGATCTTAGTACTTTCTATAAAACTTTTGTCATCAATTTTTTGTAACTCCGCCTCAAAATTCTCACCCTGTTTAAATTCTGCACCAATTCTAAAATATTTTTCCTTTTTAAAAACTTCAATTTCCCTTTCCCTCTCACAAATAAGACGCACTGCCACCGACTGCACTCTTCCTGCCGACAAACCTCTTCGTACTTTTTTCCATAAAACAGGTGACAACGAATACCCCACTACTCTATCCAGTACTCTTCGTCCCTGTTGAGCGTTAACCAAATTCATGTCCAGTTGAGTTGCTTTAGTCAAAGCTTCCTCCACTGCTTCCTTGGTAATTTCATGAAAAGTCACTCTCGATATTTTTTTCGCATCAACTTTTTTCTTTTGTCCTTCCGTTAGTAACCATTGAACATGCCAGGCGATTGCCTCTCCTTCCCGATCAGGGTCAGAAGCTAAAAATATTTCTTTTGCATTTGCTGACAATTTTCCTAGTTGAGACACAACATCTCTTTTTTTAGGATCAATTACATAATCAACCGTAAATTCTTTTAAATCTACTCCCATTTTATTACTCGGTAAATCACGAAAATGACCCACTGTTGCCATTACTTCATAATCACTCCCTAAATATTTGGAAATTGTCCTTGCTTTAGTTGGTGACTCTACTATTAAAAGCCGTTTTTGCATAATTGCCATTGTCATCTATTGTAATACCTCTGTCAAGTCACCCACTTCTATTAGTGGCATCGCTCCTTGTTTTATTAACCAATTATTTCCCCAACTTCCTTCATCAGTAATTCTTCCTGGTACACAATAAACATTTTTATTTTTTTCCACAAATTTAGAGGCTAGCAACAATGTTCCACTTTTCTTACCACCTTCAACAATAACCAAAAAATCGGCATAATTAGCCATATCTTCATTTAGTTTTTCAAAATTATTTCCTTCAAAAATTTTACATTCCAAATGTAATTCCTGACACTTTCTAATTACTTCACTATTACATCCCATCACTTTTATTGTTACTACTTCGAATTTTTTAATTTGTAATTCGCCTGCTCGCCGTGGTGGGTAATTAGCAGTTAGTAATTTATTTATTACTTCTCTTCCATACTCACTCATATATCTACTTCCCGCCACCGCCATAATCATAATATCTTAAACGGATACCCCGTCGGATATCTAGGTACAATTGTATTTGGCTCATTAAACCACTCTTTTAAAATATCGCCTACCAATGGTGCCGCCACATCACTTCCTTCACCCCCTCTTTCCACCATCACCGTTATCGAAATCTCAGGATTATCCGCAGGAGCAAAAGCTGTCAACCAGGCATGAGTATCATCACTTCCGTCTCCTAATTCTGCCGTTCCTGTCTTACAGGCAACTTCCGTTTTGAAATTAAAAAGTGGCCAGGCAGTACCTCCGCTGTTACACGCTTCTTTCATTCCCTCTATTACCAAATCCCAATTTTTCGCTTTTGCTTTTACTTCACTACATTCCACTTTTTTATCTTTCAAAATACTCATTTTGCATTTTTGTCCTCGACTAGCCACAATATTTGTTCCCTGATTTATTTGAAGAGGAGTCACTGTCAAATCTCCCTGTCCTATAGCTAAATGATACGTGTCACCCAAATACCATCTTTCATTTTTATTATTCCTTTTCCATTGATCATCTGGCACTAGTCCTGCCACCTCAGATGGCAATTCTATTCCTGTCGTTGAACCCAAACCAAATTTAGTTGCCCACAAATTAATTCTATCTACTCCCATCGATTCACCCAGCTTATAAAAGAAAATGTCATTTGATCTCTTCAAAGCTTTAACTACATTTACCATTCCATCAGTAGTATGACTCTTGGTCCACAACCAGTTATTAAAAGAATAGTCACCGATTTTTATTACACCTGTATCCTCAATCAAAGTATTTCCATCAATCATTCCCTCCTCCAACGCTCCCAGTGCTTCAATTGGTTTAAATACACTTCCGGGGTGATATTTAGCCGCTATCGTCCTATTCATCATTGGTAAATTTTGAGTATCCTCCAAATAGGATTTAATTGTCTCTTTGTCATAAGTGTAATTAAAATTATTGGCATCATAACTTGGCGAAGACACCAAGGCAATAATCTTTCCAGTACTCGGCTCGCTCATAATAACCGCTGCTTTTTTACCATCCAAAGCCTTATAAATTTTTTCTTGCCAATAGGCATCAATACTTAAATTAATGTTTTTACCTTTTACAGCATCCAGTTGACCCAAATCCCGATTATTTTTTCCCATAGCATCTACTTCAATCAACTTATATCCATCTACCCCCATAAGCTCACAATCCATCACACTTTCAATTCCTGATCTTCCAATAATACTTTGATTTTGTAAATCCCGGCCGCATTTTCCATTTTTGAGCTCTACCTGATTCACACTGCCTAAATAACCAGTAATATTTGCCGTGGCCGCTCCATAAGGATAAAAACGTTTATTGTTTCCTCCCAAATCAACATTGTTTGCTATTGTTCTTCCTTTTTTATCAAAAATATCTCCTCTGGCCGCCGGGATAATTTCTTTTGTTACCCGATTATTCAAAGCCAAATTACGATAATATCGACCTTTTATTAAATTTAACTTAACTACCGTAACCAATAATATGCCAAAACTAAAAATTAAAGCTGCCTGCAACCACCAATATTTCATCTTTAACTCATTATCGAAATTAATTTAATTTTTTGAAACCAATCATCATTTTCCAATAATTCACCTTCTCCTTTGACTACTCCATAAGTCGGATTAGACACCACCGAAGCATTTATTTTTACTTCTTCCTCAATCAATTTATCTATTCCCGGAAACAGTGACCCACCTCCCGACATTACCACCCCCCTTTTCAACACGTCATCAGTCATCTCTGTTGGCATTTCATCCAAAACTACTTTAACTAAATTTACTATTCTTCTAATATTCATGGCCGTTGCTTCTTTAATTTCCTCTCCCCTCAATCGAATACTTTTTGGTAAATTACTTTCCAAATCGCGACCTCTGATAACCCCACCCATATCTATCTTCACTTTTTCGGCAGTATTTTTTCCAATTAATAATCCATATTTCATTTTTACATAATTGATTATTGACTCATCAAAATCATTCCCTCCCATTTCCAACCCCCGACTAATTACTACTCCGCCCATTGATACCAAGCTGGCTTCAGTCTTTCCCCCACCAACATCTAAAAATAACACCCCACCACTTTCATCCAACTTAAAACCACTGCCCAACACTCCCAAAACTCCACTTTCCACTAAAAATATTTTTGATACCCCAATTTGTGAAAATATTGCCCTAAAAGCCCTTTTTTGAACATTACTTATTGTACCCGGTACCCCCACAATTACCCTAGGTTTTAGTATTTTAGGATACCCACTGGGAATTTCATTGGTCAGCTTCATAAAATAGGCCACCAAAGCCTCTGCCGTTATTAAATCAGCTACAGCTCCGCGATTAATTGGAGCTACTACCTCAATTTGTTTTGGTTCTCTATTAACCATTTCCTTGGCCCTCTGTCCATATATTAAAAGTTTTTGAACTCCATTTTTTTTCTTTTTAAGTCTGGCCACCATTGACGGTTCGTCAACAATTATTCCCTTACCTTTAACATAAATCTTCACATTACTACTTCCCAAATCCACTCCGATTTCCCAATAAAAATTAGCAATAAGTTTTGTCCACCATTTCACTCCATCAGTATAGCAATTGCTGGTAAAATTAACACGTGAACTCAATCATTCAATTTTTATATCTTTGTCTCTTTTTTGTTACCCCTCTGATATTTACTTCAGCCACCTCCGAACTTTTTGAAGTCCCCAAAATGTTTTTTGTCTACTTATTAACTCTTCTAATCTTATTTTTCCATCTCATAAACTGGCTTAAAGGTAAAACTCCTCTTTTTGTTAAAAACAAACTTGTACTTCCATTCCTCATCTTTTTATCAACTCAACTATTGTCTACTTTTTTCTCAGTCGATACTCGAACCTCCGTTTTTGGATATTATTCCCGTCTTAATGGTGGTCTGCTTTCTTTAATTTCTTACTCACTACTATTTACAATATTGCCTCAATATCTTTCTGAAAAATTTCGCCACAAAATAATAAATATCTTTTTAATTTCTGGTTTCATAGTCTCCAGCTTTGGAATTTTAGAACATTTTGGAATCGATAAAAATTTATGGGTTCAGGATGTCCAATCTCGAGTCTTTTCAACTCTTGGCCAACCAAACTGGCTCGCCGCTTATCTTTGTATTCTTTTGCCTTTTGCTATTCATAAATCCCTGAATTCCAAATCAAAATTTCTTTCCATTGTTTACTATTTACTAACTACTAATTATTACCTTTGTCTTCTCTTTACCAAATCAAAATCCGGCATTATCGCCGCCATCATTTCCATAAGCATCTATTTTATTTTTAAACTCTTTCAAAAAACTAATTTCAAGGTTTTTATCCCCCTACTATTTATTTTCTTTTCTACTTCTCTAATTATCTCCAACCCAATCAAAGACTATCTATTTCCTCAAAAAATTCTTTTACCAACTACTCAAACTACCACACTAAACATCACTGCCAGTGAAGACATCCGGAAAATTGTCTGGCAAGGTTCTCTCGATTTATGGAAGCGTTTCCCCTTCTTTGGTACCGGTCCTGAGTCATTCGCCTACTCTTATTATTGGACTCGTCCCGCCGCCCATAACCTCACTTCAGAATGGGATTTTCTCTACAATAAAGCCCACAATGAATATTTAAATTATCTTGCCACTACTGGCACTTTTGGTTTCTTGACATACATTTTTTTTATTCTCTCAGTCGTGTATTTTTTATTTAAATCTACGTCACCCCTAAACACTACTATTCTCGTTTCTTTTATCTCAATTTTAATCACCAATTTTGCCGGTTTTTCAGTTGTCATCACTTCTCTTTTCTTTTTTCTTTTACCAGCCTTCGCTTTGCCGGAGCCTCCAGCGCCAGCGACTATCCAAAAACCAAAAAACAAATATTTGTATCTTCCTGTGATTGCCTTATTAATTTTCCTTTTAATCAAGCTTGCATCTCTTTTCATCGCTGATCTTGCATATAACCAATCTCAAAACTATTTTAATCGCCAACAAAATACCGTTGCTCAAGATTTTATTAACCTTTCTTTATCTTTAGAGCCCAACGAGGCTCTTTATCACAGTCAGGCCTCTATTATCGCCGCCAAATTAGGTCAAGCCGATATTGCCGTTTCAAATTCCAATCTGGCAATCAGTCTCTCTCCGGGTTCAACTAATCTCTGGAAAGAAAGATCTCAAGTCTTTTCTCAGCTATCCCTTTTAGATCCAAAATATTTTTCTTACGCCATTGATGCTTTGGAAAAATGTGCCCGCCTCGCCCCAACCGACGCCAAAATATTCTATCTTCTGGGAAAATTTTACGAAGCTGCCGGAGAAATTGATTTGGCTATCAAAAATTATCAACATGCTCTAAATCTTAAATCTAACTATGATTTTGCTGCTTTTGCTCTCGGCGAAATCTCTTTTAACGATAAAAATTATATCGATGCCAAAAAATACTTTGAGATAACTTTAAGATATGCCCCTACCAACCCCGATGCTCAAAATTATCTGAAAAAAATTATTTCTCTTTCTCCAAAACTTGATTAATATCAGCTTTAATTTTCTCTTTTTCTTTCCAAAGAAAAAATTTACCCCCCTCTTCTTTTATATGATCAACAAAAAGGATTCCCTCTAGGTGGTCAGCTTCATGTTGCCAAACAATTGATCCAAATCCCTCCAGTATCCCGCTTCTGGTTTCTAGTTTTCGATTAACTATTTCTTCCCAACTAACTTTAATTTTTAAAAATCTTTTTACTGTTCCATACAAATCAGGAAAAGATAAACATCCTTCCAAAAAATCACTTTCAGTTTTATCCTCTTCAATAATTTTTGGATATACTTTTTCTCCAAAACTAGCTTCCATTTTCGGGTTAATCAATATTTTTATAACCCCACCTTCTTTGATTCCCATAAAACTCTTATCAATTCCAATTTGTGGCGCCGCTAGACCTGCTCCATTTTCTGAAGATTCCAAAATCTCTTTTAGCTCTTCTGTTTCCTTAATCAATTCTTCATCCACCCCTTGCACTCTTTTTGTCTTTGATCGGAGAATTTTACTTGGAAACATTACTATTTCTCTCATACACTATTCTATCAAAATTTAGATATAATCTAAACTATGACCAAAATTGTTTTCTTTGGCGCTTCGTATTATTCACTTCAGGTTCTTGAAAAACTTACTCAAATTCCGGATATTAAATTAGTTTCTGTTATTTCCAAAATCGACAAAGCCTTTGGTCGTAATCAAAAAATCACTCCCAATCCAGTCGCAAAATATTGTCTCGATTATCATCTTCCTCTTCTTCAAATCGAAGAATTCACTGCTGACGTCAAATCTCAAATTTCTAATCTTCATGCTGACCTCGCTCTCTGTCTCGCCTTTGGTCCTCCATTTTTCGACCAAGAAACTATCAATATTTTTCCATTAAAAATAGTCAACATTCACCCTTCTTCTCTACCAAAATATCGTGGTGCCACTCCCGGCCCCTGGCAAATTATCAATGGTGAACTTAAAAGCAGCGTTACTTTTTTTCAAATCGACCCCCTCCCCGATCATGGTCCCATAATTACTCAAATCTCTTTGGATATTTCAGCGGATGAAACCGCAGATTCATTTTACAAAAAAGCATTCTCTCTCGCGGCTGACAATTTAGAGTCAGTTTTAAAATCTTATATTTCCTCCCCCGAATCTCTTTTTCCACAAGACCATACCCAAAAAAGTTATTTCCCAAAAATGACTAAAGACGGGGCAAAAATAGATTGGTCATGGGATACGGAAAAAATTGAACGATTCGTTCGTGCCCTCAACCCATCACCAATTGCTTGGACTTTTGTGGAAAATATTAATCATCAGTTTTTAAAAATGAAAATATTTTCTGCATTTATTGATAAAAACAAATCAGAATTAACACCAGAAATGGTCCAAATTGAGGGAAAAAATAAAACCGACTGGAAAGAAATAAAAAAATATTATTCAATAATCACTAAAAATTGATATCAATTTTTACCCAAAGTACAGGCATAATTTAACCTCAGTTTTTTAAAAAATATCATAAAAATTGCTAATATTTTAATCTTAAAGACCCATTATTTTGCCTTAAATCAGGATTTTTTTTGCTTGACAAAAAAATTAAAATCCTCTTTAATTTTATTAAAGGAGGAACAAACATGCCCGTAAAAAAAGCAAAAAAACCCGTCAAGAAAGTAGTCAAGAAAAAAGTCGCTAAAAAAGCAGTCAAGAAAGTAGTCAAGAAAAAAGCTGCTAAAAAAGTTGCTAAGAAAAAAGCTAAAAAATAGTTTTTCTTTTCAAATTAAAGAAACGGTGCTTATTTAAGTGCCGTTTTTTTAATTTCTCCCTTCATTTTCTTCAAACATTTACTACAGTAAACCCCACTAATTTTTTCAGAACCAACATTCAAAGTAACTTTTTGCACATTAGCTTTAAAGGTTCTTGGGGTTCGATTTTGAGCGTGGGAACGATTGCGACCAATCGCTGTTCCTTTACCGCATAAACTACATTTTGTCATAGGGTATACTATATCAAAATCTGCCCTCAATTTAAATATGGAAAACATCATTGCCCTCTTATCATTACTAGTCGCCATTACCATTCACGAATTTTGTCATGCCCTGGCTGCTGACAAGTTGGGTGATCCCACTCCACGCGCTTATGGTCGTCTAACTTTAAATCCTTTGGCTCATCTTGACCCTCTAGGCACTATAATGCTTTTTATCGCCCATTTTGGTTGGGGAAAACCGGTTCCAATTGATCCCTATAATTTCAGCCATCCCCGTCGCGATGAAATTATCGTCGCTCTGGCCGGCCCCATCAGCAATTTCCTTCTAGCATTTATTTTTTCACGGATTCCAGGCACTCTCACTTATATTTTAGCCTACACCAACCTCTATCTTGGAATCTTCAATCTTTTTCCCATCCCCCCTCTAGATGGTTCAAAGGTACTCCTAAATATTCTACCTATCGACACAGCCATAAACGTTGAACATGCCTTTGAACGTTATGGTTTTATCTTGATTGCCCTACTGATTGTCTCCGGTCTTCTCACCCGTATTCTCAACCCTATTTTTGCTTTCGGGATGAATCTTCTTTATTAGCTAATTCATTTAGTTCAATAATCATCTTTTCAATTGTCTTTTTATCAAATCCATGTCCCATTGCTCCCTCTCCTAAAGTTTCAACTGCCGACAAACTACAACCAATACAATGAAAACCGTATTTTTCAATTAAAACATCTATTAAATATGGATATCTTTCTGCAATTTCCAAAATTAAAATGTTTTTAGTTATTCTTTGTTTAATTTTCTTTTCTGTCATTTATTTTAATTAATTATTATATAAAAAGTTTTTGTCCCCCTTCCTCAAGGGGGATTAAGGGGGTTTATATCTCGCTCAATTTTACCCTTTTTAATTCTAAAAACCAGCTCTTTTCAATTTTTTCCCAAATTTTTTTCAAGCTGCACCCCTTAATTCGAACACAACCTTTGTCTCCTAAGCAAGTTACCATAGCTTTGTTTTCCCCCAAAATCTCTAATAAATCATATAAGCTCTTTTTTTCCCAACCGTCTATCAATTGATAACCACCACTTTTACCCTCTTGAGATTCAATTATTCCACCAGACTTCAAGTTGGTTGCCAATTGTCCCAAAAATCTGTAGGGTAAAAATAATTTTTTTGCCGCTTCAGATAATGACACATTTTTACCTTTACTATGTGATAAAAATGACAAAAATACAATACTATATTCGACCTTTTTTGATATCGTAATCATTTTATTTAGTGTGATAAATCATCGAACTTCTAAAAACTCAGATGCTATAATTATACAACCTGCTAAAAGCGATCTTTGAGAAGGTGTTTTTTCTAGCTAACCTAAATAAAAGGAGGATGTTTGTCAGTATCGGCTTTGCCTTTATTGACTAGTTCTCCCCACGTATCTTTGCGTGGAAAAGCCACTATCGAAGTCCTCACTTTTGGCAGGCTTTATTTTCTCTAGTTTCTTGTTTCGAGTAGCTCTTTTCTTATTCTTTCCCAAATCTTTTCCATCGTCATTTGATTATTCTTTGCCTCTTTTCTAATACTTTCTGAAAACATTTTTTCGTAGTACTTTGGTCTCTTTAAATATTCGGATAAAAATTCCGCTGATTCCCCCGATCTTTCTCTAACCCACCCCAAACCCTTCTTTTTTATAATCTCAACATTACCGTCTTCTTGTCCGCCGATATGAGTAATTGCCACCATTGGTTTTTGACAGGCCACCACATCAAACACAAAATTTGGTCCTGCTTTACCAAATACGATATCTGAAGCCCTCAACACCTCCGCTATATTTTCAATCCAACCAAAGTTTTTTACAATTATTTGATTACCAAGCTTCAATCTCTTTAACAATTTTACATACTGTTCAATGGTTGAATGCAATATCTTATCCGTCCCGGTATTAAAAATAAACGCGCATTTAGTCTCAATAGTCATCAGTGCCGGTAACAACCTGGTTAAAGAATTGGTTCCAAGACTGCCTCCACCGATAAAAATCACTGGTCTATCATCTGTTATTCCCAATTTTTGTCTTGCCACCTTTCTATCAATATTTTTATACATTTCTCCTCTTACCCACCAACCACTTTTCAATATATCCTCTTTCAACCCATATTTTCTGGCTGCTTTTTCACCCACTTCATCATAAACCAAAGTTAAATCTATTCCTGAAACTACTGTCGCTGGAGTTATTGTCCATGGGTCAGCAATTACTGACCACAATTTGAAATCAACCTTTTCGTTTTTTCTCCACAGTTGTAATGAATGACTATGAAACCAATAACACGAAATTACCAAATCAGGTTTATATCCTGACACAACTTTTTTTATTCTAGGTAAATTCAACTCTGATAGTCTATGAACAATAGCTCTCAATCTCTTATCCTCAGACAATCTGGCCATCATTCTATTTGATTTTGGGAAAAAGCGGTACATAAAAGTGTAAAGATCGTTTGACATTCCGACTTCAGCTTTAATTTCAACATACTTTACTTCCACCGTACCCTCTTTTTCCTTCTCTTTTAAGGCCCCAAAGATAGCTCTGGCTATTGACCTGTGCCCCCAGGGTAAATTGTCAGTTACAACTAAAATTTTCTTTTTTGTCATATTTTTTTAGATATCTATATCTTATCAGGATTTTCTTTTCCCTCTACCCCTACCTTTATTTAAGTTTTTATAGTTGCTACTTAAACTGTGACAATTTGGGCATAAAAGTCTAAGATTATTTAATTCGTTGTTTTTATAGTTTCCATCAATATGATCAACCTCCAGTGGAATTTTACCCGTACTTTCATTAACTTTATTCCACCCACATAAACAACATTTATTTCTATATTTATTAAATATAAATTTCCTAACAAAAGGTTTTGATATACCATTGGTATTCAAAGGATTTATTTTTCCGTTAAACCACCCTTCAATACTTTTTTTATATCTAAACTCACCTTGACACTTATTAGAACAAAATTTGTGATAACTATCCGCTGCTGAATTATGTTCAATTCCACAATTTTTACACTTTATTAAGTATTTTTTAATACAATAAGTATAACGCTAAAAAATCAATGTATTTTGATATAATCCCATTACTTATTTGCCCTCCTAGCTCAATGGTAGAGCAGCGGTTTTGTAAACCGTCGACGCAAGTTCGATTCTCGCGGAGGGCTCAATAAATTAAATATCAGTCCAAATCTAACTTCAGGCTCTAAATTCATCTCCATTCAATCCGTAATTTATCATGTATCTCTTTGTCTGGAATATACATATGCCCTTCAACATCAATTTTTCTCGAAAACATACCCCAAACGATTTCTGCTTTTCTACTTTCGGGTAGGTTCTGATCAACCATAATTAAATACTCTTTTTCGTCATCTCCAGTATAAATACCGACTCCTTGGAATTTATTTATATCAATTTCAATCGGCATAGCCGATTTTAACAGACTATTTTTTCTGACTTCAGGCTTACTTTATTTTTTTTAACACTTCTAATCCTAAATAAGCGCATTTTTTTCTAGAAGATGTTAATTCCACCCCCATTGCTTCTTCAATTTCATGACCACTCATTTTTTTTACCTCACTTAACTTTTTCCCTATAACCATTCCCAACAAAATATCCACTGCTGCCATCGAAATAGCACAGCCACCACCCCTAAATTTTGCCTCCTTAATAATTCCATTTTTTATTTTTACTCCTATCTTTAATTTATCTCCACATAGAGCGTTTACTTCTTCCATTTCAATGCCACCCTCAAGCACTCCCATATTCTCAGGATTTTTATAGTGTTCCAAAATTATTTCTCGATATAAATCGTCAACCATTTTCAATACAATTAAAAATATCTAAAGCATATTTTATCGCTTCTATTAATTTATCGATATCTTTTTTCTCATTATATATTCCCAAGCTCACTCTACTTGTTCCATAATCCAAATCGAATTTGTGATGTAAGGGCATCGCACAATGATGACCAGATCGAATACAAACATTAAATTTCCTTCCCAAAATGTCCCCCAAATCGTGGGCCCCAGGCCTATTTTTCCCAGTCAAAACCATAGAAATTACCCCGACTCTTTCGCTGATAGGTCCAAAAATTTTTATCTCAGGAATTTTTTCCAAACTTTTCAAAGTATATTTTGTCAATTCGTCCTCATTCTCTAAAATTTCCTTCCAACTCATACTCTCCAAAAAATCTATTGCTGCTCCCAGTCCAACCACCTGAGCAATTGGCGGTGTCCCTGCCTCAAAAGCCTCTGGACCCAGAGGATAAGTAGTCATTTCTTTAGTTACTTCTTTAATCATTCCTCCTCCAAATATTGAAGGTCTCATTTCTAGTTGTCGTTGAGCTTTTGTCCACAACACTCCCACTCCGGTTGGACCATACATTTTGTGTCCAGAAAATACATAGAAGTCGACATCAAGATCAATAACATTTACCGGCATATGAGCTACTGCTTGCGCTCCATCGACCAAAACAACCACCTTTGAATTTATTGCTTTAACTTTCTTAATAATTTCTTTAATGGGATTAATTGTCCCCAACACATTACTTACCTGTGTTAAAGCTAAAATTTTAGTCTTTGAATTAATTATCTTCTCTAAATTTTCTAAATCTAATTTATATGTTTCATCTACCTCTATAAATTTTAGAACTGCTTTTTTTCTTTTCGCCAATTCTTGCCATGGAACCAAATTTGAATGGTGTTCCATTTCTGTTATTACAATCTCATCTTCCTCTTCGATGTTTTCTTCACCCCAAGACCTAGCCACTAAATTAACTCCAGCGGTTGCTCCACCGGTAAAAATTATTTCTGATCCATGTTCGGCTCCCAAAAATTTAGCCACTTTTTTTCTGACTTCTTCATATTCCTCTGTCGCTTTTTCAGACATTGGATATAAACCCCGATTAATATTGGCACTAAATTCAGTGTAATATCCGTTCATTCTATCCAAAACAATTCCTGCTTTTAGAGCCGTCGCTCCACTGTCGAGATATACCAACTCAGGATTATTTTCAAAAATTGGAAAATATTTTTTATATTTATTCATAATTAAAATAAAATGAAATGTATTTTTAGGAGCGCAAGATCTGAGGTTAATGCCGAAGGGTTGAGCACCGCAAAAATATATTTCATTTTATTCAGTTAAAAATGCCTCAATAATTAATTTTACAGCTTCATCACGATTTAAACCACGCGACATTAAATAAAATAACTGCTCTTCATCAACTCTCCCAATAGATGCCGCATGTGAAGCCTTGACTTCGTTTGATTCAATTTCCAATTCAGGAATCGCCGTGGCCATCGAATTTTCTCCAATTAACAGAATTGATTGTCGCAAAAATGCCTCCACCAACTCTGCCCCCTTATTAATTTTTATAACTCCTTTTAAATTTAACTTCCCCCCAGGCATTACTACCACTTTAATTAAGGTATTTCCTTGTGTTTTTGGCGCTTTAAATTCCATTAACGTTTCTATTTCGGTATTCTGACCATTTGAAACTACTAGAAATTTTTTAACTTCTTTAAACTGTCCAACTTGATCTAGTACATCAACATATTTCATCCAACACTTCCCTCCATTTGCAAACTTATCAACCGATTTAATTCCACACTGTATTCCATCGGTAATTCTTTGACGATTGGTTCTATAAAACCGTTAACCACCATTGCCTCGGCTTCATGTTCCTCAAAACCTCTGGACATTAAATAAAATAATTGTTCCTCTCCAATTTTACTTACCGTTGCTTCATGCTCCAAAGTCACCTCTGATTCCATAATTTTATTAGTCGGATAAGTATCTGAACGCGACTCCTTATCCAAAATTAAGGCATCACAAACTACTTTAGACCGTGAATTCTTGGCCCCCTTATTCATTTGAATCAAGCCCCGATAGCTACTTCTACCCCCATTCAAACTAATTGATTTAGAAATAATCCGACTGGTAGTATTTTCAGCCAAATGAATACATTTTCCTCCGGCATCTTGATGTTGTCCCTTCCCCGCTACAGCCACTGACAAAATTTCTCCGTGAGCTCCTTTTCCAGCCAAGATTACACTTGGATATTTCATATTTATTTTACTTCCTAAGTTTCCATCCACCCATTCCATCACTCCGTTTTCCTCTACCCATGCTCTCTTTGTAACCAGGTTGTAAACATTTGTTGACCAGTTCTGAATAGTGGTATAACGACACCTTGCCCCCTTTCCTATCCAAATCTCAACCACCGCCGCATGCAATGAATCAGTTGTATAAATTGGAGCCGTACACCCTTCAACATAATGCACAAAAGCACCTTCGTCGACAATAATTAAAGTTCTT
Organism: Candidatus Shapirobacteria bacterium; assembly: GCA_041649835.1. Classification (GTDB taxonomy): domain Bacteria; phylum Patescibacteriota; class Microgenomatia; order UBA12405; family UBA12405; genus UBA12158. Next base: position 18,664 of record JBAZML010000017.1, read on the forward strand.
TCAAACTGCCCCATGTTTTGAGTATTGATTCTAAAATATGCTTGTAACGGCAAATCTACTTTTACTCCTTTTGGCACATAAATAAATGAACCTCCGGACCACACTGCACTATTCAAAGCCGCAAATTTATTATCACCTTTTGGCACAATCTTTCCAAAATGAGACCACACTAAGTCTGGATATTTGGCCAAGGCTTCATCCATTCCACAAAAAATTATTCCCTTATCTCTTAATCTTTTTAATAAAGAACCATAAATTACTTCCGACTCATATTGGGCTTTAACCCCACCCAAATATGCTTTTTCAGCCTCAGGAATACCTAATTTATCATAAGTATCTTTTATTTCCTTGGGCACATCTGCCCATTTTTTTCCTTCATTTTTAGCCGCCTTCACGTAATAAAAAATATTATTAAAATCTATTGTTGACAGATCAGCCCCCCAAGTTGGCATGGACTTTTCTAAAAATATTTTATATGATTCCAAACGAAAATCTCTCATTTTTTTATCTTCAGATTTCATGGATGAAATCATTCTCACCACTTCTTCGTTTAGTCCCCTTTTCGACTTAAACACGTACTTTTCCGGACTAGAGAAACCATATTCATATGGACTTTTTTCCCATTTTTTCTTTTTATTCTCTTCCTTAATTGGGGCAAAACGGCTCATTTTTTCTCTTCAAAACCTTTATCTTCAATTTTCTCTACCAATTCCATACCACCTATTTCTTTAACTTTTCCTTTTTCAATTATGACCACTTTATCAGCCTTTAAATATTTCAAAATTCGACTGTAATGGGTGATAACCAACACCCCAACTTTATTGTCCTTGACCATTCTTTTAACTCTCAAGGCAATTATTTTCAAAGCATCCACATCAAGACCAGAATCAATTTCATCCAAAATTATGTATTTTGGTTTTGACACTAACATTTGCAAAACCTCCATCTTTTTTCTTTCCCCACCAGAAAAGCCATCATTCAAACCTCTGTCCAATAAACCATTTTTCAATTGCAATTTATCAGCCTCTTCATCCAACCAATTTCTGAATTTAACCAAATCCATTCTTTTTTCACTCTCAAACTTTTTATAAATTTGCCACAAAAAACTTTTTATTCCCAGACCCGGAATCGCCACAGGTGCCTGATTTGCCAAAAATAAACCTAAAATTGCTCTTTCATTGGGAGTTAAACCAGTTATTTCTTTTTCATCCAAAAACATTTTTCCTTTGTCTACAAGATATTTTGGATGCCCTGCCAAAGTATAAGCCAAGCTCGATTTTCCACTTCCATTTGGACCCATTAAAGCCACCACTTCACCAGTTTTTAATTCCAAATTAATATCTGACAAAATTGGTTTTCCTTCAACTGATACGTTTATTTTTTTTATTTGCAACATACTCCCACTATTTTAGTAGTAGTATCCTCAAAAAACAATAGGAAAGTTAATTTTATTTCTCAAGACAAAAATATCCTTTATTTGATAAAATAACCTGCGTGCCCGGATAGCTCAGTTGGTAGAGCATCCCCTTGGTAAGGGGAAGGTCATGAATTCGAATTTCATTCCGGGCTCTTATTTCTTCTAAAGAGAATCTATTTTGTTCTTGGTACTCTCAAAACTGAAACGCAAGTATCATCTGGTTTAGCATGCGCAGAATGTGTCATTTGAATATTTCTCGCTCTTTGAGCCAGACCTGTAGCAAACTTACTTAAATCAGGTCCATTTTGAACCGGATCATAAGCTTCCTTAAACTCGGACTGAATTGCAACTGGTAATCCTTCCGGTGGCAAATTATCACTTACCCCATCTGAAACTGCCAAAAAGATATCACCTTCATGAATCTCAACAACTTGAATATCTATATCATCAGGACTTTCCAAGCTACCCACAGTTCTCAAAACCACATTTCTTTGTGGATGTAAAAAAGCTTCCTCTGGAGTAATCATTCCCATTGCAACCAATCTTTGTACTATGGAATGATCAACAGTAAGTTGATCAACTACCCCACTACTAGGTGTATACCTATAAATCCTTGAATCCCCAACATTAGCAGTAACCAAAAACCTTCTTTCTCCATCTGGAGATTCACAAATTATACCGGCGCTCACAGTCGTATCCACATCAGGATCACCACTCATATCCTGTAATTCCTTAATTTTAGCTGTCGCCCTAGAAATAGAACCTCTTAAAAGATTTACGGCTTGATCGATAGTTAGCGGTTCAGTTGATTCCGTTTCCAAGTGCCAAAGGCCATCCGCAACAAATTCTGCAGCTTTTGCCGATTTTTCACCTCCAGACCCCACACCGTCTATTGCTGCTATCAATCCACTTCTTCCTTCAGCCAACACCCTAAATACAGCTTTATCTGCCGTATACTCGAGATGGTCAGGATTCGGCATCACTTTCCCCGATACCTCAATTGGTATCCTTCCAACTCCATTATCTTTAATTGGTGGCAATTCTGCAGAACGATCCGACATAATTATATTATTGTTATTAAAAAATAACTTACAAATAATTTTAATACTTTTTTTGTAAAATCAATGCGGAGGGTACAGGGGTCGAACCTGTTAGTCCTTACGGACACTAGTTTTCAAAACTAGCGCATTACCGTCCTGCCCACCCTCCATAATTCATTCTGATTATACCAATTTAAAGCAATTTTTAGCTATTTTATTAATTTCAGTGTCAGTTAAGTTTCAAAGTGTTATTCTTAATTACTATGAATATTCAAATCACCGGCGACAACTTTGAACTCACAGACAGTGTTAAAAAACTGGTCGATGAAAAAATCAACCAAAAATTAGAAAAACTTCTCACTACTTTTGCTCCTGAGATGAAAACCGCCACTCTCCGTATTGAATACGATAAATTAAAAAATATTCATCTCCGTTTTGATATGCTTCTCCCCGGAAAAGAAAGAGTCTTTTCTGAAACCACACACAAATTTTTAGAGTCAGCTCTAATCGATCTCGAAGATCAACTGGAAAAACAAATTAAAAAGTACCGCGACCTCTGATGCCCCTACTCTTCTTTCCCCTCTACTATCAATTACTTGAAGCCTATCACCCAATTAGTTTTAATCCCTCTACTCCCACTATTTCTATTGTTGAACCAACTCCCACACTAATACCTCAAACTCTCAAAATAAAAAATATTGTCCCCTCTTATTTACCCCCTATTGGTGGTGAAGGTAAAGTTATCAATCTGGTTCTCCTTGGTGATTCTATGATTGACACTCTCTCAAATGACACTTGTCAGAGGTCTTTTCGAAAATATTTTCCAGTTACTAAATTCAATCTACTAAAGTATGGTTATGGTAGTACCAATATCGAATCAGCCTTAAAGCGTCTCACTGAGACCACCTCTTATCTTGGAAAAAATAACCCTTCAGTTTTATCGCAAAATGCCGATATTATTCTCATCGAATCTTTTGCCTACAACAATTTTGGTAACTCTCAAACAGGTATTGACCGTCAAACAAAAGCTCTTCAAAATTTGACCGAGATAATAAAAGAGAAAGCACCAAACACCAAAATACTCCTCGCCTCTACTATTGCCCCAAATTCAATTTCTTTTGGCAACGGTATCAAAAACATGTATTTTTCTGCTCTCGAAAAAATCGAAAAAGCTAATACCATAAAACTTTATCTCCAAAACTTAATTAATTTTGCCGGTAAAAATAATCTACCTCTCGCTGATGCTTTTCACCCCAGTTTATTTGGTCAAAATGGACTGGAACAACTTATCAACTCAGCCGATCATTTACACCCCTCATCTCTTGGAACCGAACTCTTTTGTGATACTGTTGCCAAAAGTATCATTGATCATAGACTGATTAATTGATTGCTAATTTCCGTCACATCGATTAAAATAGCTCCATGGCTAAATCTAAAAAAACACCTCGAATTTTAATCGCTCTCTGCTGCTCAGTTTGTGGAGCTCAAAATTACTTAAGCGAAAAAAACAAAACAAATACTCCCGATAAACTTAAATTCAACAAATATTGTAACTGGTGTCGAAAAAATACCGAACACAAAGAATCAACCAAGCTCAAATAAAAAGCCTGGAAAATATCTACATCTCCCCTCTTGAGCTGTGTAATCTCAACTGCCAGTATTGCTACACCCAAAAAACCAAGAATGTTCTTTCAAATTCCCGAATCCTCTCCTTCGTCCGTCGATATCAAAAACAAATTAAATTAAAATCTATTATTTTTTGCGGAGGTGAGGTTTTTACTCTTAAAAATTTCCCCCGTCTCGTCAACAAATTAAATTCCTTGGGAATTTTTATTTCCATTATTACCAATGGGACCATCGACAATCTTAAAAAAATCAAAGATCCAAAGAATTGCCAACTTATTGTCTCCTTTGATGGACCAAAAGATATCCATAACAAAAATCGTGGTATCGGAAATTTCGAAAAATCAAAATTATTCGTAGAACATGCCCAAAAATTGGGTTTTCACGTTGAAATATTTTATTTAATAACCAAAGATTCTTATGCCTACCGAGATAGTTTTAATATATCAAACATTACTAAAACATATCTTACAGATAGGCAAGGCTCACTTACTACTAAACAAGTCATCAACATTCGTCAAAATTACCCCGTCTATCCGTCCAAGGATTTTGGCTGTTCCATGCTTTCTCTTCAATCAGATAGTAAATTTTATGCCTGCTGTGAATCTCAAAAATCAATTGCCTCTCTTTCCGACCCCATTTCTAAAATACTATCCAACTACTTATCTATCTGTCAAAACAATCCTCTCTGTTCCGACCCCGATTATTTTTGTGGATTAAAATAAGTACATGACCCAATCAGAATTTTTAAAATCCATCCGTCAATATTTTTGGAGTCAAAACTTTACTGAGATTGAAGTCCCTTATCTAAATTCCTCCCTTCCCCTTGAACCCAATCTCTATTCATTCAAAACCTCCTGGACGCATCGGAGTCAAGATTATTTTCTGCCAACTTCACCTGAATTTGCTCTTAAAAAATATTTGGCCAAAAATAAAAATAATTGTTTTTCCATTGCTCATTGTTTTCGTGACCTCGAAGACGAAGGACCCGATCACACTCCTGAGTTTCTAATGTTGGAATGGTACGAGATTGGCAAAAATGTTCATGACTTGATGCTCTCTACTCAAAATTTTATAAAAAAATATTTAGACATTCAATTTACTAACTTTGTCCTCCCTCAAAATCTTCCGGATAACGAACCCGACTACAATCAATTTTTTCTAAACGAAATTGAAGCTAAATTACCAAAAGATAAAGCCATATTTATCACTGGCTATCCCGCTTTTCTAAGTCCCCTAGCCAAAGAAGGCGATAGATTTGAGCTCTACATCAACGGCATCGAAATCGCCAATGGCTGTACTGAAAATACTGACTCTGACTCTATTTTGAAATCTTTTAATCAAGAAAATGATTATCGTCTTCTTAATAATTTACCCACTCATCCTATCGACATATCTTTTGCCACAAATTCTGCTAAACTGGATAAAATATCCGGCATCGGCCTTGGTATTGATAGATTATTAAAAATAGTCAATCGGAATCAAGACTAAAAAAGAGCCAAATGAGGGTCCGTGTCTTTTAATAAAAATTCTTCAAATGAAGAGTAAATTCCATCCACTCGAACTGGTAAAACTTCGATTGGTTTCCCACTGGGATACAGGGTTACTTTTCCATCCCCACAATATTCGTAATCATTGAACCAAGGTTTTTCTATTTCAACACCCCAGCCCAAACTTTTTCCAACATCGGATACAAAAGCAGCAAATTTATCAAATTTGGGACAATCCCCTCCCATAAATATTTCACTGGCCAAATCAGGTGAATACAATTTTAAGTCAACATCTTTATGAGTCAAACCTTGCTTCTCAGGTCGGACATTTCCTCCTACCAACAATAAATGAGTCTCAATTTTAGATTCATGAGAATGAACAATGATTGCTTCACAAAGTTTATTAATATCTCCAACACTTTCCCCTCCCAATTCATTCTCCACTCTTGAATCAATATTGGTTATCAAAGCTTTTTCCAGTGCCTGCATGAATAATTATAACCCACATTTATTTATAAATTTTAATCTCAAGAAAAACCAAAAAACAAAAAAAATGTATAATACATTTACATGACCGATACAAAAAATACAGTTCAAAATAACCAAAGTACCAAACCATTCAATCAACGGGTTCCTTTCAAAAATCCTTTCGCACCTCCCAAAGGACCTCAAAACAAATTTAATTCCCGGGTAGTCACTTCCTTTAGAACTCAAAATCGGGGTGGTGGTGGA
>JBAZML010000018.1:0-23454 GCA_041649835.1 Candidatus Shapirobacteria bacterium
GACCATCTGCCTCATAAACATCCTTCACTTCAAACCCTAAAAACTTTCCTCCTTCAAAACCCATAATTGCATATGAGCCAATAAATCCCCCGGAGGGTCTTAATTCGTTTTCATTTTGCAATAAAACCATGTATTCCCGTCTTTTTCCATCTAAACCCAATAACTCTGGCAATATTGGCAAAATTTTCCTGATATCTTCGGCGGTATTTCTTTCGACAGCAATTTGATCTCTTAATTTAATTAGTTCTTCTCTAAATCTTCCAGGGATTGACTTCCATTGTCCCGACAATCTGCCTTGCAATATTCCCATCTTTGAAATTGCTCCGTCCAGGTTAGTCTCTACCTTTTGTAATTCAACTTTCATTCCAATGTCTTTATCTCCAAATAAACCCTCGCCAATTTTTTCACCACTCTGAGACAGGTTTAAACTTGAATCCAATAAACCAATTACCTCTCCCTCTGCTCTCAGTATCACCCCAACAGTACCGCTTCCAAAAATATCCAACATCTTTCGGTTATTTTTTGACATCATCTCAATTTCCTTGGTGGCCTCAGTATATTTACCATTTTCTATCATTATTTTTACAGCCTCAATTTTTTTTGGAATTGAAATTATTTTAATAATATTTATAAAAAATATTGTTAAAAATATTCCCATCATTCCCCAAAACATCCACCACCATCCTCCTGGAATCTTAAATTTAAAATTGAATTTTTTCCTCTTTTTTTCTTCCGGCACCACTTCTTTTTTGTTCTCCTCTCTGTCTGGGGGGGTCGTTGGCAAACCATCACTTGTTTCACTGTTTTCTTCGACAGAATCAATTTCTTTTGACCATCCCGTCCAGGAACCATCTAAAAGTTTAAATTTTGAAGAAGGAGGTACATAGAATTCTTCTTCGGAATCCTCTTCTCTCTTAATAACTTTTCTTTCGGGCAATGGACTTTTATTAAATTTTTCTACCTTAAATTCATCTTTAACTTTGTCATATTCTTTCGCTAAAATTGGTTCCGGAGTCACTGTCTCAATTTTATCCGGCTCAATTACTACCTCCTTTTCATCCGCCTCTTCCTCAATTTCGACCTGGTATCTTCTTTCAACTGCTTCTCTTTGAATTTGAGGTTTTATAACTTGAATGTTTTTTTTGATCGGTTTTTTTCTATCCTCAGTATCTGCTTTAGCTACAAAATACTGAACCACTGGTCTAGCCCCCTCAGTAAAAGTTACTTCCGGTTCCCATCTCAATATTTCACTGGTTTCTTTTATGTAATTTGGATCCATGCCCAAAACTTCTTTTTCATCCTGAATTACCTGAACTTTTGTCATTTTTGCTTCTTCTATCAAAACTTCAGCCACTATTTTTGAATTAATTTCTTTTCCCCCAACTATTAATATCTTCCCTGATGTTCCGGAAAAAAAACATGATCTTAATATTGCTTCCACCAAATCGTCTACTGCCAATAAACGGTAAAGCTGCATAATACTGGGTAAAACCAGATTTCTGTTTCTGGCAGCTTGTTCAAAAGCTCTTCCCATAAAAGTTGTTTCATCCATTCCCTCACCGTAAACATTTTCTCCCACCACTATCCGCCAATTTAGGCCACTTCTTCTCAAAGTGTTTTCCCAACGATTAATATCGTCGTCACTATTAACCTGAACTGCCACTAATCTTTGATTTTTATCCAATCTTTCCCATGCCGCCTCATTTCCTACAAAATCAAAAAAATACACAGTATTTACCGGTATTTCTTCATAGTCACCATGAACAACTTTTATCCCCTGCTCAACCAGTCGATTTTCCAGTTTTTCGGCCACAAAACTATCACTCCCAAAAATAACTGCAATTGTTGATGACCCTACCATGCTTCCATTTTAAAGCAAAGTAAAGCATTGCGGTAATGTTTCGGTTAATTTGCGGTTATTTTAGTGTTAAATCGGTCATAACTTGTCAAACCATCTCTATGTTACGTGAAAAATCGTCATAACAATGAACTTCTAATAAACTATATTTTTAGTTCAAAATGCATTTTTCAGCGTCGAGATCTTTTAATTAATTTCAAAGTATGAATTTTTTAGGCACGAGCCAGTAGGGTAATTCATCACGTAAGAGTGTTCTAAAAAATTAAGATAGGAAAATTATGTCAGTACACCGATTTTTTAGCATGCCAAATCCGTCAGTATTTTAAGTAGGGAAATAGAACAAAAATTAAAAATTAGGCGCGCTTTCTTAGTCTCAAGCTCATCAACAACAAGGACAAGGCCTCAGTCAAAACCGTCACCACTGCCGCACCAGTAATGCCAAACAGGGGAATTGCTACCAAATTACCAACTAAATTAAACAACAAAATTATCATTCCTAATCCCAACATTTCTTTTTGACCTTCTTTTGATATTAAAGAAAAACCCACCAGGTGTCCCAGATAAGCAAAAATTAAAGCCACCATCAGTATTCTCAATATTTCCACCGATGGCGCAAATTGATTACCCGCCAAAATATAAACCATAACCGGTGCAAATATCCACACCCCCAATGTTATTGTTATCGCCAATACCAGCAACACTCCCGCCGTCATCCAAAAAATGTTTTTCTTTTTAATGTTTCCTTTGTCGAAAGAAGAAGTAATCGAAGACTGAGATGGATTGGACAATATTGGAAATATTCCGCTAACTATAAAAAATGCCGGCTGAATTAAAACTCCATATATCTTATATGCCAATCCATACCATGCCACTTCATTAACTCCTAAAAATCTTCTAATCATTAGTGAGTCAATTGCCCGATCATATGCCGAAAAAATTAACAAATATACTCCCATTGGCCAACTCATTTTTACTAATTCTTTAATCAATTTCTTATCTAATAGTCTAAATTTAATTGTTCCTCTTCCTATCCACCATCCCCAAACTAGGGTAATTATTCTGGCAATTAGATATGTTCCAAATACCCAAGCCAAATCAATTTCACCTTTAAACCACCACAAACACAATAAAAACACCGTCGGAAACATTACTTCTACCAAAACCTTTGGCGCCATTCTAATTCTTGTTTGCCACACCACTCCCAAACTCCCCGCCATAGAAGTAAAAATCATCATGACAAAAGCTAATATTGCCTCATAGCGGATCTCTTTCAGATCAGGCCAATAAAATATCAAAATGACTCCTAAAATAAGACTAATAGTGGACATTAATAGTCTTAAAATAGTCACATTAGACCAAACCCTTATTCGTCCAGCTTCATCTTTTTCTTTAGAGGCTTCTCTTACTCCGATAATCGAAGTTCCAAAGTCAGCCAAAGAATCAAAAAAAATTGAGAGGGAAGTAATTAAAATGTATTGTCCATAAATAGTGGCTCCCAATTTTCTGGTCAAAATTCCTGTCGTAATTAGTGAAATTGCCACCGAAAATATCTTTCCCAAAATCTGCACCACAGTATTTACCGCCAACCTTTTTAACATAATCTATTTTACCTTAAATCTTCCACCAAAGTCTTCCTTACCTCGCCCTTCCAGAGCCGAAGAAAAAGGAGTCAAGGGAAGTATTTGCAACCATACAGGGGTTTATATCAATCCCAACATTATCGCCAGAAGCCAAGTATTTTGTGGCAAAGTCAGCCAATAATGATCAAGCATTCCAGTTATTCCAACAATAAGCAAAAACCAAAATTGTTTTTTTCCGTTAAATACTCTTAGTCTGTTTGCCCCCAAAATCAAAAACATTATTATTCCCAATATTCCAATCTCACTCCAAATTAGCAAAAAAATATTATGAACCGGCTGCATCCAATAAAAACCCCTTGTCTGATATTTTGGTAAATTAACCATAAAATTCCCGGCACCAACTCCAAACAGGGGATTTTCTCTAATCATCTTTATTGTTGATAATCCCAACATTTCCCGTTTTTGAAATCCGTTTACATCCCAACCGCCAACAAAGTCACTAATTTTGTAATTAATGCTAACTACTCCCAAAATTAAACATATTATTCCCAAAAACAAGAATGTTTTTCCAATTAACTGTCTTTTTAATTTATCGTCTTTCATAAGCAATCGGTAATCATTCATTTGCCATTGAGATGCCATCAACATACCCAATGTTAGTCCCCATATAGTCCTGCTTCCGGTTAATATTATTCCCAATATTGCACTCCAATTTACCACCCAATAAAATATTTTAATAATTTTAAATTTTTGTTTTTTCCACCACCACCAAGCTAACAATAAAAAGCCGGCCAATGAGTTTGGATGAGAAAAAGTTCCATAGGCCCTTATCCAGCCTTCATCAAACAATCTTATCTGAGCAATACCTATGCCTCCATAAGTAAATCTTCGCTCTCCCAACCACCAAAAAATTCCATTCAAGCTTCCACCTTTTATCACTTGAGACAATCCTAAAAACGTCTCTAAAATTATCCAAACCGGAATAATATATTTTAAATATCCAATAATTATATTTTTATTTTCTTTCACCATTTGCCAGGTCAACCACCATTGCCCAATTCTCAACCAGCGGTAAACCGCTACCCACTTAGCCTCCGAAAATATTATGTTTACTACCACTAACAAAAGCAAAATAAAATTTTGAAAACTTAAAAGTTTTTTAGTTTTTAATTTTAAATTAGTAATTAGTAATTGATAATTAGTAATTGGTAATTTACTCATTATCCATCCCAACCAAGCAATATCGGTAAAATATAAAATTATCGATAAATAGTCAATTCTTACTCCCATTACACTACTCTCTGCCAACCAAAAATGTCTTCCCAATTGTGTCGGAATCAACAGCAACCAAAAAATGGTTAAAAATCTCTCCACGCCCTATCCTAACATAAAATGATAAAATCGGTAAATTTTTATATATAAAAAAACCCAAATAACATGCTTTTCGAATTGTCACCCGATCGTCAACTTGTTTGCGAAATTTCCGATATTTTTTTTAAAAATAATGTTAAGTATTTATTAGATCTCAGCACCAAATTCTTAGATAAAATTCCCAACATCGACTCTATTGATTCCGATTTACTCGACAATCTTGCTGATGAGTGTTGGGACATCTCTAAAATCAGAACCGATTTATCTGCTTATAGTGACTTGTCTGATGAAGACAACTACTTCAATGTCTTTATTGGTCAGTATTCACAAAATTTTATCCAAATTATGATGGATATCCAATTACTCTGGCAAGTACGTGAAAACCTCGATACTTATACCGGATTTTCTATGAGTAGAGAATATACTGGTGGTGTTTCACCAAGCGACAAAAAACATTTCTACACCACTTTAAAAGATATGTACAATAAGCTCAAAATTCTCAATCACTTAATCCAAAAACAGTCATAATTTTTCAAACCCAAATATTTTTGTGAAACAAAAATTTACAGCTTTGGTCTTATCACAATATGTCTCATCTCGCCTTCACCTTCAGAATCACTGGTAATTCCTTCAATTTCAGTCAGTACCATATGACAAATTCTTCTTTCGTATGAACTCATGTTGGACATTTCCACCTCATTTCCGGTTTCAATCACTTTTTGAGCCAAATCTCTAGCCGTACTTTCCAATCTTTCTTTTTGTTCTCCGCGATAATTATTGATATCCAAAACTACCCGCACCCATTCTCCAAGTTGTTTCTTCACCATCAATGATAAAAGTAGTTGTAAAGCCGCCATATTTCGGCCCCTAAAACCAATCAGTCCACCTGGTTTTCCCACCGTAACTGAAACCAACACTTGTCCTTCTTCTCCTTCAACATCTTCCACAAAAGCATTGTCAACTTCATAGTTGATTGTCTGCAGCATTTCACAGGTCAAATTTAAAATGATTTCGTTTCTTTTTTTATTATCCATATTGGGAATTCTATCACACCACTTATTCTTTTTTTCTGTCAATTTGGGCCATTAATATCTGTTGACCTGCCATAACCGCACTATTTACAAACCAATATATTAAAATTCCCACCGAAAAATTAAATCCGATAAAAATTGTCATCAATGGCATCATATAAGTCGATTGAGTTCTCATGGCTGCCATCATATCGTCTTCTTTACCGGGAGTTTCCTTCGTATAAGCAGTATCATCAACCGGCTTACCGTTCTGTAATTTTTTTGGGGAGGAGGCTGGCATCATTTTTTTAGCACTCCAGTATTGCAAATATCCGGATCCGAGCAATAAAATTAACGGTAAAATCAAACTTAAACTAACACCATCCTTCAAAACTTTAGATGGGGTTGCTGAGAGGTTAACTCCAAAAAATTGATCGCTAAATTTAAAATTTTCATCTATTTTAAAACTTTGAATTAATTGTTGGTTTACATTATCTACTGTAACTTTTCCTTCTGAAAATCCGGACACCATATTAAATGCCGAAAAAAAGATCATCAGCACTGCAATTTGTAAAATATTTGGTAAACACCCAGACAGGGGATTAACTCCTTCTTCCTTATACATTTCCATCTGAGCCTTTGCCAAGCCCTGTTTGTCTTTTCCAAACTTTTCTTGCAGTTTTTTTAATTTTGGTTGTAAGGCTTGCATCTTTATCGCTGATTTCATACTTGGCCACACCAAAGGCATCAAAACCAGCCTAATAATAATAGTCACTGCCACAATTGACCATCCCAGATTCCCCAAAAGATAATAAAGTCCAAAAAGAGCGTTAACAAATGGTGCAATAAACAAATTCATCTTTATTTTTTAAATTATTATTTTTCTAATCTCTGGTTTAACTTACTATTCTATCAAATCTATTCCGCTTCCGCCCCAGGGATGACATTTGCTTACTCTTTTTATTCCCTTAAAAAGTCCCTTAACCACTCCGTATTTTTCTACAGCTTGGTAGGTATATTGGCTACAAGAGGGGATAAAGCGACAGTGATTGCCTCTCGATAAATATTTTTTATAAAAAACTAAACTTTTCAAAATAATTTTTTTAAGCATTCTTCAATCTCCATTTCACTTTTTCCTAATATATTTTTCTTCACTAAAAAAATTCCCCTAAAACCTTCTGGAAAAATATCCATGTTCAATCTCACGGCTTCCATCAATCTTCGTCTAATTTGATTTCTTAAGACCGCTTTTTTAGAAATTTTCTTCGAAACAATTATTCCAAACTTACAATTATTAATTAATAATTTATTTTCCCCTCCATTAATTAAGGAAGGGATTAGAGGTAAGTTTAAATAAACAATCGAAAACAATTCCGCCGCCTTCATCTCTCCATTAATTTTTACTTCCGCAAATTCTTTTTTACTGGAAATCCTGTTTATTTTTTTCAACACACCCTATTATAGCCTCCCTTTCTCAAGGGAGGTGGCCTGAAAGGCCGGTAGGTTTAAACAAAAAAACCCGCCTTTCGACGGGTTTTAAATTTAAAATAAGTTCTAATTTTTTTATTGAGAGGAAATTGTCAAATGCTTTCTTCCCTTAGCTCTTCTGTGTTTAATTATTTTTCGCCCCAAGGCGGTCGCCATTCTGGCTAAAAATCCATGAACTCGGATTCTCTTTTTCTTTTTTGGTTGATATGTACCCTTTTGTTTCATAACTTGAATTCTACCACAACTACCTCTAATTTAATCCTATTAATTATTTCTGTTTTTACTATTTTTTTTAAAAGAAAAACGTAATCTGATCTTTAATTTTATTCCCATCCTTTCCTTAAAGGGAGAGGTGGGGGGTAGATTTTAATAATTTGACCTCTTTCAAAATGTGGAAAACTCATTTATGATGATGTGGATAACCCGCCCCATTATCTCTCTGCCGGATATTACTATTACCTAAATTCAGGTTTAAAAACAAACAAATGGATATTGATCAACTTTGGAAAAATACTCAGGAAGAACTCCGGATTGTTTTGGCTCCGGCTGTTTATCAAACCTTCGTTGTTAAAACCCAATTAGTTTCTCTCGTCAACTTCGAGGCCACCATCGCTTGCTCAAATGCCTACCTTTGTGATCTTAATCAGAAACGATATTATCAGCTTTTTAAAAGTGCCCTTGACAATCAAACCAAGGGTAATTGTTCTCTTAACTTTGTTGTTCAGGAAATTATCAAGGGTAACGAATCTGAAAACTTAGCTTCCACCCCCTTGTTCTCCTATAAACCCCAGATATCTACCATTAATTTTTCTCAAGCCGGACTTCATCCAAAATATACTTTTGACAATCTTATTGTTGGCAATAGTAACAATTTTGCTTATGCTGCCGCTCAAGGAATTGTTAAAAATCCTGGTCTTTCCTATAATCCGTTTTTCCTTTGGGGTGGGGTAGGGGTCGGTAAAACTCATTTAATGCAAGCTATTGGTCACGAATTATTAAAAAATAATCCCGATTTAAAAATAAAATATTTTCCTGCTGAAACTTTCGGTAACGAATTAATCAATTCCTTAAAATCCAAATCCATTAACCAATTTAAAAACAAATATCGTCTTTTAGATTGTATTCTGGTTGACGATGTCCAATTTTTGGCCGGTAAAGAATATATTCAGGAAGAATTTTTTCACACCTTTAATGCCCTCCATTTAGCCGGAAAACAGGTCATTCTCACCTCTGACCGTAAGCCTGGTGATATCAAAAACCTCGAAGACCGTCTGGTTTCTCGTTTTATGGGTGGTTTAACCGTCGATATTCAACCCCCTGATCTTGAAATGCGTTCCGCTATTATTCAGCAGAAAGCCCAAGAGAAGGGAATCGACCTCACTTTTGAAGCTGTTCAGTTCTTAGCCGACAACATTCAGTCCAATACCCGCGATATTGAAGGTAAGGTTCAGGAAATTGCTGTTATATCCTTATCCCAAGGTCACAAGCTAGTCGATATTGATTTTGTTCAGGGTTATTTTGGCTCACAAAACGGCACTTTTACTCCGGCTTTTAATTCTACCTCTCCCAAATTAAATTCCCGCCATCTTCTTTCTGTTTGTGCTAAACATTTTAATATTAAGACCGGTGATTTGTGTGGTTCATCCCGTAAAAAAGAATTGGTTACCGCCCGCCACATCACCGCCTATCTTTTACTAAACGAAATTAAAATTCCTCTGAAAGAAGTTGGTGATTTATTGGGTGGTCGGGATCACACTTCCATTATGCATGCCCGTGATAAGGTCGCAGCCGAGTTAGCCACTTCTCCACAATTAAAAGAGCTTATCAACCAAATCAAAAATTCGCTTTGAACTTATCCACTTTTTTATTAAACTTATCCACCAACTTATCCACTTTTTTCTTTTATCTTTTCCCCCGAAGTTTTCCCAAACTCCACCCACACACTATAAGCCAAACAGCTACTACAAACCATATATTTCCATCATTTTCAACATATTCACCCCGATTATTTCTAATTATTACCTGTTCTACTACCAATCTAAATTACTTCTCAACTAATCCACCAATCCTATTAATAATACTACTGTTTTCTAAAGCCCCAATCTGTTAATATATAGGTCAATGAAGCTCTCTCTTTTAGAGGAAAACCTTTCCTTAGCCCTATCCCACACCTCACGTTTTGTGGCTTCAAAAGTTCAACTCCCAATTTTAAATCACATTCTTTTTTCCACCGATAATGGCCGGCTTAAATTATCAGCTACCAATTTAGAACTCGCTATTAACTATTGGTTAGGTGCCAAAATTGAAAAAGAGGGTTCATTTTGTCTTCCAGCCAAGGAAATTACTGAATTCGTTTCATATTTACCTGCCGGTAAAATTGATCTCTTTTTAAAAGATTCTAATGTTCTCACTTTAACTTCTTCAAAAACAGAATCCAATTTTGCCTGTCTTCCTCCGGCTGATTTTCCTGAGATTCCCACCCTTGATCCTAAAACCGCTTTTGAAATTGATCTTCCAGTTTTAACTCAAGCTATTAATCAAATAGCTTTTGCGGCTGCAACTGATGATTCCCGCCCCGTCTTAACCGCTATTTTATGCACCTTTAGTAATGAAGAGTTAACTTTAGTTGCCACAGATGGTTTTCGACTTTCTTTAAAGAGTATTAAATTAGTCAATCCTTTAGGTTTGTCCACTGAAAAAGAAACCTTATTGATTCCTGCTAAATCACTTTTAGAAATTGTTAAACTAGCAAAAAATACCAAAAAAGTAAAAATTGGTTTAACTAAAGATGCCCATCAAATAGTTTTTGTTTTAGAGGATTTGGAATTAGTTTCCCGTCTTATTGATGGTGAATATCCGGATTTTAATCGGATTATTCCGAAAAGTTGTGGCACCAAAGTATATTTAAATCGTGATGAATTTACTCAAGCCATAAAACAAACTTCAGTTTTTGCTAGACAGAGTGCCAACGTGGTCAAAGTTAGTCTCAAGGCCAATTCAATTGAACTATCAGCCAACGCTCCCCAAATTGGTCAAAACAAAGCCATTGTTGATGCTCGGATTGAGGGAGAAACCCTTGATATTGCTTTTAATTACAAGTTTATTTCCGACTTTTTAGCTATTTGTACCGGTAGCGAAATTGTTTTGGAATTAAACGAATCTCTTTCTCCTGGCTTATTCCGCGATCAATCAGATATCCACCTAACTCACATCATCATGCCTGTTCGTATTCAGGATTAAAATATTAATTAATTGCTTGTGGTTCAGGTATCAGCATTGTGTCCACATATAATGTGTCACCGGAAAACATCCCTTGTACCTTAATTTTCTTTTTCAAATAATTATCTAAATTAACCTTATTACTGGTTATATTTACAATTCCATCTTCAGTTGATAGTAGATAAACCTCACCACTCTTCATAGTTAACGTTCCCTCTCTTGTCACTACTGCTGATACTGAACTTTCCGTTTTTTGAGAGCCACAACCACTCAAGCAAACTGCCGATATTATTAAGCTGGCGATTATTAGATATTTTTTCATAATGTTTTTTCAAAAATTAATTTATGACTTTCAGTGGCCACTTTATTTTCCATCATCCAATTATAAATTTCTTGAGTTATTATTTCTTTGTCAACAATTTTTGTCTTAACCGCCAAAACCCCCGGTTCTGTATAACGGTCAATTACAAAGTCTTTTCCCGAATAAGGGAGTAATTCCCATAGAGGATATTCTTCGTTGATTTCAGGGCCACTTGTAGGTATCACCGTCGGTGTTATAAGGTTGCTCGCTACTTCCCAATCCACATTTCTATATCTTATTTTTGTTATTCCCATGGTAATAGCAATAACTACCAACAATCCCACCAACCAATACCTTTCTATTTTTTTATTCATTTTTTCTAAAATCTACTTTCTTGTTTTCAAAAACTAATTTTTATTGTATTTGAAAATATTCTTTTGAAATTACATTATAACCGGTATCATTCAACCATTTTTCAAATTCCGCTCCACCCCTCCTAACATCCTTTAGCTTCACTACAAATTTATTAATATTGTAATCAAAATCAATTACAAAATATGTTTTGTCTATAGGTGCGGAATTTCTTAAATCTTTGATTAAATATACTTCGTTGTACTGTTCCTTATCTAATTTAATATCCATCGCTCCGGTTTCGCTTCCAAAATCTGTTACCACTTGACTGGGAATCATTACTCTTTCCTCAACAACTTCTTCCTTTTCCTTTTTGTTTGGCCAAAAAGCGATTATTCCAACTACCACCACTACCGTCACCAATCCTAATATCGCTATATTTTTTTTAGTCATAATTTCTTCTATTTATCTATTTTATCGCTGATTTATTAACTGTTAAACAACCCCGAATATCATGAGCATAACCATAAGCTCTGGTTCCGTCAAACGGCGTTTCGGTTGTACTGTAATATGGATCACGAACTACAATTTTTCCATTTTTAACCCCGACTGCCAATACAAAATGTCCACCCAAATCTAAACTTGAATTTCTATAAAAGTTGGCCAAAATCATCACCACTTTTCCACTACATATCCACTTTGCAATAGCCTTTTCATCACACCCCTGTGTTGTCGCGTCATATGTTACTGCCCCTGATCCAAATTTTTTAGTTAATTCTGTTCTGGCTTGATCCAAACTAGAACCCGCACAACCCATTCCAGAATAAGCCGATCCTGAACCAAAAATAACATTATCGGGTGTTAATGAACCATTCACGTGTCTAAACATCATTGAAACGCTAGTTGGTCCGCATCCGGCAGAACAAATGGTTCCTGGTTTTCCATTATCACAATTACCTCCCCGAAGTTGGGTACTACCCCACTGAGGATCACATTGTTTTGTTGGTACTACCACATCTCCAACACTACATTCTCCATCTACAATTACTCCTCCCAAACCTGGTGAATTTGGATCATAGTCACCCACTGGTTCTTGAGTATTTTCTGTACATATCCACACTTTTCCATCCTTAATTACCTCATGAGCGTTTCCTGGCAAGGGTTCTGGGGTACCAATACTTCCACAATTTTGTCCCCCTTTTGGGACATGAATACTGTTGGGCATTGGTGCATTACTTATCCAACTCCAGGTTTCTCTCAATTCTGCGGCATAGGTTCTTGGGGTTACATCAGGAAAAATAGAATTACCTCTATCTGGATCACAGTCTCCATTTAGAAAATTTGCCGAAAATGCCAACCAATAATCACCACCAATTCGTGGATCACTTATACAGGCACTGGCTGGATCAAGTTTTACGAAGGCTGTTATTTGGGCATTAAAATCTTTGTTTTCAGGAATAAAATGAATTCCAAAATCTTCAATATCATCTCTAGAATAATTACTTGCTCCTGACTCGTGTAGCCAGGTCCATAATGCATAAGTTGGATTAATTCCAGCACACAAAGCTCTATTTACTACGTCGTTATAACATATTTCTGCAAAATTAGTTCCGGCTTGCCACCTATTTGCTATATCAACAAAATTTGCTTTATTCACTGCCGCCCAGGTATTTTCCGGAGCATTTGGATCACAATTAATATTTCCACTTTCACCCTTCAAAACACAGTTGCCCATATTTATCGGAGGAACTATTGACGAAACCAATCCGTGTTGAAATAAAGAATAAGCAAAGACACCCAATAAGAAAAATATTACCACCGGGGTAATTATGGCTGTAAAACTGATTAAGCCTATCAACATTGGAATACCTACTAGAAAACCAACCACATCGACGGCAAATTGTCCAACTCCGCCGATAAAACCACCCAAACCCAAAGTATCTGTCAAGAAATGTTTTACTCCATTCATGTCAATCTTTAGGTTTTTTTCCAAAAAGTTTTTTACTCCGTCAATTATTGGTTTAATAATTGTCACCACTGCGGCAATTGCTATCGCTACCACTGCAATTACTTGTCCCACCACCGGCAAAGCCTGAAAAGCCGCCACCAATCCGGTTAAAGCTCCGGCTGTGGCTCCACCAGCTTCACCCGCTATTACTGTTCCCTTGGTCAATAGAGCCATGGCGATGGACTTTATTCCTTGAGCTGTTCCTTGTTCCGCAATTACTACCGCCGCATTTTTAACAAATGCCACCGCTGCTTGACCTCCAATTTTTCCCAACAGTTGCAAACCAGCTCTTTGAATACCAATCTTGGCCAAAACACTTCCTGGAAACGCATTTACTTTATCTAAAAACCCCACCATCTTCTGAGCCCCATTCATCAATTTCAATACTTTTTCGTTTTTAAATAGGTGAGACATCTTTTCCAAGACTCTAATCTCTTTTATTTTTTCTATTTTTGGAATTTTATCTTCACCAACTATCCCCCTTACCTTTTCATGTAAATCTTCAAAACGTTTAATCGCTTTATTAAATTTTTTCGGTGCCATCACTACATTTTTAGCCATAAATTGGGCTTCTTCTGCTGCTACTCCCGGTGATGTTTTAAATTCAAAATCTGGTGGGTGAGGTCTACTTTCTACAAATCCGACTATTTCTTCTTTACTTACTTCTGTTCTAGCAGTATCAGGATTATTGGTTAGCTCATTTACCGTTGAGACATATTCTTCAATTAGTTCTTCGTCCTTTACTCCACTATCTCTCAATTCCTGCGACAATTCTCTTCCAAATTCTACCGCTCGGTAGTTTACTACTTCTCTTAAATTTTCTTGTTTAAATTTTTCTACTTCCTTGACCACTTCAATTACCGTTGAATCTTCACTTCTATCAGATAGTTCCGATTTTGTTAAATCAAGTTGTTCACCGGTTTTCCATGAGGTTAATATTTCTGTTTTTAATTGGGTTTTAAGCTCTGGAGATACTGGTACATTTTCAGTTTTTAATTTCTCATACGTTTTTTCTGCCAATATTTCCGCTCTTGTTTCAACCCTAATTTCTGCGCGAACCTCTTCTACCCTTTTCAATATTTTTTCAACTTCCTCAGGTTTTTCTATTTTTTTCTTTATTTCAACCTCAAGACTTTTTCTATCAAATTTATCTGCCAGACTAGCCCTCTCAATTGCTTCAACCACTTCTTTGGGCTTATTCTCACTAATTATTGTCAGGTCGGCCGCTACCTTTGTTTTTAGTTCAGGATCCAAATGGTCTAAATTTTCTGCATTTTTTGCCGCAATTTCTCTTTGAGTTTTAACAAATTGATTAACATCTTTTTTGCCGGTTCTTCTGGTGATTTCTTCGCCAATTTCGGTTTTCTTTTCACCCTGTGCCTTTTCGTAATCATCAATTAACTGTTTTAAATCTTCTTTATTTAAAGACTTAGATTCTAATTCTTCCGTCTGGTCCCCAAGTTTTTCGAAATCCAATTCCCTTATGTCCGGAGGTAATTTTTCCAAAACCCCAATTGTTTTTTTGATGTCAGCAGGGTCAAAATCGCTTAGTAATTTGAGTCTTTCAAATACATCCCGACATTCGGCATAAAGACCTCTGTCATCAGCTAAAATTCGTCCCTTAAGTCCTCCCAGAGCGGCAATTAATTCGTTGATATTTTTTGGAGACCCACTCATAGATTAAATTATATCCTATGTTTTGTCGTTTCCGAACAGTTTCTCATAAGTCATTTTGGTCTCATCAACTGCTTCTTCAGATTTATTTTCTGTTTTTACCTCTTCTGTTTTTTCTTCGATTATCGGTGTCGGGGGAGTCTCTGTCTTAATTTCTTCTATTTTTGGAATTACCTCGACCGGCTTAACCTCATCATTTTTGACACTTTCCAGTGTCAAAGTCTCTTTTTTAATCTCTTCTTTAACCGTCGGAGTTTCCTGCGTAGGTGGTTCAATTTTTGGTTCAACGAATTCTACTTTAGGCTTTTTTGCCAATTGTGGAGGTTGAGGAATTATTGGTTCTTTAACTTGGTTTAAAAAACTTGGCTTTTGAGGTTCAAATTTTGGTAAATTACCACCTTGTTTTGGAGCCTCAAATTTTGGTAGAGGGGGTAGTGGTGGCAATTTCGCTGAAGGAGATTTAAATAGTTCTTGATATTTAGGCAATGATCCAAAAGTTCCACTGAGTTTATTTTCCGAAGACGCGGTAGATTTTGCCTCTTCAGCCTCTTTTTCAGTTTTTAGTCTGTGTTCTTCTAGTTCTTTTTTCTCCGACACTTCTAATTCAGCTATTCTCTTTTTCATAATTTCTTCCGGACTTTCCTCCACTTCCACCTTCATAACTCCCTTATCAAAAGGAATCGCTTCTTCTTTTTCTTCTTCGTTTTTCCGTTCAGTAGTTGGTTGATTCACAAGAGTGGGAAAGGGGGGTGTCTCGACGCCTATCGGGACAGAGGGATTAGGTCCAACTTCTTCAGTCTTGGGCTCTTCTGGTTTTACCTCATTTTGAGGTGTTACTACTGTCGCCGGAGGTGGATTCTGATTTATCTCTTCCGGTTTTTTATCATATTTAATTTCTTCCATTTTTATACCCCCCAATTCTTCTGCGGGTACTGCTAATGGTTTCGTCTCTGGTGTTAACGGTTTATCGGGTAATGGAGGTAAGTTAGGCTTAATTTCTATGGTTACTTTTTCTTCTTCAACCGGATTTGTGGTGGGCAAGACTTGTTTCGCCAAAGCTGCTTGTTTTTCAGCAATTTTTTGCCGCAAAATATCTTCCGGATTTGAAGTAATTAACTTGTGTTCTTCCTCAGAAGCAATTACTTGAATTGCCACATGATTTTGTCCCGCAAAAAATATACCTTCCCCTTTATCGGCCGATAACAAAAGTTGTCTTTCACCTTCGGAAAGATAAAAAGTTTCTCCGACCGTATCTATTGCCGCACTATGTTGTTTTAACAGTATTTGGATAGCACTGTTGGTTACAATTTCTTTTCCGTAAGGAGTTTCTAAAAAGTCATCTACGTCTTGGGTAATTGTTGTTACTCCCAAATAATATTTCCTTCCTCTTTTAACAATTCCTCTCAAAAATGAGGCCGAATCTTCATATTGCATTAGATACCATGCCTCATCCACAATCAAAATTCTCTTTTTTAATTGTCGTTTAACTATTGTCCAAATATAGTCCAATATAATATGCATGGCCACCGGCCGGAGGCTTTCTTCCAGATTTCTGATACCAAACACTACAAAACCATTTTTCAAATTTACTGTTGTTTTTTGGTTAAAAATTCCGGCAAAGGAACCCTTAATATATTTTTCAAGTCTAGCCGCTAGATTTTTTGCTCTTTCTTCTTCCATTCCAATTAATGCTTTATACAAATCCTCAATTAAAGGTGCGTCCTTGGTTTGAGTTTCTGGATCCGGAGTAATTCCTTTTGCTTTATATGCTTCCATTACGGCTTTATCCAAAATAGATTCTTCCATAGGATCCATGGCCCCAATCATTATCTTAAACATTTTATGCAAGGTTAAAACCTTATCGTTCAACGCATTTTCTCCCTCATCAACCACCAATGATAAGTCAAAAGGATTAATTTTTGAGGCCTCTCCATATCCAAAAGCAATATATTGTCCTCCCACTGATTCCGCCAAATCTCGATATTCGTTTTCTGGATCGATGACAATAATGTCTGTTCCCAACATTAAAGATCTCATCGCCTCAAGCTTAATCATGTAGGATTTACCGGCACCAGCCGAGGCAAACACTACCGAGTTGTAGTTTTGCATTGAAAATCTATCAAAAATGACCAGAGAACCATTGTGTTCATTGATTCCATACATTATTCCCTTGTCGTCGGATAGGTCTGATGACACAAAAGGAAAAGTACTGGCCAAAGAAGTTGTGTCCATATTTCTGGTTACATCTAACCTGTCTGAACACAGGGGGAGGGTAGAGGTAAATCCCTCTTCCATCTGTAGACTGGATTTTTTAGAAATTATCATCAGTGCTCCCAGGGCTGATTCCAAATTTTTTGACGATCGGTCTAGATCTTCTTTTGTTTTTGCTGATACGGTCATGTAAAGTCCAAACTGAAAAAATCTTTCTTCACCCTTAACCAAATCCGTTTGTAAATTTAAAGCATCCTCTAGTTTTGCCTGTGTGGCCGGGTTAACCACTCTTCCTCTTTGAATATCAGTACTAATTTCAGCCTCCATTTCTGCTATCTTTCGTCTTAAATCATCCAAAATTTCTTTTCCGTCAGTTGGGTAAATATACATTGATATCTTCATTGAGGCATCAAAGTTAATTAAAGTTGATAACCAATTTATACCCACAAACCGGGGATATCCTGCCACAAACAATGTTCTGAAATATTTATTATCAATTCTAATGTGATTAAAATCAACTTCAATTGCTGAAGGGGCGATAATATCTTTTATTGAGACCAACCCTTCCACAAATTGTTTAGCTACTTTTTTTGGTTGGCCTTGAGGCACTGTTGTCGTCGGCGTCTGTCCTGGTTGTGGGGGTGTCACCGTCGTGTTGGTCGGGGTGGTTGGAGTTGCCGCCGAAAAGCCAAAAACCGGCGTTGCTGTAGCTGCTGTTTTACTGTCTTTCTTTTTTAATAAATCAAATATTCCCATTATTTTCCTATTACCGCGGGCGCGGTGTAATTTACATTTTGTAACTTTTGATTGTTTGCCGTGTCCTCATTATATATTTTATAAAACAACTCGATTAATTCTTTTGTATTTAATGCTTTAATTTCCAATCCTAATCGGGAAAATAATCTTATCAAATGGTCCTCTTTTGGTTGCAGGGCCGCTTTGGCTTTTTCTACAATATATTCCTTTGAATAGGGTAGTTGAACTTCTTTTTTAATTGGATTCAGCGTATTAAAAATTTGATTTTTTGCTTGCTTGATTCCCAATTCAATACTTGAAAAAGGAATCACAATAAAAAAAGTTTTTGACAAAACATCATTTCTTTTAACCGTCTCTTCAATGAATTTTTTATATGAAGCAATTCTTTCTCTTAGTTTTTCATTTTGTTGACTGTTTTTTGCAAGTTCCAAATTATTTAAATAATTCCCCACATCCTTTGTGGTGGAGTTAATCACTATTTGAATATTAAAATTTAAAGAATTCAATATTCCTCCATAAGCAAAAATCAAAGCACTTTGTTCTTTTTCCGATAAAAGATCAAAATTTACCGATGATACTTGAAGCACTTTTGAGGCTGATCCATCTTTCAAAATTACGATTCCATCAACAATATCTTCAATCGGAAGATTGTCTTGAGTACTCCCTTTAATAGCGATTTTTAGTGGGTCAATTGGCATGCTACATAATGATAACCTATTTCCAATTTATTTGGCGATAATCTTGACTGGTTTGATGATTTTTCCCTCCAAATATAGTTCCACCCTATCAAACTCCAAGCCTTTCTTTTCTGGTACCACCAAATAGTTACCATTTATCAGTTGAGTCAGAGTTCTAAATTGACCTAATTGATTCGTTTTTAGGACTCTAGCTGGATTACCATCTTTATCTTGAATTTCCACGATTGCTCCCTCAACAATTTTGTTCTTTTTGTCTAGTACCATTCCCACTACAATGTTCGGTTTATCCGGAATATCTGGCATTGGGATATCTCCAAACACCGCATCTCCGGTTGCTCCAAGTTTTTCTCTGATAAGTTCTGATCCCATTTCCTCTTCTGTTGACTTATCGGTTTTAGCATCACCTGTCTCTCTTCCTACCGACGGTAAAGATTCAATGAATTCTTCCACCTTTTTGCTTTCTTTGATTGGTACTTCTATCTCTTCATCTTCCGGTTTTTTAATTTCTTTTGTCAAATCGATATCCAACCAGTTTACGGGTTTTTTCTTTTTGTAAAAATAGATAGTGGGTGAATAAATCGATTTCAAAAAAGCGGCTGCCCAAGTTTCCAATGGTCTGTCTTGAAAAGGTACAAAGGCCATAGCCAATCCGCCAGTCGCAAAAATAAAAATAAGTGGCCATTTTATAAAAAACACCAATTGAGTGGTATTTATAATTAGTGCCAAGATAACTCCCCCAGCTGCCTTCCCAAATTGTTTCAGCGTCATTTCTCCCACCAATTTAAATTCGTAGGAAGTTATTTGTTGTGGAATCGGATGCTGTTCCATCTTCTAAATTTTACCCTAAAAACTGTTCAAGTTCCTTATTTGATCTTTCGTAATCTCCCGAGTTATACAAAAAGGTTTTCCATCCGATGCTTCTCGGAATAACTAAATTTCTCTCCATATTATCAACAAACAAGATTTCTTCTGCTTTAACTCCACTTTTCAGTTGAGCAATTTCGTAAATTTCTTTTTGTGGTTTTTTAAATTTCACTAATGATGAGTCAACAATTGTGTTCCATTCGATTTCCGGTACTAACTCTTTTTTCCTAATTGTCTCCAACATTCCGAGATACATATTTGTCAAAAGACCTATTTTACCTTTATTTTTGCATTCATTTATAATTTTCCAAATTCCTTCATTTTTATAAAACCTATTAGCAAACTCCTCATTAATGGAAAAATTTTTAGGCACTTTCACTCCAAATTCTTTTTCTAAAATCGGCAAAAAATCATTTATCTCTACACTACCCACGCAGGCAAATTCTTCAAAATCATCAAATTTTTTGTCTAATTCATCACTTCTTTCTGATGGTATTCCCCATATTTTTTTAACAGCGTTCCATTCGGTGTCACTGTCACTAAAATCCTTAATTGTCACTCCACCAACATCAAAATATACAAATTTAATTTCATTCATATTCCGATTTTATCTTATCAAACAAAAATTATCGAAATTCTATACAAAAAAATTTCTCCTTCATCAAGGGGGGATAAAGAGGATTTTGTTCTATAATCCTTCTATGTCTCATCTTGTCATTATCGACGGTCACGCCATTGCCCATCGTGCCTATCATTCCATTCCACCCCTCACCCTCAACGGTCAGCCGGTAAACGCCATCTATGGTTTCTATTCCATGATTTTGTCTTCTATTGATCAGTTAAAACCTGATTATTTATTGGTCTGTCTCGATTCTCCCGGCCCCACTTTTCGAAGTGCTGAGTTTATTGGTTATCGCGCCCAACGTAAACCCACCGACCACGACCTTGTTTCCCAACTACCACTTTTATCCCAAACTTTGGATAAAACTGGTATCCCCAATATTTCCATGGGTGGTTTTGAAGCCGACGATTTAATTGGCACTCTTACCAAAAAGGCTCAAAAGAAAAAATTTATCCAAAAAATTACCATTATTACCGGGGATAAAGATTTAATGCAATTGGTCAACAAAAAAGTTTCCCTTTTTGTTCCCATTCGGGGTCTTTCCGAAACTAAAACTTATGGTTCTGTCGAAGTCAAAGAAAAACTCGGTGTTACCCCTGCTCAAGTTATCGATCTCAAAGCCCTGATGGGGGATATGTCTGATTCCTACCCCGGTGTTACCGGTGTTGGCCCCAAAACTGCTACTGATCTTTTGGAAAAATATCAAGATTTGGACAACATTTATGCCCACCTCGATGAAATTGGGGATAATGTCCGAGAAAAATTAGTCAAAGACAAAAATAATGCTTATATGTCGCAAAAATTAGCCACCATCATTTGTAATATTCCTCTGAAATTTAAATTCCGCTCCGCTCGTTTAAACAATGACAAATTTATGGGACTGCTTTCCCTTTTTGAAGAATACAATTTCAAATCTCTTTCCACCCGTCTCAAAAGAAAGCTCAATCTTGAACAAAACACTAAGCCAGTTAAACCAAAAATCGATTCTAATCAAACCTCTCTTTTTTGATTCCATGCAAATAATTTCCACCCTATCTCAAATAAATATTAGTCCAAATTCCTGTATTTTGGTCTTTATGCCCCATCCCGACGATGAAGCCGTTTTTTGCAGTGGTCTACTAAAAAAACTAACCGAAAATGATATTTCAGTTAAATTAATTACGCTAACGTCAGGAGAAAAAAGCACCTTAGTTTTTGGTCTAGAGCCTGGTGACGACCTAGCATCCACTCGTAAAATTGAACAAAAAAATTCCTGCGAAATTTTAGGTATCACCGACTATGAAGTCTTAACTATTCCTGATGGTGGTCTAAAAAGTAAAGAAAGGGAAGTAAAAGATATAATTTCCCGGCAAATCGATATTTTTAAGCCTTCCCATGTTGTTTCCTTAGAGCCCGATGGTATTTATGGTCATCCTGACCACATTGCCTTGAGTAAATTTGTCAGCGAAATCGTCGTCAATCCTATCAAACTTCTTTATGTCACCATTCCTCCTTTTAAGGAAAAACGTCCCGTTTCCAAAATGTCTGAAAAATCTGCTATAAATCCTATTACCCCTGAATTTTGTTTAGAACTAAAAAACACCGAAACAAAGGCCAAAATTGCTTCTCTTCGTGCCCACCGCACCCAATTTGGGGCTTTTGATAGCAATTCTCAAGCCTTTGGATTTTTTCAGGCCACCAAACTCCTCGACCACGAATATTTCACCTATCGATAATTTTGTTATCATTTAGCCAATGAAGATTGCTCTTGTTCAGGATTATCTCAAGGAATATGGCGGTGCCGAAGCGGTTTTTGAAACTTTAAGCGATATTTTTCCTGATGCTGATATTTATACCACCCTTTATTGTCCACGTTTTTTCGGTCCGCACCGTTCCCGTCTTGAAAAAAAATGGGGAAGTCGGGTTCATCAATCATTTTTTAAATTCATCCCCTTTGCTCACAAAATTATTTCTCCTCTTCGTCTTTTATCTCCCCTGGCTTTTAAACTTTTCAACTTTTCATCCTATGATCTAATTATCACTTCCGCTACCGGTGCTTATTTTCCCAATGCTCTTAATAAAAAGTCAGCTAAACTAATTTGTTACTGTCACACTCCTCCTCGTTATCTCTATGGTCTTCCCACTGCCAGAAACTTAAAAAAATATCCAATTATCAACTTTTTAGCGGAAATTGCCAACCATTTTCTTCGTTTATTTGATTCTCTATATTCTCAAAACGTCGATCAGTTTATCGCTAATTCAGCCACTACTGCCGCTCGTATCCAAAAATTTTATCGTCGCGACTCAATTATTATCAACCCGCCAATCGACCTCCCTCAAAAAACAAGGGCGCAATCTGATGTTTTCGGAGCGGAGCGAACGCGATCTGCGAAGCAGGAGCCCGAAGGTAGTGAGCACCGAAAAACATTAGATAAGCCCTTCTATCTGACCGGTGGTCGCTTGGCTCGCGCCAAACGCTACGACATTGCCATTGAAGCTTGTAATCAATTAAAAGTCCCTCTTAAAGTTTTTGGTCGTGATTTTGCTGGTTTTGAATCAGAATTAAGAAAAATATCAGGTACTACTATCGAATTCTTGGGCGAAGTTACCCAAGAGCAAAAAGCCAAACTCTTTTCTGAGGCCTCAGCTTACCTTTTTTGTTCCGACAATGAAGATTTTGGGATGGTTTCTGTTGAAGCCCAGTCTTATGGTTGTCCGGTTGTTGGTTACAAAAGTGGGGGAATTATCGAAACCGTTATCGATGGTAAAACCGGTATTTTGTTTGATGAGTTAACCCCTAAATCCTGTGCTGATGCTATTTCTAAATTAGAAAAATTAAATATGAAATCTGTCAATTGTATCCAAAATGCCTCTCAATTTTCGACTCAAAACTTTGTCAAAAAAATTAAAGACATAATAAAATAAAGTCCCCTTTCCTCAAGGGGGATGCCCGCAGGGCAGGGGGTTTATCTACTATTTAGCCATCTCTCCACATCAATCGCCGCCTTGGCACCAGCTCCTGCTGCCACAATTGCTTGTCGATATGTTTCATCCATACAATCTCCGGCCGCAAATATTCCACTTTTGGTTGTCATCGAAGGATATTCATTATTTTTTCCAACCACCACATAACCATTTTCCTTCAATTCAATAATATCTTTTGCAAAATCTGTTGACGGTATTCTTCCGATGGCCACAAACAACCCCTCTATTGGCAAAACTTTTTCTTCATTTGTTTTTTTATTTATAATCTTAATCGCTTCTAACTTTTTTTCTCCAATTATTTCTATTACTTCTGAATTCCAAACCTTCTCAATTTTTTCATTTTCCAGTATTCTTTTTGCTTCAATTGGTGTGGCTCTCAATTCATCCCGACGGTGTATTAAATAAACCTTACTACACACTTTTGCCAAAAAACCGGCGTCTTCACAAGCCACATTGCCACCACCAATGACCGCCACTTC
>JBAZML010000019.1:0-19460 GCA_041649835.1 Candidatus Shapirobacteria bacterium
CTGATATTACAAAAAAGGCTTTTGTTATCAATCAAGGGGATGGTTTAATGACCATTGCCACCCGTTTAGAAAAATATCACTTCATAAACAATCGCTATGTTTTTGTTATCTACAGCCGTCTATCCGGACTAAATACCAAAATCAAAGCCGGAACCTTTTATTTGACCACTGCAGAAAAATTGCCAGATATAACCTTAAAACTCACTAAAGGCGGTAGTACTGACTATTGGTTAAAAATCATTCCCGGTACCAGAACCGAAGAATTTTCACCAAGTCCCGAATTTACTACGGCTGCTATTGGCTTGGAGGGAAAGCTTTTTCCAGACAGTTATTTAATTCCCAGATATTTTTCTCCTCCAGAGATTATCAGCCTGATAACCAAAAATTTTGATGAAAAAATAATCCAAGCTTCGTCTGATTCAACCACCACTCTTACTGAAACACAAAGTTTGATTGTTGCCTCACTCCTCGAGCGTGAAGCTAAAACCTTAGCTGATAAAAAGATTATCGCCGGAATCATTATTAACCGGCTTAATTCCGATATGCCCCTTCAAATTGATGCAACGATCCAATATGCCAAGGACTCTTTGGTCAGTCCTAAAGAATATTGGAAACCGATTTACAAGACGGATCTCAATGTTGTTTCCCCCTACAATACCTACAAAAATAAAGGCTTACCTCCGGCACCAATTTGTAATCCGGGATTAAATTCTCTTACTGCTGCTTATCATCCCACCGATACTGATTATGTTTATTATGTCAATGATAGCCAAAGTATTATTCATTACGCCAAAAATTTAGACGACCATAACGCTAACGTAGAAAAATATTTAAAATGAGAAATTCAAAACTAATAAAAAGAAATATACTTTTTGACAAATATGGCAAAAAATTCATTGTTGATGATTTAGAATTGTCAGATGGTACCACTAATTTTTGGGCTTACGTTACTTCTCCTCCCGGATCTATTATTGTCGCTGTTGATAAGGATAAAAATATAATTTTAGTCCGTCAGTATCGTTATACTCTCAATGATTTTACTTATGAATGCCCCGCCGGAGCAATTGATAAGAATGAAAGTTTTTTGGAAACTGCTCAAAGGGAACTATTAGAAGAAACTGGGTATAAATCTGATAATTTTATTAATCTTGGTGTTTATAATGACCTTCCGAATGAGACAAATCATAGTTGTCAAATATTTTTGGCCACCAATTGCCAATATATTTCACCCCCGACTCTCGATCCATTTTCTGAAAAATATTATGAAATGACCACCGAATTACATCCATTCTTAGATGTTTTCAAATCACTTGGTTCAAAATCGTCATTAATTAAAAGTTCTGAACATACTGCCGCTATTTTTCTCGCCCACCGCCATCTCTTTGAACACAATTTACTTTGATTTTTTATTTACCAAATCGTTCAAAATATTCCATCTTCTCTTTTTCTCGCTCATAGGAATTTCATCTTTATATAGTTTTGCTGATACCGTCCCACGTCTGGGGGAATATTTGTTTAGATATGCGATTTCAAATCCAACTTTTTTACAGACATCAACCGTGTTTTGAAATGCAGCCCCATCTTCACCTGGAAATCCAATAATTATATCAGTCGAAAATCTAACATTAGAAACTTTGCTTTTAATTTTTTCTACCAAATTTAAATATTCCTGTTTGGTATAACCACGATTCATATTTTTTAAAACTTTATCGTCACCAGCCTGAAAAGGGAGATGTAATAACCGATCAATATTAGAATATTTAGCAATAGTATTTATTAATTCATCTGAAAAGTCCCACGGGTTACTGCTGATAAAAGAAACTTTTTTTAATTTCCTTTTTGCTACCTCTTCCAATAATTTTGGAAAAAGACTTTTTATTCTTTTTTTGCCCATATTTACCGACGCCTCGTCGCTAAAGTCTGCACCGTACGAATTCACATTTTGTCCAATCAACACCACTTCTTCAAATCCTTTTTCAATTGCTTCGTCAACTTCTTTTAAAATATCCTCCATCTTACGCGAAATTTCCTTACCTCGTGAATAGGGGACAATGCAATATGAACAATAATTATTACATCCCGAGCTTATGGTTATTAGTGCCGCTCTTTTTTTATCGCGCAGTGGTTCTAAATCAAAGCTAATCTCTTTAATTGGTAACATTTGATCTATTCCCTTAATAGTATTTTTAGCAATTGGCACCAAACATCCAGTTAAAACTATTTTTCGTTTCGCTAAAGCTTTAGCGTAAAGAGATTCCCATTTTCTGATTTTATCTATTAGTCCATAAATCCTATTTTCAGCTGATTCTCGGATCACGCAGCTATTGATAATTACTTTATCAGCATCTTTCCAGTCATCGACAAAAATATCGCCATTTTCGGCAAAAAAAGCTTTTATCCTCTCTGAATCAGATTCGTTTTGGGCACAACCAAATGTTTTTATATATATCTTTTCCATGTCGATGTATTTATATCATAGTTGCACCACCTTCTAAAAAATGAGAATATTATTTATGACAGATACACCACAAGAGCCAAATTATCAGGATATTTTAACTAAGTATGCTGATAGCCTAAAATCAACTGAAGTTCCCCCGATTCCCGAACCCGAATCTCAAGTTGATCCCCAAACCCAACTTGATTCCACTCCCAGTGAACCCCAACTAGAAAATGAACCTATTGTTCCTCCTACCATACTTGAACCAGATCTAGAAGCCCAGATTGAACCGGAAGCTGAACCTCAAACTGCAGTTATGACGGACGCCAACCCTAGCATAGAAACCCAAACTCCTTCGGATATCGAATCAACTCCGGTAACCCCGATTGTTTTCGAAGCCGAAGAACAAGTAACTACTCCCCCTGAGACGAATGACCCTGTAGACAAACCACTAGAAGTCCTTTCAGATGCCCTAATTATCCATCAACCTGACGTTCAGGTTCCTCCTTCGATGCAAGACATACCAACTGCTCCAGTTTCCAATCCTTCAGAAAATCCTACCGACACCTTTGTTCCTCCATCTCCACATCCAATTGAAATTGCTCCTGATTTTATCCCTCCAAAAGAAAATCATTTTTTCAAATATTTATTTTTCTTTTCTTTGTTCATATTTGTAGCAGTTGCCGGAATGATTGTTTGGACATTCATAAATTCCCAAAAATCGACTACAAATAATAAAGATACTCCCGCGACAACAATTTCACCGACCATTGCTTCAGATAAAATTTGTGAAATTAATGGAGAAAAATATACTGTTGGTCAGAAATTTCCGGCCACAGACGGATGTAATATTTGTACCTGTAGTGCCGATTTGACGATTGCTTGCACCGAAAAGTCCTGTGATTCTACGAATTCTGCTACTGAAGCACCTTCAGAAACACCTTCGGAAGCACCCACTGAGGCTCTCACACCTACTGAAACCCAACTATAGGCGATGGAAAAATCTAATTTTTTTCAAATAGATAAATCAATAGTTATTCTTTTATTTTTGGTTGTTGTATTAATAACTTCTATTTTTTTGTTGGTAAACTATCGCCGTGAGCTGATTCTTTCGCACAATGCCGATGAAACTATCGCTGCCATTCCCTCTCGCCAATCCTTACCTTCAAACCAAAAAGTATCTCCTATTCCCACTATTGATCCCTATATTGACTGGAAAATATATGAAGATGAAGAAAATGGATTTACCTTTAAATATCCATCAGATTTGTATGTTACCCTCAACCCAAACCGTGATGGAAAAATTCTATTAATTATTTCTGATGATAATCGGGAAACTCTCGGTCCAATTGGATGGAGGGGAATTTTTGTTTCAATTTTACCCAATTCTTCAAACTATAATTCAAAAACTTTTATTCAATGGGAAGTTAAAAATGATCCATATAATGCCAGTGTCACTATCAAAAAAGTTCCGATTGTCGGGCTTGATGCTTCAATAACTCAAGGGGAGGTTATTAGCGGAATTAGCGAACCTATGTCTAGAATTTATATTTCAAAAGACAATCGTGTCTTTCGTTTTACCCCAAACCATCATACTTATTATGATATTCTCAACAAAATTATTCCCACATTTAACTATTTATAATTTATGAAACAATCCACCCTTATTTTGATAATTATTTTAGCATTTTTTTTCACCTTTACTCTGGTTCTTTTATATCTGAATCTAAATTTAAACAAAAACATTCCCAGTACTGTCACTCAAGAAATAGGTATTACTTCTACCACTATTCCAACAACTGATCCCACCATCAATTGGAAAACATATACTCATGATAAATGCGGAAATTGGCCGACAAATCAAACTGTCAGTTTTGTTTATAAACTTCCTCAGGAAATGACAGAAATCATTAGTAACAAATTTAGTTGTTGTACTGATTACACCTATTCATCAGCAGATTTATCAATTACCTTTACCTGTGGCGACGGTTTTGGTGGTGGTTGCGATGGAGATACTCCAACCATTCAAGACGTTTTTAAAACAGCAAATTCAACCATAAGCGGTTGTCTTAAAAAATACTCTAACAAAATTGGTTTACATGATACTTATATCATTCCAACCTCAAGCGATAAACTTGACCATCCAGGAATAAGTATTACAGCTCAAGGTACTGATAGTACAAAAAATATTCAACTAATTAATCAAATCATCTCTACCTTTAAATTCACTGACAATGCGACTTCATTTTCCTCGGAAGACTCAAGTCAAGGTTGGTATTGGGGAGCTGAAAATCAAAAAAAGATAAACACCCCTGCAGATTGGGTATTTACCGAAGCCGGTCGTAGTTCTTGTTGGCATGCTCCCAACAGTAACTGTGACTTTTTTCCATTACCCGACTAGCCCCCTTGTCATATGTATAGTATGAGTATATAATTCCCACATTCGGCGAGCGGTTGGAACATAACTCGTCATTTAATCTTTATAAGTTAAATTTGTCGATGCCATCCGCAAAAAGAACTAGCTGGGGGAAGAAATATCCCCAAATTCCTGTACTTGATTTACTTGCTGTCCAAAAAGAATCCTGGGTAAAATTTTTAAAAACTGATCTTGAAGAAACCGTCCGTGTCATCTCTCCAATCTCCGACTACACCGGAAATAACTGGCTCCTAGAACTAGGTGAGTTATTTTTCGATAAAATTACTGTTACTCCAGAAACTGCCAGACTTAAGGGTCTAAATTATACTGTTCCTGTCTATACCAAAGCCAAATTAACCAACAAAAGAACCGGTTTAGTCCGTGAAGAAGATGTCTTTTTACTAAATCTTCCCACTATGACTCCCGAGGCTACTTTTATTGTTAACGGTATTGAAAGGGGAGTCATTAATCAACTTGTTCGTTCTCCTGGTGTTTATTTTACGGGTGAAGTTGATCCGGCTACCGGCAAAACTTTATGTAATGCGGAGATTCGTCCTGTCCGTGGTTCTTGGCTCGAATTTTTCATTGGAAAAAAGGATGTTATATTTGCTCGTATTGACCGTAAAAAGAAAGTTCCAGCCACCGTTGTTCTTCGGGCCGCTTGTGGACTTTTAGATAAACAATTAGTTGGCGAGTTCGGAGATTATATCAACGCCACCATTTCTGCTGATCCCACCAAAAGCCAAGAAGAAGCTTATCTTGAATTTTATCGAAAGCTTCGACCTGGTGAACCAGTTGTTTTGGAAAATGCTGAAAAATTCTTTAAAGATCGTTTTTTTGATCTTCATACCTATGAATTAGGTCAAGTTGGACGTTACAAAATCAATAAAAAATTCGGTTTTAATTTCTCTGATGCCAACAAAGACAATTGGGTTATCAAAAAAGAAGACTTAATTGCTACTATCCGTCAATTAATAAAATTACAAAAAGGTGAATCCAAACATTTTGATGATATTGATTCTCTAGCCAATCGCCGTCTTCGTCGTTGTGGTGAAATTGTGGCCCAAGTTGCTCTTCGACCGGCCATGGCTCGTTTTGAAAGAATGGTCAAAGAGAGAATGAGTTTAATTTCCACCAAGGAAAAGCCAACTCCCTCTCAAATGATTAATCCCCAACCACTAATATCTTCTTTAAATACTTTCTTTAGAAGTAATCAGTTATCTGCCATTTTGGATCAAACCAATCCATTAGCTGAATTAGATTTACTACGTCGGGTTACTGTTGTTGGTGTTGGTGGTTTAACCCGTGAGAGAGCTGCTTTCTCTATTCGTGATGTTCATTCTTCTCAATATGGACGTATTTGTACAGTTCGTTCTCCAGAAGGTCCAAATATTGGTTTAGTCAGTTATTTGGCCCTATATTCTTCGGTCGATAAATATGGTTTTATCGAAGCACCTTTTAGAAAAGTTGTTAAAGCCGGTAAGAACTATACTTTCTCTGACGATGTTATTTATATGGATGCTGATGACGAATATGATCATCGAATCACCCATTTAGGTGTCAAAATTGAGGGAAATATTATTTCTCAAAAATGGGTACCTATCCGTTATCAGGGAGAATTTGCTGAAGGTCCTATTGATCAGGTTGAATTTATTGACATGATCCCCAGTGAAATTGTTGGTGCATCCGCTTCTTTAATTCCTTTTATTGATCATGACGATGCTACTCGTGCCTTAATGGGCTCTCATATGCAGACTCAAGCTGTACCTTTGATTCAACCGGAAGTTCCAATTGTCGGAACTGGTATGGAATCCACTGTCGCTTCAGCTATGAACCGTTGTGTTTTAGCTACTGCAGCCGGTACAGTTACCTTTGCGGATGCTAGTCAGGTTATTGTGGATGACACTGTTTATTCTTTGACCAAATTTAAAAGAACTTCACCCTATGGTACTTGTTACAACCAGAGAGTTTTAGTCAATGTTGGTGACAAAGTTAAAAAAGGCGATGTTTTAATTGATGGTCCTTCAACCGCCGACGGCGAACTCTCCATTGGTAGAAATCTTTTAGTTGCCTATGCCTCCATTGATGGTTTAGGTTATGAAGACTCTTTCTT
This sequence comes from Candidatus Shapirobacteria bacterium, assembly GCA_041649835.1. Taxonomy (GTDB): domain Bacteria; phylum Patescibacteriota; class Microgenomatia; order UBA12405; family UBA12405; genus UBA12158. The sequence goes on from JBAZML010000019.1 coordinate 6,967, forward strand.
AATTTCTGACCGTTTGGTCAAACAGGATGTTTTAACTAACATTCAAATTTTTGAATACAAAGCCGATGTCGTTGAAACCAAGCTTGGTACTGAAGAATTGACAAAAGATATTCCCAATGTTTCTGAAGCAGAATTAGCTAAATTAACCGACGACGGTATTGTTATGATAGGTGCCACTGTTGGCCCCAATGACATTCTTGTTGGTAAGGTTGAACCTCGTGGTGAAAAAGAACTTAGCGCCGAAGAAAGACTTTTACGCGCTATTTTTGGAGAAAAAGCCCGAGAAGTTAAAGACACTTCTCTTCGGGTTCCAAATGGTGAAGGTGGAGTTGTCATAAAAGTCGATGTTATGGGCAAAGATGAGGGTGATGAATTAGATCCAGGTGTTAATAAGGTTGTTAAAGTCTATGTCGCTCAAATTCGTCGCATTCAGGAAGGCGATAAAATTGCCGGACGTCATGGAAACAAAGGTGTCATTTGTCGGATTATGCCAGAATATGATATGCCCCATTTAGCCGACGGAACTCCAGTTGATTTGGTTATGTCACCTCTTTCAGTTATTGCCCGTATGAATTTAGGACAAATTCTTGAAGCTACCCTTGCTTCTGCTGGTTACCATCTTAATAAAAAATATGCTGTTCCGGTTTTTGAAAAATACAGCGAAGACCAAATTGGTAAAGAATTAATTGAAGCCGGACTCAATCCTACCGGAAAAATGAAACTTTATGACGGTCGTACCGGTGATGCCTATGATCAAGAAGTAGTCGTTGGCGTTGGTTATATCCTAAAATTAGTCCACATGGTCGATGATAAGGTTCATGCCCGTTCTACCGGCCCTTACTCCTTAGTCACTCAACAGCCTCTTGGAGGAAAAGCCCGTATGGGTGGCCAAAGACTTGGGGAAATGGAAGTTTGGGCTCTAGAAGCTCACCAAGCTGCTCACATTTTACAGGAAATGTTAACCATTAAATCTGATGATATTGAAGGTCGGACTCATGCATTTCAAGCCATCATTAAAGGTCAGGCAATTCCTGAACCAGCTATTCCAGAGTCATTCAAGGTTTTGACCAAAGAATTGGCTGGATTAGCTCTTGATATTTCTCCCGTCGGCATGAAACCAATTGTGGAAGAAGTCGATGAAGAAGTTGACAAAGAAGCTATTACAGACACAAAAGTTGATGATTCAAAGGAGGAAAACTAATGTTTAAATTTAAAAATATGCTAGATTTCACCGGTATCGAGATTAAGCTCGCATCTCCGGAGGAAATTTTATCCTGGTCAACCGGTGAAGTTTTAAAACCGGAAACCATCAATTATCGTTCATGGCGTCCTGAAAAAGATGGTCTTTTTTGCGAAAAAATCTTCGGACCATCTCGTGATTATGAATGTTATTGTGGTAAATACAAAAAAATCCGATTCAAAGGTGTAATTTGTGATAAATGTGGTGTTGAAGTTACTACTTCCAAAGTCCGTCGTGAACGTATGGGTCACATTGCGCTTGCCGCTCCCATCGCTCATTTGTGGTATTTAAGAAACACTCCGTCTCCATTGGGTGTTATCCTTGATGTTCCTCAAAAAGAATTGGAAGCTGTCGTTTATTTTACAAAATATTTAGTCACTGCTGTTGATAATGACCAAAGAAAAGAAGCTCTTAACAATTTAGCTGTCAATTCCGAAAATCGTCAAAAACAGATTGATGTTGATTCTACCGCTGCCATTGAGAGGTATAAAGCTCAAACCGCCAAAGAAAAGAAAGAACTTGACAATAAAATCAAAAATAAAGATCAACTTTTAATTGCCAAAGAAGAACGAGAGGTTCGTCTAAAACAAGATATTCAAAAAATTGAAAACAAAGCCTCATCTGAAAAAAATCGGATTGAATCTTTAATTAAATTTCTAGAAGATAAAATCAAAAGTATGGAAGTTCTCTCCGTCTTAACTGACGAAGAAGAATTTTATTTGGCGCAATTTAAGGCAGATATTTTCTACAAAGCCAAAATGGGTGCCGAAGCCTTACTTGAAGTTTTAAAAGATATTGATCTTCCTGAAACTGTCAAAAATCTTAAAAAGGAATTAGCCAAAACCTCTTCTAAACTTAAGAAAAAGAAAATCATGTACAAGATTCGTATTTTAAATGGCATGATTGAAAACAGTATCAATCCTTCTTGGATGATATTGCAATATGTTCCGGTTATTCCACCAGATCTTCGTCCCATGGTTCAACTTACCGGTGGGCGTTTTGCTACTTCTGATTTAAACGATCTTTATCGTCGTTTAATCAATCGTAATAATCGTCTTAAAAAACTTATCAAATTAGGTGCTCCGGAAATCATTTTACGTAATGAAAAACGCATGCTCCAAGAGTCTGTTGATATTCTTATCGATGCTCAAAAGTCGGCCAAAAACAAACGTAAAAGTAGTAAACGTCTACCTCGTTCTTTATCCGATTTACTTCGTGGTAAGAAAGGTCGTTTCCGACGTAACCTTCTTGGTAAACGTGTTGATTACTCCGGTCGTTCAGTCATTGTTGTTGGTCCGGAATTAAAACTCAATCAAGTCGGTCTTCCAAAAGAAATTGCTCTTGAGATGTATCGCCCTTTTGTTTTGAAAGAATTAATGGATAGTGGTCTGGCTGCTAACATTAAATCTGCTAAAAACTTAATCGATCATCGGGTTAATGAGGTCTACGATATTTTGGAAAAAGTTACCAAAAATACTTATGTCCTTCTAAATCGTGCTCCCACTCTGCACAAGCTTTCTATTCAAGCCTTTAAACCTGTTTTAACCGATGGATTGGCCATTAGGCTTCATCCTTGTGTATGTAAAGGTTTCAATGCTGACTTCGACGGAGACCAAATGGGTGTTCATTTACCCCTTTCTGCTGCTGCTCAAAAAGAAGCCAAGATGTTAATGTTACCTTCTCGTAACTTACTTAAACCATCTGATGGTGCTCCTGTGTCCATTCCTTCCCAGGAAATGGCCGTTGGTTGTTACTATATTACTTCTGTTTGTACTGAAGATATCGCCAAAGAGACTCAGGAAGGATTTAAGGGTTTACCCATAATGGGTGACAGTGAGGAACTCACTTTAGCCTATCAGTCCAGAAAAATTGGTCTTAGAGAATTAGTGGTTGTTAGAATGGACAACAAACTGGTTAAAACTACCTATGGTCGCATTTGGTTTAACTCTATTCTTCCAAAAGAATTTGAATTCTTAAATGTTCCCATGGCTGGTTCCAAAGCATTGAATGATCTTATTGTTAAGTCGATTGAAATTGCCGGTCGTCTCAAAACTGTTAGATTAATTGATTCTCTAAAAGATATTGGTTTTGCCGGATTTACACTTTCTGGACTCTCATTGGCTATGCCTGATATGGGATATTTAGCCGAAAAAGAAAGTATTATTGCTGCTGCTGATAAACGAGTTGTAGAAATCGAAGATAACTACAAAATGGGTCTTATTAGTAATGATGAGAAAAAACGTCTCAGTCAATCGGTTTGGATGGAGATCACCGAGTCTATCGCTGAAAAAACTTGGGATACTCTTGACATTGATTCTCCCATTCGGATTGTTTCTGCTGCCGGTATCAAACGTGCTTCTAAGGATCAAATTAAACAGCTTTCCGGTATGCGTGGATTGATGGTTGATCCTACCGGTAAAATTGTTCAACTTCCTACTAAAAGCAATTTCCGCGAAGGTTTATCTGTTTTTGAATATATTACTGGTGCTCGTGGTACCCGTAAAGGTTTGGCAGATACCGCTTTGCGTACTGCTGATGCTGGTTATCTGACTCGACGTTTGGTTGATACTTCTCATGTTGCTATCACCCGAGAAGATGATTGTGGTACTACTCGTTTCTGGACTATTGATAGAAATGAAAAAGGCCGTGAGAAATTCTTTGGACGTCGTCTTTTAGGTCGCGTCTTAGCCAATGACGTTATCGATCCAGCCACCAAAAAGGTTGTCTGTAAAAAGGGTGATCTGGTTGATAATCACATGCAATCTCTAATCGAGGCTACAGAAGTTAAAACGGTAGATGTTCGTTCGCCGTTGACATGTAAATCAAAAGTAGGTCTCTGTCGTAAATGTTATGGTTGGGATCTTTCTACTCGACAAATGGTTGGATTTGGTGTTCCTGTCGGTGTGGTCGCTGCTCAATCTGTTGGTGAACCTGGTACTCAGCTTACTCTTCGTACTAAGCACACTGGTGGTGTACTTGGTGTTGATGTGACCCAGGGTTTACCTCGTATCCAAGAACTTTTTGAAGTCAGAATGCCAAAATTACCTTCACCTCTTGCTGAGATTGACGGAAAAGTCAAAATCAAAGAAAATGTTGACGGTTACGAAATCAAATTAACTGGTAAGGACAAAAATGGTGCTGCCAAAACTATTAATTATCTACTTCCATCCAATGTTACTCTTTTGGTTGGTGATGGTGATTTAGTTGGACAAGGTACACAAATTTGTTCCGGTCCTATCGATGTTCGTGAAATTCTTGAAGTTTCAGGACTTGAGGCTGCCCAACGCTATCTCATTAACTCTATTCAAGGAGTTTATGAATCTCAGGGTATTGGTATTCACGACAAACACATTGAAGTAATTGTTCGTGAAATGAGTGATAAGCTCAAAATTGAAGATCCCGGCGATACCAATTTCCTTTATGGTCAAATTGTTACTCGACCTGTTTACGAAGAGGCCAATAACAAAGTTAAAGAAAACGATAAAGAAGGTAAATCTGCCAAAGGTCACAAAGTCCTTTTAGGTTTAATTCAATCTTCTTTAACCACTGGTTCTTGGCTTTCTGCCGCTTCTTTCCAACAAACCACCGGAGTTTTGACCGAAGCTTCCTTGCTTGCTGAAGTTGATAACTTGATAGGTTTGAAAGAAAATGTTATTATCGGACGTCTGATTCCTGTTGGAAAGGATCAGGAAATCAAATAATTATGCCTACTTTTAATCAACTCATCAGTAAATGTCGAAAAGTTCGACGTCTAAAATTAAGAACCGGAGCTCTTCGGAACAACTTCAATAGTATCAAAAGTACTAGTATCGACAGTTATAATCCTCAGAAAAAGGGTGTTGTAACTGTGGTTAAAACCATGACTCCTAAAAAGCCACATTCCGCTTTGCGTAAAGTAGCTAGAATTAGGTTAAGTAATCGTGCTACTGTCACTGCCTATATTCCTGGTGTTGGACACAATTTAGCCGAACACGGTATTGTCTCTATTCGTGGCGGTCGTGTTCGAGATCTTCCGGGTGTTCGTTATCATGTTATTCGCGGAAAATACGACGCTGGTGCTGTTGTCGGTCGTCAACAATCCCGCAGCAAGTACGGTGCTAAACGTACCGTTAAAACTTCAGCCTAAAAATATATGTCAAGAAAAGGTCAAATTAAAATCAGAGAAGTTCTACCAGATACTGAATACAAAAGTATCGTTGTTACCAAGCTCATCAACCGGGTTATGTATGCCGGTAATAAAAATGCCGCTCAAAAACAGGTTTATGATGCGTTGCAACTTTTTAAAAAAGAAAGTAAAAGTGAAGATATTATTACCACTTTGGAACAAGCTCTCGATAACCTCAAACCAAAAGTCGAAGTTCGTCCCCGTCGTATTGGTGGAGCTGTGTATCAGGTTCCAACTCCAGTCCGTGGTAGTCGTCAATATTCCCTTGCTATTCGTTGGTTAGTGCTTTCCGCTCGTAAGAGACCCAACAAACAATATCATTCTTTTGCTCTGAAATTAGCTGCTGAACTCATAGCAACTCTCAACAATGAAGGTGCTTCCATTGCCAAGCGTCAGGAGATTGAAAGAATGGCTGAGGCCAACAAGGCTTTCGCCCATTTGCGTTGGTAAGATCTTTAGGTGGTAATTTAGAAACCCAAACCCCGCGCAGGCGGGGTTTTTGTTGTTCTCTCAATGTGCTAACATAATTTATGTCATTATTCTCAAAATCAAAAGTTGTCCTCTGGCCAAAAGACGATAGTTTGGAAATTTACTTAGATCAAAGTGATAACAACACCTTTTCTTTCGAAACAGACCTTTGGCAAGAGCAAAACGATGAAAATTTAGCCAATTTGGCTAATTTTTTTAAACAAAACAAAATTTCTGAGGTCAATGTACTTTTAAATGACACTTATGTAATAACCAAAACTTTTATCTATGATTCCGTTGTAACCAAGCTTGATCCCAACGAAGTTATTACTTTAGCCAAAGATTCCATCGATTTTAAGATATCTCCCGAATCAGTTACTTTTGATCTTGAATCTGAAAATAATCGGACTTTGGTTAGAACTAGAATTTTTAATCAGGATAAATTTCAAGTATTAACCGGAAATCTTCAAAAATTAGGTCTAAAGGTACTCGATTTTGAAACTGTTTCTTCGTCAGTTATCAAACTTTATACAAACTTTGACGCTGGTCAATATTTTTTCTTTTATCCCATAAATAATCATGACTATGTTGCCATTCTTTCCAATAAAGGCCACGTATATTTAACTTCCATCATCAAAAAAGCTCTTCCCGAGTTAAAAAAACTTTTAAACTACGCTTCTGCCTATTTTTCCAACAAAGAACCTGTTCAATATTTACCAGGAACCAATTATAATGAAGTTGAAATTTGTCAAAGTTTTCATAAAGCTTCTAATTTACCCCTTCCGGTTCTTTCTTTTTTCGTTGGAAATTCAAAGCCTGCTATAATAAAGCCAGTGTCTGTTCCAACGCCTACCCCAACAACACCTGTTTCATCAATTATCGATTCAACTCCAAAACCATTACCAACTATGGAAAACAATAAAAAAAGTCTTCTCCCTATTATTGCTGTTTTTATCATTACCGCCATTGTAGCCTCAGTTATTGTTTGGTTTATTCTTAATCAAAACAAAAATACTGAGAATAACACTCCAGGTGGTGAAAATCAGGTTGAAGATATAACCAATGCCCCTATTATTACTCAAGAACCCACTCCCACTCTTGTTGAGATTAGTAAAACCTTAAAAATTCAAGTTTTAAACGCTACTGAGATTAACGGTCAGGCGGCCACCATCAAAACCGAACTGACAAAGCTTGGTTTCACCAGTGTTGCCACCGGCAACAGTAAGGAAACTGCCACCAGTAATCAAATACAACTTAAAAGTACTATTGCTCCTGATTATTTCTTACAAAATATTACTGAGTTTGCTAGCGCTACTACTTCTGAACTTGCCGCGACTTCAACCTATGATGTTGTCTTTATCATCGGTGTTGATTTAAAAACTGGTAGTACTGCTTCTCCCGCAGCCACCGCTGCTCCCACTACGGTCAGTACTCCCTCGGCCTCTCCAACAATTAGTAATTAATTTCCCAAAAAAATATGAAAATTTTGGTCACCGGCGGTTGTGGATTTATCGGTAGTAATTTCATTCATTATTGGTTGGCTCGACATCCCACAGATACCATTGTTAATTTTGATAAATTAACCTATGCTGCTAATCCGGAATCTTTAGCTGATCTCAAAGACAACTTTCATTATCAATTTATTGAGGCTGATATTTGCGATGAAAATGCCGTTGACAATGTTTTGGCAGATGGAGTAGAACTAATTATCCATTTTGCGGCCGAATCTCATGTCGATCGGTCGATTGATGATCCCTTACTTTTTGTCAAAACCAACGTTTTAGGAACTTATACACTTCTCAATTCTGCCAAAAAACATGGAAACATCCGATTTCATCATGTTTCCACAGATGAGGTTTTTGGTGCTTTACCTCTCGATACTGATGAAAAATTTACCGAAGATACTCATTATGATCCCCGTAGTCCCTATTCTGCCTCAAAAGCTTCTTCTGATCATTTCGTCCGCTCTTTTTTCCATACTTTCAATCTTCCTGTAACTATTAGCAATTGTTCCAATAATTATGGTGGTTTTCAATCTCCGGAAAAATTTATCCCGAGAATGATTACCAACCTTATGGATGGTAAAAAAATTCCAGTTTATGGAGATGGTCTTTACGTTCGTGACTGGCTTTATGTTGATGATCATTGTTCTGCTATTGAAGCCATAATTTTAAAAGGTAAAATAGGTGAATCTTACAACATCGGTGGTTTGATCAAGGACTATTCTAATCTTGAAGTTGCCAAAAATATTCTCGAGCTTATGGGCAAGGATGAATCCGAATTGGAGTATGTTGCTGATCGTCCCGGTCATGATCGCCGTTATGCCGTTTCTTGGGAAAAAATTAAAAACGAACTAAATTGGTCCCCGAGTTTTAGTTTTGAAGAAGGGATAAAAAGAACCATTAATTGGTATCAGCAAAATGAGACTTGGTGGCGGGAAGCCAAAACAGAAGCCGAAGCTTTTTATGTTCGTCTAAATACTTCCAGAAATAAATAATTTGTTATACTGAGCTATATGATGAAATTTACTCCACTCTCCATTCCCGGGCTTGTTTTAATTGAACCACAGGTTTTTGGTGACGATCGTGGTTTTTTCATGGAAACCTATAGTAAGAAGGAATTTGCTGATGCCGGCATTACTGTTGATTTCGTTCAAGATAATCATTCTCGTTCTACTCAAGGTGTCCTTCGCGGTCTTCATTTCCAAAAACCTCCCTTTGCTCAAGCCAAACTTGTTCGTGTCACTCAGGGTGAGGTTCTCGACGTTGCAGTTGATATTCGCCCCGATTCTCTGACTTTTGGTAAGTGGGATTCCGCTCATCTTACAGCCGAAAACAAGAAAATGTTTTATTTACCTCCCGGTTTTGCTCACGGTTTTTATGTTTTAACTGAAACTGCAGATTTTCAATATAAATGTAGTAATTTTTATAATAAAGAGTCTGAGGGTGGACTTCTATGGAATGATTCAGATATCAATATTGCTTGGATGGCTGCCAATCCCGTTCTTTCGGAAAAAGACAAAGCTTGGCCAAGTTTGAAAAGTATTGAGGCCGAGCTAAAAGCTCTTAAATGGTAATCAAAAAATTTTTTAATTTACAATTTTAAATTAAATATGAAAGTTATAGGTACAGGTTTAACTGGTTTAGTTGGTTCACGTATTATTGAATTAAACCCCGATGTTGAATTTATAAATATTTCTATTGAAACTGGTGTCAGTATTCTTGACCCGGTTGCTCTTGAAAAGGTATTTACCGATAATCCCGATATTGACGCAGTTCTTCATCTAGCGGCTTTTACAGACACCAATGCTGCCTGGGCCGAGAAAGGGGATACCAGTGGTCTCTGTTATCAACTTAATGTTGCAGGTACTCAAAATATTGTTAATCTATGTCAAAAATATGGCAAATATTTAATCCATATTTCCACGGATTATGTTTTTGACGGTAATAAAATTGGTCCCTATGTTGAGGACGATCCAACATCTGCCATTGAGTGGTATGGAGAAACCAAAGCCATCGCTGAAAAAGTTGTTTCCGATTCCACTATTCCCGCATCTATTGTTCGTTTAGCTTTTCCTTATAGGGCAAATTTCGATGCTAAGGTTGACATTATCCGTAAAATTAAGTCAAAAATCCAAGCTGGTGATACTTTAAATCTTTTTGATGATCAAATCACTACCCCAACTTTTATTGACGATATTGCCGTCGGATTAAAAGTATTTTTTGAAAAAAAGCCTATTGGCATATATCATTTAGTTGGTTCTTCTTCTCAATCCCCATTTGAAATGGCAAAAGCCGTCGCCTCTGTCTTTCGTTTGGACGATTCCAAAATCATTCCTTCAAAACTTAGTGAATATCTAAAAACCGAAAACGCTCGACCTTTTGCTCCCAATGCCGCACTAAGTAACGAAAAGATCAAATCCTTGGATATCAAAATGAAAACTTTGCGCGAAGGACTGGAAGAAATGAGACAACAGATGATATAATATAGTCATGTCTTCTACAAAAGAGCTGAAAAATTATCGTCGTCAGGTTTATTGTCACCCCGACCGATTTATTCAGAGATGGACTGACGCTGTTATGACTGAAAACCGTGATAGCCCCGATAGAGATTACATGGGAATTGATCACCTAAATCAACATTTTTCCCCTCTAGGTTTACCCACTCCTTTTATTGATCAGAACAATTTGCCCGAGAATACATCATTACCCGAATCATCAGTCGAAATAAGATCAAAATATGAAGATTTCTGTCGGCTAACTGATCGAGATATTGAAAATTGGGGTCCAGAAGAAATTCAATCAGTCGTTGTTTCTTTGGTTATGGCATATCAAAGAGCTGATGTTTTAGACAATCTTCCTGCTGGTCACGATCTTGGTCATTATTGGCGTGATATTATCAATGCCGTCAGGATTTATGATTCCGTAAAAGACCAGGCAGCTAGTCGAGCCGATCTTTTGGCTGGTATTATTGGTGGTCTGTTTCACGACACCGGATTGGCTTTAACTGAACGTTACCAAGATGGAAAAAGAGCTATTGCTCATGCTGAAACCAGTGCATTGAAGTTTTGGGATCTTTCAGCCGGTATTATTCCTGACTCTTTACGACAGATCATAACCTATGGTATTTCGGCCCACACCCACGTCCTTAAAGATAAAAATGTCCCCTCTGGATTTACAGTCAAACCTTATTGGGATGAATTATGGGAAGATCCGGAAGGAAAATTATACGGTCTTGCCTGGCGTTTACCCAGAATGACCGATCGTCTGGATTGTAATGGAGCCTCATTTGTTTTTAGAAATATTGTTTCTAAAGAGGATCCCAAGAATGAGAGTGGTATCGATTATTCCGGGCAAAGTGACCATCCTTTAAGTAAAATTTATCCTCAAATTTTGAAACCCATATTACGTCCTACTGAAGAAATTGACCGAGATGGCGGTTTTACTGCATTAGAACATCCCCGAAATTTTGCCAAATCTAATGACGGTACCACTCCATATAGTCACGATGATTATCGCTATAGTGGTTATCAACGTCTCATGGCTCAACGTGTTTACGAAACTAATTCGATTCTTGATGTTGAATCGGATTCTGCCTTGGTTGTTACTCAAGAGTTAAAACGTGATACCTACAAAGATTTTGTCACTCTCGCCAGAAAAGTCATGTGTTTGACTCCAAATGATTCAAAATATGCCGAAGTTTTCATCCGACTTGAGAAACATTGGCAGACAGTTGTTGATTCCAATGACGATTATGTTCGTCGCTGGGCGGCAATTATTCCCCAAATGGAAAAGCTTTATAATTCCTGGATGGAAAGTGTTGCTGATTCAAGACAATCTTCTGAACTAAAATCTTTGATTTCTCTGGCCTTAGAAAAATTAAATCCTTAATTGAATTTTTCTAATTCTTTTATTATCTTGTCGCAATTATCTGACAAAGCTTGATTAATTTTTTCCTCTGCTTCCAATATATTTGAAACAGTTTTCAATTTATCTATTCCCATTTCTTTATTATCTTCAAAATTTTTTAAATTTTCTTTAATCAAACTCATTGAAGCTTCTGATAATTGAGATTTGACAACCAAACCCCATAATTGTTTTTTGTTCATATTAGGCGGTTACCGAGTCTAAGGTACCATTCATAGCCATTCTTATAACTTCATTGGCATCTCGTTGCATTTGGGCTTTATGTTTATATTCATTTCTTTTTTCGTTTAATTTTTCAATATTTTCCAAAATCATCATTTTTAATTCTATTTTTTGAGGATCATTAGCAATTATTTTCATTTTTTCTATTTCCCATCTCATCTTTAATTCACAAACTTTATTGGCAATGTTATAAATATTTTCTGACCTATTTCTGAAACCCTCAGCAATTTTTTCAGCCGAGGACATTCCCACATTTTTATCTTTGCTTAAATTTTCTTTAATATTGTCAATGGTGTCACTAAGTTTTTCTTTCATTCTACTTAATCCAAACTTTATTTTTTCCCATTTATTAGCAAAATACTCTTTTGGGCTATCTTTAAAATCTTGAAACTCGCTTTTTACAGTAATGCCAATATTTTTGGCTGCATCACCAATTTTTCTACCTATGACCATGCCTGACAATTCAGTATTTGCCACCACTTGGCCAAATTTATTATCCAAATCAAAACGTGAGGAAACCCATTGTTTTGCTTGTTCGAATTTTGCTTTTATTTTTTCCATCATATTTTTTATTAAAAATCGATAATTTTTATCGACTTTTTAGTAAAAAGTATTATATCAAACAATATCAAATTGTTAAAACACATAGCCCCCCAAAGAAAAAAAATGATCAAATTTCGATCACTCTTTTCCTTCGGGGAAGCGGACTATATGTCGGTGTACCCAAAATTGGTGATTTTTTTGACGCTATGTCAAATCATCACCCACTTCGGGCTTAAAGATCTGTTTCTTTATTTTTCGGCTAGCACAGCTAGTCGAAGTTGTTCCAATGCCTGGTCCACGCTGGGTGTTTTTGGAGGCATGTTTTTATGCATCCAGTTTTTGAACAACAACCAGCCGGTCAACGCGAAGCCATCAATACCGAAACCATAGTGCTCAAGTGGATTGAAATCATCCATTTCCACGAAAACCA
>JBAZML010000020.1:0-17903 GCA_041649835.1 Candidatus Shapirobacteria bacterium
TGGCATCCCCTTTCCGAACCATTTATAGTCACCATCGTTTTTGTAACAAGCAAAGGTGCTTGGACATTGAAGACACTTACTGGATGGAGGATCAGTGGGAACATTAGTCGGTTTTTGAGTAGGTGTTGAGCTTGGAATATCAACACATTGTCGAGTAGTATTTTCCTTAATTGCTGCCATTACCCCATAATAAGCAGGTTTACGTAAATAATTATCATCAAACAACAATGGTTTAGCATCGGGAAGATTAGCATGACCTGGAGTACGTGCCCATGAATTTTTATCAGATAACCCCCAGGATGCAAGTGAAACGCAATTATCATATTTAAGACACAAGGCTGTTATATTTTGATACACTTTTGAAAGCTCACTTTGTGTATGACCGGCTTGATATATATCCATCTCTGTTATAAATACCTTAACCCCTATATCTTTTGCTTTTTGAAAAAAATAATTTAAATCGTCAGTGTAATCAGAACTAAAAGCATAATCTCCCACTTTTAACTGATGATTTTGTAAACCCACTGCATCAATCGGTACCCCTCGGTCTTTTGCCGCTTTTATATACTTAAAAAAACCAGAAGCCTTATTACGAAAAATAGAACCAGGGAAAAAGTCATTAAGTACCAATATCCCCTTTGGTGTTGCCTCTCGGGCAAAACGGAAAGCCTTATCAATATAATCAGGCCCAATAATTTTATAATAACAATCATTTAACATCGTTCCGTCCTCCTCAAATGCCTCGTTAACCACATTCCAAACCGTCACTGTATCACCACCACGTCTAATCATTCCCTGAATATGTTCCTTCATAATCTGTTCCAATTGAGCCTTTGTTCTAGTGCCACAACTTGTTTCAGTCCTTCCCGGAAACACCCAATCAGGTGAAAAAATATATCTTTCATGATTACTCCAAATCAGATGAAAGTAATGCATTTTAATATCGTTACTTCGGGCAAAATTTATTGCCTCATCAAATGTCGTCCAATCTATCTCTCCTTGTCTTGGCTCAATTGATCTCCAACTCAATTGATAATTCACCCTCATTTTTAAATAATTAGTTTTTATAGTATCTAAACATTTAGTCTTTTCATTTGCTGTAATAACTCCCGAACCCCAGCACTCACTCAAAAGAGTCCCTGCATTAAAATCACGTTTCTCGGCATACTGACCCAAACTACTCTCCGAAGCTTCCGACAGAGAACACTTATTAGAAGTTTGCCCTCTTACTCCGACAACCGAAAGAAAAAACAATATAACTGTTATTACCATCAATTTCACTAAATATAGTTTATCAAACATAAAACACTCTTATGGACTATCGCTAGCTATTTTATCTTAATTAACGTATACTGCATACGTCCTCTTAGTATTTTGTTTGCAATAAATGAATAAGAAACTCTATGTCGGTGGCTTGTCTTTTCAGACCACTGATGACACTTTAGGCGCATCTTTCGCCCAAGCTGGTACTGTTGTATCCGCTGTTATTATCAAAGATAAATTCTCTGGCCAGTCCAAAGGATTCGGTTTTGTAGAAATGTCCACCGAGGAAGAAGCTCAAGCAGCTATCAACATGTGGGATGCTAAAGAACTTGATGGTCGTACCGTCAAAGTTAATGAAGCTAAACCCATGGAAGATCGTCCACCTCGACGTGATAACTATTCCAGAAATCGCTATTAATCAATTTTTTTGACTAATCTAAAGCCCCCGATGAACATTGGGGGCTTTTTAGTCTTTACCAATACACTACTTCAAAATAGCTTGTCGTTGAAGGACTGTCGGGAATATTCAAAATTTGAGCTGAATTCAAATGTTTTATTGGAAGCATATTAACAATATTTCTTAATTTCAAATATGCAAATAGTATCGCCATTGTTTTTGGTGAATCCAAAAAATGGTTACCTTTTTTAAGAAGTGACACCGTATTCTGACTCTTAATATCCTCCCAAGTTAGCGTATCGTTCTGACTCGCTTGTTGTATAGGTAAGTAGTGAGAAAAATCAACTGAAGCCACCAAGACCCCATCTTTACCCAATAAATTTTTTAACTCTAAAACCAGTTCATCAATTTCTTTTGGTGTCGTCCTACTGCTAACCAACACGCAGGAAATTATTGTCTTTGGTAAATACTTTTTAAGCACCGACTCCGGAGCGTAACAGGCATGGTCCTTATTGGTCAAAATTTTATCAAAGGTAATCAATTTACCATTTGAATACAAATCAATATCATTCGTCAACAAGTGTCCTCCTCCAACCTCGTCATGATTGGGTCCAATAAGTATTACCCGGGGGATATTTGTATTTTTAGCTAATCTGTTTCCGAGATCCATCATCATCTCTTCAGCCACCAAATGATGAGTCACAATTGCCGCCTTTATTTCAGCTTTATTGTTCTTAATATCTCCAAAGCCAATACTCCAGATTATTCCTCCAATTAACAAACAAAAGCTAACGGATAAGAGGCGGAGAAGAAGAATCTTCGTCTTTTTTAATCTTTTTTGCATTTTTTCCTCGGATAATTAAGCCCACCATTATTGTTAACAAAACCACTCCTAATATCAGAGTTTTACTTTTTTCATTGTCACTAATTGTTTCATTAATCTTAGTCAGGGGGTTGATTTTAACCACATCACCAACCCTAAAAGATGTTGATTCAGATCTAGCCCAAACTTCCGGATAATACATTAGAGAATAATAAGCCGGTGGTAATATAAAATTTCCCTCATTTACCACTCTGGCCATGTACTGGTAATTATGGTTTTCATTTCCATAATAAATTGGGATTATTACCCCATCATTCAGATATTCTTTTTGAATATAGTCACCACTTCTATCATTTGATTCATTTAATAAATTTGTATTCACCGGAATTAAACCAGATGGCAAATGATCTTCAATAATGGCATAACCCTTTGACTCCCGACTTCCTTCAGGAAAACTCACCATCAAATCAACCGTTACCAAATCTCCAGGTACAAAATTGTATTCCTCCCCTTTATTGTTGATTATTCTTTTGGTAATTGTCACTCCATTTGAAACCGCTACCGACTTAACCCCTTTTAACCACCATTTTTGATTAAAAGTTGTATAGATTTCACCCTCACCGACCTTTTCTATTGTTATCTGACTATTATTTATAATTTTTTTGGGATCAATCTTGACCACCACCGGAAGCGTTTTTACTCCTACAAACTTGCCACTAGCTAATAACTGATTACCCGACATTACTCGATACGTATAATTTGCTTCACTTTCTTTTACTGCCTGACTGTAATCCGTTATCGCCAATATACTTTGAGCCGTTGTATAGGTGCTACTCCAGTAATCATGATATCGATTTTTCATCAAAAAATTTATAGCTTTTGCCGCTTCTTCCATATATTTTCCGTCTTTGACAATAGCTTGAAGGGCCAAGGCAGTACTGGCTTCATCGGTTCCAAAACGATCCAAACTTCCAGCCCTCCAATGAATTCCGGTTGAAGTAACTTGCATTCGGTTCATCAAAACGTCAAGTCCATTTTTTGAAGCGTCATTTTCCCCAGAAACCAAATTGGCATACACCGCCATCGCCAAATAATCGTCACTCAATTTTGAATAATCTACCATCACACTTTTATGTACCAATCTATCCACAGAAAAAGCTAATCCATAGGCTTTTATTATCTTATTTTCAACATCAGCAACCTCAAAACCGGTTACAAAATATTTTTGGGCCCTGGAATACATTCCTTCATCAACAGCGATATTCTGAGTTTTTGCTTCGTTTAAAATTCTAAACACATAAGCCGACACAAAAGGTTCCGTCTTACTCCCCTTCCACCACCAACTCCATGATCCATCATAATTTTGCAATTCCTTTAATTTTATTAAACCATCTTCAATCGTGATATTTTTTGATTCCGCTTTCAATGCCTCTGAAAAAACGTTTGGATATTTTCTGGCCACTAACCTTGATACTAATGAACTTGTCGTTTGTTCAGTACATCCATATGGATAATTAACCAAATATTTAACCGCTGAGGGCAACGATCCCATTATTGTCGAACTTAAAGTTATCTCTAAATTTGATTTACTTGCCTCATAGTCAGCTTTTGGTAAGTCCACCTCAAAATTAGTTATCCCACTTTTAAAGTCAGATCTTTGTTGCCAATAGCCCACACTTCTAACGTCAATCAGCTGCACCATCGAATCGGATCGACCCCTATCATCCTTAACTCCGAATTCAAATTTTGAAGCTTCTTTTGCCTCACCAACTTTTACTAACCATTTTATCTGGGAAAAATCGTGTGCTCCTACCGTCACTGTTTGTGTTTCCGAATCGATTAATTTGCCCGCATTTGTTTTTAACCAGACTGTGGCCTTACTTTCTAAATCTGTATAGTTATTAATCAGAGCCGACACTACGATTTCATCGGATTCTCCAAGAACATTTGGTAGTACTGGTCGAATTACCAAATCTTTGCTCACCTTAATTTCTGTAAAACCTTGTCCCGCCTTGGTATCTCTCGAAGCTCCAATTGTCGTCAATACCCAAGTGGTTAAATTATCCGGAAGCTTAAACTTTATCTGTGCTTGTCCCTGACTGCCCGTATTTATTGATGCATTCCAATAAGCCGTATCAGCAAAATTGTCACGTGATCCACCACCTTTCTCATTGTGAACATAAATCCCATCTGCAAAATAAGTATGATAAATATTTGTGGTTAGGTTATAGACCCTCTCAGGCAAGTTCAAATACTCCAAGCTTCTTACTTCAATTTTATTTCCATCTTTACCGATTAACTCATCACCAATTTTTATTGTTCTGGCTGGTAACCATTTCCTATTAATCAATATTAAATGATTATCCGTCACTTTTAATTGATGATTAATTATCAAATAACCGGCAGTTTTTTCCTCATGCAATCCCGTAACCTTTGTTTTGACCATTTTTGACGAATTTGAAGACAATCTCGTTAAAATAGAGTCACCAATTTTTACTTCCTCAATTGGTTTTTCTGAATTGTCAGCCATCAATACCTTAGTTCCCGCCAAAAAACAGCCACCTTTTTCCGCCGCTCCCATAACTACAATTCCTTCAAGTGAATGTGCCTGCTGGGTATCATCACCCCTTGCTTGCCAAAATTTTTCAAAAACATCTCCATAATTAATATCAGCCAAAGCATAGATTGATTTATCTACCGCCCATAAAGCCAAATTACTTTCCACTGGGTTTCCTGCCACATCTTTTGCCATCACATTTACCGTGACTTCATCACCCGGAGCATAATTTTTCTTATCTGTACTCAGAGAGTAATATATTTTTTTATCACTGGTATCAATCGGAATATTTTGAACATCACCGTCCAAATTATTAGCTGAAAATGATTTTGCCGACAAAAAGATGTTTGGCATATCATGATCTGTAATCACAATTCGAACATCGGCCGAACTTCCGTTCATTTTAACTACCTGATACCTGTCCTGATAAGCTCTCTCCACTCCCAAATAAACATCACGGTTGGGTATTTCTGAACTGATATTTATTATGGCTTCATCCCCAACCCGATATGATTCTTTATCGGGAGTAATTTTTATAGTTGAGTTACTTCTACCCCAGGAATATTCCCCATATTTATTATTTATCCACAAAGAGAAATTTTTGACAACCACGTTACCCCGACTGTCAGTAATTTTAGTCTGCAATTCATAACTCCCCTCTTTTTCCGGTACAAATTCAAATTTTGCCTTACCCGACCCGTCAGTCGTAAAACTGCCTGTCGCGATTTCATCTTTTTTCTCCCTATATTGGGGATATTTATTATTTTCATCATTATATTTTTCCCACCATTTCCGCACTATATTTACTTCAACTTTCTGGGATAATTTCAATCCCTCTTTATTGTTTTTCAATACAAAAGGCACACTTATCTTATCTCCTACCCTACCACCATAGGGACCATAACCATCCCGGTACAAAGAATACTCACCCGATCTCACCAACACATTCACTCCAGATAAACTCTGATTACCACTGGCATCAGCGTAAGTAAATTCAAAAAAATAAACCTGGTATTTTCCCAATGAATCATTTTTATTTGTTGGCAAGGTTATGGTTGCATTCCCTTTTTTATCTAGAACCAGTGTTCCGCTATCTATCTCATTTCCCCCCCAAGCCCGATAGTAATTATTCCCATTACTTGGATAATAATACTCATAGTCACCATAATATCCGGAATCAGCATAAATTTTGTAATTTACTGTTCCATCGGATAGAGGTTGCCCGGAATAATACTCTCCACTAAGGTTAACTCTCACCTCATCACCCCTAATTACATCCATTTGAGACGACTCGGCTTTAATAAAATATTCAGGTTTTCGATAATTCTCAACTTTAAAATAAATCGAACCATCGTCTTCCTGATAGTCTCCCCATTCAGAAGTAATGGTTTTAGGATTAACTACCACCCGGTAATCCCCGGTTGAAGCCTTCTTGGGAATGGTATAACTCCCGGTTACAAAACCATTTATATCAATCGATAAATTACTTTTATACAAATAAGAATTTTGATGACCCTCACTAATAGCCACCAAAACTGAACCATTCGCCATTGAATAACGGGCATCATCATCATCACGGACAATTATCTTGAAACGGACGGTATCTCCGGGTTTGTATATCGGTCTGTCAGTAAACATAAAATATTTCCGGCTTACTAAATTTGGCGAAAAAGTAGTCCAAGTATAGGCACCATTCAAATATCTCGCATTCAATGGTAATATCGCCATTGAATCATTGCTCTCTACCACTACTAAATCAGCACTTTCGGTCAAAGGAATCGAAGCAATTCCGTCATTATCCGAATTAACTGTCGCAATTACATTTTTATTTTTTTCCAAATTGTAAACCGTCATTTTTGCCCCCACTACAGATCTACTTGTCTCAAAATCCTGATTCCACACCACTAAAGTATTTTTTGCCTCTTTGGCCATGCTCCCAAAAGAACTTCGGACTACAAAGGTATCAATATATAAATCTCCCAGTTTTACTTTTACATAAAATAGACCCTTGTCAGGTAAGGGCAAGCCAATTGGATTACTATTTTCGTTTAAATTAATATTAATATCGGAAACATGCGAAAATTTACTAATATCAATTTTTGGATTTGTTTGATGATATTTGTTGTCATGAAGCAAATAATTCAAAACATCATCAAGGGTGACCGAATAAATTTCCACTGTTGCCTGTCCTGATGTTTTATATGCCGTCACATTAACTTTTACTTCTTCCGTAGTTGAAAAAGCCAACAAACCACTGCCTTTTCCCCAGCCATCTACTGTAGAAAGACTTAAATAAGCTTTGTCATATGATTGGGAAAAAAGATTTCTTGGTATCAAAAGACAACCTAAGATCAAAATTGGCAGCAAACAAGCTAAAACAACTTTTTTCATAATTCATTATAAATCGATTTCTTACAAAAATCTTTATCATCTTGACATAAATGTTAGAATATTTTAACATTATCATATTAGAAGTTTCTAACTCATGAAAAATAAGATTAAGGCTTATCGAATTATCAACAACTTGACCCAAAATGATCTCGCTTCTCTAGTCGGTGTCCGTCGCGAAACTATCCTTTATCTTGAGCAAAACAAATATATGCCATCATTAAAATTGGCCTATGATGTCGCTAAAAATCTAAATACTACCATTGAAAAATTATTTGTTTTTTCATAATTATCTTCAAAATGAGATAAAATGATTATATGAAAAGTAAAAAAGATAACAACACCTTCATAATTATTCTTTCCGCCTCACTTATTATCATCACTTCAACTCTAATTTTTTTGACAAATTCCAATAAAAACTTACTCTCCTCTTCTCAAAATACTTGTATCAGGGCCGGCTGTAGTGGTCAATTGTGTATCGACAAAGATTCCCCAAATACTGCTTCTACCTGTGAATGGATAGAAATTTATAAATGCTACAAGTTAGCTGACTGTGAAAGGCAATCAAATGGCCAATGCGGCTTCACTTCAAATCAAGAATTTATAGACTGTCAGACAGAGAATAGTCCCCAACTATATAAACCGGTTAATTAGAGTTCTTATTTTATTTTTAAATACCGTCTTATATTTGTGAATTTCTCTTCTTCTGTCAGCTTTAGCTGGAATCCAGTCAGACCATGGACCGGAAACACAGCCATTATAAGCCGTAACTTTAAAATAATAGGTTGTTTTTGGGTTTAATTTGTTAATTGTAAAGCTTTGCTCTCCTTGATTGTTATGAAGAGGACTAATCATGGCCGCATACCTCTCATCGCCTTTCTTATGACCGTACATAACCGCATAGCCTGTTATTTGTTCATTAACTGGGGTATATACAATCGTCGCACTCCCCTTTTTCGTTGAAATCCTAAACAAATCCGGGGCTGTTAGAGGGATTCTATCGTTACACCTTGGAGGTTCTGGTGGTCCAGGAGCTTGATTATTACTACTATTGTTGTTTGGAGCCGATGTTGGCGTTAATGTAGGCGTTGCAGTTGGTTCCCCAGTTGGCGCCACTGTCGGAGTTGCCGTTGGAATTATTGGCGAAGATGCCGCAATAAAATACGAGGCTTCTACCGTAGCAAAAGAACAATAACCACTACTTACCACACAAGTTGGAGTCGATAAACCGCTACTGGTCCAACCAACTGATAAAGAATCAGATCGATAAACGTTTAAGGTTTGAGCATCATATCCAGCACCTAAATATAAACTAACAATTACAGGTTGGCTGAATTTCAAAGTGGTACCTGGAATTCCCCATTGAATTCCACCTGTAGCCGTATATCCCACATCTAAACCTGAAACCGATGACACATCAATCGTTGATCCCACAATTAAATTGGCATTAAATTCAGCATCAGTAAGTTCAGTGATTATGGTTGCAGCAGTTAATCCCACAGTACTATTTGAACCACTATCCCCAATTGTAATTATCAAATTGGTAGTTGTCGTTATTGAAGTCGCAGTTTCCGGTGCACTACCACCCAAAGTCAACATACCGGTAGTAATTAAATCTGGAAATAAAGTTGAAGCCACACTCAAACTAGTTGGATTGGCGTACCAGGCATCACCATTAAAATACACCGCCAACGCCCCCCCGGCATTGGTTAAATAATCATAAAAATCGTTTGCGCCCGTCCCTGATAACAAATTTACATAACTTCCCGCCAATGGTGTTCCAGTTACTCCAATTGTTACATTTTCAGTACTAGAAGTGGCCGCCACTGAAATTCCAATTTGTAAAGAAGTTGAAAATCTACCTGACAAATCAAAACCACTTCCCAGACTCGTCCCGACACTGTCAAATAGAGTTTCCCCAAAAGATAGAACAAAAGAGTTCAGGGAACTGGTACTAACAATGGGAGATGGTCCGGTATTATCTAAAATAAAAGAGGCTGTCGCCACCGGACCTTCAGCTAAATCTACATCTCTTGCTTGAACATGAATATAAAAAGTACCGTCACCACTGGAATATGTTGTTGAACTTCCCACTCCATAATCACCTGTTGGAACCCCTGAAACCAATTGATCAATCGAAAAACGATATTGATCACTTGCCGGAGTTGCTGAACTCCAAGTCAAAGTCTTACTCTTTGCCGGTACGGCATCATTAGCTAATCCGGTAACAGAAGGACCTGTTAAGGCCGTCAAGCCTAAACCTAAAACCGCATTGTAAGCATTAATTCTTCTTCCAGTTGTAGTTTTCCCGGCCAAGGCGGCCAAAGTGTCACCCGTAGTCAAAATACTAGTGACTATTTCGCTCATTGTTGCACTCGGCTTGGCCGACCACAAATAACCTGCCAAACCGGCTACATGAGGTGCCGCCATCGAAGTTCCCTGCTCAAAATCATAACCCGCATTCGCCCCTCTGGTTGGGTAATCGATTATCTTCATATCGTTGATAAAACATCCCAACGTTGTTGATAAACTGGAATCAGTAACCCAATGAAACTGATATTTAAAACTACTTGTTAAATAGGCATCATTCACCTCAACGTACACCGGCGCTGCACAATAGTAAGCACCACATCCACCATCAATAAGAGAGCCCAATTTGTCTCCATTCCATCTATAAATCTCAGCAAAAGAACTGCCATCACCACTTACTTCCAAAGCCAAATAATCTCCAGCCGCATCTCCACCCAAAGTTGTTCCCAAATCATTACAATACCCAATAAAATTAATTTTTGTTAAACTGCCGGAAAGAGTTGATAAATCAACTGTACTCGAAGTAATATAATAATCAGAATTATTGAGATAGGTGCTCTCTATTGCATTTCCATCAGCAAATAAAGCCGTTACTCCTGTACTCAAAGAACCCGCCAATGCCCAGGAGCTTCCCACTCCGGCTGTCAATCCCGTTGGTGCCGCAAAATTCTGAATTACATCCTTTCGGAAACTAACACTACTCAATATTGTCGTTCCGGGCGCTCCCACATCAACCGAAGTCAACCCATAATTTGAAAAATCAGCTAAAGCATCATTTTGATCCGTTGCCGCCACCGAAATAATATTGTCCAAAGTATAATCAGACGGATAACTATGGCCTCCAGTATCATTATTTGTCGCGTCATTTCCTGCCGCTGCCACAAAAATCCCTCCGGCTGTTCTAAATCTGACAATCGCTTCATACTGAGCCGAATCATAAGATGGTCCACCGTAACTGGCATTAATTATCTTGGCTCCATTTTGAATCGCAAAATCGATAGCCTTTATTTCTGCCACACTATCTATCATGCCGCTATACCCCACTTTCAAAGCCATTATTTTTATGTTTGGTCCCACTCCAGCGATTCCCTTGGTATTATTTCTAGCTGCCGCAATTGTTCCCGCCACATGTGTCCCATGCGTATCTTTAAAGAAATTACTTGGAGACGGATCAACATCATTATCAACATAGTCATATCCTCCCAAACATCCACCCAAAGCACCACCATTTTCATCTTTACAAGTTGTCCCATCCCACAATACATCTACTAAATCCGGATGATCAATTGCTACTCCGGTATCAAGTACTGCCACCACTACTTCTGTAGTTCCGGTTGATATTGCCCAAGCTCGACGCACATCAATATCTGCCCCACTCGTACCAACCGATGTCTCTCCGCTATCATATGTAATTAATTGACTCACGTTATCCAGACCCCACAAATCATTCTTATAAGTATCATCAATAGACAAAGTTGATATTTGTCGAATATAGTTTGGTTGTGCATATTCCACATTTGAATTTGCTCTCAAAGAAATCAAAACTTCATTAAGATTTTGTCCCTCCTTTAGCTTTAAAACCAACAAATTACCGCTTTTTATTGTTTCCTCTGTTTCATAACCACTGGTCCAGTTAAAAATTAATTTTCGCAGTTCACTACTCAACGAAAAGGCTGAACTCAAATTAATTTTGTCTTTCTTGAATTTTACAATTACCTCGTTGGGTACATATGGCTTGATATCTTCCTGACTCTTAATGGGTAACTCAATCGAAAATGATTTCGTTTCCAAGGCCAAGGCCCCCCTTTCCACCCCCATAAACAAAACAAATAACCAAGCAATAACTATCAAAAACTTCTCAAAATTAATTTGTTTCATTTATAAAATAAATATACTGATAATCCAGTATGAATTAAGTCAAAAATAAATGCAACAGGCATCCTTTTTTTGTCGATATTGCTTTTTACCTGCATTTTAGGTACAATATTTCACAATCCAACCTAGAAAAGTCAAACCAAGATTGAATTTGAAAAACTGCTATTTATGAAACTCAGAAAACCAATTCGAGTTATTTACATCTCCACTTACATTCCCCAAAAGTGTGGTATAGCCACCTTTACCAAAGATGTTACCACTGCTATCAATTTGTTAAATCCACATGCATTGGCTGAAATTATGCCAATAGTTAAAGACAACGAAAATCCTGATTTTCCCTGGGAAGTAAAAAACAGGATAATTCGTTCCGATTTAAATTCTTATCTAAAAGCCGCAACATACATCAATAATTCTAGTTGTGATTTGGTTTTGATTGAACACGAATTTGGTATATTTGGCGGAGAATGTGGTGATTATTTAGTTTCACTATTAAAAAATGTCAATAAACCAAAGATTTTAACCTGTCACACTATTATTATTGATCCTAAAAATGAGTGGGGTCAAAGCTTTCAAAAATTAATCAACCATGTTGATGCTTTTACTGTCATGACTAACGACAGTGCCAAAAAATTAGTTTCTCTTTATGGAGTTAAAAAAAATGCCATTACTGTTATTCCTCATGGCACTCCTGATTTTACCTACAATTCTACTGAATATTTTAAAAAAAGGAAAAAACTGGCTGACAGATTGGTTCTGGGAAATATAAATTTAATTTCTCAAAGAATTGGTATCGAATATGTTTTTGATGCCGTCGCCCAAATTGTCGAAAAATATCCTCAAGTTCTATATCTGGTTATCGGTCAAACTCATCCTGGTGTTTTGGAATATGAAGGTGAAAAATATAGAAATTTTTTAAAACAAAAAATTAAAAAACTGGGAATTCAAAAAAATATTAAATTTGTTAATCATTATTTAACCATTGAAGAATTAACCGGTTGGTTAAAAGCAATTGATATCTATATCACTCCCTACCTGGATCCTCAGCAATCTTCTTCTGGAGCTCTTGCCTATGCTATAGGTGCCGGTAAAGCCTGTATTTCTACCAGCTATTTGTACGCCGAGGAAACTCTATCCAGGGGTCGTGGTATTTTAATTCCTTTTCAAGATTCAACTGCCATCGCCAAATCCGTCATTAGCCTTGTCGAAAATAAATCAAAAAAAATACAAATGCAAAAACGAGCTTACAAGTACGGTCGTTTTATGACTTGGTCTAGTGTCGCCCTCCAACATCTCGATCTCTTTACCGAAATAATTAAGAAACATGATAGGTCAAAACCCCACCAATCAAGTTAACTACCTTTTAAAATTAACCGACAGTATTGGCCTGATTGAACATTGTTGTTTAGATAAGCCTAATTATATCGAAGGTTATTGTGTTGATGACAATGCCCGGGCCATACAAGTTTGTCTCCGGTACCAATCTCAATTCCCTGTTTTAAAAAATGCTTTCCCTCTTTACTATCATTTTATAAAGTCTGCCTACAAAAATAAACTCTTATACAATGATCTAAATCTGGATAATAGCTGGCAGCAGATTTTTGAAAGGGACGGTGAACACCTTGGTCGAAGTCTGGCAGCTTTAGGTGAAATTATTAAATTTGAACCATCATTAAGTTTAGATGCTACCAATCTTTTTAATCAGTTATATCGACTCATCAATCCAAAAACCTCCCATCATCTTCGAACCTTTGCCCAAATTATATTGGGATTACAATATTATCAATCAGAGAATATAAAAATTTGGGCCGATTTACTTGTTTCCCATTACAAAAAAAATAAAATTAATTCATGGAATTGGTTTGAACCACAACTTTCTCACGATAATGGCCGTTTACCTCTAGCCTTGTTAATCGCCTATCAAATCACCCATAAAAGCTCCTATCTGAAGATAGCTCTTGAATCCCTGGATTTTTTAACCAAACAAACTTTCAATAAAGAAACCAACTGTTTTGTCTTTCCTGGAAACAAAAAATTTTTTGGGCAACAACCGATTGAAGCCGGTTCCATGGTCGAAACTTATTCTTTAGCTTTTCACCTAACCCGGGATAGAAAATATTTTCAACTCTCCGAGAATGCCTTCAATTGGTACTATGGCCAAAATGTTTTGGGGCTTAGCCTTGTCAATTCCAAAACTGGGGGAATTTACGATGGTTTAGAAAAAGATGGAGTTAATCTCAACCAAGGAGCTGAATCAGTTCTCTCCTATCTTCTAGCTTTCAATAGTTTAAAAAATCTTCGGTAAAAAAATTATCAGACCTACAGCCGCACTAATAAATGCCATTATCAACACTCCACCGGCAGCCAAATCTCTCGTTGCTCTGGTTTCTTCATAGTCACAATTACATTTCTTTTTTACTACGTTAGCTAATTCCTCAATACTGGTATTAAGCAACTCGGCAGAAAATACCAAGGCAATTAAAATTAAAACTATTGACCACTCAGTTAAATTTAAGTTAAAAATCAACCCCAAAAACATCACTGCTATCGCCATCACCGCATGAACTTTCATATTTCTCTCTTTAAATCCCCGCCATACCCCTCTTCCCGCAAAATAAAAACCTTGCAAAAATTTTTGACACCATTGTTTCATATTTTTATTCTATCCTAATACACTAACTTTTTCTTTTCTTCTCTAAAATGTTTCACAAAACTAACCGATTTACTAATTAGGATTGCCGTTATCAACCACCAGGTACCAACCACATAACCAGCCACCACATCACTGGGATAATGTACCCCCAAATAAACACGGCTAAATCCAATTAACAACATCAAAGTCATTGCCATCACTGTAATTATCAAGCTTAATTTTTTCTTTCTGGTGAAATGATATACATAAAAAGCCATCGCCAAATAAAAAACACTTGAATTCATTGCATGTCCCGAAGGAAAGCTATACGAAGTTTCAATCACCAATGGCATAATTTCTGGTCTTGACCTCTGAATTACTTCTTTCAATATCAGGTTGAGTATCACCCCCATTACTAAAATAATCGTAAATGCCAATGCTTCCCGTTTATGTTTCTCCCAAATCAATAATATAACCACTAAAATTGAAATCCCAATCATATATTCTGCCCCAAAATCAGTCACAAACATCATAATTTTTGTCAATCCCGGACTACGCCAACTGTATATTAATCCAGAAATAATTTTGTCTAAATTTAGAGTGTCAGCCTCAAATATTTCATGAAAAATTTTAAAAAATGCTAAAGCCATTACCAAACTAGACACAATCCCTACAAATATTTCCAGTAATAAAAGCAAAAAAAATTTTGAGTGTAAGACAATCTTTCTCATTGTTTTAGTATAACTAAATTACTTCCCCAATTTATTCCACTTCATTGGAAATTTAGTTTTTACCCCCAGTAAATCAAAATATTCCACAAAAAAAGTTAATTCAGTTCTCGGTAGCTCATTTCCTTCTCTATCAAAGGCAAAATCATATTCTTCTTCCACTCTTATTAATTTAAATTTTTCTAAATTAAAGAATTCTTTCATTTGTTCTTTAATTACATTTTTTAGTATTTCCCCTTTTTCCACTTTACTGGCCACATAACAGTTGTCCTCTTTCAACAAATAAACATACTCTTTCGTCACTGGGTCTTTTGACAAAATAACATAAAAAATAAAATATTTTTTTAGAGCCGGTAAAAATATTGTTTCCAATTTTTTAAAATTTTTTGGAGGTATAGATTCATCCTTTTGAAGCGGATAAACCAGAGTCACTTTTTCT
Source organism: Candidatus Shapirobacteria bacterium (assembly GCA_041649835.1). Classification (GTDB taxonomy): domain Bacteria; phylum Patescibacteriota; class Microgenomatia; order UBA12405; family UBA12405; genus UBA12158. The sequence goes on from JBAZML010000020.1 coordinate 15,410, forward strand.
CCGAGGATATCGGAAACATTTTCAGGTTTTAATAATTCTTTTATTGTTTCTATCCCTTTTATACTTCTCAAATCATCAGCGTCGTAATCCGCCGCCTCAAACACCTCTTCACTGATTTGCGGATCTTTTATTTTGAGGTCCAACAATATCGCCAATTCTTTTATCGCTTTTTTAAAAAACGTAAAAAAGCCAGTATCGACAGCATAAGAACAAGAAGTCCAATAACATCCCTCCTCTTTTTGGAAAAAAAGTTCAAAACCCGAATTCTTTTTCCCTTCTGACAAATCGGTATACACCGAAAATCCTTCTGCCAATTCACCTACTTCCGGATAATATTCTGAGGCATCGATTTTTGATTCTAATCTTTCTTTTACCTCCGATTTTTTATACGGCTTCAAAATTCCATCTTTTCTATATAAAAATATATCGTAACTCATTGGATTCTAAATTGTTAAAATATAACCATTATATGCCATATCATCAAAAAGATTCTTTATCTCAAAATTTCATTAAATTTTCGGAGTTAGCAGCTGAACTTATTGCCTCATCCAATATTTCCCAAAACGATTTGGTCCTGGAAATTGGTCCCGGGCATGGTGTTATTACCAAGCAATTAATCAAAGTTTGTCGTCAGGTAATCGCCGTAGAAAAAGACCCGACCTTGGCTCAAAAATTAATTGATAGTACAAAAGATATTCCCAATTTAGAAATTCATTTAGATGATTTTCTAAAATTCAAATTACCCGCCTCTCCCTACAAAGTATTTGCCAATATCCCCTTCTCCCTGACTGCTGAAATAATTTCCCGTTTCTTAAAATCCACCCCCCTTCCTGAATCTATGTATTTTCTCATGCAATTTGAAGCCGCTCAAAAATTTGTCGGGCAGCCGGAATCTCAAAGTTCTCTATTGTGTAAACCCTGGTATGAGATAAAGATAATCGGTGATATTGACCGGAGTAACTTCACTAAAAAACCCCAAATTATTGTCGTCTTCGTTGAATTCAAAAAAAGACCTTTTCCTTTTATAAAAGATGAATTTAAAAATGAATATCGTGATTTCATTCTTTATGGTTTCAATCAATGGCAACCCACTTTTTTAGAATCTTATCAAAAAGTATTTACCTATCCTCAATTAAAAACATTTGAAAAAACTTTTAAGCTCACCGGATTAAAACCGACTGAAGTATCTTTTGATTCCTGGCTCCAAATCTTCAAAACCTATCTCAAAATCGCCAATTCTACCCAAAAAGAAACCATCAATACTTTTCGTCCGAAAAATCTATTATAATCTCAACTCCCATTCTTCTTGTTCATTTTAATGACATCTTTGTGTAATTTTTCCAATCTGTTTTCAATATCTTTGATAGCCGAAATTACTTCATCATCATCTTGCTCTTCTTCAATGTAATCATCAGAAATCTCCTTGACATCATCGCCTAAATCTTCAACATCTTCCTGAATATCATCAATATCCCTCTCTACTCCTGCCAAGCTTTTTGTGGTTTTATTGACTGCCATCTGAATAAAAATAGATAAATATATTGCTTCAAGAGATACCACTGTTGTCAAAATTAATAAAATATCATCAATCGTGTAACCTATAAATTTCAACGCAAAAATACCCACAAACAAAAAAGTATGAATCACTATTGAAATTGGAGTTCCAATCGCACCGGTTAATTTTTCTGAAATAATTTCTAGCCTCTTCATCTTCTTAGCCTACCACTAATTTTCAAAACCAACCACCCACTAGCCCTTAACAGCGTGTTAATATCTAGACTATATGACAACTGAAATCGAAGTCTGCCCAAAATGTGGCGCCCCACTCTCTGAAGTTACCAAAACCAGTACCGGTCGTGAACTTCAACGCTGTACCAAGGGTTCTTGGGATGCTCAAGCCCACAAAATTGTTGGTTGTGACTACGTCAAATGGCTTGAAGTTAAACCAGTTGAATTAGACGAAAAATGTCCCAAATGTGGTTCTCCCTTAATTCTTCAAACCACCCGTTTTGGTAAAAAAATGAAAAAATGTTCTGCTGGTTCCTGGGACAAGGAAACCAAAAAAGTTATCGGTTGTGATTATGTTGAATGGATTAATGGCACTACTGAAAAACTGGACGAAAAATGTCCAAAGTGTGGTGAAAATCTAGTTCTCTTCACTACCGTCAACGGTAAAAAAATGAAAAAATGCTCCACTTCTGGCTGGGACAAAGACGCCAAAAAGGCTACTGGTTGTGACTATGTTCTTTGGTTAAAAGCCGGCCAAAACGAATCCGACACTGGAGAAGAATATCTACCCCCAGAAGAAGAGGAAGTAAAATAAATCTTATTTTCTGACAAACAAAATTGCATTGGGAATATCGCGTCCTGGGCCATATTTATAACCACCAGACCACAAAGCTGTTGAACCACCACTATCCAAGTTAAGAGCATTATCCATTCCCATGGCTACCAACACTTTGGCTGATCCCACCACCGATACCCCCCTTACTAC
>JBAZML010000021.1:0-16930 GCA_041649835.1 Candidatus Shapirobacteria bacterium
AGTGTTATTTTTGTGTTTTTTATATTTAAGTCACAATTTAACTTTAATCTACGCCTTGCCTTTAATTGCCTTATTTACTGTTTTAACCAAAAAATTTAAATACTTCTTTAGAACATTGCTTTGGTCTATTGCTCTTTGTAGCTTTTTTCTGATACCTGCATTTTTTGAAAAAAATCTCACTACTGTTGACACTATGACTCAAGGTTTTTTCAACTATATTATTCATTTTGTTACTCTTAAGGAATTATTCATCTCCAATTTTTGGGGCTATTCTGGCACTATGTGGGGTCCAATTGACGGTCTTTCATTCAATCTTGGCATTGTTGTTTGGCTGACTTCATTTTTCGTTTTTATGATGTATTTAATTAGAACAAAAATTAAACATCGATTATTAATAATAATAATGTTCTTAATTGGTGTATTTGCTTTATTTTTAACCCACAACAAATCAACTTTTATTTGGCAATTGTTACCATTCATGGCCTATTTCCAATTTCCATGGCGTTTTCTCGGCTTAGCTATCTTTTGTTTTTCATTTATCAGTGGGGGATTGGTAAATCTATTTAAAGCAAACTTAAGATTACCTCTTATATTAGGCTTAATAGTTATAACTATTGGAATTAATTACTCATATTTCAAGGAAGATATTTGGTATCAAAAATTAACTGATTCAGATAAATTAAATGGCGCAGAACAAATTCGTCAAAGTGCTGCCGGTCTTATGGATTATTGGCCGAAGTACGGGAGCGAATTTCCTAAAACCTATGCCCCTTCAGCGCCAATAGTCCTAAAAGGTAATGTGGATTTTGTTAAATATTATAAAAATAGTCATTTTTCAGAAGCCTATTTTTCGGTATCAACTCCAAACGCCCTGGTAAATCTACCAATCGTTTACTTTCCCAACTGGAACCTAATTATGGATGGTAAAAAATCAGATTATAAAATTGACGAACAGTTTGGTTTAATTCAACTTCAACTTAGCCAAGGTCAGCATCACTATGAATTAAGTTTCAAAAATACACCGTTACGTACTTTTGCCAACCTTTTTTCCCTTCTTACGCTTGGGAGCTTTATAATACTAATAATCCGTGAAAAACATAACTAATAAAATTTTTATTTTGATTTTTTTAATCGCCGCAATTTTTCGTTTTTGGAATTTAAGTTCTCTACCAGCTGGTTTAAATTGGGATGAAATTTCACATGGATATAATGCCTATTCTTTATTAAAAACAGGAAAGGATCAGTGGGGGAGTTCGTGGCCAATATTTAATTTCCGAGCCTATGGTGACTTTCCAACCGCAGCCAATCTGTACTTCACTATTCCCTCAGTGGCTCTCTTCGGTCTGAATGCCTTTTCTATTCGTTTACCGGCTGCTATTTTTGGGCTTCTATTTGTAGTTTTCAACTATTTTCTCGCCAAAATAATTTTCAAAAACGAAAAATTAGCCCTATTTAATATGTTTTTAGTCGCTCTATCTCCCTGGTCATTATTTCCATCAAGAGGAGTTTTTCAATCTAATTTATCACAATTATTTTGTCTTGCCGGACTTTACTATTTTTACAAATCATTATTGGCTCCAAAATATGCCTATTATTCAGCTATTTTATTTGGAGTCTCCCTATATTCTTATCACAATGCCCGTATCGCAGTTCCTCTTTTAATTTTTTATTTTACTTTTTACTACTGGAAGCAACTAAAAAATAAAACCTATTTGTTTGCCCTGATAATCTTTTTGCTTTTTGCCGTTCCTAATCTATTTAATCTTTTTTCCCCAGAATCAACAGCCAGGAATCGTTGGGTTGGCATAATCAATCCCAACTCTATTAATTTAATAAATGAAGAAAGACGTTTGTTTACTGGGCCAGCTATTTTTAATCGGGTTGTAAATAATAAGTTGGTCTATTTTTCAAATCAATTAGCCAGAAATTATTTTGATCTAATTAATCCCATCCCTCTATTTTTTCAGGGTTCATCAAATTATCAGTTTAATCCCCCAAGGACAGGTCTTTTGTTTATAGTTTTAATTCCATTTTTTTATTTTGGATTATTTAGATTACGTCAATTTCTTATACCACTGATAATTACTCTACTTCCGGCGGCATTGACGGTCGGAGATTTTCCATCAATTAGAGCCACCATTGCTCTCCCTTTCTACTTTTTAGCCATAAGTTATGGCGTTTCATTTATTAAAAACAAAAAATTATTTTACTTAATCATTATTATATTTAGTCTGGAATTTATTGGTTATTGGGCCAAGTATCTTCAATACAGTCGAGATTATTCGCAAAACTGGCAATACGGTTACCAGGAGATGGTATCCAAAATTAAGGCTGATTACTCACAATATCAACAAATATATGTCACCAAAAAATATGGTGAACCACATGAATTTATATTATTTTACTGGCCATGGGATCCGACAACTTATCAAAACGATCCCAAAAAGAATTGGAATTTTCATTCCGACTGGTATTGGGTAGACGCTTTTGATAAATTCAATTTTGTAAATGATTGGGAAATCGCTACCTTAACCCTTCCATCTTCATCACTATTAATCACTTCTCCCAAAAATTACCCCCAAAACAACGTTAAATTAATCGATACCGTTAACTTTTTAAACGGACAAACTGCCTTCGACTTTGTTATCAATGAATAAAGAAAAAATTTTATTAATCATAATTATTTTCTTGGGTTTTTTAATCAGAATTTATAATATATCCTATCCTCCATTACTTTGGGATGAAGCTGCCCTTGGTTATAATGCCTATTCAATTCTTCATACCGCCCGGGATGAATATGGCCAATTTATGCCCTTAATTTTTAAATCTTTTGGTGACTACAAACCCGGTCTCTATGTCTATTTGACCGTCCCCTTTGTTGCTATTTTTGGACTGAACCCCTTGGCAGTCCGATTGCCTTCGATAATTCTTGGGACTTTATTGCCATTTATTGGCTATTTATTTGTTAAAAAACACTCATCAAATAAATATTTACCAATTATCTTTGCCGCCATAATTGCTTTCAATCCCTACAACATCCATTATTCCCGGGGAGCTTGGGAAACCAACGTTCTTACTTTTGAATTATTGTTGGCATCTCATTTTTTCTTTAATAAAAAATATATCTGGTCATCAATTATATTTGGGTTAACACTTTTTACCTACCAATCGGGTAAATTGATTAGTTTATTAATCATCTCTATTTTACTAATCACTAATTTCTCAAGCTCTTTTTTAAAAAAAGATTTTATTTTAAAATTTATTTTTCCACTCTTTATCTTTTCTCTTCCGATACTAGCGGGCATCCTCTTCAGTCATCAGGGTAATCGGCTTGAAGTCGTCAGTTTATTTTCCTATCCCAGAAGTTCTGAAGAAAAAAATCTTATTCTTTCTGAAAGCGGTCAAACTGATTTTCAGATATTTCACAATAATTATATATTTTTCGCCAGGAATTTTTTCAGTCGCTACTTTAATCACTTTTCACCCCAATTTCTCCTAACCCAAGGCGATTGGCAAAACCCCCGCCATAGTGCACCTTACACCGGAGTCCTTTTGTTTCCTTCAGTATTTTTTTTATTAATAGGCTTATTTAATCTTAAAAAAAATAATTCATCTCTTAACCTATTTTTCCTTCTTTGGTTTATTCTCGCCCCAATTCCGGCGGCTCTGACTCGTGATGAAATTCAAGCTACTCGAATCATGAATTTTTCTGTACCTTTGTGTTATTTTACGGCCTTAGGCATTATTTCAACCATAAATTATTTTAAGAAAAATAAGTTTTTCTCTCCATATATTCAATTATTCATCTTTTTGTCTTACTTAATTTCATTTATTTACTATGCGGATCTATATTTTAACCATCTGGTCAAGAAATCTCCCCAGGCCTGGTTATATGGCTATCAACAGGCCATGCAATATGCCATCAACAGCGATACCAATAGCCTTAATTATTTCACTGATTTTTATGGTCAACCCTATATTTATTATCTGTTCTATAGCCGCTATTCTCCCGAAAAATATCAACTTCAGGATAGACTACTTACCACCACCCCAGATACCGGTAAAGTTCATCAGATTGATAATTTTATATTCGAAAATCCAAACTATAACCATCTTTTACTTCAAAAAACTCCTGTTCTTGGAGTATTCTCATATGACGACACGATTATCCAAGGAATAGATCGCACTCAACTAACACCTCTATCTCCAATTAATAACACCTCCACCTTCTATGGCTATAAAAATTTCTAAATTATCACTTATTTTATTTCTCGCCTTGCTGCTCCGGTCTTGGCAAATAGCCAAGTTGCCATCACTTAATCCCGATGAAGCTGCCCTAGGCTACAACGCCTATTCATTAATCCAAACTGGCAAAGATGAACATGGTGCCTCTTGGCCACTCCATTTTATGTCCTTTGGCGACTACAAACCCGGAGGCTATGTATATTTGGCTTTACCCTTTGTCAAAATTTTAGGTCTAACTCCTTTGGCTGTCCGTTTGCCAAATTTAATTTTTTCCGTCCTAACAATTTATGTCCTATACCGTCTTGTTTTTCTCTTAACTACTAACTATTTACTTTCCTACCTGGCCGCTTTTGTTCTTGCTGTCAATCCTTGGCATCTTCAATTCTCCCGCGGTGCTTGGGAAAGTAGTACCGCCTTATTCTTCATATTGTTGGGTATTTATTGGCTATATCTATATCTTATTAATAATCAAAAAAAATATATTTATTTGTTTCCCTTACCTCTAGTAGTTGCTCTCTCAATCTATCATTCCGCCCGAATTATCGCTCCGGTTTTACTACTCATCATCTTGTTTTTAAATTTTAAAAAATTATTTAATAAAGAATTTTTAATTGCCGTAATTATTGGCTTAATATTGGTAACTCCGGTTGGCATTTCATTTCTAAAAAATGGTGGTACTACTCGCTTTGGTGGAGTGGGATTAACTGCCGACAAGGGCCCACTTTCAAGATCTGAGGAATTATTAAATCAACACGCTAACACCTTCATTGTAAATCGTCTGTTACACAATCGTCGCGTACTTTATGCCTTCTCTTGGGTCGAAAAATACACTTCACATTTTAATTTAAATTTCTTATTTATCACCGGTGATGAGGTTCCTCGATCAAAAAACCCCGATATGGGACAACTCTATTTAATTGAACTGCCATTTTTGTTACTCGGTATTCTTATGTTACTTAAGTCAAAAAATATCCACTTAAAACAGTTTACTTTTAGCTTCTTAATAATTGCCCCCCTGGCTTCATCATTAACCTTTCAAGCTCCCTCAGCCTTACGTGCCCTACCCATGGTTATTCCGCTCTCGATATTCGTCGCTCTCGGCTTACAGCAAATTATTACCTTCTCCCAAAAATATAATCTAATAAAACTTTTTATCTACTCACTACTTACTATTAGTTATCTATTTTCCATGTCTTATTATCTTGATTCATATTATGTTCATGCCCCCAAACGTTATTCTTTTGCCTGGAATTCTGGATTTTCAGATATTGTTCCTTATATTGAATCTCAAAAAAATAATTACCAAAATATTTACCTGACTGACAAGTATGACCAACCCTACATTCTATATTTATTTTATAGCCGCTATTTACCGTCAAAGATCCAATCTCAAATTAAATTGACCCCTCCAGATAAGTTTGGCTTTTCCACGGTTCGACAAATTGATAACATCCATTTTGGTATCAGCGAAAGCATATCCCCAAATTCTTTAATAATTGATGCCGCCGATTTTGAAAAAACCGGTCAAAGCTTTAGAATATATACTAATTAAATGAAAACCACTATTTCAGTTGCCATCGCTACCTATAACGAAGAGACCAATATTACCACCTGTCTCAAAGCAGTTTCTGATTGGGTAGAGGAAATTGTTGTTGTTGATGGACACTCTAGCGATAATACCGTCAATTTAGTTAAAAAATTTAAAAAAGCAAAAGTAATTTCCACCTCAAACCCAGCCATATTTCACATCAATAAGCAAATGGCCATTGATGCCTGTACTAGTGATTGGATTCTACAACTTGATGCCGATGAAGTTGTTAGCCCGGAACTTAGAGATGAAATTCAAAACATCATTATTAATACCACTTATAATGGTTTCTGGATAAATCGACAAAACTATTTTCTATCTCGTTTTTTAACAAAAGGGGGTGTTTATCCTGACCCCACCATTAGACTCTATCGTCGTGGCTTTGGTAAATTACCATGTAAAAACGTCCATGAACAGGCAGAAATTAAAGGTCCTATTGGCACATTGAAGACTGATTTGCTTCATTATGCCGATCCCAACTTTAGTCGCTATCTGTTAAGAAATGACCGTTATACCACCCTTTTGGCCCAAGAATTGATGGATCAAAAAGTTAAACTAAATATTTTGAGTTTTCTAAATTATTTTATTATTAAGCCAAATTATTGGTTTTTTCTGGCTTATTTTCGGCATCGGGGTTATGTTGATGGCTTTCCCGGTTTTGTTTTTTCCTGGTATTCATCACTTCGTTTTCCCATTTCCTATATCAAACTATTTGAACTAAAACATGAAAAAATTTAAAATTGCTATTGACATAAGTCCCTTAAATGACGGTAATTCTCAGCGTGGGGTTGGATATTATACCCGGAACTTAGTTGATGCTCTTCAAGAAGAGGTCAAGAATAATCACGATTATCATCAATTTCAAATTGAGCTTGTTACCCAAAGAAGTGAAGTATTTACTAATTACGATTTAATTCACTACCCGTATTTCGACCCTTTCAAAATAACATTACCCTCCCAAAACAAACCATACATTGTTACCTGTCATGATTTGATACCAAGAGCTTTCAAAGAACAGTTTCCGGTTGGAATAAGGGGTGAAATAAAGTGGTTAATTCAAAAACATCGACTTCAAAAAGCTAATTATATTATTTGTCCATCACTTTCAGCAAAACAACAAATTCAAGATCAGCTTATTTATCCCTCAGACCAAATTTTTGTCACTTACGAAGCTGCTATTTCAGATTATAAAAAAATAAATGACAGTAAAGAATTGTCTAATATAAAAAATAAATATAATCTCCCTGACAAATTTATCCTATATGTAGGTGATATTAACTGGAACAAAAACATTCCCACCCTGGTTAAGGCCTGCTTGGATTTAAAATATCCTCTAGTTGTCGTCGGCTCATCCGCTGTTAAAGAAGTTCCCAATCATCCCTGGACACAAGACATTCTCTGGCTTCAATCAACTGAAAAGTCATTAAAAGAAAAAGGAAGCAATCTATTAAAATTATTGGGTTTTGTCCCGGATAAAGATTTACCCTTAATCTATAATTTAGCCACACTTTACTGCCAAGCTTCTTATTCTGAGGGATTTGGATTACCCTTGGTTGAAGCTATGCAAACTGGTACTCCTGTAGTATATTCAGAGGCTAGCTGTCTTCCGGAAATAATGGATTCTAATGGAATATCTTTTGATCCATACTCAGTTGATTCTCTAAAAGCTGCCTTAGAAAAGCTGTGGAATGACCCTGAATTGCTTCAAAAATATTCTCTTCTGGGTCAAAAAAGATCCAAATTCTTTTCCTGGAAAAAGACTGCCATTCAGACCTTGGAAATTTATCGTTTGGTTCAAAACAATGATAAAAAATAATAACCATTTTTTGTCGGTTATTGTCCCAGCCTATAAACAAGAAAAAACCATCAGACAAGATATTTACTCAATATACGATACCTTAGAGCAAATAAGATATCCCTATGAATTAATTGTGGTTGTCGATGGTACAGAGGTAGATTCTACCTTTGCCGAAGCCAATAAATGTCATTTAAAAAATCTTCAGGTTGTAGGTTATGCCCATAATCATGGTAAGGGTTATACCCTTAGATATGGAATGGCTAGATCCAAAGGAGATTATGTCGCATTTATTGATTCTGGTATGGAAATAGATCCCAATGGAATCTCCATGCTTTTGGAACACATGGAATGGTATCATGCCGATATCGTCGTTGGTTCAAAGCGTCATCCCGCCTCTCAAGTTGTCTATCCCCTGGAACGAAAAATAATAAGTTTTGGAGCTCGCCTCATTTCCAAATATTTATTAGGTATAGATGTCCATGACACTCAAGCCGGATTAAAAATATTTCGTCGACCTGTACTTATAAAAGTTTTACCTCGGCTTTTAGTAAAAAGTTATGCCATAGATTTGGAAATTTTATCAGTTGCCAATCATTTGGGATTTAAAAAAATCTACGAAGCTCCAATAAAACTTAATTATGATTTTATCAGTCTTACCCACGCCACCGGCATAAAAATTATTTTAAATAGTCTCCGTGATGCCTTGGCGGTATTTTATCGTTTGAGAATTTTGCGTTACTATGATGACAAAAATCGTCGTCAGTGGGTTTACGATCCGGAATTAGAAATGAGGGTAAACACCGGTTAATATGACACCTATTTTTTTTTCAATTATCATTCCGGTTAGAAAAGAGAACGACTATCTTCGTGAAACTTTGTCTTGTTTAAAAAAACAAACATACAAAAGTTTCGAAATTCTGGTTATCACCGATAAAATATCAAAAAAACCTGACCCCAGTCTCAAGAGAAATATTGGTGCCCAAATGGCCAGAGGCAAATATCTATGTTTCTTAGATGATGATTCATATCCCGACCGCAACTGGCTAAAAAATATACATCGACAAGTGCAAATACATCCGAACTATGCGGCTTTTTGCGGTCCTTGTTTGACACCTCCTGCCGACAATATTTTTCAACAAGCCTCAGGCTTATTTCTTAGTTCTTTCATGGGAAGTGGGGGAGCCGGACAATATCGTAACCTTCCCCAAAGTCATCGTTTTGTTGATGATTATCCTTCAGTAAATTTAATTGTCAATAAAAACATTTTTAATAAAATTGGGGGCTTTAATTCAAAATACTGGCCGGGTGAAGATACTATTCTTTGCCTAGATCTTATTAACATGCAGGAAAAAATATATTACCATCCCTCAATTGTGGTTTATCATCATCGTCGCTCCGTCATTGTTCCCCATTTAAAACAAATCAGCCGCTATGCTCTTCACCGGGGTTTATTCGCTCGAAAGTTTCCGAAGAATAGCCTTAAAATAGGTTATTTCATGCCATCATTCTTTCTCATATATCTTCTAACTCTACCCCTACATCATATATATTGGCCCTTATATTTATACGTATTTTTGTTGTTTTTAACCCTCGTTAATTTCATATTGGAGAACAACAATATAATCTTATCGGTGTTGAGCACCATAACTATCCCTATCACTCATCTCTATTATGCTTTATTATTCCTTATAGGTTTTCTAAAGTTTGATTTGGACTTTAAACCACATCAGGTTGATAAAAAAACCGGTAAATATGTCGGTGGCTAAAAAATATTCTATTTCAATTTCATATCCTCCCCTAGAATCCCCAAAGGGAATTCCTTTCTTGGCACAGAATCGTCAGTTTCAATGGACAAACACCGGTAATGTAATTTTACCGGTTATCCCTGCCTACGGTGCTACGGCTCTAAAAAATCTTGGTCATAAAATTTTTTGGGATGATGCTATAGCCGAAAAAATTACCTACAAAAAATGGTTAAAAAGACTAATTAAACGCCGTCCCCATCTAATTTTTATAGAATCGAAAACTGCTGTCATCAAAAGACACTGGCAAATAATTAATGAAATAAAAAAGAATCTTCCCAAAAGTATCGTGGTCTTAATGGGTGACCATGTCACTGCTTTACCTATAGAATCATTAGAAAATTCCGCGGTTGATTACATAATCACTGGCGGTGATTTTGATTTTATGATGTTAAATCTGGTTGATTATCTGATAAAAGGTACCAAGCTGGAATCCGGCTTTTATTACCGGTCAAAAAAAGAATTTCTAAATACCGGTACTTTTGCCCTTAAGCATCACCATTTAGACTCTATTCCCATCATTGACCGCCATCTAACAAAATGGGAGTTGTATGGTCAAAACAATACCAATTTTAAATACAAGCCTGGTGCTTACATTATGTCCGGACGTGATTGTTGGTGGGGTAAATGTACTTTCTGTTCTTGGACGACCACTCATCCAGCAGGAACCTTCCGTACCTTTTCAGTTGAACACACCATTCGCGAAATAGAATATTTGGTATCTCTGGGTATCAAAGAAATTTTTGACGATGCCGGTACTCTTCCCATTGGCCCCTGGTTAAACAATCTCTGTCATCAATTAATTGACAAAGGACTTAATAAGAAAGTAGTTATTGGCTGCAACATGAGATTTGGAGCCTTAAATCAGGAACAATACAATTTAATGGCTGAGGCTGGTTTCCGTTTTATTCTATATGGCCTTGAATCAAACAATCAAAAAACTCTTGATCACATTGATAAAAATACAAAAATAGCCGATGCCAGAAAAACACTAACAATGGCCAAAAAGGCCGGTCTGGAACCTCATATCACCATCATGATTGGCTACCCTTGGGAAAGTTTGGCCGATGCTAACAATACTTTAAACGCCGCCAGAGCATTGTTTAAAGAAAATTTAGCTGATTCCATGCAGGCAACTATAGTTATTCCCTATCCCGGCACGCCCTTATTTGCCGAATGTCAAAAAAACAAACAATTACTCTCAGAAAATTGGGATGATTACGACATGCGCCAACCAATAATGCGCTCTCCAATTTCTCCTGAAAAACAACAAAAATTAGTCCGTGAACTATTTTATGGCATCTTAACGCCAGAATTTATTTGGCGAAAAATTACCTCCATCAGAAATTTAGATGATATTAAATTTTTGGCTACTTACGCCGTAAAATATGTCCAAAAGCTCCGCGACTTCTCCGGTCGTTAGTTTTATTATTCCGACACTCAATTCAGAACTCATTTTAAAACAGTGTTTAAATGCCATAAAAATCCAAAGTTTTACCGATTATGAAATCCTAATTGTTGATGGAGGTTCCAAGGATAATACCTTAGCCATCGCCAAACAATACCATTGCACTATTATAAGTAATCCTTTGGTTACAGCCGAAGCTGCCAAAGCCATTGGTTTGAAAAAAGCCCAAGGAGAATATATCGCTTTAATTGATTCCGATAATATTCTTCCTGATAAAAATTGGTTAAATTCTATGTTATTTCCATTTCAGGATAGCGAAATTATTGGTAGTGAACCCTTATTTTTTACCTATCGCCCCAAGGCTGGTTTTACCGAAAGATATTCATCTCTACTGGGAGCCAATGATCCTTATGCTTATATCAATGGTAACTACGATCGCTTTAGTACCCTATCTCAAAAATGGACAAATCTAAAATTAAAAGTTATTGATAAAAAAGAATATTTAAAAATAAATATTGATGATAATCGAAATATCCCTACAATCGGTGCAAATGGTACTATTTTTAGAAAAAAATTTTTAATCAAATTTTTTAAAGGCAATTATCTTTTTGATATTGATATCTTAGCCATGGCCCCAAAACCCTTATATTTTGCCAAAGTAAAAGTAGGTATTATTCACACCTATTGTGAATCATCGTTGTCAAAATTTATCCGTAAACAAAACCGGCGATTAACTGACTATTACATTTATAAAAATCATCGCCTCTATCAATGGTCAGCCACTAGCCGCACTATTGTCTTCAGCCTCTATAGTTTATTAATTTTTCCCTCACTATATGACACCATAAGGGGTTATTTAAAAAAGCCCGACAAGGCTTGGTTTTTTCACCCCATTGCCTGTTTTCTAACCTGGTGGATATATTTTATTGTTACCTTAAAATATAAATTACATTTATTAAAACCCTTAAATCGACTTCAATGGCAACAATAATTCAAAAATTTAAATTATACGGTCCAAAGCACTTTATTATTTTTTCATTTATTGAAATAGGCAGAATCTTCAATCGCTTTCTTCTAAAAACATATTCCCAAAACCAGGAGGATTTAATCATTGAAAGAATTCTTAAAAGAAAAGTATCTTCATATATCGATATCGGTAGTAACCACCCGGTTAAGTTTAACAATACCTATCGTTTCTATTTAACTGGTTCTCGAGGCATCAATATCGAACCAAATTTAAGTCTGATAAAAAATTCAAAACTTCTTAGACCAAAAGATAAAAATTTACAAATTGGTATCGCTAAAAACAAGTCAATTTCCACCTTTTATCAACTTGATCCCGATGTTGATTCGACTTTTTCGCAATCACAAGCCAATGACAAGGTAAAACAAGGCTGCCGTCTTGTCGATAAATATCAAGTTAAAATTTATACCTTAAAACAAATTTTTCAGCAGTATTTCAATCACAAAAATTTAGATCTCCTCTCCATTGATACTGAGGGCTATGATCTTCAAATACTCCAAAGCAATGATTGGGACAAATATCGCCCCAAAATACTTTGTATCGAAGATAATAGCTTAGAAACACAACAATTATTAACCAAGAATTTATATACGCTTCGGGAAATCACCGTTAATAATTCCATCTATTTTGATGAAAAAAATTAATGGAGTTTTAATCCTCTCTCCATTTTTTAGTCCAAATATCGGTGGTGTGGAATCACATCTTGATGATTTGGTGTCAGAACTGAATGCTCACCAAATTAGGTCATATGTTTTAACCTATTCTCCACTAACAACTAAATCTCCCTATTTATCAAGAGAAACAATAGGTCATTGTCAGATAATTCGTTATAAGTGGTTTGGCTATCAAGTATTCCCCAAGCTGGAAAAATATCCGATTTTTGATTTCTTATACATTACTCCCTATTTACTAATTCGCACCTTCTGGTGGCTTTTGAAAAACCACAAAAAAGTTAATCTAATTCACAGTCAGGGTTTTAACGCTGCCTTTATGGGCAACATTCTGGCAAAAATATTCCAACTCAAACATCTTTGCAGTACTCATGCTGTCTACGAAAATATTGGCGGTATTTCAAAGCAAATCACTGTCCGGGTATTGTCAAAATGTGATCAGATACTTTGTTTGTCCAAGGCTTCTATTGATCAACTAGAAAATTGGGGTGTAAATCCTAATAAACTTAGTCTCTATCGATATTGGATTGATTTAAAAAATTTTTCTCCGGTCATTCCACCCCCAAAATTAACCTTTCTGTTTGTGGGTCGTTTAATTGCCAAGAAGGGGATATGGGTTATCTTGAATACCGCTGCCCAATTAACATCAAATAAATTTATAATTGTTGGCAATGGTCCCCTAGAAAGTGAAGTCGAAGAATTTTCCAGCAAATATAAAAACATTCAATACCTAGGTGCTGTTCAAAATAAAAATTTACCCCAAATTTATCATCAAGCCAATGTCTTTTGTATTGCCTCACAATATCCGGAAGGTTATGGTCGGGTGATCATGGAAGCGGTAGCTTCAGGTTTACCGGTTATTGGCTCAAATATGGGTGCCATTCCCGAAGCACTAGACGAAACAGTTTCCCTTTTATTTTCCCCGACTCTTGCCAATTTTATAAAAAATATAAATTATCTTGTCAAAAATCCTGCTAAGTATTCAGCTCTTCAAAAAAAATGCCGCTCTTATGCTCAAAACAAATTTTCCCATAAAAATTTTGAAATAATTCTTAAAGCTTACCAGAAGCTTCTAGATACAACCCAATCTCCCGATGCTGCTCAATATCCAAAACATCCAAATTAGGTACCAGACCCTTTCTAAAGCTACAAATTTTTACTTCACCAAAACCAGCTTCTTTTAATAAGTCTTTTGCCGATTTTGCATCGTACATCCACTCGTGTCCCCGGATAAAAAATCTTTTAAATTTAGCCAAGGCACCAATATATAGATCTTTATCAAAACCAAAATATTCACGATTAAAAATTTCTGAGCTACTATATTTTTTTATCATCTTGGATAAATCAGGGAGAACAATTCTAACTCGTCCGTTTTTCTTCAACACTCTTTTACATTCTTTCAAAATATCTATAGCCACATTCTTTTCAAAATGTTCAAGCACGTGAGAACAATAAATATAATCAACGGTATTGTCGTTATCAGGTAGTTCTTCTCTGATATCAACGAGGGTGATGTCAGGCCATTTCCAATCATAATCTTTGCCAAGTAATTTTAATTTTACTAATAAGGAGGTCAAGTGAAATTTCCCCATAAAGGGCAATAAACCCCAATCATAATTTATCCAACCCTTGGCAGAAGCTGGGCCACTTCCTAAGTTTATTTTAATCATAAATAAGTTAAAATAGCTAAAGTGAAACCAAAAATTATAATAATAGCTAATAATAACATTGGTACGGGTCAAAGTGGCGGTGATACCATCTTTTTAGAATTTATCAAACACTGGCAAGATAAATTGTCAGTTACCGTCTTTGGTAGTGAAGAGACAAAATACCTTTTAGATCGCTATCATTTAAATCCCGATTTTATTCAAACTGATACGGCAATCCCAAACACTAGTCCCACAATTCTAAATTTAATAAAACATTTTTTTAGAAGAATTTTTTGGGGAAAAATAAAATTTTTTACCCATTTAAAAACATTTAACCACTCAGAATATTGTTATACCGTTTCTGATTTCTACCCCGATTTTGTTATTGGACTACTTTACAAAATGTTTCACCCCAGTGGAATCTGGCTCTGCGGCCAATATTTATTTGCACCCCGCCCCGGTTCAAAATATTCTCCCTATCAACATCAGCCTTTAAAAGGATTTCTTTATTACATTTTACAAATATTTTCTCGATTTTTTGCTCAATTATTTGCCAATCAAATATTAATTACCTCTGAACCCGACAAGGTTAGATTTCCGGGTAAAAAAACTATTGTTGTTCAGGGTGGCGTTGATACCACTGAGTCTGAAAAATACCTAAGTTCAGGAAAAATAAAATCAATGTCTTCACGCCATTTTGAAGCTGTTTTTCAGGGTCGTCTTCACTCCCAAAAAGGAGTTTTGGAATTAATTGACATTTGGAAGTTAGTCACCAAACAAATCCCCACTGCCAAACTAGCTATTATTGGTGATGGGCAACTGGAAAACAAACTTAAAACTAAAATTAAAAAATATAAGTTAAGCAAAAACATAACCCTCTTTGGTTTTCAAACCGGACAAGACAAATATAATATTTTTAAAGATTCCAAAATTGTTGTCCATCCGG
This sequence comes from Candidatus Shapirobacteria bacterium, assembly GCA_041649835.1. GTDB lineage: Bacteria > Patescibacteriota > Microgenomatia > UBA12405 > UBA12405 > UBA12158. Next base: position 15,132 of record JBAZML010000021.1, read on the forward strand.
CCATCTACGATAGTGGTGGTATGGCTGCTGCCGAAGCCATGGCCTGGGGTTTACCCGGAGTCTCTTTTGATTTAGAAGCCCTAAAAACTTACTACCCCCAAGGTATGATTAAAACTCCTTCGGGTGACTATCAATTGTTTGCCAATAATATTGTCAGTCTCTTAAAAGATAAAACCTTATATCAGGAGACCTCATCACAAGCCCTAGAATTAATCAGAAATGTTTGGGACTGGAATAAACGAGCCAAAAAACTATATCAAAAAATATTTCTATGATTTGTCCACTCTGTCATTCTTCCAAATATAAAAAAATATTTACCACCACCAATTTTCATGGTCGGCATGAATACGGTAAACAAAAGATTTCTTTTAATCAATGTCAAAATTGCGACTGTCTTTTCCCGGCAGTTAAAACTGACAACGCCTTTTATAAAAAATATTATCCCAAAAAATACAACACCAATTCACCATTACTAGAAAAACTGTGGATAAATTTTAGTCTCTTCGTAAAAAAAACTTATTTGCCTCAAAAGGGATCTCTTCTCGATGTTGGTTGTGGCAAAGGTGAATTTATTAAATCTCTCCCGTCGACAATTAAGGCCACCGGAATTGACATAAATCCTTTAAAAATTGACAATATTAATTTAATTCAGGGAGATTTTTTGAAGTATAAATTCAACAAAAAATTCGATATTATTACATTTTGGCACTCTTTAGAACACTTTTCTAATCCAAAAAATGTTACATTGAAGGCTTTAAATCTACTAAAACCTAATGGAAAAATCATCATCAGCCTTCCCAATACCAACTCTCTGGCCTTCAAAATTGGACAACAGAGATGGTTTCATCTTGACGCTCCCCGTCATTTATTTCTCCCAAACGATAAAAATATTCATTTATTATTCCCAAAAAACACCAATATTCTCATATCCCACAACCCCTTTGAATTTCCATTAGACCTATTTTGGTCTCTAAAAAATAAAGCTTATCTTAGATTTTTTTATCCGATATTAAAAATACTTGATCGTGAAACAATGACTATTACTGTAACGAAATCTAAGACTTCCCAACTGTAGCGGTTTCCAATTCCAACAAAGCATTTTTAGCCACTTGATAATCCGGATATGCCGTTAATATTGTTTTGAATATTTTTTTAGCTTCTTCAATTTTTCCAATTTGAGCATTGACCACTCCAAAAACAAACATCGCTTGAGGATTATTCGGTTGCAACTCAACTGCTCTAGCAGAATGAGCCAAAGCTAAATCTCCCTTCTTTTCAGTCAAATCTATTTGAGTCAGACTGAGGTAAGTTTGATATAAACTCGGAGTAAATTTAATGGCAATTTCGTATGACTCCCTCGCCAAATCGAGTCGACCGGCCTTAAAAAATATGTTAGCCCGATTATGATAAGCATCGGCATAATTTGGTTTGACCAATACTGACTGACTAAAACCCTTGACTGCATTGTCATATTCTTTTAACTTGTCGTAATCATCGCCAATATTATTCCAAGCATTGTGACTATTGGGCGATACCTGACAGGTATTTACCCACAAATTATGATTTGTACTCCAATCAACGTTCCTCATTATCGTTCTGACTCCATAAAATATCATCATTGAAACCAATAGGGTTGGAGTTACCAGCCTTAATTTCTTCCAATGATCAGCCAGCAAAAATCCAAAAAACAAACTAAATCCTAATGAACCAAGAAAGATGTATCTTTCAGCTACCAGCCAACTAACCTTTACCGGGGCCATTGATGGGGCAATTGAAATAAATATAAAAGCTAATGCAAA
>JBAZML010000022.1:0-16581 GCA_041649835.1 Candidatus Shapirobacteria bacterium
TAAACAAGAAATTAAGAGTGATTCAACGTTACAAAATCCCCTATTTCTTATTGTCAGGAGTGGTATCTGAGAACTCGGTATTGAGTGATTAGGAGGAAATAGCTATACTTAAATAATGAGTGATATTCTTGGAGTTGATTTAGGTTTGGGTAGTATCAAAATAGTGGCTTTAAACAAAAGTCAGGATTCACTGGTATTAGCGGCGATTGGTGAGGTAAAAACCCCAAATGGTGATTGGATGAAGTCAGATGCAACCAAAAAAAATATTGAAGATGTCGCGGCGGCATTAAAAAGTTTGATTAAAGATTTGAAAATTAATAATCGGCAAGCGGTAACTGCCTTGCCTGAATATGAAATAGTTAGCCGGTTGGTATCCTTACCTCCCCTAAAAGAATCAGAAATTAAAGACGCTTTGAGATTTGAAGCGGAGACTTTTGTTCCCTACCCATTGGATCAGGTATCAATTGATTATGAAATAATTGAAGAAGATACGGCGGGCCGTTTAACTGTATTTGCGATTGCGGCTAAAAATGATTTGATTACCAATTACATAAAAATTTTTAAATCGGTTGGTCTTGATTTGCTGGCTATTGAATCACCAGCGGTATCAATGAGAAGAATATTAAAGCAGATGGGAACAGCTTCGGTAGCAACACTTTTGGTTGATGTTGGAGAAAAATATTCAGAAATTGTGGCATTTAAAAATGGCAATATTTATTTTGCCAGATCAATGCCGGTAGGTGGTGAATCGTTGACCAGAGCAATTTCGGTTAATTTGGGTTTGGATATGGCAAGTGCTGAAGAATATAAGAAAGCTTACGGTATAAAAGAAATGGAACTTGAGGGTAAAATTAAAAATTCAATTATGCCGGTTTTTAGTAGTATGGCCGAGGAAATTAGACGGGCTATGGCTTTGTTTAGTGAGGGCAGTGAAAAGGCCATAGAACTAATTGTTTTAAGTGGTGGTGGTTCTAAAATGCCTGGTTTTGCCGAAGAATTAACAAAATTATTGGGAATTGAAGTTCAGATTATTCAGCCATTTTTAAAAATTGACAGTACAAAAATTGTGGCTCCGATTGATTTAAATGCTGATGGTTATAGATTTTCAACCGCCATGGGTTTGGCCATGAGGGGTTTGTTATGAAAACAGGAGACAGTTTTAATCTAAATTTATTGCCGAGTCAAGCCAAGTTTCAGGCAGCAAGAATGAAACTTCAAAAAATTATTAGGCAATATATGGTGATATCAGCGATATCGTGGGTTTTGGTGGTGATTGTTACTTTTATTCTATTTTTTAGTAATGGAATTATTTTGAACGCAGAAAAGAAAAAATATGACGAGGCGTTGAATATTTTTAAAGGAATGTCGGAAGAGGTTGTTTTGAGTCAACAAATTAAATACCGAATAAAAGTGTTGGGTCAAATATTAAAAGACCGATTTGAATATTCAATTGCATTTGAAAAGGTAACCTCAATTTTTTCAGAAAAAGCCAAATTGACAAAATTTGATATAGATAAGGAGAAAAGGTTCAAGATAATTGTGTCAACAGCAGACAAGGATGGAGTTAACTATATTGAGGACAAAGTGTTTGAAGTTAATAAGGGCGAAATTGAAGGTATAAAGAATATTTCTATTAGTAGTGTTAAGTATGTTGCCGAGACTAGAAATTGGGACATAATTATGGGGGTAATATTAAAATGAGTGGTTTAAATTTACCCGATAAAATATTTGGTACAGATACTCGACTGATTGTTTTAGCTCTGGAACCAATTGTTCTGGGACTGGTGATTTTATTTAGTATGATTTTAGTTATTGTGCCCAAGATTAATGAAATTCCTAAAAGAATGGCTGAAATCAAATCAGTAAAAACAAAGACCGTTGAAGTAAACGAGAAAATAAAGTACTTACAAACTGTTGATCAAGAGAAAATTAGAGTAGACGCAATCAAATTAAATGCGGGTCTCTTGCCGGAAAAAAGTGCCTATTTACTGGTTGGAGTAGTTCGAAAAAATGCAGCCGATGCTGGTTATGAGGTTGATGATTTTTCATTGAGTATGTCAGAAAATAAAATCGGACAAAGTGCTAAGAAAAATATTTTTAATTTTGAAAAGTTACCGGTATTAGTTACTTTAGTTGGACCGACAAATAATTATGTAAATTTGATTAAATCTCTGGAGAGAAGCTTGCCGATTATTTCAATTGATAGCTTGGATACTGTTTCCAGGCCAGATGATACTTCGATGGTTAAATTAACAATTTCGGCTTACTATATGCCAGACATCGGTAAAATTAATTATGAAAATTTAAAATTGTCTGATTTGACTCCAACCAAAGAGGAGGTTGTTCTATTGTCTGAAATTAATGAATTCAAAGAAATGCCGGTAAAGATAAACACTGACATTGGAGAGACCGTATACACAAAATATGAAAGATTAGACCCTTTCTTTACTCCTTAATCTGGAGAACGTAGTGAAGTTCGGGGAATGCCAAATTTAGAAGAGTTCGAATTGATTTAATTATTTTACCTTCCTTGCCAATTATTTGACCAACAATTTCCGGAGGAGCAGATACTTCAATAATAGTCAATTGATTTTCTTCTCGTGATTCAACCACAACACTATCACTATCAAGAACAACAGCTTTAATTATATATTCGGCAGCACTTTTGATGTCAGTCATGTTTATTTGTTTTCCTCAGTAACAGTTACTTCTTTTTCTGTATCAACATTGTTTTGCTCGTCTGAAACTGTAGATGTTGGAGAGTCAACTGGAGCTGCGACTTCAACCTTTTCGGTTTCGACTTTAGTTTCAACTTTAATTTCTTTTTCTTTTTTAACTTTTATCGGTCGAGGATATTTAGCAGGATTCAAAAGTTTGTCGACACCTTCGGTAAGCTGGGCACCATTTTTTATCCACTTCGCCATTTTGTCTTTATCAATTTGAAGAGTTTTGGTTTGAGGAGTATAAAAACCGATATCATCAACAAATTTACCATTTGATTTGCTGCGATCAGGGGAGACGACAATACGGAAGCTTCTTTGATGAATTTTACCGTTTGGTTTTAATTTTATTTTTAGCATGGATGGAATTATACAATAATTTCGGCAGCTTTGGTAGCAGCATCTTCTTCTGCTTTCTGTTTAGAATTACCCTTACCCGAGGCAATAAGTTCATCATTTATATAAACACCAATTTCAAATATTTTTTGATGGTCAGGACCAGTTTCGGAAATCATAATATATTTCGGAGTAACTCCCCTTTTTGACTGAGCAATTTCTTGAAATTGACTTTTAGCATCTTTGTAAATATTTTTTTGGGATAAAACGTTAATATTTTCTTCCAAAAACTTATTTAAAAATTTGTCAACTGATTTATAACCTTGATCTAAGTGAATCGCTCCAATAAGGCTTTCAAAAGTATCGGCAAGTAGTGAGATGTTGTTGCGTCCTCCATGAGTTTCTTCTCCTCGGCTTAAAAGAATATATTCACCAAGATTAAAACTGGCGCCAACTTCGGCTAAATTTTGAGTACAGACTATTAAACTGCGTAGATTGGTCAATTGACCTTCATCGAATTCTGGAAAAAGAAGGAATAGTTTTTGAGAAGACCAATATTCCAAAATAGCATCTCCGAAAAATTCATAACGTTCGTTACTGGATTTAAGTTGACGATTTTCATTGAGATATGAACGATGAGTTAAGGCTAGAATTAATTTTTTTGGATCTTTAAATTTTATGCCAATTTTAGTTTGAAGTTCGTTAATTTTGTCCATCTTGTTTTTTTAAAATATTTCCCAATACTGCATTGATAAAAGCACTAGAATTACTATCACAAAATTCTTTACTGATTTCAATAGCTTCATCGATAGTTACTTTTGGTGGTGTATTGGGTTGATTTTTTAGTTCCCAAATAGCATAACGGAGAATAGCCAATTCGACTTTATTGATTTGGTTTATTGGCCATTTTGGAGCCGCTTCTGTAATAAGTTGATCAATAGTATTGATTCCCAAAACTATGGGGCTAATATTATCGTCATCAATTTGACCTGTAATTCCCCAAGCAAAAAGAGCTTGGATGGATTTTATTCGTTTTTGATGTCGGGGGTCGTTTTTGCTTTTCACTTATTACAATTTTTGCAGGTAAAACCGGGAATTTTAGGTTGGCCACAGTTTTTACAGGCAGTGACTTCGGCAAGTTTTGGAGCTTTAATGGAGGCACGTCGGCGACCTTGTCGGCGGCTTGATGGCCAATGTTTAGGTAGTGCAGTCATGGAGGTATTATAGCAAAAAAAAATAGAAACTTAATTCTAGATTTCAGAACTATTTTTTAATTTAAATGTTGACCGACAATATCGAGTGATTTTTTATTTTTGATAAGATTTTTTAAATCAAAATCGGGATATTTTTTTTCTAAGTCTAATATAATTTTTTGAGCAAGTTCTATTAGTTTTATATCCGATAAATCGGCAATTTTTAGCGATGGAAAACCATGTTGAAGGATGGAAAATGACTCCCCTGGACCTCTGGTTTTTAAATCGTATTCAGCAATTTTAAAACCGTCATTGTTTTTAGTTAGAAAATCAAGGCGGTCAAGGGAAGAAGAAATCTGACTTTCAGTAAAAAAATAACAGTAGCTTTGAAGACTACTTCGACCAACACGGCCACGAAGTTGGTGGAGTTGAGACAAACCAAAATGATCAGCAGATTGAATGATAATAGTAGTGGCATTGGGAAAATCAATGCCGACCTCGATTATGGGGGTGGTAACTAATATATTTATTTTATTTTTTTTAAATTTTTCCAGAATTTCGTTTCGAGTATCTATGTTTGTTTTACCGTGTATTAGAGCTAATTTTAATTTGGGAAATATTAGTTTTAAATGTTCAAACTCTTTTTTGGCAGATTTGATTGTCAAGATGCTTTCCGATTCTTCAATAAAGGGACAAACAATAAAAGCCTGAGTATGGCGTTTATTGATATCAGTCTCAAGCCAGTGATAACAATCGGTTATTTTATGTTGTGGAACAAGAAAGGTTTTGATACGTTGACGATTTTGGGGTGGACTTTTCAAAGTAGTTAAATCGAGATTACCAAAGAAAGTTAAACTAATAGTTCGAGGAATGGGAGTAGCAGTCATAGTAATCGTATGAGGAGGATGAGATGAATTCAAAAATGAACGTTGTTTTACGCCGAATTTATGTTGTTCATCAATCACTAATAAGGCAGTATTTTTGATGAATTTTTCTTTTTGAAAAATAGCGGCATGGGTAGCAATAATGATTGATTTTTTGGGAATTTTTTCAGGTAGTGACTGATGAGTACTGAGAAAATAAATAGGAGTGAGAGGTAGATATTTTTTAAAGGTTTCAAAGTGTTGTTTGGCCAAAATTTCAGTAGGGGCCAAAATTATACTTTGATGGTTGTTTAAAGAAGATAAATATGATGAAAGTAAGGCTAAAATAGTTTTACCTGAGCCGACGTCACCGCAAAGTAAACGATTGGTTACTTTTGATGAGGATAAGAGATCTGGTTTTATTTGTGACCAAGCATTGATTTGGGAATCGGTGAGAGTAAAGGGTAGAGATGAAATTAGATTTTTAATTTTTGCTTCAATAGTTTTACTGGATTTTAAAACAAATTTTGGTTCATTTAATTCCCAGAATTTTTTTTGAAGACGGGAAAGGGCCAAAAGAGACATAATTTCGTCGATACCTAAACGAAGACGGCTTTGTTCTAATTTTTTTTGGTTCTGAGGTAGGTGAATTCCTTTGATGGCTTCATGCAGAGGCAATAAATGGTAAAAATTAAGAAGATTGAGAGGTAAAGGGTCAGAGAGATTTTTTTGGAGAGTATTAAAATGAAGACCAATAGCTTTTCTAAACCAGCGGCTGGTTAAACCACTTGTTTCTGGGTAGATGGGGATTATTTTACCGGTGTTGTACTGACCGTATTCAGGAGCGAAGATAGTTAGTTTATTTTTATAAAGATTGGGGGTACCGGCAAAAGACCAGGTGTTGCCTACTTTGAAATTTCTACTTAAAAAAGGTTGATTAAACCAGACTAATTCTATTTGACCGGTTTTATCTTTTAATATTATTTTTTGAAGGCTTTTTCCGGAACGAGTGTAAATATTATCTGAACTGATTATCTGACCTGAGATAGTACAGTTCTTGTTGACGATAACATTGATAATTGAAGTAATTTTTGAAAAATCTAAATAACGAAATGGAAAATGAAAGAGAAGATCAGAATCGGAGTGGATATTTAAAAGGTGTAATTTGTCTTCCGTTTTGGGACCGATACCGGGTATTTGGAAGCTCATGGCTTATGTTATCATTAATTCAATGAGGTTTTTTGGAAAAAAAATTGGAAAAAAACAAATTAGAACCCTGATATTGATTTTTGCCACTTTAGCTTTATTATTGTCCGGTCTAATCCCCTTTTTAGCAATTCTAATTCAATGAAAGTCTGGTTGTGCCGCTTGAAAAAACTGTTTGGAAGCAAACGATTTTTGTATCGTTTCTTTGTGATGATTTTGGTATTTTTAGGAGCGGGTTTAATTATGATGGTAGGACTTTTTGCCTGGTATTCTAAAGATTTGCCAAATCCAACTAAAGTTGTCAGACGCGAAGGTTTTGCCTCAAGAATTTACGACCGTAATGGGGCGCTGTTGTATGACTTATATCATGACCAAAAAAGACAACCGGTAACCGAGGATTTAATCCCGGATTATTTGAAAAAAGCTACCGTAGCGGTAGAAGACAAGGATTTTTACAATCATTCCGGTTTTGATCCCCTAGCTCCATTCAGAATAATTAAGAATTTTTTCTATTTTAAAAAATTAACCGGAGGTTCAACTTTAACCCAACAATTGGTAAAAAATGTGTTGTTAACCTCTGAGGTGAGTGTTACGCGTAAAATAAAAGAATTTATTTTGGCGGTCCAAATAGAAGCGAAGTATAAGAAAAGTGAAATATTGCTGATGTATTTAAATGAGGCTCCTTATGGAGGTATGGCTTGGGGGGTGGGAACAGCGGCTGAACAATATTTTGGAAAATCAGTGAAGGAGCTAAATTTGGCAGAATCGGCAATGTTAGCCGGTTTACCTCAAAGACCCAATGTCTATTCCCCCTTTTCAACTACTCCAACTGCTTATATTGCCAGAACGGAACATGTATTAAACAGAATGGTGGAGGACAAATATATCGATGAAGAAACAAAAAAAACAACCATGGAAGAAGTAAAAAATTATAAGTTTTTTGAAAATACCTCTAAATTATCTGCCCCCCATTTTGTTTTCTGGATTAAAGATCTTCTTTCAAAAAGATATGGAGAAGATGTGGCAGAGGGTGGTGGTTTGAAAGTGACGACAACTTTGGATATTAATTTGCAAAATCAAATTCAACAAATTGTAAGTGATCAAATTGATAAATCGGAGAAATTATTAATTACCAATGGGGCGGCTTTGGTAATGGACCCCAGAGATGGTCAGGTGCTGTCTATGGTGGGATCGCGGGGCTATAACAGTCTTAAAACGCAGGGACAGTTTAACGTGGTTACCCAGGGGCTTAGACAACCCGGTTCAGCCATTAAACCGGTTACCTACTTGATGGCTTTGCGAAAGGGTTATACCGCGGCATCAATGATAATGGATACACCAGTATCCTTTCCGGTGGCAGGACAAAAGGATTATAACCCTCAAAATTACACTGGAAAATATAATGGGCCGATGAGTTTGAGAAATGCTTTGGGTAATTCTATAAACACAATTGCCGTAAAAATGTTGGCCTCAGTCGGAGTAAACAATATGTTACAACAAGCTTATGATATGGGTATTTCTACCTTAGAACCGACGGTGGAAAACATGAAGAAGTTTGGATTTGCGGTGACACTTGGTGGAGCTGATGTAAAGATGATTGATTTGGCTTCGGCTTATTCGGCTTTTGCCAATGGAGGGATGCGGGTTGACCCGGTGGGGATATTAAAAGTTGAAGATAAAGATGGGCGAATTTTAGAAGAATTTCAGCCGGTGAAGGGAAAAAGAGTAATGAGTCCTCAGGAGGCCTTTATCATTTCTAATATATTGGCTGACAATAACGCTCGGGCGTTAACTTTTGGAGTGGTAAATAGTTTGATTATTTCCAATTATCAGGTTGCTGTTAAAACCGGAACAACTAATGATAAAAAAGATAACTGGACAATTGGTTGGACTCCAAATTTATTGGTTTCAGTCTGGGTGGGAAACAATGACAGTACCCCAATGGGAAAAATTGCCTCTGGAGTTTCCGGAGCAGCACCAATTTGGCGGCAAATAATGCTTTACACTTTGCCAAAACGTGATAAGCAAGATTTTCCGATTCCTGAAAAAATTGTCAATATTTCAGTTGACAAATTATCTGGATATGGAGTTCATGATGGTTTTGAAAGTAAAACAGAATATTTTATTGACGGAACTCAGACTAATACTTCTGATCCAATCCATTTAAAATTGAAAGTTTGTAAGGACAAATTTGGATTGGCCCCTCCAGAAGATGTGGCCAATGGAAATTTTAATGAAAAAGAATATTTTAACTTTAAAGAAGTTGACCCGGTAAGTTCTGATGGTCGGAACCGATGGCAGGAAGGAATTGATGGTTGGATAAACGGACAAAGTAATAAAGAGGCTTATATTCCCCCATTTAGCCTATGCCGTAATGATGGAGTGGTGGGAGTAAATTTTGAACAACCAGGTGATCGTTCGACTCAGGGAAATGATGTTGGAATTAAAATCACTACCAGTTCATTAAAGAAAATTGTGGAAGTCAAATTATGGGTTGACGGAAATGAAATTAAAACCTGGAATGAAAGACCATTTGAAGGTAATTTTAATATGGGTAACGGCCCTCATGTTTTGAAGACAAAGGCGACTGACAAGGATGGGGCTAGTAATGAAAGAGAAATAAGAATTGGAGTTAATGTTCCATGGGATTGGAGTCCAAGTCCAACTCCAACTATGACTCCAAAACCGACTCCAACTTTGATTCCAAGTTTGGTTCCAACTCTGTCTCCAACTTTGGTTCCGACAATCATTCCTACTATAACCGGAATAGGTTTGACATAGATTGATACATATAAATAGCCTGTGATACCGTTTAATTCAATTTGGAACCCTGTTTAGCAGTGAATGATCTTGTCTGCTAGTGTGTAACCAGTGTGTCTAAATTAAATGTAGATAAATGAATTTTTTTGGCTGTTTTATCGTCACAGTTATAATAAGATACTTGAAAAGTATAACGATATTTATTTAATTTTTCATCGTGATAAATGTCAGTGATTTGCATGGACCACAAAATTTTTGAGTCAATTAAACTACTGTATTTTTTGATGAGTTCGAGAGGCTCACTCTTATCATCTAAAGTAAGGTTGGCGTCGAGAGTTATTATTTGAGAAGTTAGTTCGATGGCGTTTGAGGGTATATAAGTTGGAATGTATTTTTCAGGTTCTGGTAAATCATCTAAAATAATTTCACAATAATTATTGTCAACAATATTGGTACTTAGATATAGGTCATTTAAATCAGATAGTAATTTACTAGAATCATAGTTATAAATTCCTAAAGCTGTTTTTTCAAGATATTGGCCGTCTTTTTGAGAAAAAATTTTACCAATTTCAAAAAATTGAGGTTGAGGTAATTTAAATCTTTGATATTGGTCCAGTTGTTGTTTTAGAGATTGAATCATACTTTGACGTAAAACCGGAAAGTCTGAATTGATAGAGTTTTGAGTGTAAACAGCCGTATCGTCAAGAGAATTTTTGACTAAAGGCCAAGAACGGATTTCATCATAACCCAGAGCAGTTAATTGGTCTTTAAATTTTTCGGCTAGATACAATATGGGCGGAGTAATATCGGGAAGAATTTGAGAACTAATCGGAGTATCGGTAGGAATTTTGTAATAACCATAGAAACGAATTACTTCTTCAATTAAATCTTCGGGGATAGAGATGTCCTTGCGAATTGAGGGGGGGGAAATTGAGAAACCAGATTCTTGATTTTTAATAACAGAACAACCAAGATTTTTGAGACAATTTATAGAAAATTCAGGAGAAATGTTAATACCAGCGAAAATACTTGGTGAATTAGCATTAAATTCAATAATATTTTTGGTTGGTACTTTGGAATATATATCCAATAATTGACCACTAATAGTGGCCTGACAATGAGTTATGAGAAGGGAAAGTAGGTGACGGAAGGCTTGAGGAATTGTTTCGGTATCCAATTCTTTGTCAAGACGGATTGATGCATCGGTAATAGTTTTAAGGGAACGTGAATCTGTCCTGACTCTTGAACGATTGTAGATAGCCATTTCAAGAATTGAGTCTGTAGTGTTTAATTCAATGCCGGAATTTTGACCACCGATAAATGAAAGAGATAAAACTTTGTTCGAATTGGTAATTAAAAGATTGCCTGGAGCCAATTTTATTTTGCTACCGTCAAGAGAAATAAATTCTTTGTATTTGGTATTGTTTTCCCAGATTAATTGTGGGGCTTTTTTAAAATCAAAAGCATGGCAAGGAATCCCCCACTGTAGCATGACATAGTTAGTTAAATCGACGAGAGTATTGATCGAATTAATGTCATGCAGTTTTAAAAATTTTACAAGCCAACTTGGAGATAGAGAATTTTTTATATTAGATATTTTTGTCGCTTGAATTCGATGGACATCAGCGGAATTAACGGTGATGGGAATTATCGAATCTGAAAATTCGAAATCTATTATTTCGGGGATTTTTAAATCTATTTGATAGAAGGTTGCCAAATCTCGGGCAACTCCGTAGTAACCTAGACAATCGGCTCTGTTCTGACGAATTTCTAAATCAAGAATTGTTTCGTCATCGATTTGCTCAAAACCGGATACGAAGTGACCGATTTGAGTGAGATTGTCGCGTAAACTTAGAGCATCGTCAGAAAGTTTCGGTAACCATTTTTTTATTTCAGAATAGATTATTTTCATATTTCGTTTGGTTTATAGGCTAAATTACCACCAAGTAAAGTTCGAATATCTTTAATATTGTATTTAGCCATTACCCAACGATCGAGACCTAGTCCAAAAGCAAATCCGGACCAGATTTTCGGGTCGATTCCTGCCTTTTTTAAAACGTTAGGATGGATTATGCCGGCACCACCCATTTCTATCCAACCGGCGCCTTTGCAGATGCCACAACCAGTACCATGACAATTAAAACACTGCATGTCGGGACCAACTCCTGGCTCGACTTCAGGATAATACTTATTGCGGAAGCGAATTTTAACATCGGGACCATAAAGAGATTTAAAAAGACAATTGATAGTTCCAAAAAGATCTTTAAGATTGATGTTTTTATCAACGACAACACCTTGGTAGTGATGAAAAATAAAGTGATTACTTTTATTGACTTTTTCGTTGCGATAAACCCGTCCCGGAAAAGCGGCTTTAAAAGGCGGCTTTTCTTGGGCCAGGAGTCTTGATTCTATTGAAGATCCTTGAGTGCGTAACAAGATATTTGGTTCATTGATGTAAATGGTGTCCTGCATTTCTCGAGCGGGATGATCAAGAGGAACATTTAATCGTTGAAAACAATATTCGTCATTTTCTATTTCTGGACCATCGTATAAGGAAAAACCCATTTTTTGGAAGACATCATTTAATAGACGTTCGGTTTGAGTGATGGGGTGGAGATGACCCACTTTCTTTAAAGTTATGACGGATGGAGCCAATTTTTTATTAGTTATATTTTGATTTACAGAATTGACGGAAACAGATTTATTTTTTATTAATTCTTCAACTTCATTTTTTAATTTATTTAATTGTTGACCGTATTCACGAGGGTTGGAAGCAGTTTTGATTTCAGAAAATAATTTATTAACTAATCCGGTCCGGCCCAACAATTCAACACGAATATTTTCTAATTCTGCCGAAGTAGTGGTGGAATCGATTTTGTTTTTCGAATCAGATAAAATATTATTTAAGTCCATTTGTGTATATGTCTATATTAACAAAAAACTCCCCTGTTTCGGGGAGTTTAATATTTTTTTAGCTTAAAGCTCCCCGATTATTTTAGGGAAGTAAAGATAGCTTTGAAAGTAGCTGGTTCGTGGATAGCAATCTCGCTTAACATTTTGCGATTCAGTTCCACTTTATTATCTTTAAGTTTTTTGATAAAAACAGAATAACTGATATTAAAAGGACGAAGAGCAGCGTTAATTCTGACAATCCATACTTTTCTAATATCACGTCGGCGAATACGGCGGCCGTTAAATGCATATTGACCAGCGTGTAGAACAGCTTCCGAAGCGACTTTGTAGCGCTTGGAGCGGGTCATCCAATAACCCTTGGCGAGCTTTAATACTTTTTTATGACCTTCACGTCTTACTGTACCTGTTTTAACCCTCATATTTTTATTTTTTACCTAATAATTTTTTAATTTTCATAGCCAAACGACCGGTAACCACTTTTTTACCTTTGAGACGACGTAATTGCTTTTTACTTTTTTTACGTCGGAGATGGCGATCAAAAGATGATTCGCGCATAACTTTACCATTTTTGGTAACAGTAAAACGGTTACTTACCGATTTTTTTACTTTGTGTTTCAGACTTGCTTTTTCCATATTAGTTTTTTGGTTTTTTGACTGGAGTAAAAGTAATCAATAGTCTTTTACCAATCAATTTTGCGGTGCCCTCGGGGGCAGAAATCTCAGCCAGGTCATTTTTGAATTTTTCGACTAGCTGATAACCGAATTCAGGTTTCTGAATTTGGCGACCTTGGAATTTTATACTTAATTTAACTTTATTTCCAGTAGTTAAAAATTCTTTTGATTTTTTAACTCTAGTATCGTAGTCACCTTGACCAATAAAAGGTGTCATTTGAACTTCTTTGGTTTCACCACCTTTCATGCCCTTTTTCTCAGCTTTAGCTTTTTTGGCTTCCTGATATTTAAATTTTGAATATTCAATTAATTTGACAACCGGAGGTACAGCATTGCTGGCAACTTCTACCAAATCAAGGCCAGTTTCTTGGGAAAGTTGAATTGCTTCGGCCAAGGAAAGGACATTAATTTGTTTGCCCTCATCGTTAAGAAGACGAATAGTGGGAGCAGTTATTTGTCGATTAATTCTGTAATACTTTTGTGACATTGAGTTATTTTATCAGATTTAAAGACTTGGTGTTGATTTGCTCCTTAACTTTGGCTAAAAATTCATCAAAGGGAATTGCTCCCAAGTCTTGACCATCACGTTGACGGACGGAAACAGAGTTTGAGTCAACTTCGCGGCCACCAATAATTAACATGTAGGGGATTTTTTCCATCTGAGCATCACGAATTTTTGCCTGCATTTTTTCGGAACGATCATCAAGTTCAACTCTTATCCCCTCTTCTCTTAATTTTGTTAATATTTTATTGGCATATTCATGTTGAGAATCGGTGATAGGAATAATTTTGGCTTGAACTGGTGAAAGCCAAGTGGGAAAGGCACCGGCGAATTGTTCGATTAGGATACCCATAAACCTTTCCAGTGAACCATAAATTACTCGGTGAATTACGACTGGAGTTTTTTCAGATCCATCGGAATCGGTATATTTTAAGTCGAATTTTCGGGGCAATTGAAAGTCCAACTGAATGGTCCCGGTTTGCCATTGACGGCCGAGACAGTCATCCATAAGGATATCTAATTTTGGTCCGTAAAATGCGCCTTCACCTTCACCGACAAAATAATCGAATTTATTGTCGATTAATATTTGTTCCAATTCTTTTTCAGCTTTGTCCCAGGTAGCAATATCACCCATGAAATCATCGGGTCTGGTACCTAGACGGATTTTAAATTTGATACCAAAAATGGAATAAAAAAGATTGGCAATTTCAAGAATTCTTTTATATTCTTCGCCAATTTGTTCTTCTGTTACGAAAATGTGAGCGTCATCTTGAGCAAATTTCTGAACCCGGAGTAAACCATTCAGTTCTCCGGATTTTTCGTGACGGTGAAGGGCATCACAATCTGAAAGACGAAGGGGTAAATCACGGTAACTGTGAATACCTTGTTTAAAAATGGTCATAGCATTGGGACAATTCATTGGTTTTAGACAATAGATTTCATTTTCACCCATGTTGCAAATGAACATGTGTTCTCGATAATGATCCCAATGACCTGATGTTTCGTAGAGTTCTTTTTTGTTAAGTTGTGGGGTAATAGTTTCCAGATAACCTCTTTTTTGATGCTCAACTCGCCAAAAATTTAGAAGTTCGTTAATAATAACGGTTCCTTTTGGTAACCAATATGGCATACCAGGGGCAGTTTCATCAATGAAAAATATACCTAATTGTGGGCCTAATTTTCGATGGTCGCGTTTTTTGGCTTCTTCTATCATAAAAAGATATTTTTCTAAATCTGGCTGGGTTTCGAAGGCGGTACCGTAGATACGAGTAAGCATTTTATTTTTTTCATCACCATGCCAATAAGCTCCGGCAATGGAAAGAAGTTTAAATGCTTTGATTTCGCTAGTGTTTTCAACATGAGGACCGGCACAAAGATCAGTAAATTCTTCCCCGGTTTTGTAAATAGAAATTATTTCATTTCTATCCTCGATAGAATTTAACCAATCTAATTTATAAGGATTATCTTTAAATAATTCTTTGGCTTGGTCTATAGTAATTTCTGACCTAATTATAGGTTGTTTCTCCTTTATTATTTTGGCCATTTCGGCTTCGATTTTGAGAAAATCTTCTTCGGAAATTTTGAAACCGTTTAAAGGTTCAAAATCGAAATAATAACCATCGTCAGTAGCTGGACCCATGGCCATATAAAATTTGTCCTTACCATAGACTCTTTGCATGGCTTGAGTCAGTATGTGCTCGGCACTGTGGCGGATTTTATAAAGTTGATCTGAATTGTGTTTGGAAGCGTCAATTTGTGACATATAGGATAATTATAGATTAATAACAAAAAAATTGAGAGCCCGAATCAAAGCACAAAAACTATGCCCTGTCGGGCGATGTAGTGGGAGGAGATAATTTGGTGACTTTTACAGTAACGCCGTCTTTTGGTGATTTAACTTCAATCCACTCTCCCTCTTTTTGAGGTCCGATTGTAACTGACTTTTGATCGCCTTCTTGTCCAATACTTATTATGGTTTCTGGCATGGTTGATTATATCAAGATTAAGTGAATCTGACAGGACTCGAACCTGTGACCTCTTCAATGTCAATGAAGCGCTCTAACCAACTGAGCTACAGATTCAGACAAGGAATTATAACAAATTTTAATTCACGCTTCTGGAAGCAGAATGTTCGTTACTGTTTAGATATTGTTCACCACCACTTTTTTTATTTTTAGCGGTATTCCAAAAATAGTTTTTCTTTTTCTTTTTACTAGAAAATGATTCTATCCAAGAGCTGGCTTCATTAATATTTTTGCGGAAATTAGCAATAAAATTTTTGATTCTGACTAAAAAGTTGATTTGATATTCGGAGGTTTCAGGAATGCTTTCCAGGGGGATATTTTGAACATCTTTTTCCAAGTTGTCGGTGGCGTGAATTAATTTTTTAATTTCTTCTTGTAGTTCGGCGACGGTTTTATCTAACTCTTTTTGGTGTTGGTCGAAAAGAACTTTTTCTTGTTGTTGAAGAAGGTTAACATTACCAAAAAATTCTTTGCCCCAACTTTCAGTTTTTTGGGTGTTTTTATTTAGTTCTACGGTTTGGTTTAGTCCGAGAATACCGCTTAAGGAAAATTTTTTGGGAGATGAATTGGTGGCGGAATCTTTTAGAATTTCACTACTATTACCGCTCTTAAATGAGTTATTCTTTTTTGGATCGAATTTTCCAGTAATACCCCCACCTGCCATAGTGAAGGAATTATATCAGATTATGAGATACTTTGTAGATAGTCCAGAACCTTTTGTTGGGTAAGTAGATAATAAACAAGATTGGGGTCATTTTTCAATTCCGGACTCTTTGACAATATATCTTTTATTTCACTATCTTCAACTTTGATTTTTTGATCAATAGCAATTTGATTAATGGCCAGATTTAGTGCCCAATCATTTTTAATTTGTTTTTCTTGTTGTTCGCGATACTGAGGTAAAGTAATATTTTTATTTTTTAAATATTGTTCAACTGTCAAGTTAGCTGATTGTAATTGTTCAACTAAGTCGGATAAACGGCGATTAACGTCATTACTTAGTAAGACGGGAGGTAATTCAATTTTGGTGTGAGCGATAATCAGAGTAACTACTTGGTCCATCTTTTCCTTTTTTTCCAATTTTTGATCCTTGTTTAATTTTTTGATTTCGTTAAAAAATTTTGGATCGATTTGGACTTCAGGTAATTCAGTGCTTTCTAATTCCAATATCCAATCAGAATCGAGGGAAAGTTTTTCACTTTTAATTTTAATTGTTGGTTCGGTGACCGGTTTTAATTGATGTTCATCAATGATACTTTTATAGGCTTTTGGTAAAAGATGATTTAAGACTTCTTCAATTACGGATTGAGGTGAGATATTTTGTTCAACTACGTCAAGAGGTGCTTTACCTTTACGAAAACCCTTTTTTTCAAAAGTTTCCTGAATTTCGGC
>JBAZML010000023.1:0-15176 GCA_041649835.1 Candidatus Shapirobacteria bacterium
TTAAATCACAGGATAAAGTTTTAAATTTTTTTAATGATTGGAAAGCAGAAGCAGATAATGAAACTAGAGTCGCCAGATTTAATCTTGGAAAAACAGGTAAAGCCAAGAGAGGGATCAATCCATGTAAGGTTCCATATGGATTAAGAAAAATAATTAACTATGAAAATGATGACCCAGATAAGAAACAAGAGGTGGATATTGTGTTTGAAAAAGAGGCTATTATTATCAGAGATATTTTTAACTATTACGACCAAAATGGTTGGGGTTTTAGAAGAATAGCTGAGGAATTAAATACAAACGGGACACCAGCCCCAAAAAGTAAATTATGGGGATACTCTACTATCAAATATATTTTACAAAACCCTACTTACACAGGTTTAGTGAGATGGGGTTGGAGATTATCAGAGAGTAAACGAAGTAGAACCAGATTAAGACAAGGTCACGAAGGTATTATCACTCAAGGAAAACACAAACCAATTATCTCTCCAGAACAATTTCAAAGAATTCAAGAAAAAATAGCAATTAGAGCCAAACTTGGAGGACGAGCCATACATTCTCCTGGCTTATTATCAGGTTTAATTTACTGTGGTCGTTGTCATGGCCATGGTTATTTATCAACAGGCAAACAATCAAAAAAATCTAATGCTTGGTCAGCTTACTTGTGTTCTAAATATGCTCAATATGGTAAATCTGGCTGTAGTCATCGTTACATAATTTCTAAAGTCAAAGTTGAAGATGCAGTAGTCCAAAAAATTAAAGAATTGGCGTCCAATCCAGAGGCACAAGATGAATTTATCAGCCAAAGTAAAAGTAGTAAAAAAAGCGAAATCAAAGCCAAAATAAAACTTATAAACGATACTTTTGAGAAAAATAAAGAGGGTAGAGAAAGAATAAAAAATCTACTTATTACCCAAGACTTTGATTCCAAGATGGTCGCTGAGTTCAAAGACCAACTAACAAAATATGATGTTCAAGAAATACGTCAGACCAAAGAATTAGAACAGTTACAAAAAGAATTAAACCAAGAATCAAAAACAGAAAAACTAACCAAAAAAACCATTTTATCTCTTATGAACTTTGACAAGATTTGGGAAACTGCTGATACTAACGAGAAGAAAATGTTATTGGCTACTCTTATCAGAAAAATTATTGTCAGCAACGAAAAGAACATTTATATTGAGTTTAATCATCAGGATAAATTGTAAATAGATAGGCATACTTGATAAAATATAAGTATAAAATGACAATATTCTATCCAACTTATATTTCAGCTAAACACATAGAACCTCCAAAATCACTAATTGGAATTTATATCAATATTTGTCAACAGGATCCACAACCAATGTATTGCGAATTACCTGATGGTTTAGGAAAAAGTAAAAGTCAATTACCTCAATCTTTTACCTTTACTGCTATTACTGCTTCAGGGACAGCTTCTGGTGCAACAACTTCAACAATACGTTTGGGAATGGAATATGTTGTAAATAATAAAGAATAAAAATAGTAAAATAACAATGCACCTTCAAAAAAACATTTTGAGTGAATTAGAAATAGTGTGGCTAATTAGGCTAAATAAACCTAATTTATCAATTATCAACAACACCTCAACACCATTTCGGCATTTATAAAATCGATGAGGGCAAGTAATGTCGATGCGGCACTTTATTACTTGGCGCGAATGGTAGCCGCAGGTGAAGATCCGAAATTTATTGCCAGACGAATGGTGATATTTGCGAGTGAAGATATTGGACTGGCTTCTTCATCGGCACTGTTAGTGGCAAATGGAGTATTTCGTGCTGTAGAAACAATTGGCTATCCAGAGTGTCAGGAGGTTTTGGCCCATGGTGTGGCTTATTTGGCTAAGTGTCCAAAAGATAGAAATGCCTACGATGCTTTTATGAGTGCTCTAAAAGATGTGGAAACTTATGGCAATTTACCAATACCACTCTCCATCCTTAATCCTGAGACAAAACTAATGAAAGACTTGGGGTATGGAAAGGATTACGACAAATATACGAAGGAAAGTTTATTACCGGAAAAATTAAAAAATAAAAAATATTTTAAAGAGAAGAAAAAATAAATTATTACAGTAAACTCATAATATATGACTGATCAAGATTTCATGAAAATTGTTATTACTAAGGGAAAACAGCGTTTGGAAAAGGGCGAGTCCCCCAACTTATCAATTATCGTTAAAGACAATAAGATTGTGGCTGAAGGACACAGTACCGTGGCTAATTTTGAATTATCGGGGCACAATGATTTAAATTGTATAAATAACGCTTGTAAAAAATTACAAAAATATACTCTGACAGATTGCACTATGTACAGCACTATTGAGCCTTGTTCTATGTGTCTGGGAGGTGCCACCTGGGCTGGTTTAAACAAAATTGTGTTTGGAGCTTTTCTTGAAGATATTCCAGAAAATCATTATGAAATTGATAACTACCATGCGATAGAACACGCGACCAGATTACACCCCAATGGTAAAAATATGGAAATAATTGGAGGAGTTTTGAGAGAAGAATGCAAAGAATTAATGAAAGATGTCAAAAATTGGATACCTTTAAAATAACTATTTTTCAAAATAAAGTTGGACACAACCAGTGGGATCGGTCCGGGTAATTATATCCCACATGGCGTGAAACCAATTTTCATCATATATAGCCATTAAACGACGACCACAAACAGCCTCGCTTTTTATAACTTCTTTTCCCATAACGATAACCTTATCATAATCAGCTATTGCTTCTGTTTTGTTCCCCAAATGTTTGTATAAATCTCCTCGATTCATCAGAGCATGGGGATAATCAGGACGAAGTTCTATGGCTTTGTTTAAATCGGGTAAAACTCTATCATAACGTTTTAATCTCATATTGATAAAAGCACGGTTGTTATAAGCTTCGGCGTATTTTGGATTAATTTCAATGGCTCGATTTAAATCACGGATAGCATAAAAACAACTACCCGATTCGTATTCGTAGTCTGCAAGAGCAAGCCAATCAGCAGCAGTGACTAAATCTTTTGGATAAGGAGAAGTGGGAATATGATCTTGATAACAAAAGTTGTCTTCGGTTAATCCCTTATAATATTTTCCTAAAATAGGAACTAAAAAAAAGAATATTATTATAGCTAACCACCATTGTTTTTTGAATGGAAGTATTTTTGCCTTCTTCTTCATATCTAAATATAGCGCTAAAATACAGAGATGTCCAAATTAAAACCGGGAGAGTTTACGCAAAATGTGTGGAAATTGGCTAAAAAAATTCCAAGTGGCAGAATTACTACATATGGTTATCTGGCTGCCGCAGCTGGAGGACATCCGATGATGGCCCAAATGATTACCCATATTTTGTCAAAAGCTCCAGAGATTGAATCTATACCTTTTCATCGAATTGTTTATTCCGACGGCCGAGTATGGTTGGATCAAAAATATAAAAATGAAAGACTAAAACTATTCAAAAAAGAAGGAATAAAGTTGGATAAAAATAATCGAATTGTTGATTTTGAAAAATTAATTTATATTTTTGAAAAAATAGACATCTAATGTATTTTGTATACATTTTACAGTGTAATGACAAAACTCTTTATACCGGAATAACGAGTGATGTAACGAGACGGGTAGAAGAACATAATAAATCAAAATTAGGGGCAAAATATACCAAAGCCCGACGACCAGTGAAATTAATTTACGTCAAAGAATTTGTTGACCGATCAAGTGCCTTAATTGAAGAAGCCAGAATAAAAAAGATGTCGAGAAGCGAGAAGTTAGATTTTCTCAGGAAATAATTTACCTTTGGGCTTGTGGAGCTTATCACCGGTTTGAAACTTTTCCCAAAGTTGTCGTGAAAGACCAACCTTACGTTCCTTACCATCATCCATGGTAACAATTAAATAACAATAATCATGGGTAATACCGGTATCATCGTCTTCAATTTCGTTTATTTTTTTATCAATAACTTCTCCATACCAATCTTCATTTTTAGACTTAGCGACAAGTCTGAAAATGAAGCGTAAAAATAGAAAGATTAACAGTGCAAAAATGGCGAAGAAAATAATAAGTGGACCAAAAACTACTGTTTTTTCCATAGTTTGAAATAGGGTTTATATGAATCAATAATTTTTTGAGTTATTTTTTCGTGATCCGGAATCAGGTTGTAAATAGAAAGGTGAAAACCAAAAACCATCAAAAGAGCACCAATGGGCATGATTAAAAATCCGATAATAAATTGAGCCAGAAAAAAGCCTAAAATCAAAAGGAAAAAACCGATGACAGAATATCTATTTGGTTGATAAAAGCAGCTTAAAATATTGGTTATCTTGATAAGTAATTATACAATATTCTTATAAATGACAAAAAATATAAACAATAAAATCTATTTTTGATATTTTAGAGAAATAAAAATTAAATTTTTGAAATAATAATTATTGTAAAGAATTTGTCACATAAACAAAAACCCGCCTCAACGGCGGGTTTAATATTTTAAAAAAGATTAGCGAATAACAATCTGGGCAGTTTTCTTCAAATCGGCAAACCAAGTATCAATGGCGTTATTTTTTGCTTCGGTGGATAATTGGGTTTTAGCTAAAACTTGCAATTGTTCTTTGGTATATGTTGTGGGGATAAGAGCTTTGTTTTTTAACAAATACTCATCAACTTGAGTTTGAGTGATATCTACCGAAGGATTAGACATTTTTTCAACCATCTTTTGAAGAGCAATTTGTTTTTCTAAATCAGTTCGGGTCATACCTTCAGCAGTTAAAGCGGCATCAAGAGTTTGATTTTGAGATTTTATCTCGGCTTCAACACTGGCAATTTCTGTGGCAATTTCCTCTTTTGAAACAACGATACCTTTTTTGGCTGCTTCTTGATAAACCAGGGCTTCATTGGCCATTTGTTTTACGGTTTCTTTTTTATCAAGTCTTTCAAGATATTGCCAGTAGGTCAAACGGGAAATTGGTTTACCGTTGACTGTGGCAACAATGCCAAATCGATAATAAGCATAAATTGCAGCAACAGCGATAATTACAGCTAAAACTGGAAAATATTTACAACAACGATTGGGTTTTTGACAGCATTCAGATTCGATAACTGGGGTAGCAGAAATTTTTTCTTTGATTTTTTTCATGAAATCAGTATAACACTAGAAATTTAAGAAAGAAAAGTGTTCAGCTAATTTTCAGATAAACTCCTATAATAGAATTTATGAAAATACTATTGGTCGAAGATGACCACCGAATTGCTCAATCGATAAAAAAGGGGTTAGAACAGGAAAGAATGGCGGTTGATATTGCCTATGATGGTATTGAAGGATATGACTTGGCCATAGATGAGGAATATAGCCTAATGATATTGGACTTAATGTTGCCGGGAATGAGTGGATTGGAAATTTGCAATAAATTAAGGCAAAACAAAAACCAAACACCAATTTTAATACTAACAGCTAGAAGTCAAGTAGAAGATAAAGTTGAAGGATTAAACAAGGGAGCTGATGATTATTTAACTAAACCTTTTGCTTTTGAAGAGTTATTGGCCAGAATCAGAGCGTTAGTAAGACGGCCGAAAAATATGGAAGAAGATGTTTTAACAATCGATAATTTAACCTTAAATACAAATAATTTTGAAGTCACCAGAGATAAAAATAAAATAAAATTGTCCAGTAAGGAATATGCTTTATTGGAATTTTTGATGCGTCATCCAAAACAAATATTGAGCAAAGAACAAATTATGAATCATGTTTGGAGTTATGAAACAGATATTTTGCCCAATACGATTGAAGTGTATATCCGCAATTTAAGGAATAAAATTGATAAAGGATTTTCATATCCATTAATCCAAACCGTTCGCGGTTTTGGCTATAAAATAGGGAAAAATGTTTAAAGCAGCCCGAATTAAATTAACCGCCTGGTACTTACTAATTATCATGATAATTAGTATTTCATTTAGTGGCATTATTTTTAATATGGTGAGTATGGAAATGGAAAGATTTTCGCGATCACCAAGATTTGTAATTGAAAACCGACAAGACATAACAGAAAGAGAAGAATTGTTAATGGAAAGCCAAAATAGATTAATTATTTTTTTGATTGAAATAAATGCTGGAATTTTGTTGATATCAGGAACTTTGGGATATATATTGGCAGGAAAAACCTTGTCCCCTATTCAAAAAATGTTAGAAGAACAAAAAAGATTTGTAGGGGATGCTTCACATGAACTTAGAACCCCTCTAACTGCCCTAAAAGCAATGCTTGAAGTAGGACTCAGAGATAAGAAAATGGATATTAAAGAGGCAAGATTGTTGATTACTGAAAGTATTGAGGAAACTGATAAATTAAAAAATCTGTCTGACTCATTATTAGAATTGGCTCGAGAAAATGGCAACAGTCAAAAATTGATTTTTGAAAAAGTTAAGGTAATAGAAGTTGTAACAGAAGCCGTTAAAAAAGTTGATAATAAGGCAGTAAGTAAAAATATTAAAATAATTTGTAAAACCAATAAATCAATAGTTTTAGGCAATAAAGATAAACTGTCAGAACTTTTTGTAATCCTTTTGGACAATGCCATTAAGTATAGTCCAAAAAATAGTCTGATAAAAATTGGCTCAAAGACAGGTAAAAGACAGGTTGTAATAAAGGTTTCTGATCAAGGATTGGGGATTGAAGAGAAAGATTTGCCCCATATTTTTGAAAGATTTTATCGTGCTGATAGTGCCAGAAGTCATTTTGAAGAGGGAGGTTATGGACTAGGATTGGCAATTGCTAAAAAAATTGTTGATGAACATGGTGGAAAAATATTGGTAAATAGTATTGTGGGTAAAGGAAGTGAATTTAAAATTATCCTCCCAATTTTCAGTTAATCTTCAGAAACAAAAAATATAATCCTCCCATGGAATTAAATAAAAAAGTTAAAATTGCCATAATTACGGCAGTAGTATTGATTTTAGGATTTTTTATTTTCAATAAAATAAAGACCAATCAAAGTAATAAAGTTACTTATAAAACCAGTGTGGCTGAAAAGGGATCTTTGATTACAACCATAACCGCTTCAGGAACTATTACCTCTGGTAATACTACATATATAACAACCGGAGCAGTGGGTACTGTTAATAAAGTTTTTGTAAAAAACGGAGATACTGTTAAAAAAGGACAAAAATTAGCCGAATTGGTATTAGATGACAAAGCCTCTGAAACCCAAACAACTGCTTGGGCTAATTATTTAAATGCTTTAGAAAATGTAAAAACGGCTCAGGTGAGTAGAACTGCGGCCGATGTGAAAATGTGGCAGGACAGGCAAGCAGTTTTAGATGCCCAAAAAGAATACGATACGATGAAATCCGGAGGTTGGAATGAAAAAACTAAAACTGAATATACCTACAATGAAAAAGCAGTCGTTGAAAAAACCCTACAATTTGCGAAAGAAACTTTTACTGCCGATGAAATGAAATACAATAATTCTGCGGTAGATATTTCCTTGGCTAAGACCAAGTTAGAAGCGGCTCTACGTAGCTATCAACAAGTATCCTCAACTGTTTATGCGCCAACTACCGGAATATTAAGCAATCTAATTTTAGCCGAAGGTGTTGTTTTATCTGACAGTTCTATTTCATCAATAACGGTCAGTTCAGGAACTGATTCCTCCACTAATTCACAATCGGTAACATCACAAAAAGTAGGTGCAATTAAAGATCCCAAAGGTCAATATCAGGCTACTTTGAGTCTGACTGAGGTAGACGTAACCAAAATTAAATCTGGTCAAAAAGTTACCTTAACCATGGATGCCTTTCCTGACAACACTCTAACCGGAACAGTATTGGCTGTAAATACCAGTGGAAGTGTTAATTCAAATGTAACTTCTTATTCTGTCAGTGTCTTACTGGATAATACTGATTTAGATATCTATACAAATATGGCTGTATCAGCAACAATAATTATTTCGGCTACAGATGATGTCATAATGGTCCCTTCAACGGCAGTTAAGACAAAAAATGGAATTACAACTGTTTCTATATTAAAAGATAAAGTTCCCTCAGTAATAACGGTTGAAGTGGGAAACAGCAACGACACTCAGACGGAAATAAAATCAGGAATTAATGAAGGTGACATCGTAGTAACTTCAACCATTGGCGGTACCAGTTCTACAAAAACAAGTACATCGGGTTCGAGTTCACTATTTGGTGGTATCAGGGGTGGCATGATGGGTGGAGGGATTCCCAGAGATTAAGAGAATGTAAAAAATGAATAATACTATTATAAAAGTTATCCATCTTTCCAAAATTTATAAAACAGAAATGTTGGAAACAATAGCCGTAGATGATGTATCTTTCGAAATAAAAAAGGGTGAATTTGTAGCCATTATGGGACCATCAGGTTCCGGTAAATCAACTTTGATGCATATATTAGGAGCACTCGATAGACCAACAAAAGGAACATACATTTTAGATGGAGAAAATGTAGAAAATTTAAATGATGATGAATTATCAGATATTCGAAACCGAAAAATTGGTTTTATTTTTCAAGCATTTAATTTATTACCTAGAACAACAACATTAAAAAACGTTATGCTTCCAATGACTTATGGCGGAGTACCAAAAGAAAAAAGAACCGAAATAGCCGTGAAATATTTACAGATGGTTGGTTTGGGAGATCGAATGTACCATACAAGTAATCAAATTTCCGGAGGCCAACAACAAAGAGTCGCTATTGCCAGATCACTGGTTATGGACCCGGCACTAATAATGGCCGATGAACCTACGGGAAATATTGCCACAGCTCAAGCAGAAGAAATAATGGCAATTTTCCAAAAACTAAATGATGAAGGAAGAACCATTGTCATGATTACCCATGAACCAGACATAGCCGAACACGCCAAAAGAATAATTTTAATTAGAGATGGAAGAATTGTTAGTGACTCAAACAATAAACAGAAAAGATTTAGCTCATCCACCTCTGACAAAGCAAATAAAAAACAATTATTGGAGAAAAAAATATGATGGAGATATGGGAACAAATTATTGAAAGTGTTATTATGCTAAAACTTAATAAAATGAGGACAGGATTGGCAATGCTTGGGATTATCATTGGAATTGGTTCGGTCATAGCCCTGATGTCAATTGGACAATCAAGTCAAAAGGCGGTTCAAGATAGAATTCAATCATTGGGGTCAAATTTGTTGACAATATCCCCTAGTTCACAAAGAAGTGGTATGGTCCGGGGAGCTTCAAATGTAACCACATTAACATTAAAAGATGCCGAATCGATAGCATCGTCTTCAGAAGTAACAACTGTTAAATATGTCTCACCAGAATATTCGGGCCGATCACAAATAGTAACCGGTGAAAATAATACTAATACTTCAATAATTGGAGTTGAACCTGTCTATACAGAGGTTCATAATTTAACCGTGGCTTCTGGTTCTTTTATTACTGATGCACAGGTAGCTTCGATGGCAAAAGTTGCAGTTTTAGGACCGACAGTGGCAGAAGATTTGTTTGGCGATACGTCTTTTGATGCAATCGGCCAAATAATTCGGATAGGTAGTCAAAATTTTACGGTGATTGGAATAACGACAGCCAAGGGAGGATCCGGAATGGGTAATCAAGATAGCCAGGTTTATGTGCCATTAAGCACCGCTCAAAAGCAATTATTTGGAGTAAATTACTTAAGTTCAATTGCTGTGGAAGCAAATAGTGCTGAAGTAATGGATCAGGCAGTAAATGAAATTGGATATTTATTGATGGCCAGACACAAATTTACCGATACCACCAAAGTTGATTTTAGAATTCAAAATCAGGAGGATATTTTAAGTACAGTAACTGAAGTATCGGGAACAATGACATCACTATTGTCCGGGATTGCGGCAATTTCTTTAATTGTTGGAGGAATTGGAATCATGAATATCATGTTAGTTACTGTTACCGAAAGAACTAGAGAAATTGGCTTAAGAAAAGCCTTGGGAGCTAAAAAGAAAACTATTATCACTCAGTTTTTGACTGAATCAGCTATTTTAACTTTTGTTGGTGGAATTATTGGAATAATAGTTGGAATTTCGGCATCGTACGTATATGCAAAAGTAAATTCATCGATATTTACAGTATCCCCTAGCTCTGTGGCTCTGGCATTTGTGGTCTCGGTAGCTATCGGGATTTTGTTTGGTTGGTATCCAGCCAGACGGGCGGCAAATCTTCAGCCAATTGAGGCATTAAGGTACGAATAAGATTTAATCAACTTTATGAACAATATGAAAAATATTTTTCTCGAATGGCTAATATCTTTTTAAAAATTCCTTCTGAATCATCAAAATCAAGACGAAATTGAGAACGATATTTATCTTGATCTAATTTATTCCAAGGTTGATTTATATAGATTACATTACATTTGGGACGATCCCGATTAATATTGGTGACAGTGACAGTATTGTCTTCAATCATGCAATTAATTTTTTTAAGATGAATAATTTTAAACTCTTCACCGTTCATAGAATCTGACTCTTGTCTAATAAAAAGATTTTGTTGCCAATTTATTGACGGTAAATATTGTTCCAACCATTCTCTGGTAATTTGACGATTCTGGAAACGACGAGTGGTAATGACACATTGACTAGTATTGGGTAAAGACTGACAACGTTTAAAAACTTCAATGGTAGCTGGATTGGGCGGAGAAATACGTAGAATCTCGGGTGTATGCCAAAATTCTTTAATCTCAGTAGAAATTTTTTCACTTTTCGTTAATTCATAAGTTTTTTCAGAAAGAGCATCGAAAGTATTTAAATTAGATTTAGTTAATTCAATTTTTTTGCCTAATATCTGGCTTAATTTTTTGTTTGCTGCTTTTAATACTGGTCCATGGGATTCGGCCAAGACTCCATCACAATCCCAAGCAATTTGAAATATTTTTTTATTTGAGAACATCTCTAAACATTATAACTTAAACATTTTTCAGTTAAATTTCAGAATTGGAAAGTATCTTAAAATATTAGTAATTAATTTAAAAATATAAGTGAAAAAAATAAATATAAAAGAAAGTTTGAATGTAGTAACAATAGTTTTGTTGGTTGTTGTTAGCAGCGCAGCTTTTTTTGGAGGAATAAAATACCAACAAAATAAAGTTCCCAAAATAAATCAGGACTCCCGATTTACGACTGACAATCCTTTTAACGGTAGAAATCAAAACAATAGAAACGGAGGAACCCAAACTGGTACCACTCAAACTGGCATTGGTCAAAAAAGAATGGGTAGTAACCAAACTTTGGGCGAAATTATAAATGTTGATTCCAAATCAATTACTGTAAAAAGTAATGATGGAAACTCGAGAATTATTCTGTTAAGTGATAAAACTACTGTAAATAAAGCTATGGTGGCTCAAATCAGTGACTTGAAGATGGGAGAAAAAGTGATTGTATTTGGAATCCCAAATACTGATGGCAGTATAAGTGGATCAAACATTCAACTAAACCCCAGTATGCCAAATGTCCCAAGTGGTACTCCAAGTGGAAGTCAAATAAAAACAAATTAAGACTTGTAAAATTAAAAACCGCCGTGAAAACGGCGGTTTTTGTTTGTATTTTAAGAATAATTACGGGTCGATAAAGGTGAGAGCATAACCCTTTTGATCAGCACGACCGGTACGACCGATGCGGTGAATATAATCCTCGTATGTAGCGGGTTGATCGTAGTTGATGACGTGAGTAATATTGTGAATGTCTAATCCACGGGCAGCCACATCGGTAGCTACAACGATTTTTAATTGATCTTCTTTAAAGCCACGAATGACGGTGACTCTTTGACTTTGACGTTTATCACCATGAAGGGAATCAACAGCAAATCCTTGAGCCTTTAAAGAAATGGTTAATTTTTCGGCATAAAGCTTGGTAGAAGTAAAAATCAGAACTTTCTTATAATCTTCTTGTTTTAAAAGTTTGGTTAAAGTACTTTCCTTGTCAAAACGGGGAACTCGGATAACATCTTGCTCGACATGAGAAGAAGTGGGAGTTGATTTTAAAGTAACTTTAACAGGATCTTTTAAGAATGTATCAATTAATACTTCAATCTTTTTGTCCACAGTTGCGGAGAAAAATAAAGTTTGATGAGCTTGAGTAATTTGAGAAACAATAGATTTGATGTCAGCGACAAAACCCATATCTAACATGCGATCAACTTCATCCAAAACCAGAGTATCGAATTGAGCAAAATTAATGACACGACGACGATTCAAATCCATGATACGCCCTGGAGTTCCAATAATAACATTGGGACCACGACGAATATCCATAATTTGTTCGCGCATAAAAGCACCACCGATAGCGAGAGCTAAATAGACTCGTAAACCGGGAGTGAAATCACGAAAATCACTTTTAATCTGTTGAGCTAATTCACGAGTTGGAGCCAAAATTAAAACTCTTTTGTTAGGATTTTTGGTAATGGCGTCGATTAAAGGTAAAGCGAAGGCAGCGGTCTTACCGGTACCGGTGTTAGATATACCCAAAACGTCACGACCAGCGACAACTTCAGAGATTAATTGATCTTGAATTGGAGTCGGCTTGAGATAACCCTTGGCCTTAATGTTGGCTAAAAGTTGAGTGTCAAATTTAAAATCTTCAAAAGAGTGAACCGGATTGGTCTCTTCGTTTTTAATAAATTCCTCAGCTTTTTTGATAAACAGAGCGGGATTAATAATATTTCCAAAACGACGGCGGGGAGCACCACGAGAGGGACCGGAAAATCTGGAAGAACCAGAGAATCCGCCACGAGAACCTTGGGATGAATATCCACCTCGAGATGACCCTTGAGAGGAACCTGGTGAAGAATAACCACCACTAGATGAACTTTGACTAGAAGATCTTGAACTCTGTGAAGAATAACCACCACGAGAGGGACCACGGGATGAGGAGAATGTTGGTCTTTGACCAAATTTAGAAAAAGTACGCGCAGGACGAGATGTAGTATTTTGTTGATACATAATAATTGATGAGCATTGGGCCCACAATTATTCAAGCACAACGAAAGATGTGACAGGGGGGCGTTCGCAAATCAGATGGAAGTGTAACACATCAAAAAAATATGTCAAATTATAGGACAAAACAATAAATATCTAAGACATTAACGAAAGTGAGATAATACCGAAAAGAGTGACTATTACCCCAATAATTTGTTGTTTGCTAAGACGATCTTTAAAAACAAAATAGGCTAAAACAGCAAAAAGTGCAGGGTAAGAACTAGCAATGGGTGCAACAATAGCCGTTTGGCCTTTACTGGCAGCTAAATTATAAGCAAAAAGAGCTGCTGTAAGTAATAAACCATTAACCAACATTAATTTAATTAATTTTCCATCCTTCGGAAATATTAACTTAATTGATTTCATTTTCATAAATATAAGAACAATTGGAAAACCCCACCAAGATAGATATGCCGGCCAAAACCAACCAATATCTCTAATTGGTATTTTGACAAAAGTAAAATAAATTCCCCACGTAATCAATGAAATTATGGCATATGGAATACCTTTATCTGTCAAAAACTGCTTGGCTTTCAGGGTTTTGAAGTCTAGTGATGAAAGTATTAGTCCAGCTAAAATAATTAAGATTGAAACAATTTGGACGGAACTAATTTTTTCACCAAGAAAAATTACAGATAAAATTACAACAAGTCCACCGAATGAACCAGCAATAGTCCCATTAAGGGAGGCATTGCCGACTTTTATACCTTCATATAGGGTAATTAATGGAATAACTCCAATTGGGGTTAATATGAGTAACCAAATAATTGTGCTCAGAGTTATATTGTTTAATTCCTGTAAGGCAAAAGGAATATAGAGAGTGGCCAGTATGATACTTAAAACATATGACAAAACTGCTGAAGAATACCCGCCAATTTTTCTAGCAACAAAACCGCCAAATATATCGGCTGTTCCCCAACCAACAAAAGCAATGAGTGCAAATAAAATTGCTATCACTGAATGAGTGTATCAAAAGTTAAATTTAATAAAATAAATAAGGGGATATTTGTGAAAATCAGAGAATATGTGAAAAAGATTCAGAAGGAAAAGACAAAAAATTACGAAAAAATTGCTCGTTTAGTAGGCACAAATGCCCGGGTGGTAGGCTGGGCTCTGCGGGGAAACGAGGATATGAGTTTCCCCTGTCATAGAGTGATTAAAACTAATATGGAACTTGCCGATAAACTTTCACTAGGCAATTGGTCGAAACAAAAGAGAAAACTGGAAGCATAAGGTATCAGGTTTAATGGCCGGAAAACTATAGTAGAATAGACATTATGGATAAAGTCATCACAGTCAAAATTGCCGGTCCAGCAGGAACGGGAATTAAATCAGCAGGTTTGTTGTTAGCCAAAATGTTAAGCGATAGTGGCTATTATTTGAAAGATTATTCTGAATACCCATCTCTCGTTCGCGGCGGACATAACACCTATCAAGTCAGCTTTTCAGCTGGCGAAGTGTATTCAGTTCACAGAATAGTAGATGTCTTTGTTAGTTTAGTGGCGGGCCATTGGCAAGAACATGAAAAAGAATTTGGAAAAGATACGTTAGTTTTTGCCGATAATGACAGTAAAATTAATATACCATTTAAAGATATGTGCACCGAACTTGGCGGCACAATTTATGCCAACACAATTACTCTTGGTTTGTTTGCCTATTTATTAGATTTAGACAAAGAATTTGCTGAAAGGAATGTTAAAGAGACTTATGGAAATGATTCAAATAATATTAAAGCTTTAGATATGGGTTTTGAGTGGGGGGAGAAAAATTGTCAAAAATTAACTGTAGATAAGGGTAAAAATACTGAAAAAAAGATTATTGTCGATGGTAATGAAGCCGCCGGATGGGGGCTTTACAAGGCTGGTTTGAACATGTTTGTCGCCTACCCCATGACTCCAGCCTCTGGAGTACTACATTTTTTAGCTAAAAATATGGATGAGTTTAAAATTAAGGTAATTCATCCTGAAGATGAAATCGCTGTAGCTTCGATTGCTTCAGGTGCTTCGATGGCCGGTGCTAGAACCGCTGTAGGTACATCTGGAGGCGGTTTCGCACTTATGACTGAGTCTATAAGCTTTGATGCACAGGCAGACCTAGGAGTGGTTTATTTCTTATCAATGAGACCAGGTCCAGCTACCGGAATGCCAACATGGACTCAACAAGGTGATTTATTGTTTGCAGTCCAT
>JBAZML010000024.1:0-14147 GCA_041649835.1 Candidatus Shapirobacteria bacterium
TGAGATTGAAGAGGCGGGAAGAAAATTGTTAATTCAAAATTCTGATGGTAGTTTTAGAAATCTACAAAGAACTTTTAATGAAATTTGTTTACAGTTTGGTAATAAGATTAGTGAGGAACAAGTAAATACATTTTTTGTGGCTATGAGGGGGGAATATCAGCCAGAAGAATTAGAAACAGATTTAGAGGGTGGGGAAATGAAAGTCATTATGAGTAAGTTAGAAATAATGGCTCAAAAAGGGGTTGATTTTGGGGAATTAAGATTAAAATGGCTTCAATATTTTCACCAAAAATTACTTTTGAACCTTGATGATAAGAATCTAAAAAGATGGTTAGAAATTTTAGTGAGAACCGGAGAATTGGAAAAAATTGCGGTCATTGAGCAGCTACCTTTGGAGCTGGCGGTGATTGAAATGGCAGAAAAAAAAGATTCGAGAAATGAAAAGATAGAAACTAGAATTGAGAAGATAGAAATCAAAGAAAAAAAGATTATCAATAATTCTTGGGAAGAAATGAAAATAGAAAAAGAGAAAGAGATTGAAAAAAAAATTATTGAAGCAGTGAGGGAAGTTGAGACAAAACCAAAAGTGGTGATTGAGATAGCCCAGATAGAAGAAAAATGGGGAGAAGTGCTACAAGCGGTAAAACCTTATAATCATTCAGTAGAGGCCTTTTTACGGGCAGCTAGACCCCAGAAGATGACTGGTGATGGATTGGTTATTGAAGTTTTTTATAAGTTTCATAAAGAAAAATTAGAAGAAGCTAAAAATCGTAAAATTGTGGAGATTGGATTGGATAAGGTTTTCGGGGGCTATTTAAGTTTTGATTGTGTGTTGGCTGATGGAGAAAGCAAAAGAGCGGTGCCTTTTAAGATAGCTAATAATGACGAAAAAAAAGTGGTTACGGAAGCAGAAATTTATGATGTAGCTAAGGATATTTTTGGATAGAGGAGAAAACAACAACTTAACGTTATAATAGAAAAGTTATTTATATATTAATAATTAAATAAAAGTATGTTTGATAAAGCAAAATTAATGGCCCAGGCATTTAAGTTAAAAAGAGCCTTGGAATCTGAGTTAACTGAAATGGATGAAAATGGAATTTCAATAAAAGTCACTGGTGATCAGAAAATTAAATTTTTGTCGATTAACGGATCAGAAAACAAAATTTTAGTGGAAGTTATCAATAAAGCAATGAAAAAATCTCAGGAAAATGCGGCTAAAAAAATGCAAGATTTGGGTGGACTGGAAGGCTTGATGAAATAAAATGAAAAAGATACCCCGAGCACTTAACGAAGTTATTGAAAATTTTGAAAGATTGCCGGGGATTGGTCCAAAAAGTGCGGCCAGATTGGGCTTTTATCTATTGGCCGTACCGGATAATTTTACGGAAAAGCTGGCTGACTCGATTGCAAATTTGAAAAAAAGAATTAAAATTTGTCGAATATGTTTTGGAGTTGGAGAAGAAGAAGAGTGTGATATCTGCAAAGATAACAACCGAAACCGGAAACTAATTTGCGTAGTGGAAAGGGCAGATGAGGTTTTAGCTGTAGAAGCAATTGGCGGTTTTAATGGTATTTACCACGTTCTAGGCGGGGTAATTAATCCATTGGATCACGTAGGTCCTGACGATTTAAAAATTACTGAATTATTGTCGAGGGTTGAAGGGGACGGAATTGAAGAAATAATTTTGGCTACTAATCCGACCATTGAAGGTGAGGGGACCGCACTTTATATAAAAAAGAAGCTAGAGGGAATTAATTATCAGGGAAAAGTAACCAGAATTGGAAGTGGGTTGCCAATGGGGGCTGAACTTGGTTTTGCAGATTCAGTAACTTTATCGAGAGCGTTTGAGGGACGAAGGGAGTTATAAAAATAAATTATACTTGCAAATTGTTCAAGGTTTATTTATGAAAAATTTGTTAATCTAAAGTAAATATGGTTGATGCAACAAAAATATTGCAAGCAATTCAGAATGCTGGAACGGAAATAGCTGAACAGGGGATAAAAAGTGCGGAACAAGTAATTAGTACTGTGGTTACAGGACAGGAATTAGTGGCTGATGCCAAACCAATGAGCGATGAAGAAATGGAAAAAGCCAAAGCAGAAGATGAAAGAAAAAAACAAGAAGAAATGGACCGACTTCGCCAAAAGGCTTCGGCGAGTCAAGGCCGGAATGTGGAAGCGGAAATAAAACAAGTCGATGAGGAAGAAAAAAGTGAGGAAAAAAAGAAAGAGGAAGAATTTTTGGAAAAAATTAAATTGCAACGGGAAGCAGAAGAGAGAGAAAGACAAAACATGGTAGAAGAACCGGGGAATGTGAAAAGAGAACAAGCTAAAAGACAAAATTCTCCCGGAAAAAAGAGGAAATCACAAGCACCTGACCCGGCTGCCATGTCCCAGACGAGTGAATTTAAGGGTGGTAAAATTGATTAAAGATGAACCCAAAAATTTATTTTTATAATACGTCTTCCCGGAGTAAGGAGGAGTTTCAGAGTCTTAATGAAGGTAAGGTGGGGATTTATGCCTGTGGTCCAACAGTATATTGGGATCAACACTTGGGGAATATGTATGCCTATTTGTTTGTAGATATCTTAGCTAGAACTCTAAAGTATTTTAATTATGAAGTAAAACTAGTGATGAATTTGACTGATGTTGGTCATCTAACTTCTGATGCCAATAGTGGTGAAGATAAAATGGAAAAAGGGGCAAAGAGAGAGGGCTTGTCAGTATGGGAATTGGCAAAGAAATATGAAGAACAATTTTTTGAGAGTGAAGAATTATTGAATATTGTCCGGCCTAATATAGTATGTCCGGCAACCGAATATGTTGAGGAACAAATTGAATTACTTAAATTAATTGAAAAGAATGGTTTTACTTATAAAATTAGTGATGGAATATATTTCGATACCAGCAAATTTCTCGATTATGCCAAATTTGCCAATTTAAAACTCGATGAAATTATTGATACTGATAGAGATGAAGTAAGCAAAGAAAAAAGGAATAAAAGTGATTTTGCTTTATGGAAATTTAGTCCGAAGAATGAAAAAAGACAAATGGAATGGGAAAGTCCATGGGGAATAGGATTTCCGGGATGGCATTTGGAATGCACGGCCATGTCAGTAAAAAATTTGGGTGAAACTTTTGATATTCATACCGGAGGGATAGATCATATCCCAGTACATCATACCAACGAGATTGCTCAAGGTTTTGGAGCCTTCGGTCATCAAACCGCTAATTTTTGGATTCATAATGCTTGGGTAACTGGGAAAGGTGGAACAAAAATGTCCAAATCATTGGGAAATGTTTTTACTGCCCAAGAACTGGTGGAAATGGGAATTGAACCATTGGGATATCGTTATCTATTTTTAACAACTCATTACCGTAAAGGGATGGAATTTTCCCTGGACAATCTAAAAATTGCACAAGTAGCTTACGATAAGTTAAAGCGGTTAATAGGGGAATTACCAAATGGTGGGAAATTAAATACAGAGTATCAGGATAATTTTAAAAAATTAATTGCTGATGATTTGGCAATGCCCGAAGTTATGGCATTAGTTTGGAAATTAATGAAGGATGAAAAAGTTAGTCCGGAGGATAAGAAGGTAACCATATTGGATTTTGATAAGGTGTTGGGGCTGAATTTGGATAAAAAAATAAAGGAAGCTGATATTCCTCAGGAGATTATAGATTTAACTCAAAAGAGGGCGGATGCTAAAGCTGCAAAGAATTGGGTTGAAGCCGATAGACTAAGAAGTCTAATTAATGAAAAGGGATATGTTGTGGAAGATTTGCCAAGTGGGTTTAAAATTAAAGTACTTGACAAGTAAATGCATAATCCTATAATAAATGTTATTAGTTATTAAAATATTTAAAAAATGACAGAAGTTACTCCTCCTCCAATAAAAATTGATCGAGCTCCAAAAGTTGAAAACAGTGTGTATAAACCTGGTGTTAAGGGGCTTTTTGAAAGATTTAAAAATTTTGTGGGAATTGCTGACAAGGTTGAAAGTGCGACGGGTGAGGTATCAAAAGATCAAGTAGACAAAGTGACGGGATCCAGTTTTTTTGATAGAGTTGGATCGGCAATTGAAAGGGGAGTAAATAAAGTTAAAGAGACCGGAAAAAAAGCTTGGGAAGTGGTTAAAAATAAATGGACTGAGAGTAAGGAATATTTTTCTGAAAAAGCACAAGAAATTCAGGAAAGAAGACAAAATTTGGGTATTATTGATACGGCAAAAAGCTATGTTCTTGACGGAGTTGATTTTGTCAAATCAAAAATAGATTTAGTGGAAGCAAAATGGAAAGATGCTGAGGTAAAACAATTAGTGGGAGAAAGGGCCCGACTAAATGACAGTTATGCTGAAGCAAAAAGATTAAAAGCAAATGGTGAAGAGGTCCCTGAGGGATATATTGTTAACAGAAGCCAATTGAGAGAATCTTTGAAGCCAATCAGAGTGGCTGAGTTAGCGGCTAGAGCTGAGAGAAGAGCTTTGAGGGCTGAGGCAAAACTTTTAAGAGGAAGAATTGAAAGAAAACAAAATGCAAAAGATTTATTTGCAAAAGCTAAAAGTAAAGGTAAAGCCACTTCAGTGACTCCGGAAGCAACTGCTGCGGCAATATAATTTATGTTAATATTATTTTATGAAGCTAAAAGAGGCTAGAGAAATAATCCTTGGTTGCGATTTATCGGAAGGGGCTTTGAAGAGAGCCAATGAGATATTGGCGACAGCTGGTAGTGACGAAGAGATAGAGATAAGTGAAGAAATAATTGATCAATTGATGGCAATATTGGATGTAGACATTGACTCTGATAAATTAAAATTAGAAGCATGTGACGATGCTATTGATTCATTAAGTGGTTTCATTGGTGAAATAGGAGCTGCAAGTAAATTGGCAGGAGATGACGTCGAGGAAACCGCTAAAAATGTATATAATGATGCTTCGAAACTTTTTAACGATGAGACTGATGACAATAAATAACGATTATCAGGGATTTTATGATTGTAATATTAAAAGAATCATGTTAAGCTAATCTTCGATGAAAGACAGCAACTATAAGTACGAGGTGATTGTGGTTTTGAACCCCAAGGCCGAGTCAAAAGACAAAGAAAAAACTATTAAATTAATTGAAGACCACCTCACGGGAATGGATTTTTCGATTGATAACCGTGATGATTTAGGGAACAAAACCCTAGCTTATAAGGTTAAAGGCTTAGATAAGGGTGATTTTTGGGTATTTACTATTGGTGGAAATAAACCAATCAAATCAACGGAATTTAAATTATTTTTAAATCGTGATGTGCAAGTCATCCGTTATTTAATATTAAAAATTTAAGATAGAGGGAAAAAAATGCCTAGTCGATGTTTGAATCAAGTCATGTTAATTGGAAACTTAACCCGTGATCCAGAGTTAAGATATACTCCAGCCGGAATGGCAGTAGTTTCTTTTGGTCTGGCGACCAACAGAGTTTGGATTACCAAACAAGGTGAAAAAAAAGAAGATGCTCAATTTCACCGAATTGTGGCCTGGAATAAATTGGCGGAACTTTGCTCTCAATTGTTATCTAAAGGTAGAAGGGTTTATGTTCAGGGAAGAATTCAATATCGAGAAATTACTGATGCATCGAATATAAGAAAACAAGTGTCAGAGATTGTGATTGAAGACATGATTATATTAGACAGTAAGGGTGTAGGTATGTCCGCAAACAGAGAAGGTGGTGAAGTTGTGGCGAGTGTGGATGAACATATTGATTTGAATAATGGAGCAATTGAAGATATCGTTATTCCTGATGACATTGGTGCTGAACGAGACATTTCTGATGCCCCAATAGGAGAATAAAATATGAAGAAAAATAATAAAAAAGATAGAAACCGTTTAATCAGATTAAAAGGCCGAGGTAATGATTGTGCTTTTTGTAAAGCTAAATCTGTTCCTAACTGGCGAGATTATGAGAAGTTGAGAGAATTTCTATCACCACGATGTCGAATGCTTTCAGCCCAATCAACTGGTGTGTGTATGAAACATCAAAGAAATCTATCTCAAGTGATTAAACAAGCCAGAGAACTAGCATTGTTGCCTTATACCGCATCGGAAGAGTAATATAGAGTGAATGATAAAAGGAAAAATATGGTCCAAAACCGTAGAGTGCTTGAAGGATCTAAATTTTGAAGCCAGAGATAAAATAATCATGGTTAAAATGCTTGACGAGAGTATTTTAACGAAAGCTGAAGTTATCGGAGTTAAAGGGATAATTTGTCTGGAAGATGAAAGTGGTACCGAAAGTGAAATTGTCATAAAAAAAGTTGATAAAGACGAGTGGAAAAAGTTGAGGTAGAATAAAAACATGCAAAAACAGATTAGGAATATATTCATATTTTTAGCTTTGATGGCAGTGACCTCTTTGGTAAGCTTTAGGGCAGGAAAGACAGTGGCTTTGACATCAGGCGAAAGTAATAAAAGTACTGAGACTTTGGATTTGTCATTAATGTGGAAGGTAAAGGATAAATTAAAACAAAATTTTTTGGAAAAGGATAAATTGGATGATAAAACCATGACTTATGGAGCCATTTCGGGTATGGTGGCAGCTTTGGGTGATCCATACACGGTATTTTTAGCGCCAAAAGAAAATAAAAATACTAATGACGACTTGGCAGGTGAATTTGGAGGTGTGGGTATTCAATTGGGGTATAAAGATAAGAATTTGGCGGTAATGGCACCATTGGCAAAAACTCCGGCAGAAAAAGCCGGTATTAGAGCGGGAGATTTGATTTTGAAAATTGTTGATAAAGAAAAAAATGTTGACAAAGACACAGCCGGGATTACATTGGAAGAGGCGGTTACCTTGATTCGGGGAAAAGTTGGAACTGAGGTGACTTTAAAATTTTATAGAGATGGACAAAAGGATACTTTTGAAAAAACTTTAGTGAGAGAAAATATTTTAGTTCCCAGTATGGAAATGGAGTGGATAAAAAAAGGTGGAAAGACTATTGCTTGGATAAAATTGTACAAATTTAGTGAACAAACATATAAGGATTGGCCAGAGGAAGTGGACAAAATAATTGTTGAAAAAAACAAATTAGGAACCAATTATGGTGGTGTAGTATTAGATTTGAGAAATAATCCTGGAGGATATTTGCAGGCCAGTGTTTTGGTAGCTTCAGATTTTTTGAGAGATGGAATAGTAGTAACTCAGAGATCTTCAGACGGAAAAGAAGAAATATATAAAGTCGATGGAACAAAAGGAAAGCTAGTCAATGATAAATTAGTAGTTTTGATTAATGAAGGTTCTGCCTCTGCTTCTGAAATTTTAGCCGGCGCCTTGAAGGATTACCAAAGAGCAACTTTGGTAGGAGTTAAGAGTTTTGGAAAAGGAACAGTCCAATCACCAATAGATTTCGCTGATGGATCCGGGTTACATGTAACCATCGCCAAGTGGTTGTTACCCAAAGGAAATAATATTCATGGAGTGGGAATATTGCCGGATATTGAGGAAAAATGGAATCCGGAGAATAAAGATAAACAGGATAATCAATTGGATAAAGCTGTAGAAACTTTATTAAAATGAATAAAATTTTAAAAATTGGTTTTGGAATAATAATAGTAGCGATTGTTTTTATCGGTGGAATTGGTATTGGTAAAAATTTAACCACAAATAAGGAGAAAATTATTGTAACTGATGAGGAATCAGTAGTGACAAAAGTGGTAGAAAAAGCAAATTTGAGTGTAGTAACGGTGTCAATGATTAAAACTCAAACAATTCTAAATCCATGGGGTGGACTATTTTACAATTTGGATATTGCGTCGACAAAGAAGATTGAACAGGACATTGGGACAGGTTTTGTGATTACCAGTGATGGTTTGATTGTGACCAATAAACATGTGGTAGCTGATACGACAGCAAAATACAAAGTGATAATTGGTAAAGATGAAGTAGTTGAAATTGTAAATATTTATCGGGATCCAGTTAATGACTTAGCAATTCTTAAGATTGATAAAACAGGCTTAATTCCGGTAGACATGGGAGATTCTGATAAGCTCAAGGTGGGTCAGACTGTAATTGCTATAGGTACCGCTTTGGGGGAGTTTCGGTCGACGGTGACCAAAGGAGTAATTTCAGGTTTAGGTAGAGGTATTGTAGCCGGAAGCAGTATTGGTTCTGAAAAATTGGATAATGTTATCCAAACTGATGCTGCGATAAATCCAGGAAATTCCGGAGGACCACTTTTTGATTCTAGTGGAAGGGTTATCGGAGTAAATGTAGCAGTGTCGCAGTCAGGTCAAAGTATTGGATTTGCTTTACCAATAAACATTGTTAAAGAGTCTATTGATGTATTTGGTAGTACCGGTCAGTTTGAAAGACCATATCTTGGTATAAGTTATGCCATGATTACCAAAGAATCTGCTGTATCAAATAATGTACCCGTGGGAGCCTTTGTTCAAAGTGTAATAACAGATAGTCCAGCTGATAAAGCTGGAGTGAAGGTTAATGATATAGTGACGGAGGTTGATAATATAAAATTATCAGAAAGTGATGTAGTTTTAGCGACTTATGTAAATAAAAAGAAAATTGGAGAGTCAGTGGTATTAAAGGTGTGGAGAAATAAAGAAAAATTGGAACTTACGGTTGTTTTAGAGAAGAAGAGTTAATAAAAACTATTCCTTTAACGATTGAGGCAGCTTTAGGGCGATTTTTGTCTGCCTGAAGAACAGCACCAAAAGTAGTTCTTCTCAATCGAAGTACTCGGTCTGGAAATTGTTCTGAAATACTAATAATCCATTCTTGTGCCAGATCGCATTCACCACAATGTCCATCACCATTGGGATTAAGACAAAGTCGGCCGGGATTATTTGGCAAGCGACAGATGGTTTCAACTTTTTCTTTCATACTGATTTATTATATCAAAATGACTCAGTTCTGAGTCTGTGGTTCGTCAAGTACGGTAAGTTCGAGGAGAAGATCCATCAAATCTCCATTGAGACATTTAGCGAGGTTGAATTCTTTATCGATTCGGTGATCTTTAATTTGGTTTCGGGGATAATTGTAGGAACGAATTTTGTCGGCACGCATGGCTAGGCCGACTTTATCTCGGGTGGTACCTAATTGTGAAATTTTTTTATCTTCTTCCATCTGCCACAGCTTGGCCCGAAGTAAATCCATAGCAATAGCTCGATTTTGTTCCTGAGAACGTTCCTGACGGACAGAGAAGGTGAGTCCTGTAGGTTTGTGAAGTATTCGAACAGCAGTTGAGACCTTATTGACGTTTTGACCACCATTACCTCCTGCTCTTGAAGCTGTCATTTCAACATCATCAAGATTTAAAACGATATCATGAGAGGTAACTTGGGGATAAACAGCTACAGCGGCGGTAGAGGTCTGAATACGACCCCTTTTTTCTGTAATGGGAATGCGTTGAACCCGATGAGTGCCAGTTTCCCATTTTAATTGGTTATAGGCATCGAGGCCGGAAATTTTTAAGATGTCATTGTCTAAATAATTCACTTTCCAACCAACTTTTTCGGCATAACGAATGTACATGCGCATTAAGTCCTCGAGCCACAGGCTGGCTTCTTGGCCACCGGGACCGATACGAAATTCGAGAATGGCGATGTTGGAGTTTGATATAGGCATTGTTTAGATAATTAGTTTAATAGTTGTTTAGTTAATAGTTATAATAAAACCGCCAAATATAAATTGATTATATGATTGGCGGTTCAAAATATCTAATTGGATTTTTTATCTTCTTTGACTTTTTTAGAAGCTTTTGCAGCTTTAGCGGCTGTGTAAGCAACACCTTGGGCTTGCTTTTCTTTGAACTTATCAATTCTTCCTTTGATGTCGACAAATTTGTGTTGACCGGTGAAGAAAGGATGACATTTACTACAGACTTCGACTTCGATTTTTTCGAGAGTTGAACCGGTAGTGAATTTGTTGCCACAGGCACAAGTGACTTGACAATCATCATGATAGATAGGATGGATAGCTGGTTTCATAGGGGTTATTATAGCAGAAATTATAGATTATTTATGATTTCTCCTTGTTTTATGGTCTTTTGTTCACCAGTAGACATATTTTTGAGAGTAACTTCATTGTTGGCTGCTTCGTTACTACCAATGAGGGCGACAAAGAGAATATTTTTGTCAGAAGCATACTTAAATTGTTTGCCAATTTTGTCAGCGTCCGGATAAAAAATTGTCGGAATATTATTGTCTCGGAGGAGGGAAGTCAATTTTAAAGACTGATCTTGAGTATCGGCTCCAAAATTTCCAACCATAACTTTAACCTTAGTCTTGGGTAAATTTGGTAATAAATTTAATTCAATAATACAATCAACGATTCTGTCGAGACCTAAAGTTGTGCCGACGGCGGGGATGTCTGGTCCACCTAGAGTTTTGATTAAATTATCATAACGACCACCACCAGTGATGGAACCAATTTTAGGTTCTTCGACATAAGTTTCAAAAATTGTACCGGTGTAATAATCAAGACCGCGGACCATAGTGGGATCAAAAACGTAGGCAGATTCAGGAATACCAAAAGCTTTTATGGAATTAAAAACTGCCTGTAAATTTTCATCCGGCTTAGCCTGTTTGGTACATTTAAAGAGAGAATCTATTTGAACCTCAGAAAAGTCTTTGCTAATGAGCTCATTTCTTACTCCTTCTTCGCCTATTTTTTGGAATTTATCGAGACTTTGAAGAGCTGAGGATTGATTTTCGGTGATACCACTTTGACTTAAAATATTTTTTAAAACAGTCCGGCTATTTAGACGGATAGAATATTTTTTAAAATTTAGTTTTTGAAGAATGTCATAAATAACAGCAACGATTTCTGCATCGGCGGTGGGGGAAGCAGTACCAAAAGTATCAATGTCACATTGAAGAATTTCTCGGTAGCGGCCTTTTTGAGGTTTGTCGGCGCGCCAGACAGGTTGAATTTGATAACGCTTGAAAGGCATGGAGATTTGAGAGCCATAAATGGCAAGTACTTTGGCTGTAGGTACGGTTAGATCGTATCTAAGTCCTATTTGGCGCTCGCCTTGATCCTGAAAATTATAAGTTAATTTGTCGGCTTCTTCGCCATTTTTCCCCATTAAAACTGAGGCATATTCGAGGGTGGGGGTTTCGAGTGGTTCAAAACCAAATTTTTCGAAAGCCTCGATAAAAATATTTTTAACGTAATTTCTAACGGCCATAGTCTCGGGCAAAAAATCCCGAAAGCCTTTTAATGTCTGAGGTGCATTG
The DNA here is from genome assembly GCA_041649835.1 of Candidatus Shapirobacteria bacterium. Classification (GTDB taxonomy): domain Bacteria; phylum Patescibacteriota; class Microgenomatia; order UBA12405; family UBA12405; genus UBA12158. The sequence continues at coordinate 11,244 of JBAZML010000024.1, forward strand.
TTATTCATAGTTTGATTTTAACATTGTAAATTAATTTGGTTTGGGCGGGTATAAAACCCGCCCTGATAAATTATATTTTCTGAATAATATCGAAAAGAATTTTTGGTAACTTTTCTAATTTTTCTATTTCGATATATTCATTGGAAGAGTGTGCTGTACTTTGAGCTCCAGCACCGATGGTCAGACAATTTGGTTTATCAAAAATAATCCAAAGCATCTGGGTATCCATATAGCCAGAGGAACTTATATTTTTAAAATTTAAACCCAGTTTTTCTAAATTTGATTTTGGAGTCAACCAGGAACCAAAATCAAATTTGATTTGATAATTAGTTAATTTTCCTCCAAATTTTTTAACATATTTTTCTAATTGATTAACAATTAGTTTGGCATTAATTTTTGGTGATGAGGGTCTGATGTCGAGGATAAATTGACAAGTATCGGGAACGACATTGGCAGCTTGACCACCGGTGATAGAAGCCAGATTGAGAGGTGTGTTACCTAATTCTGAGTCGTAAATATTTTTTAAATATTTTTTAAGTTTTTCAACTGATTTGAAAGTGACTTCGAGAGCATTAACCCCATTTTCCGGTCTGGAGGCGTGACAAGATTTACCGGTAATTGTGGCTGAAATTTCTATCAGACCACGACAACCATTGGCGATGTTTAGTTCGGAACCATCAAGAGAGATGATTGAGGTTGGTTTTATTTTTGAACCATAATCAAGCATGAATTTTTTAATACCGGCAAAATTATATTCTTCATCGATATAAAAAAGAAAAGCTATGTTTTTTGGTAAATTTTTGTCGGCAGCAGTCAATATCATAGCGGCGAGACCACTTTTCATATCAGTGGTGCCACGACCATATAATTTGCCATTTTTAATGATGGGAACAATAGGATTGGTTTCCCAATTGTCATTGATGCCGACAGTGTCGATGTGGCCCATAACCAAAGTTTTAATATCCTGGCTAAAGCCCACCAGGATATTAAAACGACCATCAACAACCATTTCTTTTTCAACCGAAAGTCTCGTGTTATTTCTTAAATATTCAAAAATGAATTCACCAATTTTTACCTCGTTAATTTGTTCATCGACCCAGGAGGGGATGGAGATTAATTTTTGAGTTAGTTCTAAGATTTTGGTCATATATGTAGTTTAACTAAAATAAATAACTATATTAGTGGGGACCATAACCACTTTCAAAATATCTGGCGGTTTCAATCCAGGTTCCAGATTCTTGATCCCATCGATAATCCCGATTATCAAAACCTCCCATTGCTCCCCAAGAGCTTTCATATCTCTTGGTTAGAGGTTCACCTTCTGCAGGTGGTGTGGTTAAATATTTGTTCCACCACTCTGCTTCTTCGAGTTTTTGTTGTTCGTAACGAGTTTTAATATCAGAAATTATTTGTTTTGGTTTCTCAATTATTTTTTGAAGAATATTTATTTTTTCTGTCATTATATTTTTTTAATAAATAATACCCTGGACGGGTTTTCTTGATCTAGACAATTAGCAATTTCACCGGTAGGAAAAATTGTTCGCAATTGACGATCAAAAAACATTTTTGGGCCCATGATCTGATCAAAATTTTGTGTGTAATTGATAACTGTCATGGGTGAATTGCTGTTGGTTCTGGCAACAGTAATTTCTGGACCGGTGGATTTAGTTCGCAGTCGACTAGCTAAACCAAGATTGCGATATTCAGAATTAACTCCGGTTTCGTTTAGGTAACGAAACTGAGTATTGGCATCCAACCCCTGTTGTTTAAGGGTATCGACGACAATGGCCTGAAATTCCGGAGTAGACCATTTACTTATAGCTAATTCTATCGGAGTGGTTAAATAACTCCAGGAAAAGGCAATAAGCTTGCCCTTTGATTCGGCAGTAATTATTCTAAAACCTGGTTTTTGAGAATCCTTTTGAATGTAATCGGAAGTTTCCAATGGGGGATAGGCTTCTTTGAAAATTCCGCCACAGTCACAATTTGATTCAATTTGTATTTCTGAACCTTGAAATTGTTCGCAAGTGTCACATTTAACAGCTTCGTTCCAAGGGGAACCACGAAAAACCTCGGCATACAATTTGGCGATTTCTAATGATTGTTCTGAGGAAACCAAATTGTCTGTTTTAATGGTTGCTTCCGGAAGAGAAGGTATTTGTAAATTTAATATTTCTTTCATATTTTTAATTTAATGTTTGGGATTCTGAACATAATTTGTTCAATAAAAAATCCCCGAATTTACGGGGATTTTAAAAGTTTGATAAAGTTTTTAGGCCAAAGAAACACCCCGCAGGTTCTTGACCACGGTATGGGTGTGATGAATAAAATTAAATTTTATGAACATATTATTTGGGTGTCCTAGGCTAAAGCTTTGGAACACTTTGGGTAGCTGAAGGGACTCGAACCCTCGACCTCATCCTCCACAGGGACGCGCTCTAACCAACTGAGCTACAACCACCATAATTAAAAAAAAGAACAAAGAAAAACCGCTCTTTGGCGGTTTTGGTTAATTGATATAGCAATTACCGCCAATTACTTGGTGGTATGGTGATGGTTTGAAATCACATTTGCAAATATCATTGAAAGTATTGTAACAATAAAATCGACTTTGTCAATTTTTAGTCAAGAGTAATAATCTTGAGTGCAGGATAAGTAGCCGTTTGACTGTTGGTGTAGACACAGACTATCTTTTGGCCTTTTTTAAGGTCGGTGAATTTTATGGTTTTGTTGTCTCTGGTAATTATCTCGGTTTTAGAGTCAACTTTTATTTGTAATTCCCGATTTTTATTATTGGTGGGAATGAGGACAAGAATAGAGGTGGTAGGGGAGATATCGGCAACTTTTCCCAAGGTGACATTTTTATTGTTAACCAATTTAGTGGGATCGACGACAATAATTTTT
>JBAZML010000025.1:0-13780 GCA_041649835.1 Candidatus Shapirobacteria bacterium
AAAATCTTGAGCTTCGTCAATTTGTCTCCGCTCATTTTCATCTATTTTTTCTAAATTATTTTTCATTTTTATATTTTTTAAATATTAATAAGTTCAAAGGACACAAAGTTAGTGTCGGTACAAACAAGTACGCATATTTCCTTTTCGGACTATCAATTGTTTTCTATGTTTTTTCATAGGTCCGACGGGCAGGAGTTGAACCTGCTTAAAACAGTTTTACAGACTGTCGCCAAAACCGTCTGGCTCCCGTCGGTACAAAAAAGCCCCCACCTTTGAATCCCAATCAGTTGGAATACAAGGGTGAGGGCTTCTCACGGTACCACCTTGTTTTATTAACTTACTCACTAAAAAAAGCACCTCACGGTGCTCTAGCTTTCGACATAAGTTAATCTTATTATCGAGTACTTGCTAAAAGCAGTGATACTCATAACTCTATTTCGGGAGTTCCCGTATCGATTTTGTCGATATACTTTGAGGTTGTATTATTTCCTCATTCGCGTTCCAAATTTAAGGAAGTTTAGCATATAATAATTTCATGTCAAATATTTACCTCTTCCGTCACGGTCAATCAGAATTTAATTTGAGCAAAACTTTTACCGGTTGGCTTGATGCCAAACTAACTTCATTGGGAATTGAACAAGCCAAAGCATTAGGTGAAATGTTAAAAAATAAAAAAATAGATTTGGCCATTACTTCCCGTCTTTCTCGAGCGGCAGATACTTTAAAAGAAGTTTTGGTCTTTCATCCCGAATGTACAGAAATCATCGTTGACGATAGAATTATCGAAAGGTCCTATGGTGATTTAGCTGGTCACACTCACGCTGAGACTATTGAAAAATACGGTCAGGAGCAATTCGATAAGTGGCATCGCGGCTGGACTGACAAAGCCGATAATGGTGAATCTTTTGCCGATGTAGAAATTAGAGTTACTGAATTTATCAATGATTTAAAGACAAAATACGCCGGACAAAATGTAAATATTGCCATCAGTGCCCATGGAAATTCTATTCGACTTTTTAGAAAAATTATGGAATCTGCCACTCAAGAAGATTGTGTTTCTTGGACCATTCCCTACGACCAGTATTTTGAGTACAATATCTGATGATTTCAAAAAAGCCAAGTTTCTTATTTATCCAGTCTGAACATGAAAATATTGGCATTGAGTACCTTTCTGCTTCATTAAAAAGAGCCGGTTTCACTGTCAATCTTTTTTTCAGTCCTAAACCTTTTGATAATACTTCTATTCATATTTCCATCAAAAAAAGCCCGGAGAATCAACAAATTTCAAAAATAATTAAAAAATTACATCCCGATGTTATCTGTTTCTCTCCTTTCAGTCCGGAATATCTTTGGTGTACTCAAAAGGCCAAATTTATTAAATCTCACTTTAAATCAATTTTTACTCTTTTTGGTGGTGTTCATGTCAATTCTGTTCCGGAATTTGTTATCAGAGATAAATCAGTTGACGGTCTTATCGTTGGCGAGGCCGATTTTTCGTTAATAGAATTTGCAAAAAACTTTTATACAAAAAAACTTTATTCTACCCCCTCTCTATGGATTAAAAAAGGCCGTCAAGTCATTAAAAATCCGCTTCTTCCCCTTCCTGGAAATTTAGATGATCTACCTTTTCCTGACAAGAAAATATTTTACGAACAAATTCCTGCACCTTTGCGCGATTATTCCTATGTAATCATGGGTAGTCGGGGTTGTCCTTTTTCTTGTGCTTATTGTTCGAATAATGTTTATAAAAAATTATATTTTGGTCAAAAACGTCTTCGTTTTCGTTCCCCTGAAAATATCGTCGAGGAATTAAAACTAGCAAAAACTCTCTATCCATTTAAAATTGTTGAATTTATGGATGATGTCTTAACTATCGATGAAGCCCGTCTCTTAGCTCTTCTAAAACTTTATCGCCGCGACGTCAAACTTCCCTTTACTTGTTTTTTACACCCCCAATTAGTCACCTCAAAGTCAATTAGATTTCTCAAAAAATCTGGCTGTTTTTGGTTAAAAATTGGAGTTCAATCTGCCAACGAAGAATATCGTCGTAATTTTTTAAATCGAAACGAATCCAATGCTGATCTTATAAAAGTTTCTCGTCTTTGCCATCAACATAAATTGACTTTTTCTTTCGATCATATTTTTAATTTACCCGGAGAAAATGAAGATCATTTAATTGAAGCCATAAAATTGTATAACCTTTGTCGCCCCACCATCATTAATTTTGGTAGTCTGATTTATCTTCCAAAAACTGATATTATTGCTTCCGGTTTGAAATATAAAATTATTTCTAAAAGCGATGTTGTCAAAATTAATTACGGTCTTGATCCAGTTTCTCATTTGAACAATTCCCAGCGTTTTTCTTTTCAATATGCCGGTCAAAAAACGGTAAATGTTTCCGGATTTTCTCTCCTTTTCACTTTTATTACCATTTTCCCCAGACCGGTTGTTAATTTAGCTCTTAGACTGAAATTATATCGTCTAAATATTCCAAATCCGATTTTAATATTTTTTAAAGTAATTTCAAAATTTAAGTCAGGTCAAGGTTTTCTCTATCTTGGAGTTTTAAAGTCAGCCTTCTACTATTTGACTCATTAACCCTTTATTTCCTCTTCAATTCTCATCAATCGGTTATATTTACAGACTCTTTCACCTCTGGTTGGACCAACTTTAATATATTCACTTCCAACAGCTACGGCCAAATCAACCATAAATGTGTCATTTGATTCACCGCCACCTCTGTGGGAGGGGACTGTCCATAGACCCTGTTCTATTGCTAATTTACAACAATCAACAGTTTCGGTTACTGATCCGGCTTGATTTAATTTAATTAGAATAGCTGTGGCCACTTTTTTATCTATGGCCTCCTGCCATAACTTTGTATTAGTTACTGTAATGTCATCAGCAATATTGGGAAATTTACCGGCAATCCTCTCGGTTAATATTGGCCAATTTTCCCAATCATATTCTGACAACATATCTTCCCAGGAAACAAAAGGATATTTATCTGCCCATTTCATAAAATACTCAATTAATTCCGTAGAACTTAAGGCTTTATTTTCAATTTTTAGAATATATTTACCATTATTTTCTTCCTGAAATTCAGATGCCGCTGCATCGATAGAAATTCCGGCATCAACCCCCGGAATATAGCCGGCATTTTTAATGGCTTCGACCATATATTCCATCGGTTTTTCATTACTTTCAATTCCATTAGGAGCAAAGGCACCCTCATTACCCACATTAGTAGATTTTCCTTCTCTCTTTAAAATCTTTTTCAATTCTTCATAAATTTCCATTTCCATTCTTACATTTTCAGCAGCACTTCTATTTCCCATAGCTGCCACTAAATATTCCTGCAAATCAGTGCTATCAGCCGCATGTTTACCGCCTTCAATCATCACAATCATTGGTTTGGGTAATTTTACTGATGTCGACAATCCAAAAGTTTTCTGGAGATATCTATAAAGAGGTAATTTTTCTTCACTAGCTGCAGCTCTGGCAACAGCCATACTTACCACTAAAATTGCGTTTCCACCCAAAACGGCCTTATTAATTGTTCCATCAAGTTGAATAATTTTATTATCAATTTCACGTTGATTATTTGCTTCCATACCGGTCAATATCGGTGCAATTTTATCAGTAATATTAGCCAAAGCAATCAACATTCCCTTACCTCCATAACGCTTTTTATCTCCATCTAAAAGTACTGTCGCTTCTTTACTTCCAGCCGAAGCACCGTAACTAACCGATGCTTCGCCAATTGCTCCTGATTCTAATGTAACGGTAACTTCCAATGTCGGTGCTCCACCGGATGCTAATATTTCTCGCGCTTGGATTGTTTTTATTTTTGACATAGTAAAGACATTATACCCTTAATCCACTTTTTGTAATGTACATTTTTTATCATCGCCATATAGTCTTTTATCCCCATTTTCTTTTTTAAAAACAAATCAGTATAACCACTTTTTCCCAATATTTTTACCCCCCAAAAAATAGGCCAGGGAACCTCGGCAAAATCATTTATACTCCAAATATTTCGATAATTATTCTTTAAAAAATCTATCATTTTATTGTCCTTATATTCACCTGGTGTATATTCCAAAAACATGATTGGTTCATATTTTTTTATGATTTTTTTTGCCCCCTCAATCACCCGTGTTTCCCACCCTTGAGTATCAATTTTTATCAGACTAATATATTGTTCATTTATCAATATATTATCAAGAGTATCCGCTAAAATATTAGTATCTAATTTCCCATTTCTCGTTTCTGATATTCTACTATTTCCCAAATTTTTTTTATCTCTCACTAAATATTTTTTCTCTTTTTTATCACTTGCCGCCATGTTCAACAAAACTACATTTTTTAAGTTATTTTTCTCCACATTTTTTCGCAAAATATCAAAGCAAATTTTATCCGGCTCAATCGCATAAACTTTCTTTGCCCTAGATGCCATCAACAACGTGTAGTAACCGATATTAGCTCCAACATCGACACAGATACTTTCGGGATTTATTTGACTATTAATTAAGGCAGTTTCGTAACGCTCATATTTTTTTAAGGCAATTCTCTGGCCAATATATTTGTCATCAGCTCGATACCAAAATTTCATTTTATCCAACTTATATTTTATAAGTTTCATGTCTTATTATCTCATTATCCTCTTGACCTATTACCCCCAATAGATATAATATTAGCAGTCTACTACCCCGACTGATAATTATTAATTAATATTTTTATGTCAAAATCATCTATTCAACCTGTCGCTGGCTACCTTTTAGTTGAGCCATTAAAACAAGAAAAAACTACTGCCTCTGGAATTCTTTTACCGGAATCTCACGAGGAAAAACCTCAATCCGGAAGAGTTCTTGCTATCGGCGATGAGTTTGTCACCGACTACGGTATTAAAAAAACATCCCCAGTGAAAATTGGCGATATTGTCATCTATAAAGAATGGGGTGGTAAGGAGTACAAAGAAGAAAATACCAATTTATTAATCCTCAAATTCGAGGATGTTATGGCAATTGTTAAATAAAAATTATCTATATTATCTATTCAACTAATTATCTAAATCTATGGCAAAACAACTAAAATTCGGGCAGGATGCCCGCAATTCCTTATTAAAAGGTATCAATTTACTTTCAGATGCCGTCATCACTACTCTTGGCCCCAAGGGTCGTAATGTCGCCATTGACAAAAAATGGGGCGGTCCCACCGTCATTCATGATGGTGTCACTGTTGCCAAGGAAATCGAGCTTCAGGACCCCTATGAAAATATGGGCGCTCAGCTTATCAAAGAAGCTGCCTCCAAAACCAACGACGCGGCCGGTGATGGTACTACTACCGCCACAGTTTTAGCCCAAGCTATCGTCAATAAGGGTCTTCAAAATGTCACCGCCGGTTCCAATCCTATGTTGATTCGCAAGGGTTTAGAAAAAGGTTTGGTCGCTATCATCAAGGAACTTGATGCTATGAAAAAAGATATCAAAATTGATGATCACTCTTCTGTTGAGCAAGTGGCTACTATTTCTGCTGGAGATACTGAAATTGGCAAGGTAATTGCTTCTGCTGTTGTCAAAGTTGGCCGCAATGGTCTAATCACCGCCGAAGAAGGTAAGGGTATGGCCCTGGAAACCAAGGAAACTTCGGGTATGGAATTTGACAATGGCTTTTTATCCGCCTATTTTGCCACTAACACTGAAAAAATGGAGGCCGTTATTGACCATCCTTATATTGTCATTACCGACAAAAAAATCAGTTCCATTCAGGACATTCTGCCCTTTTTAGAAAAATTAGTTAAATTAACCAAGACTTTTGTCATTATTTCCGAAGATATTGATGGCGAAGCCTTAGCTACTTTAGTAGTCAATAAACTTCGCGGTACCTTCAATGTTCTCGCTGTCAAAGCTCCCGGTTTTGGTGACCGTCGAAAAGCTATGCTCGAAGACATTGCCATTTTAACCGGCGGTAAGGTAATTTCTGAAGATCAAGGAATTAAATTTGAGAATGCCGATCCTGAAGAATACTGTGGTCGTGCTGATTCGGTTACTTCCGACAAAGATAAAACTAGAATCATCAGCGGTGCCGGTTCCAAGGCCGAAATCAATGCCCGTGTTGCCCAAATCAAAAATGTCTTGGACAACAAATCTACCTCTGATTATGACAAAGATTCCTTCCGTCAAAGAATAGCCAAATTAGTTGGCGGTGCTATTGTTGTCCAGGTTGGCGGTGCTACTGAGGTTGAAATGAAAGAAAGACTCGAAAGAGTTAAGGATGCTATTGAGGCCACTCAGGCTGCTATCGAAGAGGGAATTCTCCCTGGTGGTGGAGTCGCGCTGTTAAAAGCAGTTTCCGCCCTAGATAGTGTCAAAACCACCAATGATGAGGAAAAAGTTGCTATCAATATTCTTCGTTTTGCTCTCGAACAGCCGATTCGAAAATTGGCTGAAAACAGCGGCCAGGATAGTGGCTATGTTTTGAACAACATAAAAGAGCATTTAGCCGAAAGCAAAACTTCTGATTACGGTTACAATGCTGCTACCGATGAATTTGCCTCAATGAGTAAATCAGGCATTATTGATCCGGCAAAAGTTACCAAATCAGCCTTAACTAACGCTGTTTCGGTTGGAATGATGATTCTCACTACTGATGTTTTAATTGCCGATATTCCTGAAAAGAAAGCTGGTGCCCCTGATATGGGTGGCATGGGCGGAATGGGTGGCATGGACGGTATGATGTAATCCAATATTTGTAAAAAATATTCCCTCCATAACTGTGGAGGGAATATTTTTGGTGTAAAATTATTTCATGATCAAAAGATCATACCTTCATCATCATCTTGTTGAAATTTCTTCACCCGAAAAATTTAAATTCTCTCCGGTTTTTATAAGTATTATTTTGAGTCTTTTCTGTGTCACCTCAATTTTGTCAGCTTATTATTATAGTTTTTATAATCAATGAAAAAATATTTCCTTATTTGGCTAGTTATCTGGGCTGTCATTGCACTTGCCGTTTTGGCATTTGGTTATGCAGAAGCTCTGGGAGGAATCGGTATTGCTGCTTTAATCAGTTTCATTTTTATGTTTAAAATGCTCAATGACAATTGGAGTGGAGAAGTTATAGAAATAAAAAAAGAAGATGTCTATACCCCCGATGATGATGGTGGTGAAACTAATACTGTTGAGTTTGCTTACATCAAATTGTCCAATGGCAAAACCAAAAAAATGCACAATATGGGTTATGTTGTTGGTGAAAAACTGGAAAAAAGAAAGGGTGAAGCCAATATTCGTTCAATTAAATAATACGTATTATTTCTGGTTGATTTTGTTCTCATTCTAGCTTAAAGTATTACCCGTATGAATAAATTAGTCTATTTCTTTGGAAACAAACAAACCGAGGGTAATGCCTCACAAAAATATATTTTAGGTGGCAAGGGGGCCAATCTCGCTGAAATGAGTAAAATTGGTATTCCTGTTCCTCCTGGTTTTACAATTTCCACTGAAGTTTGTAAAAGTTTTAATGAAAATAATCAAAAATATCCTGCTACCCTGGAAAAAGAAGTCACTGATAATTTAAAAAAGTTGGAAATTGCTACCGGTAAAAAATTTGGTGATACCAAAAACCCACTTTTAGTTTCTGTCCGTTCCGGGGCCGCTTCTTCAATGCCCGGTATGATGGATACTATTTTGAATCTTGGTTTAAATGAAAATGTTGTCAAAAGCCTCTCAGCTTCTACTGATAATCCTCGTTTTGCTTGGGATTCTTATCGCCGTTTTGTTCAAATGTATAGTAATGTCGTTGAAAATATCGAACACGAAAAATTTGAGCATGTCATTGAAAGCGTCAAAGACGCGAAAGGAATCAAAGAAGATACCGATATGACTGCCGCCGATTGGCAGGAAGTTGTCAAGGGTTACAAAAAAATATTCAAAATTGAAAAAAACCGCGAGTTTCCTGATGATGCCAAAGTTCAATTATGGGGTGCTATTGGGGCTGTCATCGGTTCTTGGAACAATACCAGGGCTATTACTTATCGTCGTCTAAATCATATTGATGAAACTAAAGTTTTTGGCACCGCCATCAATATTCAGTCAATGGTTTTTGGAAATATAGGTGCCGATTCAGGTACCGGTGTTGCCTTTACTAGAAATCCGGCTACTGGCGAGAATCTTTCATATGGTGAATATTTGATGAATGCTCAGGGTGAAGATGTCGTTGCCGGTATCCGGACTCCAAAACATCTTGATTCTCTTAAAGAAGATAACGAAGTTATTTACCAAGAGTTAATTGATATTTTTTCTAAATTGGAAGCTCATTATCGGGATATGCAGGATGTTGAATTTACTATTGAAAATGGAAAACTCTATATTCTTCAAACCAGAAGCGGTAAAAGAACCGCTCCCGCTTCCGTCAAAATTGCTGTTGATTTAGTCAAGGAAAAAATGATTACCGAGAAGGAAGCTATTTTGCGTGTCGAGCCGGATAAATTAGAACAACTTCTTCATCCCACTCTCGATCCTAAGGCAAAATCTCAATATAAAATGATTGCCCGTGGCCTTCCTGCTTCTCCTGGTGCTGGTGTTGGTCAAGCTGTCTTTACTGCTGAAACTGCTGTTGAGTGGAAAGAAGAAGGTAAAAAAGTTATCTTAGTTCGTGCCGAAACTTCCCCTGAAGATATTTCTGGCATGAATGCGGCGGAGGGTATTTTAACTGCCCGTGGAGGCATGACTTCTCACGCTGCTGTTGTTGCCCGCGGTATGGGTAAATGTTGTGTTTCTGGTTGTGAATCCATCACTGTTTCTGAAATCGAGAAAAAATTCCGTGTTGGCAATCTTATTGTCAATGAAGGAGACTTAATTACACTTGATGGCACTACCGGTGAAGTCTTTTTAGGTGAAATCCCAACCGTTAATCCAGAATTATCCGGATATTTTGGCACTATCATGGAATGGTCTGACAAATACAAAAAACTTGGAGTTCGTACCAATGCCGACACTCCAAAAGATGCGGCTGTTGCCCGTGAATTTGGTGCTATGGGTATTGGACTTTGCCGTACCGAGCACATGTTCTTCCAAGCCGATCGTATTTTTGCCGTCCGTCAGATGATTGTTTCAGAAACTGTGGAACAGAGGAAAGTTGCTTTAGCCAAAATCTTCCCCATGCAAAAGAATGATTTCAAGGAATTATTCCAAATTATGAAAGGCTTTCCGGTTAAAATTCGTTTACTCGACCCACCTTTACACGAATTTTTACCTAAAACTAAGGAAGAAATTGAAGCGCTCGCAGTAGAAATGGATATTTCTGCTGAAAAATTGACCGAAAAAGTGGAATATTTAGAAGAGGTTAATCCAATGATGGGTCACCGTGGTTGTCGCCTTGGTGTTACTTTTCCGGAAATTTTTGAGATGCAAGTCGAGGCTATCGCTGAGGCTGCTTGTGAATTAATTAAATCTGGTGAATCCATTGTTCCTGAAATCATGATTCCCTTGGTTGGTGAATTTAATGAACTTAAATGGTTAAAAGACCGTTTAGTTCCAGTTATTGAAGCCACTATCAAAAAACACGGCGTCAAAATGGTTTATGAAATTGGGACCATGATCGAGATTCCTCGGGCTGCTCTCACTGCCGATGTCATAGCTACCGAGGCCGATTTCTTCTCTTTTGGAACCAATGATTTGACTCAAATGACCTACGGTTTTTCCCGTGATGATTCCGGAAAATTCTTAAAGGATTATTTGGACAAAAAAATTATCCCCGAAGATCCTTTTAAATCTCTCGATACTGTCGGGGTAGGTAAGCTAATGAAAATGGCTGTTGATCTAGGACGTTCCACCAAAAAACACCTCCATATCGGTATTTGTGGAGAGCAGGGTGGTGATCCGGCAACTATCAAATTTTGCCATCAGATAGGTTTAGATTATGTTTCTTGTAGTCCTTATCGTGTTCCTATCGCTCGACTTGCCGCCGCTCAGGCTGCTATTGAAGAGGAAAAATAGGTTTTTTCAAAGTAGAAATTTTTCTACTCTAGAAAAACCCCCTAACCTAACAAACAAAAATGCAAAATATGCATAATCATTTGTCTGGTTAGGGACAACAGGTTTTTTAGGGTTGGGGAGTTGGGGTGTTTTCGAAAAACGGACGAGGACCAATACCCCAGCTCGATGAATCGAGATCTGCCAACAATATCGTCTCCCCACTTTGCACTGTCCGCGATGTTTGTGTATCGAAATAATCGATCCACATTGTCGTGCCGTCTCCATATTCTGAAGTGAAATTGATTACCGTCTCACAGAGATATTCACCACAATTTTGGCGAGTCATATCAATTGTGAAGTTGTAATCAACACACAAACAATTTTCTGGATCAGCAGGATCAGAATTGCAATCCCGATAAAACCCATAAGAATGCTGCGTTTCAAATGCGGCGGGGGTTTGGGTCGGATATTGCGTTACTGTCGGGACAGGAGTGTTGACTGTCGGAAGTTTCGCCGTTATGGTATTAACCACCACAGGTAATGAATCATCCGATTCAACGCCACCACAGGCAGACAAGACGACAATCGCCACAAGAGCGATCAAAACTACAGACACACGGAAATTGCGAAACATGGCTCCTCCTTTTGAGGGCTGTGTACTTATGGACGAATTTCCACAAGTTCCAACCCTCAAAGTTTTTCCTAAAAAACCTAGTTGTTAATGTACGTTTCTTGATCAACTTGAAAAGTGCTTTACTTTTTGTTTATCAAGATAATTATATTATCTTATAATATTCAATTATTTACAGGACTTTTATCGGACAATCATCGGACAAATAATTCCTGTGATATATTCAATTAATGGATGTTTCTCATCAACAGTCCTATCAAGACTTAAAAAAACAAATTGACAATGCTCGTTCACATCAGAGCCATCTCTTGATTTTTTCCTTCGTCGGTTCCGGTAGTAGCTACCTCTTTAAGTCTATCGTTGCTGCTGACAAAAAATTAACCTATATAAATAGTATTAACCAAGACCTTGGTGACTATTCACTTCTCGATTTATCCCTTTCTGATGCTCTTTTATTCGTTGATCAAGCTGGTGTCAACCAGAAATGTGCCGTTTTGATAAATAATGGTCTGGATTTTCACTCGTCCATTTTAGAAAAATATAAAAGTCATTTTTATCTTTCTACTCCTCTTGGCTGTCGATCTCTTGACGATACTCGTCTTCTGGCTTTGGAAATTAATCCAAAGTTAACCAAAAAAGAAATAGGGGAGATATATAAATTATCCCAAGGAATAGGTAAAATAATCAAATATCTTGCTGTCAATCCAACTTCACTTTCTTCTCAAGATAATGCTTTATCCAATCTTGCCAATGATGTGATTACCTCACTTCAGGGATATACTCCGGAGGAAATTAACAGTTTAGGGATTTCTTTACCTCTCATTGGGGGTGGACATTCTCAATTTTCTATTATCATTAACTTTGATTTGTCTTTTGTTGAAGATGGTCACCAATCTCCCGAAATTCTCACTCCCTCTGAATCAAAAATTCTTAAAAAAATGACTGACAATCATGGTCAGATTTCCAAAGAGCAGGTTTCAGATATTAAATGGGGTGAAAATAAATATGATGAATTTTCCGATCAAGCCATTAACAAAAGTATTCGTCGTTTGAATTCAAAACTAACCAGACATACTATAAAAACTATTCCTAAAATTGGATTTACTCTCCAGACAAAATGACTTTAATCACCGAGCCAAAAATTACAGTTGCTTCAAATACAGTTGATTCCTCTGTCTCTAGGTACACCGAGCAGCTAAAAAAATTTCCTGTTGAAACCATTAGTCCCGGTGAAACCACTTCATTTTTTACTCCAATTTCTCATGATGTTCTTGGGTTTATGGATTCGGATGGACAGGTGACTCATATTTCAAGAAGTTATCAACCCGGGGGAGATCTTGTAGTTCCTTGGCTTGAGGAAAATAGTAGTGTTGGAGTTAAGAGTGTTGAAATAACCACCAGACAGCGTGAAAGAATGCTTTATTGTATGGACATACTAAAAATGCCACCCACTGTCGCCACCTATCTAACTTTTGATGCCCCGGATAGAGATTTAGCTGATTTCACTGCTCCGGGAAAATATGGTCAGCCAGTTGATGCTGACACCCCAATATTACTTGGTCTTTGGGGAGAAAGTGGTCAAGGTAAATCTACCGCTGCCGCAATTATTGCTCTTACAAACGATGCCACCATCGCCAATTTTGATGTTTTTTCTCGAAAAACATCAGAGACTTATCTTAAGATATTACAGGCAGCAGGCCTTAGTAAGGATTCTGATCCGACAGAAATACTTCAGGCACTATTAGACACCAGAAATGAAATACCCTATCAACTTAATTCAGATCACACCTTTCGGGGGGCCATGGAGAATTTAACCAATATTTTCAAAGGGGGAAACAGACCCAAAATAATTATTTGCGATTTCCCGGGTTTTGTCACTGACGCAGGAGAAAGTCGGGCTATTGATATTTTTGACCTAGCGGCTACTTACACAATTAGTTCCATTGAATTATCTTGGGACAAACAACATCCTTTCGAAGCTGCTATTCGTGATTATGTAGAACTATGGCGAAGTAAAGTTGAAGAAATGTCAACCACTACTAGAATTGCCGACACTATATATGAAGAATATATAGAATCTTTAGGTAATTATTAACTTGGGTTTGTAAAACAAACAACAACCCACTCACAAACAAAAAAAACAAAAAACCTCTTTCCCCTCCAGGAGAAAAAATTTCTCCTCCTGGAGGTAAAAGGTTAGGGTTATGGTCCCGGATTTGGGTTCTTTGGATATATAACAGCCAAAGGAATTGTTCTTCCTTCAATTGCATATACATCCGCATCATTATCCCAAGTCAAAGTTACCTGAACGCTGGTTTCTTCCTGATTCATATCAAGAAGATTCAGATAAAATCTGACACCATCGGAGGTTTCAACAATCCAATATTCTGGACTATCTGACCAATTTACGTTCATGTCGGTAATTGTGGCTTGAAAGCTGTCACCAACTAAATTGCGCAAAACTGCTACGTTATAACAGTCAAGCTGTGCAATTTGGTTGTACCCCAGCGAGCCATCGCCTGAAGGAATACCAATTTTAGTGCAGTCATAGACAGCAGTTGGTACTTCAGTCGGGGAAGCGCTTGGTGCAACGTAGGGCATTTGGATATTGGTATCAGCATCGGCTGGACCACATCCGGAAGCCATTACGGCAACCATCAGAACCATTACGAGGACGAGCAAATTACGTTTTAACATTTTTGATCTCCTTAGGATCGGTAGAATGAAAAATTTGATGGGATTTTTGAATAACAAAATTACTGTTATACAATTCATCCCATCAAATAGGTTTATGTGAGTGGGTTGTTAAAGTACAATGTTTGAAAAAATATGGTGAATTCGCTATGAATTCTATTTATTCAAACAAGATATATTATCCCATAATATAACAAATATGTCAATATAGTAGAAATATAGGATACTTTCTGATATAATCGCCTCATGACTATAAAAAACTTTGAAGCAAATGCAGAAAAAACCAAATATACCTGGAAATATTTTCAGGACACTGATCCTGAAAAAGGTGAAAAACATCCTACAGCCGTATGTACTGGTTGTGATGTTCCTTGTAGTATTCGCGGTATTGCCTCTAGACGTAATACAGAAGGAAAACCTGTTTCCAGAGATGGTCTTAATGTCACCCTTAATGCGACAGCGGGTACGACAGGTGACA
>JBAZML010000026.1:0-12667 GCA_041649835.1 Candidatus Shapirobacteria bacterium
GCTGTTATTGATAATTTTCCCTCAGTCACCGGAAATTTTAGTGGGTGAAGATCAAACCATGGAGCCAGAAACCAAATAATAATAAAACTGGAAAATAATATTCCAGAGAGTGCGTAGAACAATGATTGAATAACATATGAAATTTCAATGGCACGAGCTGATATTCCAATTCCCTTCATAATACCGATATATTTTCTTCTAGTAATAGCATTGACAAAAATTACGATAAAAATCGTAATCGCTCCAACAATTAACGAAATTACCCCGACAATATTACCAAGCATTGAAAACGTCTTTTTCATATCTGAAATAGCCTTTGGCAATGTCTCATTAGCTGTTTCTACAACAATGTCAGCCTTGTATGGGAAATTGTCTACTATATAACCCTTAGCTTCTAAATTATTGGAGCCCTGATTTAGTAATATTGCTATTTCGTTTACATTAAGACTTTGATTATTTATCAATGCCCTCATTGTGCTCTCAAGAATAAATATGCGATTATCCACAGTGGTATTTCCAGTATCGATTATTCCCTTTACTGAAACTTCGATATTATTTTTGCCAATTATTAGTTTTAATCTGGATCCAACCACTACTCCTTCCAGACGTGATTCTGTTGAAGAACCTTTAGAGTATTCGACCAATAAACCTTTTCCTATTAAAATAGCTTCTGTGTCATAGTCGCTTAAAAACTCCCCGACAATTATTTGAGTGGACAGTCCAGTAACCGCATCTTCTTCGTTCGGATTAATTCCCACCAAAGTACCGCTCACCCGTTGGCCAATTTCGGTATCTTTGATTTTTACCTTATTTTCGTTCTCTAAGATTGCCGCCACAGTGTATCGCTTTGATAGTGCCTTGTATGAAGGTAAACTTTTTATAAGTGAATCCAACATACTTGATTGAGATATTGAAACATTTTGACTGGCTGGTTTGACTAAAATATCTGACGAATAATAAGTTTTAAACGAGCTCATCATCCCATCAGCCAATCCAATTAAAATGCCTCCCATTAGAACCATATTAAAAAAGGTCAAAGACATCACGAAAATAATCAACGCTGTTGACCACGGATTATTACGTTTAAGTTCACGGACAGCTAAGAATTTGCCCACAGTGATATCTTTTTTTAGTTTGTTAAAACTGGCACGAATATTCATAAACTTTTACTGTTTGGTCTTACCAACACTGTTGTTCCGCTTTCCAAACCAGATAATATTTCCGCCTTGGCGAATCCCTTTTCTCCCACCTCTACGGCAGTCAAATCTCCATCATCACTATCTGCTATTTGGACAAATGTTTTTTCACCTCGATAAACAATTGCACTAATTGGGACAGCCAGGGTGTTTTCTTTACGAATTAACTCAATTGTGGCAATCGCTGTCATATTGGGCTTGATATTGGTTGGCAGATTGGTAACCTCAATTTTCGTTTCAAATGTAACAACTCCACCATTTACAGTACCCACAGAATCAATATATGTAACTTTTCCAGAAAAAACTAAATCTTTCATTGCATCAAAAGTGACGTTCACCCTTTGCCCAAGTGAAACTTTTGGAACATAAATTTCATTAATATATACAGTCAATAATGGCTCATTTTCTAATGTATCCTCATAGGCAATCTTTGCCAAGTTTACTTGTGCTTGAGCAGCAGTAATAGAAATATTTGCTTCTTTATATCTAGTCTCAGCAGAGCGGAAATCCTTATTTGCCTGTACTAATTTTGAATCAATGCTTAGTTTTTCTAGTTCGGTGTAATCCTCTTTAGTTGTGGGGTTTGTTGTGTTGACATCTTTATAATTGACTCCATTTTCGGAATCTAAAACCACTTGTCTTTTTGACCACATCACAGTATCGGCCACCTCTTTATTTTGTTTGGCAGTTACAAGTGAGCTAATTGCATTTTGGTACACCACATATGCGGATGCTTTTTCCGTTTCCGATGCTGTCTTATGGAATACCCCACTTACCTGAATAGTTTCAAGAAATGTTTCTTTTTGGACGGTGTATAAAAGGCGAGTATCCGGCTTACGCAAAACAACAGTTTTAAATCCGATAGCCAAGACTATTATTAGACCCACTACTGGATATACCTTAGGAATCTTCATGTTGTTTCTAATTTTTCAGCTTCTAAAATAGTAGTAAAGATACGGATTAATTCCTTAAGATTATTTTTGGGAATCGCTGATAAAACCTTAAAATGTTTTTTATCTAATTGTTTTTTAAATACTTCTATTTGTTTCGAACCTTCAGAGGTAATAGAAAGACATATAATTCTGCGGTCAGTCGGATTATTCTCTCTCTGAATATAATATCCATCGGCTAAACGATTGGTAAGTTGAGCCACTGCGGATAATGACATCGATAGCTCATTGGCCAATGGGCCTACTGGAGTTTTGGGATGTTCGTGAATGTATGAAAGTGCTTGAACTTGAAGTAGCGTAATTGCCTTATCTTCAAACGAACTTGTTTGTTCGATCAATCGACGAACCTTAATTGCTTTACTTAGAAATTCAGACAGTAATTTTGTGTGGTAATTATTCATAGCAATAATGTAAATTATTATTAATGCTATAAATAGTTTAGCTTATAAACTAAATGGAATCAAGTTTACCATTTTTCATTTTTATACTGTCTCATTTGTCTCATTTAGCTACAAAAGACTGGTAAAATAAGACAGAGGTTGGGGACAGCGTTATAGGGACAGAAAGGTTCCAGACCCCAATGCTCCGCACTAATTTGAAATGTTTGTAAACGATTCTGATTTATGGGATATTTGTGTATGAAAAATACGAACACGGACGGACAGAAAATAGATAATCTGATGAATACAACGTCAAATTCCAAACAGGTCAACAAATACAAATATTTATTTTATGCTGCAGTTGTTGTTTTAATTTATCTAGTCATCGTTAATAGTCACAATTATTACGTACTTCAGAAAAGCTATAATAACAGTTTAATTTCCAGTGAAAAAAATGCCGATTCTTTAAATAAATGTCCTGAGCCTGAACATCTTTTTGATGGTTTTGATTATAATTATTCAGACAAATTTTACCCAGATAATCTTGTCCTTAGGATTAAAAATATAGGTTTTTTATTTCCAAAAAGTAGTTATTCAATATTTTCAGGACAACATCTCATTTCCTTAAATAATAAATTTTATAATATTGCAGTTGAACAGACTGAAGGAGGTTGTCCTGGAAATTATAATAATGAGGGAGAGTTTGTTAGTGATTCCCAATCTTGTACTTATGATGATGAAAAACTTAATATGGGAGAGTCGGATACACTTAGGATTTGGAAAGACAATAATAAAATTTGGGCCTTAAATCCAATGGCGATAGGTTGGGGTACAAATAATGTGAGCGGTATGGTAATTGCCAAACAATCCCCAAATCTACTTTCTAAAGAGACATTATATTTTACGGATGAAGAAGTCCAAATGTGGAAAGAAATTTTAAGTAACCCCGTCAAATTCCCGTTCTCAGAAGAAAATTAGTTCATCTAATCGTATTATCGGAATAGAAAGGTTTTAGTCTTACTAAATATAGTAGATCCCTCCAAGATTATTTCTGTTTTTAGAGAACTTGACAATATCTTAATAAGTAATATAATGAATATATATTCATTATTATTAATTTATCTAAATAGGAGGCAATATGCCAAATAGAGATGGAACAGGTCCAAGCGGTAAGGGTCCAAAAACCGGTAGAGGTTTAGGAAACTGCCAAGGTGAAACTAAAAACACTGAAAACAGACCGCTTAACAAAAGAGCTGGATTAGGTGGGGGTAAAAATAGGTAATTAATATGTCCAGACCGAAACAGAAACGTTGTATTCGATTTAATCCCGAGGTATTGTACTTTAAGCCCCGGGGTGTACCTCTATCTACGCTCGAAGAAATTGAATTGTTCCCCGATGAACTTGAAGCTTTAAAATTACACGACGTTGATAGATTGGATCAGATTGAATCGGCAAAAAAGATGAAAATTTCTCAACCCACTTTTGGCAGAATTTTAGATAAAACTTACAAAAAAATTGCTATTGCCATAATTAAAGGCAAAGCCATAAAAATTATTAAAAAATAATTTTATTTTCTATACCAATTAGCCGCAATCATAGTGGTAATTGGCACGGCCAAGATCAAACCGATGCTACCAACCAGAGTTCTGATTATTTCCTCGGCAATTAATTCATAATTAATGATTTCCGAAAAGGGATGAGGATTGTTGGTAAAAATTAGAAGTAAGGGTAAAGACGCCCCGGCATAAGCCAAAACCAATGTGTTGACCATGGAAGTAATGTGGTCTTTACCAATCACCATTGACCGAGTGTAAAGGTCTTTTGCTTTAGTTAAATTAGCGGTCTTAGCCAGTTCATCGACAATAGCGGCCTGAGATATAGTAATGTCATCGAGTACACCCAGAGCGCCGATAACAATTCCCGCCAGTAATATTCCCTTCATGTTTAGATTACCTTGATCTATAGATAACATTCCCGCCTCTTCCGAGGACAATCCAGTTAAATGACCAATTTGAGTAAAAATTGAGGCTAAAACAGCAGTAATTATCAAGCTAATAACAGAACTAATGATGGCAATAGTAGTCTTTTTATTTAATCCATGAGCCAAATAAAAGGAAACCGGGATAATGACTAAAGATGCTCCAACAGCAACTAAAATGGGATTGTCGCCAACTAAAAGTCGGGGAAGAATAAAAGTAAAGACAACAAAAAAGGTGAACAACATTCCCAAAAGTGAAGAAAATCCCTTCCATTTGGCAACAAGCACTAAAAGAATTACAAAAATTATTGATAGAAGCATCAAACTATCCTTACGGATAAAATCGGTAATCACATATTCTTCTCCTTCCAATCCGGTTGTTATATTAACTAACACTCGATCACCAACGGTATATTTAATAGTATTGGCAATTGGTTGGTTGCCGTTTTCAACAATAATCTTTTTGTGGTCCGGGGTAGATAACTCTAATTCAAGTTTTTGATAAAACTGACTAGACTCCATTATTTCAACTTCCTTTTCCTCAATTATTTGAGTAATTGTCGCTTCCATCGATGAACCATCATCAATTGCCTCTACCGAGACAGGAAAAAGAAATAAAGATAAAGTTACGAGAAAAACAAATATTATTTTTTTGAAAACATGCATAGATAATTTTAGCTTATATTCAATGCTCTTTTTTATACTGTCTCATCTGGGTACAAATTTATATGGGGTGTTATAGAGATAGAGAAGTTCGGACCCAATACTTTGCCCAATGGAAATAAATATTGGAAATCAAGATATTGATATAATCAGCCATGATTAAGAAAAATATTCTTTTAATTGGAATAGCTATTTTAATTGTTCTAATTGGGGTGTTTTACTACAAAAATGGGGAAAAAAGCCAGCCGGAAAATGCAAGCGAGGAAGTTTTGGAAGAAACGATTTTAGTTTCAAAAGAGTACTTAAGGCTTCGATATCAAACCGACAATGTTTTAATAAATGCCAAGCAATACGCCAACTATTCAACTTGGAATAAAGACATGACGCAAATAATTAAGGATTGGGAGAACTTGGAAAAGGAGTCTCAAAAACTAAATGGGTCTGCCACTAAAATTTCCCAAACAGCAGCCGCCAATTTTAATCTTGTCCAATCAGCAAACGCCTACTCTGCAAAGGAGATATCAAATATCTACGATAAAGCACCTCGCTTCAAAGGTATTGCCACTTTGGCTAATCATTTAGGTGTGGATGCCAAAAGAGCCCAAGTAATTTTAGATAAAGCTCAGGCTGAAATAAGTTCTGATGTCTTTACTGAAGAAGGCGATGCCTTTGAGACATTGGAAAACACCGCTATTGTCGTCAAGGATGGATGTAAAGTTGTTGGTTTTGTCGGCGGGGTTGTACTGACCGGAGGCGCTGCAGGATTTGCCACTGTTGGTACCTTGGCTCAAGTAAGTACAGTCATCGTCGGTGCAGATTTGGCATTGGAAGTGACCGAAGATAGTGCTCAAATAGCTTTTGGGGACAGAAACAAAGTATCTTCCTTTGTCAAAGATGTCAGAACTGTTACCGAACCAATTGCAACCGTTTTGACAATAACCAATATTCCTGGCAATCTGGGCTCTGCATATGGGAGATTTGATAGTGTCATGTTTGGACTGGAGCAATTTAGAGACACAGCCCAAGAAGGAAAAGTTATCGGAATAGATCTAACTAACTTCGAATATCAAAAACCTTTTCAACGTATACGCCAAGCCAAATACCCAGGAACAGTAAGCGCTGCTGAAATGGAAATGGCCGAAGTAGAGGATTGGTTAAAGAGTCTCAATAAAGAGTACAAACCAATGACTCAAGCAGAAGTGGAAGAGTTCTTGAAAAGTCCACCCAAAGAGACTGAAAAAGAGGAGATTGTTGAAGAAAAAGAAGATGATTCTAGTAAAGTTGACGAAGAAACGAAACCTACTGAAACTGAACAAGCACAAGATAGTGCCACAAACTCCATTCCAGGACAGAGTATGGCCGGCACTTATAGTGGGAGCGCAGTGCTACAGAGTGCTGAAGAAGACATAGAAGCTGACGAGAGCCTGGCGGTAACATTGCAACTTAATGAGTCAGGTACGGGTACAGCCAATGTGTATGGATATGATGGCGTTGCCCAATATGCCGGTAATAATGTTAGTTTTTCTGTGAAGATGAAGGAGGGTAGCTATGTCCTTAACGCGGTGTTTAGCGGAAAAGCAATTAGAAATGGCAATCAGACTGTGATTAGTGGCACTATTCGCACTTCAATGATGGGTGTTACTGTTGCTACCTATTCTTGGAGTGCCCAAAAATAAGCGTGCCATAAAAAGACTTATTAATTGATTTGTTAAAATTCTCTATGAATAAAAAAAGTGGAATAATTTTAATTTTAATAATTTTAAGTGTTTTGGGGATAGTCTTTCTAAAAAAGAAACCAAAAACAATAGCACCACCCTTGCCCATAAATGATAAAAATGAACAAAGTTTCCTTATTGATGGATTTCCCATCAAAGAAGTCCCTCTCTATAAATTAAACAAAGTCAGTTCAAACAAAATCTTTGTCAACACTGATCCAAAAAATACATCAGGGTTTGATGAAACAAATTTTGCCTATTTTAATGTTGTATTTTATTCAGATGCCAGCCAAGAAGAATTTTTAAATTATTACAAAAATTTATTTGATAGCCAAATCAAAGAAGAATTTGCCAGTCCCGATATGGTTAAGGGAAACATTGGACAATACAAAGTATCTGCCGCTCATTATGGTTCAGAAAATACGGGATATTTACAAGTTCATTTACCAATCCACAACGACGAAGGTATAAATAAATATTTTGTCAATTTTCCGGATGTTTTTAAAATAAATCCAAATACTATCGAACACGAAAAATCTTATGGATTATTAAATCAAAAAGGCGGTGAAATTGAATATACCAAGTATTTTACAGTGACAAATAGTGGCGATAAAGACAATGATGGTAAAGATGATGTCGATGAGTTTCTATTGTTGGAAACAGAATATCAAGAACTATATAAGCAACAACCAGAATATTCTTATGATGAAAAAACCGGAACCATGAAATGGAGAAATGGAGAATATGAAATAACATTGGCCATAACTCGAGATCACGGTCGTATTTACTTGATGTTAAGAAAAAAAATCAATCAATAAATTTGTTTTTCTCTTAGGTCCTCTCTGGAAAAAATTTTCCGGACCTCAATACTCCGCCTATAATATTTTTAGTCGGAGATTGCTTTATTTCCCGACTGAATTTAGAATGAATTGTGTTTGTTTTAACCCTATTACTTCTGGTTCTTGGTTGTTGTAGTTTTCCCAAAGTCACCAACGCTGTTTTACCTCCCGATTTTATCTTTAACGTCACTACTCAAATAATTCAATCTTTTTCCATTGCTTTAATTTTTTTATCTGTCACCTTTGGTTCGGTATATCGCTTCGTCAAATTAAAATACACTCAATTTCACTATAAAAAAATATTTATTCCGGTTGTCATTACCTTGATTATCGTCATTTCTCTTCTCATTGCCCGTGTTTATGGAACCTATCTGCAAAACGTCGAGTATCAAAAATGGCTCAAGGAAAGTCAAGCTCAAAATCTTAAAAAAACTGGAAACATAAAATTATTAATCACTCTTGGTGAGTTGGATAATTTAAGTGTGGGTGAGACCAAAATCAATACCGAATCATCATTGGCTTCACCCGAGGATCTCAATGCTCAATTTATTCGGGAATACTACAATAATATTTCAGAGAAAGATTTTACCAAGGCTTATGAGATGTCAAAAAAATCAGTTCCTTATGAAACATTCAAAAGTTGGTATATAAATACCGAAGAAATAAAAGTAGATAAAATCACTAAAATTGATGATCAAAAATCGTCCTTAGAATTAACGATAAAAGAAAATAACACCACCACTCATTATGGAGTTTTAATGACCCTGCTTCTAACTGATGGAAAACCTTTAAAGATAGAAAATTCTGAGGTCAGGATTCTTGGGAGCGACAATCTCAAAGAGCCTGTTAATTATCTATTTTTTGAAACCAATTCAACTCAAAATTTAATTGCCACCAATGAGGAATTTAGTCAAATTTTGAAAAATGGTAAAGACAAAATTACCATTTTGGATGCCCGGGAAAATATAGAATACGAAAATGGCTTTTTACCTGGAAGTATTCATATTAGGTTTGCCGACATTAAGGCTGGCAGATGGATTGAAATTCCTAGTGACAAAGTAGTCTATGTTTTATGTTGGTCTGGTATTCGTGGTAAAGAGGTCGCCGAATTTCTAAGAACCAAAAAAATTGTTTCAAGATACATTGAAAATGGTGCCAATGGTTGGGTTGCCTTTGGTGGTCAATGGTCCGGCAATATTAAATTTTCCGACAAATACAATGAATACCGCTTCCAACGGGTTCTGACCACTCTGGAGGCAAAGGCTGAAGTCAGCCAGGGTACTGTTTTGGTTGATTGTCGTGAACCGGAAAAATACAATCAGGGACATATTGTCGGAAGTATTAACATTCCCACTATGTATATTCCTTCATTTCAATATGAAGCCGTTTTGGGGCAAATTCCCAATAACAGTAAAATTATTGCTATTTGTGATGGTTATGTTAATTGTTTTGATGCCAAAGTTACCGGTGTCGAATTAGAAAAAAGAGGACATGTCTTTATCGGCCGATATAATAAACCCTGGGAATATGAAAAATAATCTTGAGATATTCGAAATAGCTCCGCATCCTTCCGAATTCACCCTAGACCTTTTAAAAAAAATATACAGTCAAAATGGACCCGTCGATCGTGTTTATCAAAAATATCGGGTGAAATACAAAGTTAAAGATTTTTTTGTTTATAAAGATGGCAATTTATGGATTGACAAAGATGTTGAAAAACAAAGTATTCCCTTAAGTCTTGGGAATATATTTATGCTTTCTTCCATCCACTTAAATAACTATCAAAATCTCTATGACTCATTAAAAACCAAACTAAATTCTTCAGAGATTATCAATCAAGTCAATTGGGAAGCAATTTTTTTGAAAAACTATGAATTAGTTTTCGA
Source organism: Candidatus Shapirobacteria bacterium (assembly GCA_041649835.1). Lineage (GTDB taxonomy): Bacteria > Patescibacteriota > Microgenomatia > UBA12405 > UBA12405 > UBA12158. The sequence goes on from JBAZML010000026.1 coordinate 9,609, forward strand.
AATCGATTTATTATTTAGTAAAGCTATAAAAAAGCTCGAAGTAAGTCTGGGCAAAAACGTAAACAAAATCGGGGATTTATTATCTTATGGAAAAATTTTTATTGATGATTTTCCAAACTTATCTATTTCCACCGATACCTCCGAGTATTTAGGAAATTCTATTGAGGTTCAGGATAGAGGTAAATTTACCGCCATAAAAACTGGTAAAAAAGATAATCCGGAATTGATCAAATGGTGGCATAATTTGTCAGAATATCAACAAGTCATTTATCAGAAATCGCTTATTACCGCTCTGATTTATTCAGAACTAAGAGAGTTTGGCCGATGGCTAGTTGTCAAAAATATTTCTCAAATCAGACCATATCTCAACACCTCCCAATTAATCAGTAACAAGGTTACCGATATTTTGCCCAACAATTTACCTTTAAAAGTAATCGGAGTCTCCGGTGGAATTGCCATGGGAATTTTAGCCGATAAAAGCACTCTCTCCCAAAATAAGGATCAGAAATTAATCTTGTTTACTCCATTTTTATCACCCGAATTAACTGATTTATTAGACAAAGTTGAGGGGATTGTTTCAACCGGAGGGGGTATGATGTCTCATCTTGCTATTGTTAGCCGGGAAATGAGTAAACCGGTAGTTGTCGGAGTTAGTTTAAGCCACAATCTAAAAATTGGGGATATGGTAAAAATTGACGGTTCCAATTCAACTATTGAGGTCATCAAATAATCCCTCTCATCCTTTACTTGGAATTATCAAAAGTTTGAATCCAACCATGCCATTTATCATTGTCCATCGTCACTTCTTTAAAATTTCCCCGAGTATATTCATCAATCACCTTTAGCCAAAATTGACGGGCTTTCGGATTTTCAACAATCTCTCTTATCTCCCATTTCCCTAAAAACATATCAAAAACTTTATTGGCTGCTTTTAGGCCAATTCTTTGGTGTCTATACTCTTTTTTTATATAGAATTCACTCAAATCTTTAGCGGTTAATTCAACCAGATTATATTCATTGACCAAAACAAAACCGGCAATTTTTTTATCTACCATAATGAAAAACGGCCATCTATTTTTCTTTTCCCAATAACTATCAAAATATTTATATTCTCCCGCATCTTCTCCTGAAATTTCTTTTTCGTATATTTCAATCATTTTTCTCAAGATTTCTTTATCTTTTATCTCAATTGCTTTTATTTCAATTTCCATATATTTATTATCAAATTAAAAATATTGTATCACTCTATATTTTTCTTTTATTAGAAATACACATCCTAATGTAAAAAATAAACAGAGTGTATTATAATACCTCAACCATATTAATGGTAATAAAATTTACCTTAATTTTGGTAAAAAATAGAAATGATTATTCATGATGAAATTGCTCGTCAACTGCCTGATACTCGCCGCCGGGTTTTAGAATTAATGAACAAAAGTGGTGATTGTCATATTGCCAATATTACTATTAACCATCTTCTAGGGGGAATAAAAAATATTGATTTGCTTGTGTCCGATATTTCCTATGCCGATGTCGAAAAAGGTCTTTGTCTCCGAGGTTATTCTATTCCAGAGGTTTTAAATAGATTGCCCAAACCAAAAGGGATCAATATGCCCTACATTGGTGGACTTTACTATTTATTGATGACCGGAAATTTTCCCACCAAATCGCAAGCCCAAGTTATTGAAAAAGATTGGTCACTCCGCGCTTCTCAAATTCCCGACTATATTTTTAAAATGCTTTCCATTATGCCCCGGGACACTCATCCTATGACTCTGTTGTCTCAGGCAGTACTGGCTCTTCAAAACACTTCTTCCTTTGAAAGAACCTATCGTTTAGAAATCAATAAAAAGTCCTCTTGGGAATCAGCCCTTGATGATTCCCTTGATTTAACGGCCAAACTTCCGGTTATTGCTGCCTATATTTATCAACTGAAATATTCAAACAACGTCGAAATTCCGCAATACAATTCTCAGCTTGATTATGCCCATAATTTAGCTAGGATGATGAACGTCTCTGATGAAGAAGCTTATGCCAATCTAACCAGATTTTATTTCACTCTTCATTCTGACCACGGTTCAGGTAATGTCTCTGCTCACACCATGCATTTGGTCGGTTCTGTTCTTTCCAGTCCATTTTATGCTTTTTCTGCTTCCTTAAATGCCCTAGCCGGTCCCCTCCATGGTCTAGCCAGTCAGGAAAGTTTAAATTGGTTATTAAAAATATTAAAAAACTTCGGTGGAATTCCCACTGCTTCTGAATTAAGCAAATATGTTTCTCAAGAAATTAATTCCGGTAAAATTATTCCCGGTTATAGCCACGCCCTATTAAAAGTAATTGACCCCCGTTTTGTCATGCTTTTAAATTATGCCAATGATCATTTTCCTCAAGATGAATTAGTTCGTTTATCCAATTTAATTTTCACCATAATTACTTCTGAATTAGCCTCCAAAACTTCGAATCCTAACCCTAACCTTGATGCTGTTTCCGGAGTTCTTCAATATCACTACGGAGTTACCCAAAGTGATTTTTATCCGGTTATTTTTGGTCTTAGCCGTTCTCTGGGTTTAACTGCTAATTATGTTTGGTCCCGGGCTCTAAACTTTCCTATCGAAAGACCCAACTCTCTGACTATTCAAATGCTCGAAGACATTGCCAAAAAGAACAATTTCTAAAAAAACTATTTTTTACCCATTAATCCTTTTAAAAGAGAAATTACGTTTTCACCTAATATTTCAGTCGCATATCCACCCTCTTGAAGTACCAGTACTGGTATTTCAAGTGTCTTTATTTGTCTCCCTAATTTTTGATAATAAGGAGTTGTAAGTTTAAAGGTCTTCATAGGGTCCTTTTCATGAGTATCAAAACCGGCCGAAATTAGGAGATAATCCGGTTGATAATTTTTGATTATTTGGATTGCCTTCTTAGCTGTTTGGTCATACAGCTCATTATCGGTATCTTGAGGTAGGGGAAAGTTATAATTTGCCCCGGTGCCCTCTCCTAAACCATGTTCGAAATCATATCCGGTAAAATGAGGAAATTTAAAACTCGGATCGGCA
>JBAZML010000027.1:0-12126 GCA_041649835.1 Candidatus Shapirobacteria bacterium
GTTCTATACAAAAGAATCAGTCAAAAGAAACAAGGGTCTAAGGCCTTTAAAAGACTACTTGTCCATAGAAATAATGAAATAAACAGAGCTTGTAACCAGTTGAATTTGACAAACGTTAAAGAGCTTGTCTTAGAAGACCTTAAGTACCTTAAACATAAGACAAAATTATCAACCAAAGTAATGAACACTCTGCAAAGATGGTCTTATCCTAAGACCATGACTAAGTTGGAAAGTCTTGGCCAAACGAATGGTATTCTAGTCAGCAAGGTTAACCCAGCTTATACAAGTCAAAGGTGTTCTGAATGCGGACATATAGACAAAGGAAATCGTAGTGGTCTTAGTTTTTCTTGTCTAGAATGTGGCCATGAATCCAATGCAGATTACAACGCTGCTAGGAACATAGCCAACTTGGGAGTGTATAGTCTCCAAGGTCCTGAGAAGTGTTTAAGTGTTTGACAACTATTGGAACGGAATATATTGGAATATTATAAAATAGCGAAAAGAGATTTCGGTTATTAAAAGGAGAGGGATAAAATGCCGTTATTTGATCTTTGTTGCACAAAATGCGGAGAAGAAATTGAAGATAAGTGGTTAGGTTGTGATGAGGACCCAGGTGTCTGTGAATTTTGTGAAGGTAAATTAACTAAAGTTCCTGGAGGACACTTCAAACTCGTTTATAATAACAAAACTGATATGTGTTCTTGGGGTAATGAAGGTTATGCCTCAAGTCAATATTGGAAGGCTGTAAAAGAAGCTAGAGACAATGGAAATCGGAATGTGAAAGGAATTAACGAGGATTGGTGATATGAAAATTAATACTGTTTCTGTGCCAGAAGATCAACTTCCAATGACAATTTCAGAGTTATTTAATTATGTTATCGACGAAGTTTACATTCATGAAAGTAAGGTTATAATAAAATTCAAAGCACCTATTACTTTTTTGGTTCCTGGTGATTTTGAAATAACAACCAACGGAGAATTATCAGTACTTTCTAGGGGGAATATAGCTTTAGATGGAAAGGAGGTCCATCTAAAGTCATATAATTCTAAGCAGATAAGAGAAATGAAGGAAGAACTTTTACAAGAACTTTATAAAGAAATAGGAAATCCTCCAGATCTTAAGGAAGTGGAAACTATAAGGCAACAATATATGATAGATTTTAAGGAAACTTTGAAACAAGAAATATTAGAGGAGCTTCGTAGCTAATGGATTGGCCCTGGCCCTGTATATCAGGCAGTTCATTTGACTATGATTGCCTTAGTTTCTATACTCTATCGGAGATTCTGAGTGCTACAGATACTTTAATATCTTCATTAACAACATTAAATGTTAAGATAGATACCATGAATACTAAACTAGATGATATGAACACTAATCTTGAATCTTTATTAGATAAAACACCAGAGCCCCAAGCGGCTTCTATTTTGTGTTCAGAATATTATACTAGGCAAGATCTAGACGCAGATACTTTCGTGTACGGGTACGATTTCTATATTTCAACAGATAGACCTAAGATATTAGATTCAATACCTAAGGTCGGAACCCCAATGACGTGGTCGGAATATCAGGCACTGCACCCAGAGTTATTTTAATATGACGACGACCCAGTGCCAAGTATGCCAAGGATTAGGTTTTGTACCAAAACCATTTGCTAAGGAAGGGGCATTTAAAACACAAGACAAATATATTTGGTTAATTGAAACAGAAAAATGCGTATTTTGCAAAGGAACAGGTAAAAACGATGAAAATAACTGATAAGTTTGATTATTTTGTTGTTCCAGCAATAATAGTTGTAATCGCTATTGCACTTTACGGACTATTTCGTTTATTTGGAGGATAACTATTATGTCTGATAATCTTAAAAACATTAAATTAGAATTAGATAAGCTTGTTGAGAATGAAATGCATATCGCCAGTAGAACCCCTAATCGTTTACTATTTTTGGTTTTGCAACTATGTCAGGAAGTTATTAAACTAAGGCAGGAATATCGCCGAGAACCAAGAAATTGGGGAAATATGCACACATAATGATGACTTTATTTTACATATTAGATCTTAAATGGGGATCTTTTGGTTTAGAAGTACGATATGAAGATTTGCTCAAAACAACTAGATTATATATTGAAGGACTTGTAGAACAAGTAGGCGAAAAAATGTCTAAAAAATGGTGCTATGTTATTAATTTAATTAAAGGTTTTGAATATATTAAACTGTTTGAATCGGAAGAAGAATGGATTTCCGCCCATTAGCTACTGTAGGAAGCTTACGCGCTTGTAGTGCTCAAATATTCTATAGCCCAAGTATAGATGTCTATTCTAGTATGATGCCAGTTGCTGTGATAGGATCTTTAGATACACATGGAGGAAACGCCTTAATAACTTCATTTAGCGTTTTTGCTAATATGTTACCTGTTGTAAGATTAGGGGATATATCTGCTGTATGTCCATGGGTTAAACCGCAACATTTTTGCCAACCAATAGTAATGGCAGACTACATGGTTTATGCAGGGTAGAACTAATGATCAACTATAATTTAAAGGAAGCTGTGAATGAACGAAGAAATTCTCGTATGCGGTGGGAACGGCTATATCGGCAACGCCTTAGTTCAGAGGCTCCTATTTTTAGGATATTCCGTTGTTTGTATAGACAACGACCTTAAAGAGAAATGGGCTCAAGAACTAGGTTCTATTTCTGCAATTCCTACCATATCGATAAATGACAAAGTCAAAAAATTTAATAAAATTAACAAATTTAAGCATTATAGGGCAGATATTGCAAAAGAACCAGACCAAATCAGGAAAATTTTTAAAAAACATAAGTTCAAAACAATAGTAAATTTGGCTCAACAGCCTTCTGCTGCCTATTCTCAAATTTCATTAAAACATTCTTCTGAAACACTAACAAACAATAACATAGGTACGCTAAATCTTCTCTGGATTATTAAAGAAACTAATCCAGATATTCATTACATTGAAATAGAGTCTATGGGGTGTAATCAACCAGATATAAATATTAATATTCCTGAAGGTCTATTTACTTTCGATTTTAATGGTAGAACTTCTAAGCCTTCAATATTTCCTAAAAGGCCAGGAAGTTTTTATCATAGTTCTAAGGTGAATAATACATATCTTGTAGATTGTGCTGCAAGGTTTTGGAATCTTAGAATTACCGCCATAAATCAGGGCATAGTTTATGGAGGATATACCCCAGAGATAGAACAAACTGAGATCTTTTCTCCAATGTGGTGCGATGAGTGTTTTGGTACTGTAGTCCATAGATTTATTATTCAAACTCTGCTTAAAGAGGAATTGTTGGTCTATGGTTTGGGCAGCCAAAGACGAGGCTTTTTATCTCTCAATGATTCTGTTCAATGTTTGCAGTTGTTCATTGAAAATGAACAATTAAAGTCTGGAGAAGTAAGATTCGTTAACCAATTAGATGAAGTTTATACAATTAGAGAAATAGCCGGAAAAGTGATTAACACTCTAGGAAAAGAGTATATAATAAAATATATAGAGTCTCCTAGGGTAGAATGTACTGAAGAATTTTTCTATAATCCAATAACAGACACACTAAAGTCTTTCGGTTTTGAACAGACCAGAACAATAGAGGATGAAGTAAAATTTTGTGCAGATAATGTTATGGAAGATTTATCTGAATTGAAAGTCTTAATGGGTCCTAAGGTAAACTGGAGAAACAAATGTTAAAGAAACTGCTGAAAATCTTTGGAACTTTTTCTATAGTAAATACATTATTGACTTTTCTATTTTGCTATATTATATCCGGACTATCTTTGAGGATTAGTTTGTCTATATCTGGGCTCGTTCTTATACTAACAGCGATTGGAAGTTTTGTTACATATTTGGTATTGGTAAACTATACTGCTGAAATGTTTCCGAAAGAAGAATATATAGTTCAGTTTCCTGATGATATTCAAATAGAGAGAGACTATGACTAAAGAATTTATCGGCGAGGCATATTTGACAATGATGTTCATCGAAAAAGAGTGGATTAACTATGTGGTGGAATCGGAGAAAAAAGAGGAAGAAAATGGAAAAAGACCAGAAAAAACAAGAACTTAGTAAATGTGGAACAACTTCATATAACGATCAGGTTATAAAGGATATGGACTACAAGGACTATCTAACATATTTCTATGAAAGTCTAGAACCTAGAGATTACGATGTTTTGCTTAAAAGTAAGACAAAACTTTTTGATCAATGTATCAAAGCTTTGTGTGATAAAAAATATGATAAAACGCCTTCATTTAAGGAATATAGTGTTCTGGACGTCGGGTGTAAAGATGGAAGATTTACAGAAGCTCTAGTAAAAGCCGGTAAAGTTAAGTTCGGGACCGGTTGCGAAATTACCCAAGCTTGGGTAGATTATGGAGAAAAGAAGGGAAGGCTTATTGAACTTTGTGATCCGTGTCTTCTAAAGTATGCTGACAAATCATTTGATATAGTATTTGCGTATAAACTTTTTGGATGTGTAGAGGATAATAGAAGAGCTCTGGAAGAACTTTGTAGGGTAGCTAGAAAGTATATTATCGTTTTGGCCAATGAGTTCGGCAACAATGATTTTAGGTATGCAACTACTCAAATGACCTATAAGTATGGGGAATGGGTAGATAAAATTGATAATGTAAAGGACATGTATTTCGGCAAAAGTCCGTTTAATGGTCTAGAGTTCCTTATGATTTTGGTTAAGGGCTTCGGAAATAACGACAGACCAAAAGAATCTATGAGGGGAATATGACATGAGCAAAATTATTAAACTTCCAGGTAATGAGAAACTATTTAACAAATGGAGAGCGGCTGTAAAAAGAATTGTACAACTGGGCCATGTAGTTAATGATTTTGGTGGAATTGCTCAGAATGAAATGGAAATAGAACTTTCAGACATAAAAGAATTTAAAAAGGATTTTCTTATTACTAGAGATGCGTTTATTGACATGTCAGCTACTCTGGAACTACTGTTTGACGAAAGCATAGACTACATAAAGGAGGCCACTAAAAAGCAATGAAAATGATCCATTTGGTAGTGGCCTCTTGTAAAAAATGTCCGTATCTTCATATTATAAACAACTGTGTTTATTACTGTAAATTACAGACCAATACATATAGTCTTATAGGTATAGATTATAGAGAACGAGTATATGACGGGAAAATTCCTATGTGGTGTGAATTACCTGATAATTATAATCAAGAAGACGACGGGGAAATAGAATAGAGATGAGTAAATGGTATAGAAAACCTAAGATACTTTTACTTACTGATGTTCAAAACTGGGCCTGGGCGGTGAAAGCTCGCGAATTAACTAAGCACCTTTCTGATGAATTTGACTTTAAAACTATTCCTATGCTAGTTTCTAGGGATGGATTTAATGTAAGGACCCATGACCTCTATTTTACATTTGGGGCCAGTTTTGTTCCCCTGCTTAACCCAATAGAAGAAGCTAGGAGAATTTCTGGTGTTACGGCTCATAAAGAACCTGGATTTTTCAAAACTCATATCCTACCAGAAATGAAACGAGTTACTTGGAGACATGCTAATTCTATGCTTCTTTATAATGAGCTTAAAGATGCTGGATTAGATAACATATTCTATGTTCCTAATGGAGTAAATGAAGAGCAGTTTAGGATTAAGACTCCGATTCCGGCAGAAAGAAGAAATTTAGTAGTTGGCCATGTAGGAAAAAGGTCTAGTCAGCCAAAGAGTGAAAGCAAGGGCCAAAAGAATTTTATCGAACCTGCATGTGCTAAAGCCCATGTAGAATATAGAGGACATTATAATACCTGGAAAAACGCCGTTCCTCATGAAAAAATGCCTGATGTTTATCAAGAGTTCGACTGCTTTATTGTAGCTTCTATTACAGACGGAACTCCTTGTGGAGCCTTGGAAGCGGCTGCTTGTGGAAGGCCCATAGTTTCTAATGCTATTGGGAACATGCCAGAGTTTATCTCTTCTAAACCGGGACGTGAAAATGGATTTTTAGTTGACAGAAATATTGATGCCTATGTAGATAAACTTAATTATCTTAGGGATAATAGAGATAAGTTAATTGAAATGGGTAATAATGCGAGGAAGACTGTGTTGGCAGAATGGACTTGGAAAAAACAAGCTGAAAACTATAGAGCTATGTTCCATACTATTCTGGATCAGGTTGGGTTAAAGGGTAGTGCCGACGACAAGTAAAAGGAGACTAGGTTATGATAAGAACTATTATCGCGGTTGATGCAGTGGATTTACCAGATGAGGTTATTGATTACTGTATAGAAGAATTAGATATATCTACACACTATCAAAACGATATTGCTAGGATAGAAAATGACGGAAATCCCTTTGCTAAGTGGCTAATATCAAATGGATACGTGTTTACTAAAGACTATTGTAGTGTTGGTATATTTGCTACATAGGAGGTTGTTATGTGGATTGAAAGTGAAAACGGAACTATTATAAATAGTTCTTGTATTTCTAGAATTTATGTAACAGAAAATATTTTGTCGTCAGAAGACAAAGTAGCTTTGTGTTATATCAATATTGAAGAGAATCAAACAAAGGCTCTTTATGGAGAACTTTCTAAAGAGAAAGCAGGAATAATTTATAAAAATTTAAAAACCCTTTTGATTGTAAACAGCAACTTTATTTCAAAGGAACAGTTACTAGAAGGAACAGAAGTATAAATAGTATAGCTAGTGTAAAGGAGAAACAAAATGATAAAATTATTTGAAGTTGGAATGTACAATGGCGGAACAACCGATGTACTTATAGATATTTTTGAAAGGGTCGGAGTTGATTATGAAGTATATGGGTTTGAGCCAGCAAAAGATATGTGGGAATTTCTTTTAGAGAAGTATAAAAATAATCCTAAGGTAAAGGTATTTAATGTAGCTGTATCTAACTTTGACGGAGAAGCTAAGCTATATAATACTCCCAATAAAGACGGAAGAACTCTTTGTGTTACTAAATGGAACGCGCAAAAAGAGAACTTTGAACTTTGTAAAGTTATTAAGTTTTCTGATTGGTTTGAACAGACAGGAATGGTCAATAAAGGTTCTGACGATCTTTATATTATAGACTGTAATATTGAAGGATCAGAATATGAGTTTTATGCTGACCTAATGGATTTCGGCGCAGTTGAATATATTGACTTGTTTGTCGGCTCTCTTGGCGATTTGTATAAAATCGGCAAAGATCCTGAACCAATTGAATCATTTTTGAACCAATTAAAAGAAACTAAGATTGAAGTGCTTGAATTTACTGCAGGCAGAAAACAAAATCTGGATATTATTGAGGAGGTTGTTACGAAACTAAGTCCTAAGGGATTTGTTCCTCCTACCATGCCAGCAGAACCCAAACAAGCTAAATTTACGGAAACAGAATCTGTAAAACCTTGGTTTATGGACCTTAAGTTAAAAGAAGAGAAGGTCGAAGAAAAAGCAGAAGAACCAGTAAAAAAGCATAGAAAAAAGAAAATTAAAAAAGTTAAATACGAGGGGTAATAATTATGGGTAAATGGAAAGGTACTGTCGCTAAAGGCTTTACTTCAGAGGAATTTAAAGAATATGTCAATAGTTTAGAATGGGGTGAGTGGTTTCCGGGCTTTATCGTACTTCACAACACTGGAGAACCGTGTCTTGAAAATAGACCTAATGGTTTAACTAAAGATCATATCTTGGGACTAGCTTCTTATTATAGAAATGAATTAGGTTGGCCTGCAGGTCCCCATTTGTTTATAGATGATCATAAGATTTGGGTACTCACTCCGTTAACTACTTCTGGGGTGCACGCTCCTAGCTGGAATAGTATTAGTATTGGGGTAGAGATGCTAGGAGACTTTGATAAAGAAGAGTTTAATTCTGGCCGTGGGGCTTTAGTACAAGAAAACTCTGTCGCAGCCGTGGGAATATTGAGCTATGTACTAGGTATCAATCCTAACACTATGAGATTACATAGAGAAGATCCTAAAACTACCCACCATTGTCCTGGGGATGGAGTGGATAAAGCTGATTTTATTGCTAAAGTAGAAGAATATATGGCGAATTTGTAATAATTTATAAAATTTAAAAATAAAACCATATCTAAGATACTGGAAACTATATCTTAGATATGGTTTTTTATTTCTTCATAATTACATAGAACCCAAATATATAGTACTTTAGTTTACTTTTCTGTTCTATTTATTAAAATATGTATATGAGGAGAATATTAAAATGAGACCTATTACCATACCTTTAGAAGAACTATTAGATCTTCTTTCTTGTGCAGAAGATTATGGATTTGATGACGATATTTTTTATAATTTCGTATTTAGTTACATCAATCCGTTAACTGACGAAGAGATAGAAGAATTTGCTCAAACCTTTTTGACTGAAGCTGCAATACGTAAAGGGTATGGGGAAGAAGATTACCAAAACATTAAATATAAACTTACAAAATTAAAAGAGACTTATACTCATGCCTAAAGAATTACTATTTTCGATAACAAGAAAAGATTTTGAGATACAAGTATTTAGATGTGGAGGCCATGGGGGCCAAAAAGTTGATAAGACTTCCTCTGGTGTGCGCATAATTCACAAAGAATCTGGGGCAGTAGGAGAAAGTCGTGAAGAAAGAAGCCAAGCATTAAATAAGAGAATAGCTTTTAGAAGATTAGCAGAATCTCCTAAATTTAAAACTTGGCACAACAGAAAAATTCATGAAGTTCTCACAAACATGACTATTGAGCAAAAAGTAGATAAACTAATGACACTAGAAAATTTAAAAATAGAGGTTATTGAAAATGGTAAATGGACTACGCTAAATGATGTTAACAGATAGATCTTATTTAAAATCTCAGATTTATTGGAGGGGAGATAATGACTCTGGGTTTAACAGATAGAGAATCATCTAATAGATTTGTTTGTCCTAATTGTGGACTTATTCATAATTGGATAAAATGCGGCTGTAGTAGACCAAAAGCCAAATCCCCTGATGAAATAGAAAATGATTATATATTTAGAAAATATATAGAAATGTTAGAAAATATTTATAAAAATAGCCCTTCGCAAGAATAATCTTACAAAAATGTAATAAATATACTCATGGGTCTAGACAAAGCAATCCAACACAAAAAAGAAAAGAGAGTGCAGTATAGAAAGGCAAAAGCCGTAGATCGTTCTTGCAGAAATCGCGGTTCCTGTCTTCGGTGCTATAATAATCGTATTCATAAACATAAAAAGAGGTTAGTAGATGACAGTGGATTATGATGAAATAGAACGAAAGAATAGTAAACTAAACATAACATATGGTGCTCATACTATAGGAATTATTAGAGGAGAACCGTCTACGGGGCAACAAAAAATAACTGTGGGTAAATATTGTTCTATTGCAGGAAAAGTTCTGGTATTTACCGAGCCTAGTCATAATACAAAATTTATTAGTACATATGCCTTTCATCATAAAGCTTCTAAAGTACAAGCTAAACACCCATTAATAACTAATGACAAACCATTTTTGAGTCGTGGAGAATTAGTTATTGGGAACGATGTTTGGCTCGGTTGGGGGGTTCGCTTATTTACAGGTCTTACTATCGGAGATGGAGCTTGTGTTGGGGCTTTTACTCCAGTAACAAAATCTATTCCGCCATATTCAATAGCTATAGGACAACCATTAAAAATTTTAAGAAAACGGTTTCCTGATGAGGACATAAAATTTTTACTTGAACTACAATGGTGGAATTTTCCTGATAATGAAGTTGCAAGTATAGTACATTTACTACAAAATAAAGATATAAATCTATTAAAGGAATGGGCGATAAAACATGGGAAAATTGGCAGAGATTTATGAGTTACGGTCGAAGTCTGGATGTACAAGCACAATGTTGCATATCTTTAAGGCTTATGCAGAAAAATGTGATCATATAACAGAATTTGGATTTGGTGGAGGCCATGGAGCGTCTGGCTTTCTTATGGGTAAACCTAAGAAATATGTTGCTTATGATTTACACTTACAGGGTGTGTGGAAAGAGTATCAGGAATTTTTAAAGCCTGATACAGACTTTACCGCTTTTCAGGCAGATACTGGAACAATGCCGGTTATAGAAGAAACAGATCTTCTTTGGATAGACTCTTCACATAACTATGTTCATCTGAAAAAAGAATTATTTCGTCATGGAAATCAAGCTAGAAAGTGGATTATGAGACATGATACTTTACTATTTGGTGAAGGTAGCCATGATGGAACAAAACCAGGATTAAATAAAGCTATTGAAGAGTTTATCGAAGCTAACCCCCATTGGAAAGTTAAAGAGGTTATTACCACAGGGCCGGGGCTCACAATTTTAGAGCGTGAATAATGAGTGCCAGGTTCTCAATAGTCACGACGACTTTTAATGAGTATGAACTGACTCGTCAACTTGTAGAGTCAGTTCTAACTAATATTGATAGAAGTACTTTTGATAAGTTAATTATTGCAGATGACTTTAGTAAAAAGGATGGTAAACTTAGACCATATCTAGAGTATCTACAAAGTAATTATGATTTTATCGAATGTATTTTGCATGATGAGCATTTCGATAGCATTTACAATGAATGGACTAAAACTACTCCTGCCGGAAGTAACTGGGGTCCTGTTGTAAATCTTATGCATGGAGTAGAAAGAGTAGAAACGGAATTTTCGTTAAATGTAGACAGTGATACAATTTTTCTTAAGAAAAGTAAAAATCTATTAACAGAGATGGCTAATCGGTTTGACCAAAATCCTAATGTAGTAATAATGGGCCAAGTAATGGGAGATAAAACTCCATATAAAGTATTTACAGATCCCGGTAAATACTGGAATGATAATGATAAGATAGGATCTCCTTCACCTATGGCTAATGCAGTAAGAATGTCTCTTATAAAAGAAAGAGGAATTGATTATGTTTTTCTAGGACATCCTAGAGACAAAGCTATTAGAGCTGGGTGGAATACTTCATTCTTAATGCGCGGAATTTTTGAGGCCAATTTACATACTATGAATTTTCCTCTGTTCAGTGAGCCATTTATGGTACATATAGGTGGAGGTACTGTAGATCAACATGTAGTAGGAAGAATGATGAGAAAATTTGCTTATTGTACTGATTTCGAAGGAAGGTATGGAGGCAAGGGCGGTGGAGATAAGGCTATTAGTATTATTGATTGGTATAGCGGTAGAGTTATGATTAACAAGAAACATGATGAGTATGTAGCATATTTAAGAAATTTGTATAATAGACCATATAATGACGTAAGGGAATTCGACGAAAGTATCATAAAAGTTGTAGATTGAATTATGACTAAATATATTTTTATAGCTGAAGAAGATATTCCTATTGTACAATGCCCGGATTTATATAAAGAACAAGATTCTATAGGGGTTTTTAAAAAGGGTCAGGAATTAGAATCCTTTAGAAATTATTTAGGTAAAATGACAAGTATATGTGACGGAATTTATTATAAGGGGTGGATAGACTCAAAACATCTAGTTTTAAAATACACTATTGAGGATTAAAATATGTCTAATGTAAGTTGTGGAGAGTACTATTTACTTCAATACTCATATTATCATAATGATGAAATAACATATGGAGATACAGCATTTAAAATTGATGTTGCTCCAGAATATATTTTAGAAAAAATTAAATGGTATTATGAAAATTATAAACAATACGACATCAGAATAGAACTTTTAAAAGTGAATGCCGTTAGAATTCCTTTAGAAATAAAACCAGTAGATATTAGAATTAACTTAGACTTGTGAGGAGGTAAATTGTGGAAATAAATGGTGTTGTGGTAAATCCTGATGTTGACGAAAATGGACTAGTTCATCTATTCGAATTTAAAGGTGGGCATTTAGTTGATCCGTCTATCGCAATCCCAGCAAATGAAGCTTATAAAGATTTAAAATATAATGAAATATCTTTTGTTAATTTCTTTAAAAAAGATAAAAATGTAAGTATAAGAGATTTGTTTATAGTAACTCTTCAAGTTGAAGATTGTTCAGTACTAGATTTAATGGTATGCGATATATTTGGTGATTTTGTTGCTGAGAGAATAGCTGAGTTTAATTCAGAATTGGCTGGAGAAAAAGATGTTTGAGGATCTTATTAGAGAAGATAAAATAG
>JBAZML010000028.1:0-11888 GCA_041649835.1 Candidatus Shapirobacteria bacterium
TGTGATTGTTTTTATCCTATGCCCAATATTCCTAAAACAGATATTCCGGTAGTATTGGTCGATTTGACCATCGAATATGCTGTCTATCAACACTATGTTGAGAGTCTGTCCGGCTGGAAAAGAATCCTGGCACCTTTTCTTTGGTACGATGTCAAAAAACTAAAGCATTGGGAAACTCATTATTGGAAAAATACCCACACCGTAGTAGCTTTCGGAATTGAAGATCAAAAAACAATTTCCGAAGTCACTGGCAGAAATGACATTCAATATTTTCAAAACGGTGTTGACCAAAAATATATCGACGCCCCTACCAAAAGTAAAAAATCAAAAAACCCCAGTATTCTCTTCGGTGTCTCAAACATGAAATGGATGCAAAATCGGGAATCCGTTGAATTAATCCTTGAAAATTATTGGCCCCAGATAAAAGCCAAAATTCCTAATTGCCAGTTATATATTATTGGTCGTTTTGCCCCAGATTTTTTTGGCAAATATGCCTCAAAAGACGTTATTGTCGCCGAAGCTGATGCTGATGGACAAGCCAAAGATCCACAATATTATTACGAGCATTGTTGGTTGCTTTTAGCGCCAATGGGTAGTGGGGGAGGCACCAGAAATAAATTTCTGGAAGGTATGACCTTCGGTATGCCGGTAATAACCACTCCTGAAGGTGGTATGGGAAGTATCAAAATTGAAAATTACAAAGACGCCATTGTCAGTCCAAATCAAGACATTTTGAAAAATGTCTTTAAAATTTTAACCGACATTAAATTTCGTCAAACCATGGGAGCAAATGCCAGAAAATTAATTAAAAATAATTATTCTTTTGTAAAATGTGTTGAAGGCTTAAATCAAATTTATGAAAACATTACCAAAAAATAATCCCGTACTTTCGGTTATAATCTTAAACTATAATGCCAAGGATTATTTAAAGAAATGTCTTGAAAGTATTGTTCAATCTCAACTTGCCAACTATTCAATCGAAGTTATTATTGCCGACAATGCCTCTACTGATGATAGTTTCAAGTGGGCCAAAGCGGTTAAAAACAATAATTCTAAAATAGATTTTATTTTCAGGAATAACTCCGGTAATATTGGTTTTTCTGCCGGCAACAATGAAGGTCTTACCGCCACCAACTCTTCATCAAAATATGTTTTATTTTTAAATCCTGATACCACTATTGAAAGCAATACATTTAGAAAAATAATTGATTTTTTTGAACATCATGATGAAGTTGATGCCGCTACCTGCAACTTAATTCTAGCTTTAACCGGTAAAACTCAGCCTGAATGCCATCGTGGTTTTCCTACTCCCTGGAATGCCTTTTGTCATTTTTTTGGATTTGGTTTACCAAAACTTTTTCCTCATTCCAAGTTTTTTAACGGCTATTTTTTAGGTCATTTAGATTATTCAAAGGTTCAAAAAATAGAAGCCTGTGTTGGTGCCTTTGTAATGGTTAAACGAGATGTTGGTCAAAAAATAAATTGGTGGAATGAAAAATATTTTATGTATGGCGAAGATCTAGATTTTTGTTGGCAGTTAAAACAAAAAGGTTTTAACCTTTATTTTTACCCCGGTTGCATGGCCACCCATTATCAAGGTGTTTCTTCGGGCATTATTGCCCATTCTCAAAAAATATCAGCCGCCTCTCGGGCTACCAAGGCCAGATCTGCCATGGCAACTACCAATGCTATGAGAATCTTTTACCGGGAAAATCTTATAAAAAATTATCCTCATTCTCTCCACTGGTTGGTTTGGTTGGGTATTGATATTTTAGAAAAATATCGCCTATTCAAAGCCAAATATTTATGAGAAACATTATCATCGATGCTCGTCTATATGGACCAAAACATACCGGTCTAGGTCGCTATACTAAGAATCTTCTAATCGCCTTAAAAAATCTATCTGACTTCAAAAAATATTCCTTTACTCTCCTTGTTTATCCTGAATTAGAAAGCGAAATAAGACATGATTTGGGAGACAGCTACAAATATATTTCGACGGATCTGCGTCACTACAGTATTAAAGAACAAATATTTTTACCCAATTTGTTAACCAAACTTCATCCTGATTTAGTCCACTTTACCCATCTGGATAAACCCATTTTTTATACCGGCCGCTCTCTGGTCACTGTCCATGATCTTATCCGTCATTTTTCAAGGGGACCGGAAACTTCTACCAAAAATCCAATTCTATATTGGCCTAAATATTGGGGATATTTACTCATGACCCGTTTAATTTTGGCAACCAGCTATATAATTGTACCTAGTAATTTTTGGAGAGATTACATTATCAAAGAATATTCGTTCAAACCTCAAAATATTCTTACTACCTACGAAGCTGTTGATCCCAAATTTTTTGAAGCACCACCGCCATCACCAAGGTCATTAATTTCTGATTATCTAATTTATACAGGCAATTTATATCCTCATAAAAATATTGAAGTTCTATTAAAAGCCTTATGTAAATTACCCAAAATTAAATTAAAAATAATCTGTGCCCGTTCTGTTTTTACTCAAAAGATTGAAAAACAAATTTCCCTATACCAACTGCAAGAACAAGTTGAATTTTTGGGTTATGTTCCGGATTCAGAATTTTCCCAAATTTACCGTCAGGCCCTAGCCCTAGTTCATCCTTCATTTTTAGAAGGCTTTAGTTTAACCGGATTGGAAGCCATGGCTCTTAACTGTCCGGTAATTGCGGCCGAGGCCAGTTGCTTACCAGAAATCTATGGTGATTCAGTTTTATATTTCAATCCCAATAATTCAAACTCTTTAGTAAAACAAATAAACAAATTACAGCAATCACCAAAACTTAGAAAAAATTTAATTACACTTGGACAACAACAAGTATCAAAATATTCATGGACAAATACAGCCAAGGAAAGTTTTTCTTTTTACGAAAAAATCCTAAATGAAAAATCCTAAAGTCGCTATCTATTATGATTGGTTAAATCAGTGGGGCGGTGCCGAAAGAGTTTTGCTGGATATATTAGAAATCTATCCTCAAGCCGACATTTATACACTTTACTATGATGCTCTAAAAACCAACTGGCTACCCAAGGGACATAAAATCATTTCTCTAAATTTAAAAAATAAATTATTATTTACGCCTTTTTATGCTTACAATTTAGAACAAATTGATTTTTCCGCCTACGATTTGGTTATTTCTACTACTTCAAATACTGGCCACTGTTTAATGACTCCACCTAAAACATTGTTTATTTGTTATTTCCACAATATTAATCGTTATTTATATCAACATCCTCCAACTCTTTTAAAACCACTTCTCCATCTCTATAAAAAAGTTGATCAAATATATTCCAAACGTCCGGATTATATTCTCTGTAACTCAAATAATGTTGCCAACAAAATTCAAATTCATTACCACCGTAATGCTCAAATTATTTATCCGGGAATTGATACCAAAAAATTTGTTCCCAATCATCAAGCCCCTCAAGATTATTTCCTAATTGTTTCCCGTCTCGTAGCTCATAAAAGAATTGATTTAGTTATCAATTCTTTTATCAATTCTCCCTACCATCTAAAAATTGTCGGTACCGGCCGTGATGAAGCTTATTTAAAATGTCTGGCTTCAGATCAAAAAAACATTGAATTTTATCAGTCAGTTGATGACCGTCAGTTAATAAATCTTTACCAAAATTGTCTGGGACTAATCTATCCCCAAGAGGAGGACTTCGGACTTACCGCCCTAGAAGTTCAATCATGTGGTCGTGGGGTCATCGCTTACGAACGTGGCGGAGCCACTGAAACCGTTATTAACGAAAAAACAGGCATTTTCTTTAATACTCAGTCTGTGGAATCACTCTCAAAAGCTATAGAAAAATATCTTCAAAAAGTTCCTAATCCAACTGATTGTCGTCATCAGGCAAATCGCTTTGACAGAGAAAACTTTATGTTAAACTTTAACCAACTTGTCGACTCTTTATGGTTAAAAAGATAACTAATCATTACATTGTAATTCTCTGTGGAGGTACCGGTCCCAGACTATGGCCACTATCACGGGTTGACCGTCCGAAACAGTTTTTAAACATATTTTCAGAAAACTCACTTTTAAAAGAAACATTTCTACGGGCCAAAAGAATTGTTCCGTCCAAAAACATTTATGTTGTTACCAATAGTAAATATCAGACACTCATCAAACAAAATTTAAAAGGTCTCATTGAAAATCAAAACATTCTTTGTGAACCAAAAAAGAAAAACACCGCTATGGCCATTCTTTATGCCAGCGCCGTCATTAGTCAAAAAAATTCGGATGCCGTTGTTACATCCTTTCCCTCAGATCATTTCATCAGTCAATTGAATAAGTTTGATCAAGATATTAAAAAAAGTTATCATCTAGCTCAAAATAAAGTCATCGTTACCTTTGGTATAAAACCCAATTCTCCCAGTCCCTCCTTTGGATACATTCAAGTAAATTCACAAAATCACGTTCTACAATTTATTGAAAAACCAATAGTCACTTTAGCTCAAAAATTAATTGAAAAAAATAATTGTTATTGGAACAGCGGTATCTATACCTTCAGCATTGAGACACTTCTAAGTGAATTTAAATTACATTCAAAAGAATATATTCCACTTTTCAATAAACTGACCGAAGGCTATCAACATCCAAAAGTTGTCGAAAAAATTTATTCACTAGCTCCAGCCCTAGCAATTGATGTCGCCATTTCAGAAAAATCAAAAAATATGATTCTTATCCCGGCAACTTTTAGTTGGAACGACATTGGTGAATGGAAATCAATTTATCAGGAACTTCCTAAAAAAGAAAATAATATTGCTACCTATCCCAAGAACGTTAAATACCTAGAAGTAAATTCAAAAAATTGTCTAATTTTGGCTGATTCAAAAAAAATGGTGGGGCTGGTTGATGTCAATAATCTGGCCGTTATCGACACTCCCGACGCCTTACTAATTTGTAACATCGCCAATGATGGCAGTTTTCATGTTCGGGATTTGGTTGCCAAAATTGTCCAAAATTTAAAATTTAAACATTTCTTTACCGGTAAAAATGACTAAAAAAGATATTCCCTTCTATTCCATTCGAGTTTTTCTGTTTGCTCCCATAAAAAGATTCATTGACATTTTTTCAGCTTCAGTCTTGTTGGTTCTATTTTCACCAATTATGCTAATAGCCGCAATTTTGGTCTATCGGACATCGAAAAATGGAATTGTCTCCACCTATCCACAAGAAGGACACCGCGATAATATTCTTGACAACATATTTTTCCGTCAAAAGAGAGTTGGCCAGCAAAGCGAATTTGATATGTACAAATTTCATTCCATGTATATTGCTGACAACGACAAATTTTTAAAGACAGAATATCCCAAACTTTGGGAAAAATATAAAGACAACGATTGGAAGCTCTCGGCCGAAGAAGATCCCAGAATTACTCCTATCGGCAAAATTCTTAGAGCCACTTCCATCGATGAGATGCCACAATTTATCAATGTTCTTAAGGGTGAAATGAGCTTGGTAGGACCCCGGGCCTATCGGGATAGGGAACTACATGAATATGCCAAAAAATATCCTGATACCAAAAAATATATCCGAATTATCCGAACCGCTAAACCTGGTATCACTGGTTTATGGCAAGTTTCGGGTAGAAATGATCTTCCTTTTGAAAAACGAGCCAAAATGGATGCCGACTACATAAAAAATCGTTCTATCCGTCAGGAAATTGCCATCATCTTCAAAACTCCCATGGCCATGTTTTCCCGTTGGTGAAACATGCTAAAATTGTCCATGGATATTCCTGCAACTCTCATAAAAAACGCCCCTATTACTGTTATTAAGCCTAAAAAAGGCAAAGTAAACAAAAAATTTACTACCGCCCTATCGGTATTTTTTGGAATATTTTCCCTACTAGCTGCTTTATTATTTTTCTTTCTTTATCTTCCCGGTAAAGCACTACTAAAACAAATTGATTCTGCCAAAGTAGTGGCAGAAACTCTAAAGCAATCTATAAATGACAAAGATCTTGCCCAAAGTAAGGTATCTTTAACCAATCTAGGACTGGAATTAAATTCTATTGAAAATAAGTTCAAAAAACTTTCCTACTTAAAACTTTTACCGGTAGCCAATAATTACTATAAAGATGGTCAAAATTTAATCAAAATAGGAAAAGATGCCATTGAAACAGGTAACATTGTTATTCAAGCTATTGAACCATATCAGGATTTTCTGGGTTTAAAAGGGACTGCTACCAGTAGTGCCAAAACCACCGAAGACAGAATTTCTTTTTTAACTGAATCCGTTGAAGGTTTATTACCTCATTTTGATTCCATTGACGCCAAAGTCACTGATATTAATAATCTTATCAATCAAATTGATATCACCCGATACCCCGAAACCATCAAACAAATTCCTCTCCGCTCAGATTTTAATCAAGCCAAAGAAACTATTGGTCAGGTAAAAAAGATGATTAGCGATGGTAAACCAATCCTCAGTAAAGTCTCTTGGTTACTTGGTAAAGATAAAGCTCGTAATTATTTAGTTATATTTCAAAATGACGGAGAACTTCGTCCCAGTGGTGGCTTTTGGACTGCTTATACCACAATAAAAGTTGATAAAGGTAAAATAATTCCCGGTGCTTCAAGTAATATCTATGATCTCGACGACAAAATCTCCAGTACCACCTTGGCTCCCAGAATTATCAAGTCCTATCATATAAATGTTCCTTATTTAAATTTGCGTGACAGTAACCTTTCCCCAGACTTTCCCACTGATGCCCAAATATTTCTTGATGGCTACTACAAAGCCATGGGTAAAAAAACCTCTTTCGATGCTGTAATTGCTCTGGACACCCAAGTTCTTGTCGACATTGTCCGGGTCTTGGGAAAACTCGATACCACTGTTGGAACCTTTACGACCGACGCAGATCCCCGTTGCAATGGTTGTCCCAAAATTATCTACGATCTTGAGTGGATTTCCGGCCGACCCAGAAATTACATAGAAAAAGACCGAAAAGGCTTTTTAGGACCACTGATGCATGCTCTTCTGGCCAATGCTATGGGGTCTGAAAAAAGTAAAATGGGTCCCTTGGCTCAAGCCTTTTTCAATAATATTTATCAAAAACATATTTTATTCTTCTTTACTGATACTGAAGTCCAAAAAGCTGCAGAATTAGCTAACATTGCCGGTCAAATTGTAAAAACCGATGCTAATGTAGATTTTTTCCATCTCAACGATGCTAATTTTGCCAGTGCTAAAAGCAATATTTTTATCACTCAAAAAATTAAACATGAAATCACGACCAATAATGGCAACATTGAGCACAAGGTATCAATCACTTATACCAACCCCGCCAAAGCTTCAAATTGTAATCTTGAAAAAGGGGATTTGTGCTTAAATGCCCCCACTTATCGGGATATGTTTAGAATTTATGTTCCTATAGGTAGTCAACTTATAAAAATGACTGGTTCTGAAATTGACCCCGTCAAATATGAGGAATTGGGTAAACAGGTTTTTGAAGGATTCTATGGCAACAAATATCCCTTATATGCCATGTCCAATACCAAGGTTACCGTACAATACACCACCTCAGTCAAAGCCAGTAAAAACTATATTTTATATCTCCAAAAACAACCCGGCACCAAGGCGGTTGAATATGAAGTCTATGTCAATGGTCAAAAACAAGAAACTTTTTCTTGGGTTGCTGACAAGAGCCTCAGGCTCTCTCTTTAATGTCTAAATTTATTACAACAACTGCCGTAGTTATTAATAAGCGACGTCAAAAAGAAGGGGATTTACTCATTACACTATTTACCCCAAATTTGGGTAAAATAAATTGTATTGCCAAAGGAGCTCAATCTCTCAAAAGTCGGCGTTTAGGACATTTGGAAATTGGTAGCCTAATTAAAACCAGTCTCTATGAAAAGAATTCCTACTATTGGCTGACTGAAAGCGAATCAATCTCTTCTTTTCTTCACACTTCATCATCGTTAAGCCAAATTAATATGTTGTTTTATTTTTTGGAAATCGTAAATACGATATTACCTAACGAACAAAACCAACCTGAACTTTATCAGATCATTGTTAAAGTTGTAGACAGCATCAGCCTCAACCACTTTTCTATTTTTATCCAACAAGAAATATTATTTTTTGAAAAGTTGGGCTATGGTATGCCCAAAGAAATTACTAAAAGCTTTGCCGCAAAAGATTATAAAAATACCCAGCTTCTTATCAAAAAATATTGTGAATCAATTATCGAGAGACCTCTTACCAGTAGTAAACTTTTCTCATGAAAAAAATATTCATAATCCTGGCTCTTTTAACCACCATCGTCACTCGTTTTTACAATCTTGATACTACGGCCAGGTTTATCTGGGATGAATCAATGGACCTAGTCAATACCTCGACATTGTTTCATCACTTCAAAATCACCCTAATAGGCCCAATTTCAGAGGGGGGAGGAAAGGTATTCAGTGCCATTACCTATTATTTATTCTTACCATTTGCAGCGTTATTCAGATTTGATCCAGTTTCAACCGCCTATAGTACCGCATTTTTTGGAATAATTACTGTTGTTATTTTTTGGATGTTTTTATATCAGCAAAAAAAACTTACAAAACTAACCTTATTGTTACCCATATTATTATCTCCATTATTGGTTTCGTCTCGGTGGGCTTGGAATCCTCATTTTATCCCTCTATGGCAGATATTAGGATTTTTAATTTTATTTTCAAAAGTACCATATAAATACACACTCAGTGGAATAGTTTTTGGATTGACCATTCATCAACATTGGTATGCGTTCTTTGCTTGTTTAGGAATTTCCTTTATTGTCTATAAAGTTTCATTAAAAAAAATACCTGATACCCTGAAATATTTTTTTGGTTTATTTTTAGCCATATTACCTTTTATCCTCTTTGATATAACCCATCCTCCGGGTCTTTTTATATCCAGAATGATATATTTTAGTCCCGTCTCACCAATAAATGGTGCCTTTAACTTTTCCACTTTAATTCATAATTTGTCAATACTGCCAATAAATTTTCTCTCAAATTTTATTGGTAATAGCAATCTAATTTTAATCGGTCTATTTATTACTCCCTTATTAATTAGCCTGTTTAAAAAACAAAGTCGACACAATTATTTTTTAATACCAATAGTCTTTCAAATTATTGGTTTGTCATTAATTAGTGGTGACAGTTATAGTCATTATTATTTACCGGCTGTAATACCCTTTCTACTTTGGATTTCATTAAATATTTCACAAAAAAGTTTCCAACTTAGTAGCCTGTTGTTGTTAATCTTATTCGCTTTCAACATTCCCAAAATATTTATTAATTACGATTGGACCAATAATATCCAGTCAACACGTCAAGTTGTAAATATTATTCAACAAGACCAATCAAAATTACCTCAAAAATTCAATGTTGCCACTCTCGGCAGTCCTGATATAAACACCAAAGCCAGACGTTATCGTGATTTACTGTCCTTAAAAAATATCAATCCAGAATCTCCGGATGATTATCAAAACATCAGTACTTTATACGTTATTAGCTATCAAAGCGATTGGACAAAACTATCTAAAGATCCTGCTTATGAACTTGATAATTTTAGAAAAATAATTCCAAGTGAAATTACAAAAATATCCAATTCCGATTGGTATTTGTATAAAATTTCCAGAACCAAGAATTAACGTTTATAATACAGACATGCAAAACGAGTCAAACGACCAAGTCGCCAAAATTGTTTCCTTGTGCAAACGTCGGGGAATAATTTTTCAAAACAGTGAAATTTACGGAGGAGTTCAAGGTTTTTACGACTACGGTCCTGTCGGTTCTCTCATGAAAAACAATTGGAAATCTCTCTGGTTAAAAAACAATGTTCAACAACGTGATGATGTAGTTTTGATTGATGGTTCCATAATTACCCACCCCAAAGTTTGGGAAGCATCAGGTCATGTCAAAAATTTTGCTGATGTTATGGTTGAATGCAAATCATGTCACAAACGTTTTCGTCCTGACTTATTAGAAGATATTTCCAAGTGTCCAGAATGTGGAGGTCAATTTACTGAAGGCCGTAAATACAATATTCTTTTCGAAACCGATATCGGTGTCATTGAGGGAGAAAAAATGCATGCCTATCTTCGAGGTGAAGCTTGTCAAACTATCTATCTCGATTTTCAAAATATTGTTAATTCTACCCGGGTTAAAATCCCTTTTGGTATTGCTCAAATTGGAAAAGCCTTTAGGAATGAAATTACTCCCAAAAATTTTCTTTATCGTACCCGGGAATTCGAACAATGGGACATTCAGTTTTTTACTAAAGAAGCGGACATGGATCACTGGTATGAATACTGGAAAAAAACCAGAATGGATTGGTATCAATCTTTGTTCAATCAAAAAGACACTCTTCGATTTCGTCAACATGAGGCTGATGAATTAGCTTTTTATGCCAAAAAAGCCTTTGATATTGAATATCAAGCTCCTTGGGGTTGGGCAGAGATGGAAGGAATTCATTGGCGAGGTGACTATGATCTCAAGCAACATTCAGAGTTTAGTCATGAAGATTTATCATATAACGATCCTTTGACTCACGAAAAATATTTACCCCATATTGTTGAAGCTTCTGGTGGTGTTGACAGATCTTTTTTCTTTTTACTCCTCGATGCTTATCAGGAACAAAAGCTTGAAAACGGAGAAACAAGAACTTATTTGAAAATTAATCCAAAAGTTTCTGCCTATAAATTGGCCATATTTCCCCTTGCCGCCAACAAACCTGAACTAGTATCTATTGCCAAAAAGTTATATACCGACCTCTCCAAAAATTATGCCGTCGAATTGGATGATAGTAGTAATATTGGTAAGAAATACCGACGTCAAGACGAAATCGGTACTCCTTGGTGTGCCGTTATCGATTATCAGACTTTAGAAGATAATACCGTCACTATCCGTGATCGCGACACTATGTCACAAGTTAGAATGAAAATTGACGAAATTGACACTTGGTTACAAAAGCAGTTAAACTAAACTATGAAAAAATATCTAGGTCTTATCCTAATCTCCGCTTTAATATTTTCAGCTTGTGGTAAAAAAACTACTACTACTGTTGTTCCCACACCCACTCCACGCTTAATTGAAATGGCTCCGGCTGATCGTCCTCAGGTTTCCTTAACTCCAAGAGCCGATGGACATGAACTAATTTTAAATATTAATTCTATTTCTCAAAGTATTTCCAAAATAGAATATGAACTTACCTATGTTGCAGTTGATAATAAATTAGAAATTGAAAAGGGCGCCAGCGGTATTATCGAAACTGTCGACATTGCCACCGGCAAAGTTGAAAGAAAAATTCTTTTAGGTACCGAAAGTTGTACTAGTGGTTGTAAATATAAATACGATTCAGGTGTAACCGGAGGTAATTTAAATCTAATTTTTACAACGGTTAATAGTCAAATTTCTACTTTCGATACTCCCTTTATTTTGAGAACAACAGCGGAAATCAAAAAAGCTGGGAAATTAATTTGGACCGAACAAGATTATACCTATACTCCAACGAAATTGACCGGAAGTAACTACTTCATTGCCATGAAAGATTTCAAAAATGATGGTTACATGGTCACAAGTAGTGGCTCTCTTTAATGAATTATCATCAACCGGTTCTTTTAGATGAAGTTGTAACTTTACTCGACCCAAAACCGGGTCAAATATTTCTTGATGTTACCCTTGGCCACGGTGGACATACTATTGAGTTGTTAAAAAAAGGGGCCACAGTTTATGGTTTAGACGCCGATCCTGAAAATCAAAAAGTTGCTATTGATAGAATAAAAAAATTAGAATTATCAACCAATTTTTACCCCATAAAAGGTAACTTTTCTAAATTATTAAATATTTGGAAAAAAGAAATTAGTATCCCCCTA
>JBAZML010000029.1:0-10130 GCA_041649835.1 Candidatus Shapirobacteria bacterium
TTCCATTGGTCAAGCCGTCAAGTTGAAAGAAAAGAAAACTAAAGAATCCGGCAAAAATCCTCTTTATCAATCGGAAATATCATCTTCCAACTCTGATGTTTTTTCTCCCAAGGAAAAAGATTATGCTAAATCTAATTCCAAGGCTGATATTGGAGTTGTTGATATTGCTCCCGTCTTTAAAAATTCTTCTCCTCTTACTTCAACTGGAAATCAAACTTGGGTTTATCCTTCTATGTCAATTTTCGATGACACTCCTGGTGCCAAAGCTGACAGGGGAGATGTTCGTAAAAATGCCCAGATTATTGAGCAAACTCTTGATTCTTTTGGAATTACCGCTCGTGTGGCTGAGGTCAACAACAGTCCTTCAGTTACCCAGTATGCTCTGGAAGTTGCCCTGGGAACAAAATTAGCCAAAATATTATCGCTTAGTAATGACTTAGCCATGGCCTTAGCTGCTCCTGGTGGTCAAATCCGGGTTGAAGCACCAATTCCCGGTCGCTCTTTAGTGGGTATAGAAATGCCCAATCGTTCACTTGAAGTTGTTCCCATTCGAACAATTTTGGAATCTGACGTTATGAAAAATGCCAAAAGCAAAATATCTGTTCCCCTGGGTCTTGATGTTGCCGGTCTTCCAAAGGTTGCCGATATTTCCAAAATGCCTCACGTTCTCATTGCCGGTCAAACTGGTTCTGGAAAATCTATTTGTATCAATTCTTGGATTTCAACGATTTTATTTCGAGCTTCCCCTGACGAAGTTCGATTAATAATGGTCGATCCAAAACGGGTTGAATTGTCGCAATATAATGGTATTCCCCACCTCTTAACTCCGGTCATCGTTGAGCCCGAAAAAGTAGTTTCTGCCTTAAAATGGGCTGTTAATGAAATGGAACGTCGTTACAAACTTTTTACAGAAGTTGGAGCTAAAAACATCGATGGGTACAATAATTTGTCCGGTTTTCAATCTATCCCTTACATTCTAATTGTTATTGATGAACTCGCTGAAATTATGCTTTTTTCTCCGGCTGAAGTCGAAGATAATATCTGTCGCATTGCCCAAATGGCTCGGGCTACCGGTATTCATTTAGTTTTGGCTACTCAACGACCATCAGTCAATATCATTACCGGTTTAATCAAAGCCAATATTCCCACCAGAATTGCTTTTGCAGTCGCCTCAATGACCGATTCAAGAGTTGTTCTTGATACTCCTGGGGCAGAGAAGTTATTGGGCCGCGGTGATATGCTTTATATTCCGCCAGATTTGGCCAAACCAGTTCGTGTTCAAGGTTGTTTTATTTCTGACAAAGAGGTTAATCGTTTAATTGAATTCCTAAAAACTCAACGTACTGGTGAATATAATGATGAAGTTACCCGTCAACCTGTAAATAGTCCCAATTCTTCAAGTAAAAATATTATGGTTTCGGATGGTGAAGAACGTGATGCTATGTTTGACGATGCTATAAAAATAATTCAGGAAACTGGTAAAGCTTCAGCCTCTCTATTACAACGACGCCTCAAACTTGGATATGCCAGGGCTGCCAGAGTCTTGGATGAACTGCAGGCCGCTGGTATTGTTGGTCCGGTTAATGGTGCCAAAGCTCGGGAAATCCTTATTGCCCACAGATCACCTTCAGATAACAATCCCGAATAAATAATTTTATGAAACGTGCTTCAATTATTCTCGAATCTGCCCGTCTCGATAGAGAATTGGATTTTAATGAAATTTGTAAAAAAACTAAAATTCCTCTCCGCTATTTGATTGCTTTCGAAAATGAAAATATCAAGGATTTTCCGGAAGAACCATATTGTTCACTCATGGTCAAGGATTATGCTGATTTTTTAGGTCTGAATGGTGAAGAATTACTATGTCTTTTTCGTCGTGATTATGATCGCCGTCCTCAAAATACTACTCATCGTCACCTTTGGTTTTCCTTGACTCCTCAGTTTGCCTTTACTTCTTTTATCGTTCTTTTGGGCTTAATTTTTGCCACCTATTTAATTACCGAATATCTCAAATTCAATCGTCCTCCCGAACTTAAAATTAATTGGCCACAAGATTATTCAAAAAACTCAATTGAAATTTCCGGGATTACTGATCCTGAATCTGTTGTTCGAATTAACGATTCTTTAGTTATCGTCGATACTGATGGAAATTTTAAAAAAACTCTGGAAATTTCCACCTCTGAAGCCAAAATTGTGGTTGAAGCCAAATCTCCTGCTGGCGTTGTCACCAAAGATGAAAAAGTTCTAAAATAGTTTATACTGATTTCATGGATATCACTCAAATTGTTGTTATTATTAGTCTTCTTTCTATTTCTTCTGTAATTGTGGCTGTGGGTATTTACATTATTAAATTAATTAAAGATCTTCGAATTACCGTTGGCCAGACCAATCAAATCATTTCCTCAGTTTCCGGACCAGTTTCTTCTATTTCCGAGTTTTTGATGGGTTTTAAAAATGGTTTTTCTCTTTTTAATTCTTTTTTTAGTAAAGATAAAAAGCAAAAAGTTAGTGATTAATTTATTTATTAATTATTAATTTGTAATTAGTAATTAGTAATTTTTAATTAAATTTATGTCTCGTTGTCATAATCAAGATTGTAGTTGTCACCAAAACAGTAGTTTTATTTTTGGTCTAATCATAGGTCTAATTATTGCTGCAGTTGTAGCTGTTGTTATCTATAAAAATAATCGGAAGAAAGTTTTTGCTGATTTAAAAAAATATTTAGAAAAGTTTATAAATTCTTTTAAGCCAAAATCACAGGAAATTATTGAATCATTTCCATTTACTCAAAATTTTAATAAATCATCAGTTAAAAAAACAAAGCATCGGACTCCCAAAAAATCTTCAGCAATTAGGATTCCCACCTCAGAAGTTCCTAAAAAAGAGGTTATCATTCCCAAAAATTTAATTATTGCTGACGTCCCACGAAAGTCGGCAACATCCAAGCCCAGAATCTTCAAAAAATAGCCTATAACTTGACGTAAAAGGTCTTGATTGTTATAATCTTTCAATGCAAAATTAAGCGAACTTAAGGCAACACGTCTTTCTGTTCGCTTTTTTTGTATCTAATACCATATACATATTATCTATGTATATTGTTCTTTAACAATCGAGAGTGAGTAAATTTTATATAAGTTAAAACTTGCATCAAGGAAACAAGAGGTTGTTTCTTTAGTGCAAGTTTTTAAACTTGTATAAGATTAAAATCTTATCCTGTTTTTTCACCCCAGCCAGCCTTAAAACTGGCACACCGCTCTAGGAGGCGGAAGTAATGAAGCACTGGTTTTTTGTTCTTGTAATTGTATCAATGCTCTTCGGAGCAGTCGGTTGTTCCCCCCAACAGCAATCCAATGCCGAGGCGTGGAACACCGTGTTTTTTGGCTCGGAAATCGAGCTTCAAAACATGCCACCCGAGTATAGTGAAACTATACTCGACGCCCTCAATAAATATATTGGGGAAAATTGTCCTCTTCGTCAGGATTACGATTTCGATAGTAGTGGAGAAATTTATACTGTCTGTCGAGATTATGACGGTCAGATGATCGAGGTTCGAGGTGAAGATATTGCTATGTTTGGATTAACTGCAGTTTCTCCCTTCACTCCTTGGCCGGATGAAATTATTGCCATCAAGTGGGCATGGAATGCGGAACGTACGATTAAGGTGATTATTGTCATCGTATTCGCTGCAGAAGCTGTAAATACGATAAATATCGCTTATACTCGCCACAGCCGCCCCGATCACGATCCTCGTATTTCTGAGGTTGCCCGAAACAGGATAACCCGTGTGTGGGACGATATTCAGCTTCGTTTAAGCGACCCCAACAATAAGACTGGTCCAATCCTATATTGTGCCGTTGTCACTTTTCAAAACAGCATTCAGTATGTTCGTATACTGAGTTCTGTGGACGGTGTCACTGGTATTATGGGTTGGTATGGTACCGATGGTTGGGTGGGAGCTTTCAACAACAAAGACGTTGAGGGCTTCCTTAACGGTCTACCTCGGGGTGCTCTCTCCTATGACACTGGCCGTCCTCTACAGGATTGTCTAAATGCTCTGGGAAACGGAGTTCCCGGCTCGAATCAATACGCTCCTTAATTTAATATGGTTGGTACTGGCTAACCCCAGTACCAACCCCCTTCGGGGGAACACAACACCATACTCACTCTCGATTTACAAAATTTTTAGTTTTCTCCAAACATTTCTCGTAACAAGCTGTTCACTGTTTTGCCCTGAATTTGTTGAATTAATTCTTGTTGATGGGTTTCAATTTCTTGATCGGTAATTCCACCTTTTTCCACAATGGTATCGGCATGTATTTCATCAAGAATAGATTCTCCAACATCATCTCCTATTCTTCCAAGTAAATTTATTACTACCGGTTTAATTAAGGCTCTTTGATCTTCAGTTAATTCAGAACTGGTCAGTCCCTCCACAATCCATTCAGTCGTTTTTTGCTGTAATTCTGGTGGTGGCACCAGAGAACTTACTTGACTATTCCAAACAAGAAAAGCATCACTAAAAGATTCAGCCAATACTAATCCCATTCCAGTTCTCAAGGCAACGCCTTGTGGTCCTGTTTGTCTGGTAACATATTCTTCTATTTTTAATACTACTTCAGTGTTGCTATCCAACTGAGCCACACCGTATATAAAAGCTAAAGATTCAACTCCTAAACTATAGATATTATCCTTATTCATCTCTGTTGTTGCTCGAACGTCATCCATTGAGGATCTTGCACCAAGTGGGGTTACAGTTGCATCCCCTAATATTGAACGTGATTTTTCTGCACTCATAGCTTATTGTACCGCATTTCTTGGTATAATCTCCCTTATGAATGCCAGGGATTTAAAGACCAAATTTGTGGATTTTTTTAAAAGCCAACAACACGTTGAAATTCCCAGTGCTTCAATTCTTCCTGAAAATGATCCTACCACTCTTTTTATCTCTGCCGGGATGCATCCTCTTGTTCCCTATCTTTTAGGTCAGCCCCATCCTTTAGGTAAACGTCTTGTTGATGTTCAAAAATGTATTCGTACCGGTGATATCGATGAAGTCGGTGACCCTTGTCATCATACTTTTTTTGAAATGTTGGGCAATTGGTCACTCGGCGATTATTTTAAAAAAGAATCAATTGAATATAGTTTTAATCTCCTTACAAAAGTTTTAGATCTTCCACTAAATAAATTGGCTTTCACTTGCTTTGTCGGTGATGCTGACGCTCCAAAAGACGAAGAGAGCTTCGGTTTTTGGCAATCTCAAGGGGTTTCTTCTGATCGAATTGCTTATCTTCCAAAAAAAAATAATTGGTGGGGTCCAGCTGGTACATCAGGCCCTTGTGGACCCGATACTGAAATATTTTATTGGGTAGATGAAAAAACCTCTGCACCAAAAATATTTGATCCCAGTGATAACCGTTGGCTAGAAATTTGGAACAATGTTTTTATGCAATATAACAAAAGTAGTGACGGTAAATTCGTGCTTCTCGATAAACCAAATGTTGATACCGGTATGGGATTAGAAAGAACTATTGCCGTATTAAGTGGTTTCCCAGACGATAATTATTTGTCTTCCATTTGGCAAAATATTATTAAAAAGATTGAAGAAATCTCAAAGAAAAAATATTCTGACAACCCTCAACCTTTTCGTATTATTGCTGACCATATTAGGGCTACTGTTTTTATGATTGCTGACGGCGTTGAACCCTCAAATAAAGAAAGGGGATATGTCTTACGTCGTTTAATTCGTCGTGCCATTCGTCAGGGTAAATTAATTGGTATTGAAAATAATTTTTGTTCATTGGTGGCCCAGGCGGTTTTAGATAATCAAAACAATTATGCCGGTACTTATCCAGAGTTAGATCTCAATAAAAATATAATATTAGAAACTTTAGACGCCGAAGAAACCAAATTCCGTCGTACCCTAAATAAAGGTCTAAATGAAATAACCAAATTAATTGTTCGTCAAAAAAGTGTTTCCGGAAAAGAGGCTTTCGATTTGTATCAATCCTTCGGTTTTCCTGTCGAAATGATTGAAGAAGAATTAAAGAAAAACAATTTATCTTTAGATATCGATGAATTTAATCAACTTAAAAACGAACATCAAAAACAATCTCAAACTCTTTCTGCCGGCAAATTTAAATCAGGATTGGCCGATCATTCCGAAATTATTACCAAATATCATACTGCTACCCATTTGATGCATTCTGCTCTTCGTAAAGTTCTTGGTGATCATGTTCAACAATCTGGTTCCAATATTACTTCTGAGAGATTACGTTTTGACTTTTCCCATTCAGAAAAAGTAACTGATACTCAATTAAAAGAAGTCGAATCTATTGTTAATGAACAAATAAAAGCCTTTCTTCCGATATCTGTTGAATCAATGAAATTTTCTGACGCCCAAAAAAGTGGAGCTTTAGCTTTTTTTGGTGCTAAATATCCGGAAATTGTCACCGTTTATACGGTAGGTGAACCCAAAAATTATTTTTCCAAAGAGGTGTGTACTGGTCCTCATATTGATAATACCGGTAAACTCGGTATTTTTGAGATTCAGAAGGAAGAATCCGCAGGCAGTGGCAAGCGTCGGATTTATGCTATTCTTAAGTAATGGAGGCGTCCTATTATTGGCTCATTTCAATTACCACCGAGGCTATTTCCGTCGGCTTAATTAAACGTGGCAATCCGAACACTTTAGTTGCTCTTGGTCCTGAAACCGAGTGGCTACCTGATAATCCTGATTCTTTTTTGCATTCAGTTGATATTTCACTTTCGGAAGCTGCACAAAAAGCTTCTCTGGAACCGGAACAAGAACCTGAGAGCAGTGCGTTTATTCTTCCTCCAAAATGGATTGGCAATGACGGTAAAATATTTCCGGAATTTCTTAAATTATTAGAAAGTCTTTGTCGTTCTTTAAAACTTAAACCTTTGGGTTTTATCAGTAATGATGAGGCTTTTATTGAATCTCTAAACAAGGAGGATTCATTCCCTCCCAGTTTTATTTTGGTATATCTCGGCATCAAGGAATTTTCTCTTTCCTTAGTCTATCTAGGAGAAGTCAAAAAACGTTTTCATCAGGCACTTTCCGGTGATTTTACGCCTCAGGATCTTGAAAATGCTTTAGTCACCATTCGTTTGGATTCTGCTCTACCTCCCAGAATTTTAGTTTTTGGTCATCTTGGTCTGAGTATCATTGATGACTTAAAAAATTATTCCTGGATTGGCAAAAAAAATGTCGAGACCTTTTTACATTTACCGGATGTGGAAGCCTATCAGCCCGAAGAACTTTTTAGTCTTTATTGTAAAACTGTTTCCTCCCAAATTGAAAATAAGTCTGCCGAAACACCACCTTCTATTGTCAAAATAAGTCAGGAAGATTCAATGGAAGAAATTGTCGAAGAACCGACAGAAGAGTTAATAGAAGAACCTTCCGGGGAAATTGAAAGTAACGACGAAGTTAATCCGGAAGATTTAGGTTTTTCAGAAATTGTCGAATCAGATTCCATCGTCTTATCACCAAATCAACCAGTTTTGGAAGATTCTAGTCAAGTTGCTCCCCAGCCAAAGGTAAAACTTCCCAAATTTTCTTTCCCTAAATTTACTTTGCCGGGTCTAAATTTTAATCCCTGGCTACTTATTCTTTTAGCTTTGTCACCCCTTTTAGTCCTTATTCCATATTTCTTAATGAAAGCGGAAATTACCATTAATTTTAATCCAATAGAAATCAATAAAGAATTTCCCCTAACTCTCGATTCCACTGCTTCATCTATTACTACCACCATCATTCCAGCCACCAAAAAAATTGTTGATTTAAAATTCACTGAATCTCTCGCCACCAGTGGTCAAAAAGAGACTGGTGATAAATCAAAAGGCGAAATTACCATTTTCAGTAAGCTGGACAAAATTCAAAATGTCCCCAAGGGTACAATATTATCTGACAATACAGGTAAAAAATATGAATTACTTACTTCTGTTCAAATTCCTGCCAGCACTTACAATTTGGCATTGGGTACTATTAACATGGGTAAAATTGTGGGTAATGCCATTGCTAGTGATATTGGTCCGGAATTCAATCTTAACAAAGATGCTATTTTGAACTTTAAAGATAATGTCAATCTTTTGGCCAGTGTCAACGAATCTATTAGTGGGGGTTCTCGCCGTCAAATTAGAGTTGTGTCTGCTGCGGATAAGACCAAGTTGAATAAAGTGGTAACCGAATCCCTTGATACTCGTATTTCTCAGAAAGTTGAATCTGAAAGTTCGTTGGCTGGTCTAATGACCGGAACTTTGTTTATTGACAAAAAACAATTAATTTTTAACCGTGAAGTGGGGGAAGAGGCCGATACTCTTCAGGTTGATGCCACCTTAACTCTGTCTCTTCTTCAAATAGATCCTCAGAAAAAAGATAACATCATCAAAATTCTTTTTGCCAATGATCAGGAATTTTTAAAGTCAATCGCTTCTCCTTCTGACTTCTCGTTTTCTTTTACCTCTTCACAAAATACTTCTCAAAAATCGGTCGGAAAATTAATTGTTACTGGTAAAACCCTTCCTAAAATTAATATCGATAATCTTCGTCAACGTTTAGCTGGACAAACTTTTATCTCAGCTCAAAAAATCATTGATTCCCAGTCAAGGGTCTATAATCGCGATATAAAAATAATTCCATCAATTTTTAGCTTTCTCAAACGTTTGCCCCCGTCAGGAGATAAAATTAGCATTATTGAAAAATTTTAATAATGAGTTATCTCTACATTAAAACTCCTCCCAAAAATACGGCGAGGAAGAAAATTATCACTCCTACCCGTCGGAAATTTCTTGCCTCATTTTTTTTGTTTTCGGGCATAATTTTATTTTTTTCAGCAGTATTTCCTATTGTCCAATTTCAATTACAATATTCAACTAAATTTAATCAGATCTTAAATCCTCTTTCTAACCAATTCTACAATCGAAATGGTTCTGTTTTGGGTGATTTAAATACCGATTATACCCAACTTTCCAATTGGTTTGTTAATGATTCAACAAATTCTTTATCGGGTGCTGACACTTCGCACATTTCAACATATTATATTTCTATTCCAAAATTAAATATCCCTCAGGCTGAAGTAATTATTGGTAGTTCAGATCTCAAAAAAAGTTTAATTCAATATCCGAAAACTGCTCTACCAGGTCAATTTGGTAGTCCGGTAATCTTTGGCCATTCAGTTCTACCTCAGTTTTTTAATCCAAAATCATATTTAACTATTTTCTCAACTTTATATAAACTCAAACAGGGTGATGAAATTTTTGTTGAATTTGATCACATTCGATATAAATATATCGTCGAGGAAATGTATGAAGTTCAGCCCACTGATTTATCAGTTCTTGAACAACGTTTCGATGGTCGTTATCTGACACTAATTACCTGTTCTCCCCCAGGCACATATCTGAGACGGTTAATTATTAAAGCTCAAATCACCGACAATACATGAACATTCTCGCTATTGATTTTGGCACCAAAAGAATTGGCTTAGCCTATTCTCTTAACAATATAATTTTTACCCTTCCAATGGTTAAGAATGACAATAACTTTGTCAAAAATTTACGCCAAATTATTGATGATTATCATATTGAAAAAATTTATATTGGTCTTTGTGAAGGTAAAATTGCCGATTTGACAAAAAAATTCATTGAAAATCTTTCTCCCATGATAAAATTACCTATAGAAACAGTCGAAGAGGCGGTTAGTACTATTGAGGCTGAAAGTATTTTTTCAGAGAGTAAAAAAAATACCAAGGCTTATAAAAAACAAATCGATTCTATCGCGGCTGCGGTCATTCTCAATCGAGTTATTGGTTCAGATTAAATATGTTTAAAAATCTAATTTCCCCCATTCAGGCATGGTTATTATCTCAGGGACGTTGTGTTGGTTGTGGTGAAGAATTATCAAAAGGTGGTCGAAAAGTTATTCGTGGTCAAATTACTGTTACTTGTCGTTGTGGTCGTATTTTTATCCACGATTCTCATTCTGATACCTATCGTCGAGCACTTTTTAACGAAATCTGATGAAGAAAGTCTTGCTGATAGTTCCATTTATATTAGTTATATTAGCTGTATTTTTTATCTTATTTCTTTATATTTCCATAAAAGCGCCAAAT
>JBAZML010000030.1:0-9807 GCA_041649835.1 Candidatus Shapirobacteria bacterium
AACATCTCTAGTTACCAACCAAGCCAATAACATTATCGAAATATAGTTAACAGGTGTCAACAACAATAACAATCCTCCCATTAATACCCACATTCTGCCGGTTTTGCTCTGTTGAGATTTGCCAAAACCTATCAATATCAACAATCCCATTGCTAAACCCACAATTCCTAGTTCTGTCCATAGTTGCAATCCTCCATTAGCCGACCACCCAAAGGTTCCCGACCAATTATTCGTAACATTAAACGCCACTGGTCTCCATTTATTAAATGCTTCAAGAAAATTACCAATTCCAACTCCTTGTAAGGGTCGGTATTTTAATGATTCAGTCGCAATTGTCCATGAACTATTGATGTCAAGGTATCCCCAACCCAGCCTAACTATTTTGAAAATGTCCAAAAATAATACCAGTACCAATATTGCCGTTATTGTCATTTCACCTATATATCCTTCTCTCTTTTTGACTTTTTCTAATAATTTTTTTGTCCAAATTGCTCCCAAAATCGCCAATAACCACACTTCACCTAATATCGAACCGGTTAAAGACCAGTCGGGGGTCAAACTAATTAATGGATTCTGTTTTGGCCATGAAATAGGCATTTTAGCTGTTGGTAACATAAACACCACTAGCGAACTTAAAGCAACAATCATTCCTGAAACAGTCAACCATTTTTCTTCACTTTTATCCTTTTCTCCCACCTGCATCCATAAAAATACCCAAGTTGTTAACCCAATTAACATTCCCAAACCTGGAACTGCCATTAAAGTCCTCATTTTTACTCCGGCTTCTCCAAAATACCAAAAAATTACCGACCAAACTACCAATGCCAACAACCATCCCCAAGGCTTATTTACTACCACCTTATTCTCCTTTTTGACAACCAATCCCACTATCCAAACTATCAAACCTAATAACATTGCCAAAAACATTAACCAGTTTTTACCAAATCCAAAACCGTCAACCACAACAGGTAAAAAGAACACTGGCAATAAAAATAACCATACCTTTAAATAGGTTCTCAATATATTGTTCATAAAATGAGCTTAACAAAAGCCCTTCCAACTCACAACAGTAAATTTTCTTTTCTCCGCACAATTTTCTGCATCCCCTAAAACTTTACTTCAGTATCTTCAATGGATCCAATTTACCCCCAGCGGTTTTGATTTCAAAATGCAAATGAGTACCAGTCGATCTTCCCGTACTTCCCATATTTCCCAATTTTTGTCCCTGAGTTACTCTGTCTCCAGCTTTAACGACCATTGAATTGTTCAACATGTGTGCGTATAAAGTTGAATATCCATTACCGTGGTCAATAATCACATAATTTCCATAACCACCTCCATTCCAACCTGCCGTCACCACTGTTCCTGTTGCCGCAGCCACAATCGCAGGATTACTACGGTTAGCAATATCAACCGCCGGATGATACCAAGAATATCTCTGAGTAATCATTCCTGATGTTGGCCACATAAAATTACCTTCTCCCACTACTCCTGGAATTGGTGCCACCGTCCTGGCAATATTTCTCGTCCCAGTAAAGGTTTGTTTTGGTTCAACACCTTCAGGCACAATTAGTTCCTGACCAGCAGTCAAAGCAAAAATCTCATCATTACTAAAAGTATTAAAAGGATAATCAATAATGTTTTGTGCATCAACACTGTAATATTTGGCAATGCTATAAATAGTCTCCCCTCTCTTAACCTGATGTCTTACACCTGTCACCGGCAAAACCTTCAATATCTGATTTGGTTTTATTGCCTCTACTGACTTTAAATTATTTTCCCAAAGAACCGTATCAATACTTACTCCAAATTTCTGAGCAATACTGGAAACAGTATCTCCTGTCACCACCCGATATTCAGTAATTTCACCCTTAGGTAAGTCAGAAATCAACGTTTCCGCTCCGCTGGAATTATTATCAGCTGCCATAATCAAGTAACCGCTACCAGCACTCTCAGTGTTGTCCCTTCTCTTAATTAAATCTTCCAAATTGCCGGAAAACACAATCGCTCCAAAACACAGGATAGCCAAACTGGTACTTACAAAACTTTGAGAAAACCGACCTCTTTGCTTATACATCAATTTAGCCGTTCCGTCTTTTGTAGTTATCATCCAACCCAAAAACAAAGTCCCAATTTCAGCCCAAAAACGTCCCTGCAACCCTAAAAATTGCCCTATTAATTTTCCTTCATTCTCAAAAAATTCTTTTATTACTTCAATAATTTTTTTCATTATTTGTCTCTCTTATCAAAGGGAGAAACCCCGCAACAACAGGGAGAGGGATTATTACCTCTTTCCGACTTTCTTTAAAAAGTCATCATTATTATCAGTTTTATTCATTTGGTCAATTATTAATTCAGTCATCTGTTCCTTTTCTTCTAGATTATCAAACATTCGTCTCATTGCCATCACTCTGGACAATGTTTCCGCCGACAACAATAATTCTTCTTTTCTGGTTCCGGATTTCAAAATATCAAAAGAGGGGAAAATTCTTCTTTCAGCTAATTTTCTTTCCAATCTCAGTTCCATATTTCCGGTTCCCTTAAACTCTTCAAAAATCAGCTCATCCATCTTTGAACCGGTATCTACCAATGCTGTACCTATAATGGTTAACGAACCTCCGTTTTCAATTTTTCTAGCTGCACCAAAGAATTTTTTAGATGGATAAAGTGCTGCCGGATCAAAACCGCCAGACAGTGTCCTTCCTGATGTTGGAATAGCTAAATTATAGGCACGTGCCAGCCGGGTAATGGAGTCAAAAACCATAAACACATCTTTACCCATTTCCACCAGTCTTTTGGCTCTTTCAATAGCAATTTCTGCCGCCCGGGTTTGTTCTTCTGGCTTCTGATCAAAATGTGATGCAATCACCTCTCCTTTTATAAATCTTTGCATGTCGGTTACTTCTTCTGGCCTCTCACCAACAAGTACTGCCATCAGATGAACTTCCGGATAATTAGCCGCCACTCCAGCCGCAATTTCTTTCAATAATGTTGTCTTTCCAGCTTTAGGCGGCGACACAATCATTCCTCTTTGGCCAAAACCAATTGGACAAAAAATATCAATTATTCTGGTTGAAGCCACACCCTTGTCAAATTCCAATCCAACTTTCTTAATTGGATAAATTGGTACCAGGTCTTTAAATTCCGGCCTACCTTGAGCTGCAGCCAACTCCAATCCGT
Source organism: Candidatus Shapirobacteria bacterium (assembly GCA_041649835.1). Taxonomy (GTDB): domain Bacteria; phylum Patescibacteriota; class Microgenomatia; order UBA12405; family UBA12405; genus UBA12158. The sequence continues at coordinate 3,181 of JBAZML010000030.1, forward strand.
TGATTTTATCAATTCTCACTAAACCCCAATATTTTTCATTATCCTTTGGTGCCTTGGCTACTCCGGTTACCATATCTCCTACCCTCAAACCATATTTTCTAATTTGCATTGAGCCAATAATGGCGTCTTTGTATCCAGGATTAAATTTTGGCCTTACAAAACCCTGGCCATCCTGCATTATTTCCAAAACCCCGGTAATCATTTCCAATCTCATTGGACTGGCTTCTACCACTGGCGGTACATACTTTTTAATTTCCGGTATCACAATGGGTGTTTCTATTTTTTTAGGATTAACAATTCCTACCCGGTTATTACTGGGCACCGCTACAACCGGCGCCACTACTTCTGGAATAGTCTCCTGAACAATTTCGGGTTGTTTAACTTCACTAATAACATCGGTGGACGCCACCAGTGCATCATCGGACTTCATTGATTTTCTAGGCATTTATTGGGAAAAATTATAAAAAACAAAACTTATACGTCAGGGAATGCTCTATTGTAATAAATCCACACCCTGCTGTCAAATTAATGGTAATTCCTGAATTAAAATATCAATGTTGAAAGTAGCAGACCTGCCCCCTCTGCTACTCTCAACATTAGTATCAATTCAAAGCCGCCAATTTGACAATTGGACTAAATTCCTCTATTTTAGATATTGAAGAAACAACAATATTCGTGTTCCACCTGCTTTGAGAATATCGATAAAGTTGTTTCTTTTTTTTGTTTCTTTACGTAAGTTTTCAAGCTGTAAGCGATGAAAACTTGCTTAAAGACACAATGTCAGATAATCCTGACCTTTTCTCAAAGACAAGATATCGAGTAATCTCGATGTACTTCATCTTTCAAACTATCTCAATTTTTTAAGTAATCCCGTTCCTGCGGGATTTTTTTCTGCCTTTTACATAATGATCAATTTCCCACCCAACTTTGCCATCCCTTTAATTTGACTCTCAGCCCATTTATCTTTCTTCCGTAACTTCTCCCACCATTTCTTTAGCATTAAGAAACTATAACACTGCTTTTTTTACTTGTCTATACCCTATATTATTTTGTTCATCAAAAAAGTATAATCCTATAATTTTATTTAACTTACAATTTAGGTTTAATTTATACTCAAAAGACTCCTTATCAACACTATGTGGATAACTTGATTATTTTCTTACCTCACTTACGTCCCCAGAACAAACAGATTCATTTAAAGGTGAATAAAGTTACTTTAAAATTATTTGATGGAAACCCGAGTTAAAATACATAAAAATAGATTTCGAAGACATATTTTTCGGCGCGCAACCTATGAGATAATTCATCACATATGAGTGATGCAAAAACTTATCAAGAAATCTGTCAAAATTGTCTAAATCAACCTTTTCAATTCTCCAATACTATTTATAGTCAACATCTCCCGTCCCAGACTTTTAATTTCTTTAGCTCTTTTTTCAGCCATCTTTACTTTTCTAATTTGCCCCAACAAACTAACCTCCCCTACTAATACGGGTGGACCAGTGTGTTCACCTTTTCCAATAATTATCTTATCTCTATAGCTCGAATAAATTGCTCCAATCACTGCCAAGTCCACCCCAGGATCAGAAACTTTTATTCCCCCCGACACCGTTACAAAAACATCTTCTTTATATAAAGGTATTCCTAAAACTTTTTGAGCCACCGCCACCAAAAGTTGTCCTCGGTTAAAATCAATCCCCGAAAAAATTCTTTTAGGTACTGGCGAAAAACTTTCGGTCACTAACGCTTGGATTTCGACTAATAACGGTCTTGTCCCTTCCATCACCAAACTCACTGTTGACCCAATTTGAGCTACTTTACTATCAATTAGACTCACCTCTTCTGATGAGATTTCTCTTAACCCTTTTTCTTCCATTTTAAAAACCCCAACTTCATCTGTTGGTCCAAAACGATTTTTATCAACTCTTAAAATTCGAAGTTCTCCGTTTCTTTCACCTTCAAAATACAAAACCGTGTCCACCATATGTTCAAGCATTTTTGGTCCGGCAATTTCTCCATCTTTAGTTACGTGTCCTACAATAAAAATTGCGGTCCCACTCTTTTTTGCCATTTCCACTAATCGAAACGTTGATTCCCTAATTTGACCAATGCTCCCCGGTGTTGAGTTGTTGCTTTCACTCATCATCATCTGAATACTGTCCACCACCATTATTTTGAACACATTATTTGCTCGCTCCATTACCTCACCAATTTCTTCAACCACGTTTGTCTCTAAAATGTCGAATTTTCCTTTATCCAACCCCAATCGTTCTACACGTAGCGCAATTTGTTCTGCTGTCTCTTCTCCAGCCACATATAATCCACCTATCTTTCCAAGTAATTGAGTTAAAAGTGTACTCTTCCCTATCCCTGGTTCTCCAGCAAAAAGCACCACTTGACCCCGAACAATTCCTTTACCCAAAACTCTATCAAACTCCTTAATATCCGTTGAAAATATTGCAACATTACTCCTATTTTCTCCTTTTACTCCACCCAAGTTCTTGACCTCATTTATACGGGCGGACCGATGTGCCCGTCCTTTTATTTCTTTACCCAAGCTTTTTACTTCTCTCAAAGAATTCCACTCATGACAAGCACCACATTGTCCTGCCCATTTCGTAAACTCATTTCCGCAATTTGCACAGACAAAAATAGTTTCCGAATTCTTTTTCATGACTCAATTATAATCGACTTTAGTCCATTTCTTCGTTTTTAAAGCCCTTAGTGAGGTCACTGATATTTACTGCCTATCTTATCGGACTATTTTTCTGGCTTCAAGATAATAACGCTTTTCAGTAGCTTCACCCATTGAAAAAGTTTTTCTTGGTAATGCTCCATCCTTTTCTACGGTTGGAAATAATTCCTCTTTTTTCATTCCCTTTAACAAAAATCCAACTGTTTTTGAATTGCCAGCAACTATCTTCATCACCGAATCCTCACCATGAACATAATCAATTTTTGCTTCTGGATGATTAATTAAATATTCATCCAATCCCATTTGTAAATTCCCAACCGGCAAATTACTTCCATAATCTTTAATTCCTAGACCCCATGATTCCTTATCGCTCACAACCATATCTACTAAATAACTGTCACCCACTAAAAATTTTCTTAAATCCTCGGCGTCAACATTAAAAACAACCCTGTGTATAGGTTCAAATTCCAATCCATCATCATGAATATTTACCAGTTCAACCAAAGCAAATCTGGCTGGATGATTCTCTTTTTCAAAATCATTTAAATCAATTTTTATATTGTTCCAGTGTGTCTTTGCGGTTGCTAAACTATGATTTCCGTCTCCCATCGCAAATAAAAATCCATCAACACTAATTAGTTTTTCTAAACTGTCAGCAATATTTTCAATAATTCTTTCGTCAGAAATTTGCCAGCCTTTAATATGTCCACCATCCATCATCAGTTCAAGATCATATATTTTTTGTAAGTTTTTTTGAAACAATGGCTCTATCACTGTTTTATTCGGATCATCAATTAACACCATTATATGTGGTAATTCGACTAAGGCATTTTTTCTGATTTCTAATCTTGGAGGTATTCGACTTTCTACTGTTCCCTCAGTCGCCCTTATTAAAGTTTTGCTCCCTTTTGTATAATCATATTTTTCTAAATCGAGAGCCACCACCAATCCTTTTCTGGTTTCCAGTTTCTCGTTTTTTATTTCTCTTTCTACCAGTACCATTCCTTCAAATTTTTCTTCCAAGATTCCTTCACTTAAATATTTCTTCATTTCTACAATTGTTTTTTCAACTCTTTCACTTTTGTTCTCCGACTCCAAATAAACTTCGGGCAAAGTAATCTTCAGTGTCGATGGCGCTTCCCCCACATATTCTTCAACTCCCCGCCAGTACTCCGGCTCCGATGTAAATTGATCACAGGCAACTACCGCCCATTTGTTCAAATCAACCGTATCTTTAGGCAATAAAATTTTAGATGTTCTAATACCAATTTTATTTAGCTTATCTTTTAATTCCATTTTATTATTTTATATATTTAACTGTCGGACTAACTATTATTTCCATTCTTCCTCTTTTCATTTCATCTCGATAAGTATTGAAAGAATCGAAATTATCTCTGTTGTTAAAAATTCTTACTCCCACCATTATGATTAACATTAATATAGTCAAAGGAATCAAAGCCATCAAAACTACCGGAAAAGCTATTAATATCTTTAACCACTTATTCCACTTCATCCATATAAACATTAAAATCAAACCTACTGGATATACGGTTACCAGGGTAATTACCGTAATTAATGTCTTAGTGTCATAACTTAATTCCTCATTCTGAACAATTTGAAAATCTCCTAATTTTTTTGTCATGAGCTATGATATCAAAAAGTTTATCCGTCTGTTGACGGTTCACTCTTGCCCGCCAAAATACAATTAGCTTTTGACGGGTCCTTGTTAACTACTTATTTATAAATTACTTTACTCTTATCAGTATTGACCAATCCTAAAGATATTTTTCTTTTGGAAACGTCAATAGATTCAATATAAACCTGAACCTTCTCTCCACCCTTTAGAACCACACCTGCCAATTTGGAAATATGAATTAGACCTTCAATTCCTTCTTCCAATCTAACTAAAGCTCCAAAATTAGCAATTTTAACTACCTCACCATCAAATTCTTTATCTTTTGGATATTTATCTTCAATTTTTGTCCACGGATCTTCTTTTAATCTTTTGAGTGAAAATTGCAAACGGCCTTCCGATTTATTAACCAATTTTACTTGAATTTTATCTTTAGCTTTAAACATTCCAGTTACGTCGTCAACTTTTGACCATGAAATTTCTGAAATATGAACTAAACCCTCCAATTTCATTGGTTTCCCATCAAAGCTTTCTTCAACTTTAACAAAAATACCAAATGGTTCTACTCTAACCACTTCAGCTTGGAAAACATCGTCCAACTTCAAATTTTCGATAGCTACTGATTCTTCACCCACTTTATTGGGTTCAGACACCAATCTTTCAGAAAATACCAATCTGTTTTTAGATTGATCAACTTCCAAAACCTTGGCTTTAATCTTTTTACCCAATAATTTTTCCGGATCAATATCATATTTACTTCCAATTTGTGATCCCGGAATAAATCCAAAGAAACCAAATGGAGCAATTACCACCACTCCACCACGATTTAATTCCTTTCCAAAGACAGTTACTTCCCCGCCACTTTTCTCTTTTTCAGTAAAATAATTCCAACCATATCCGGAAGCAGCTCCTCGAATAGATACCAAAATTTGACCTTTGTCATTTTCAGGATGTTTGACTTGAACTTCAATTTCATCTCCAATTTTTAAATCAGCTACATAATCTTTTACAAATTCAAATTCCTTACCCATTACCACCGCATCAGTTTTACCGCCAATATCAATAAAAATTGATTTATTTTTTATTGCTGTAATTTTTCCTTTGACATCCTGTCCTTTTTTAAGACCGGCAACTGCCACTCCTTCGAGATTTAGCAATTCCTCCATGGTCATTGGACCGGTACTTTTCTTTTTTGAGACTTTTATTTTTTTTGCCATTTTTATATAAAAAAATCCGCTGCGGCGGATTATTCACGGGATTATTTTATACCCTAAATAAACTAATAATCTTAAGCTCGGCTATTATACCATAAAACTAGTAGTGAAAAAGTACCCTTCTCACAAGTATTTCTCCATCAATATCCATTTCACCAATTGGCAATGCTTCCTGTAAATTTTCCTGTTTTTTGGCAGTTGCCGCAAACAAATATTTATCATTATTTACATGACAGCTGGTAACTAAAATTCCTTTACATTTTTTCTGTTCTCTGGTCCACGAACAGTATTCTCTATCAGTCATTACTCCCCAATCAAATTTTTCTTCAGCATCAATTTCTCTAATATCAGCACATAAAGTCTTCAAAGCATTTCTCACGTTTGTTATCTCGTGTCTCAACCACATTTCTGTCATTGGTGATATTTCTACCGTTTTAGACATGTCGTCGATTATATCACAAAACCAAAATAATCCCCGAAATCGGGGATTATTCATACTACAACCTATTGAATATACAATTATTTCGAAAAATAATATTATCTATCTTTTACTTTCTCAGTCCCGGCCACGACCTATCTTCAGGATCCTTTGCAGGAAGACTATTGTCGGCGCTGAGGCGTTTCACTTCTCTGTTCGGAATGGGAAAAGGTGGAGCCACCTCGCTCTTATGACCGAGACTCAAAAAGTAAATACCCTTATTTAATTGCCCTTTTTCAAGGGAAATGTCTCGAGTTTATCGAGAGACAAAGGGTTTTGTTTATTTTATTCTTATTTTATTCTTGGCCTCTAAATTGAGCTGCCTAATCAGCTCCTAAATCACCAGTGCTGGCGATCTAAGAGCTGTAGATATTAAAGAGTTTCTTTGATCTTTCCACTGCTTAGCTTAAATCCTTACGGATCTTCCACACGCAGAGTATTAACCGGTAGTCTCCCGGCGATCTCTCATCCCTTTCGGGACTACGTTTCCTTATCTCGGGGTCAGTTTCCTGCTTGAGATGCTTTCAGCAGTTATCTAATAGGAACGTAGCTACCCAGCAATGCGCCTGACGGCACAACTGGCACACAAGCGGTTCCCTCGTCTAGG
>JBAZML010000031.1:0-8310 GCA_041649835.1 Candidatus Shapirobacteria bacterium
ATGACCGCCACTTCTTTATTTTTAAAAAACATTCCATCGCAGGTAGCACAACCGGAAACTCCATAACCAATTAGTTCTTTTTCCTTCGGTAATCCCAACCACTTTGCTCCGGCACCGGTCGCAATAATCACTGCTTTTGATTTTAAAATTTCCCCATTATCTAAAATTACTTCAAATCCATCATTTATTTTTTCGACGTTGCCATATTTTATCTCTACCCCAAAATTTCTCACTTGTTCTTGCATATCCATCATTAGTTTCACTCCACCTGTACCCTTTGGAAAACCTGGCCAATTTTCGACTACAGTTGTCACAGTCAATTGACCACCTGGAATATTGCCGGCAATTACCACTGTTTTTAATTCAGCTCTGATATTATAAATTGCTGCCGTCAATCCCGCTGGTCCCGAACCAATAATTACTGTGTCATATGTTTGGTCATTTTCTGTCATATCCCATTTTACCTTATATCTCTCCCCATCAACACAATTTTCTAAAAAATGATCAAAAAATATCGCAGCATGTTATTTTTCGGAGCGCAATCATCCGAGTGGCGTTTGTACGAAGGGCGTGAGCACCGAAAAAATAATATGCAAGATAAGTTTTTATCATTATTATGTTTATAATTAATTTTGTGAATCCCGAAACCAGAAAAGTATTTAATTTTGTCATCAAGATAATTTCTGACAAAACCGGTCTATTTTTTTGGACTTTCGTTCGTTTTCTCTCAGCCATTTTACCCCTACTTACTATCTATCTCTACTCCCTGATAATAAAACAACTAGAACTAAAATTAGCGTTATCTACGGTAATATTGACACTAATTATTATTTTTATTGTCCGTCTGGTAGACAATTATCTGAGGCTTCTTTCCATCACTCAACTTGAACATGTTATTAGCAATATAGGTTTTGATATTCATAATTACTTTCTAAGTGATCTTGAATCCAAAAACAAAGAAGATCGTCATGCTGTTGTTCAGGCTATCCGTAATTTTTCTGAGGCTTCATCGATTACCTTAAACTTAATTAAACAGCCCGGTATTGACAGTATTGTTTCTTTTCTTTTTATTCCGGTAATTCTTTTTGCAGTTGATTTTCCCTCATTTGTAATAACTATTGCCTATGTCACCACCTATTTTTTTGTTGATCATTACACCACTCAAAGATATGCCGAATTAAAAGATATTCAAAATTCAAAAACCGAAGCCTATTATGCCAAGCTTCAGGATAGTAATGACTTTGACCTGGAGCAAATTTCTTACACTCGTCATTTTAAAAGACTTACCCGTTGGGCTTTTGCAGAATGGATGATGCTTCAAAACTCGGCCGTTTTCTTCTATTGTTTGAATCTTCTATATTTAATATATTCGGTTTACACCGGACAAAAAGACATCTCCGGTCTAGTCTTGGTTATGGGCTACATTACTCAAACACAAACCTTTCTTAACTCCTTTTCAAATATCAAGGATTCTCTTACCGACATGAATGTTGGTCTAAAACATTTGGCCAAAAACGAAGCTATTTCCGCTGTCGTCCTCGAAGATTTAGTCTAGGTATAAAATATATATCATGCCAGAGTTACCCGAAGTTGAAGTGGTTAAGCTTTTTTTAGAGCAAAAACTTCTCAGAAAAACTATTACCAAATTAGAAATATTGAACCCCAAGTCATTTGTTGGAAATCCTGAGTTTACCGAAGGCCAAAAAATTATAAAATTTTCCCGTATTGGCAAACAATTATCTATCTACTTATCTAATCAACTAATCCTCTTAGTCCATCTTAAAATGACCGGTCAATTAATCTATAATGGCTACGTTCTTGGCCATCCAACTAAAGATGCCTTTTCCTCACTTCCAAATAAATCTACCCGTCTTATTTTTACTTTTGATGATAAATCAAAACTTTATTTCAACGACCAACGCAAATTTGGCTGGATAAAATTACTTAATCAGACTGAAATTGTCGAGGCTCAAAAACATCTTGGTCTTGATATTTTTGACCCCAAGTTTTCTCCGGAATATATCTATTCTCAACTTAAACACAGCCGTCGCCCGGTCAAAATTATTCTTCTTGATCAAAATTTTTTTGCTGGTGTTGGCAATATTTATGCCAATGATACCCTGTTTTTAGCCGGGATTTATCCCAGCACCCCGTCAGACAAGATTACCCAAAAACAGGCAAGATTAATCTATCAATATTTGATTGAAATTATGCAGCAGTCCATCCTGGCCGGAGGTTCAACCGCCAAGGATAACAAATATGTCCGCCCCGATGGCAGTAGTGGTCAAAATCAGTTTTATTTTCGTGTCTATGAAAAAAAAGGAGAGCCTTGTCTCAAATGTGGAACTAAAATCGAATATCAAAAAATTGGTGGCCGTGGCACTTTTTTCTGTCCCAAATGTCAAAAACTATCCTGAATTTACAGAGGCTGTAATAAATTAGATATTCACTCGTATTACCTAGTAGAGTTAAATAATTTATTAAACCAATGACACTTTCAAAAACCTTGTTACTTTTACCTATTATCTTTTTTGCTGCTACTCCAGTTAAGGCAGAAAATCAGGTTCAAAATCGAATTGAGGAACGTCGCGAAGTTAGACAGGAAATTCAGGAAGATAGACAGGAAATGAGACAGGAAAACGTTGAGAATCGCCAGGAACTTCGTACCACTATTGTTCAGGATAAGTTAGAAATGCGTCGCCAAAACGCCATTAAAATCGCCAACAACATCGTTTCTAAGTTTGAAAATAGATTTAATTATTTAGAAAAGATAAAAGCCCGTCTCCAATTAAAAATCACTAATCAAAAGACTATACGTGATATGACCGAAGCTCAAAAAAAGTTAGATTTATATGATACCACCAAATACGCTACTGACTTAGCCGCTCTCAAGGCCAAGGTGGCCACTATTGCTACTATCGACAAACCACAAACAGTTGTTCCGGCTCTAAAAGAAGTTACCAAATTAATTCAAAAAGATCTTAAAGATTTACATCAATATTTAGTTGACGTTCTTAAGTTGATGGTTAAAGCCCCAAAAATTAATTAAAAAAAACGCCCTCTTAAAGGGGTGTTTTTGTTGTAGTATCATAATTACAATGATTAAAAAAATTTTTATTTTTTGTCTGATTATATTTGTTTCTACCCTCATCGTTTCACTTATTGCCCGTGATGTCGACCAAGCCAAGCTGCAACTGACCGACAAAATTACCAATATCAATCAAAACCCAAATATCAATTCAGAAGCGAGCCAGGATATCAGTCCAACCACTATAACCGAAGTTGAACCAACCCTAACTGATCAGCAAATCGAAACCGAGCTCAACTCCGGTGCTCCGATTGATGTTGACATTGAAGCTGATTTTTCTAGTTTAGAAGCAGAACTAAACCAACTATAGATACCAAAATTAATCCGCTAATAACAAAAATTTTTTGGGAAGTTATCTTGTAGTTATTTCCTAAATTTTGCCACATTTTTATTGCCAATATCCAAAATATTATGGCTCCGGCCAGCCAATAATAGGGGAAATCCTCATAAAACACTTGCCACCCCACACTTCCATATTCAAATAGATCTTTTGGATTATATTTTTGGGCAAAAAATGAAATTCCTGACACCGACAATCCGGTTGCCAATATAAATAAGATCCATATCAGTCTTTGTTCCCACATTTTTGCCACAAAGGTCCATCTCGGTTTCATCCGTATCTCCCCGGTTTTTATTTTATTCAAAATTTTATCGTTCCCCTTTTTCAAGGGAGAATCTAATTGCTTATATTTTTTATTTTTCATTTTTTAATATTTTTCTTAATTTTTCTTTGGCTCTATACAATAATACTCCCACTCCGCTGACACTTATATGCAAAATATCTGAAATTTCTTCATAATTCTTATTTTCAAAAAAATATAGAATTATCACTTCCTTGTATTTTAATTCCAAGTCATCAACCGCCCTGTTAATCCTAGCCTTGTTCTCTTTCTCTATTTCCATTTCCTCAATTAATTTTTTACCGATTTCCAACATTTCTTCCTTATCTTCCAAATTTTCAGTTTTTACTCTTCCTTTTTTAAAATAATCTACAGCCTTATTGTGGGCAATTCTATATATCCAACTACTAAATTTTTTAGAAGTATCGAATCCATTTAAATTTTCATAGGCTGAAATAAGGGCATCTTCAACCACATCTTCGACTTCCATATTATTTTGGTTAATTAGATTTTTAATATAACCAAACAATTTCCCTTGATATCTCTTAATTATTTCTCCAAATTTTTCTTTATCTCCCCTCTGAATTAATTGAACAATTTTTTCATCACCAAGCACACCCTATTATACTTTAGCCTTATCTTTAAAGACTCTTTCTAAAACCATTGCCTCTTGGTCGTCTCCACTTATTGTTCTGGTGGTATCTAATTTTTCTTCACCAATTACTTCCAAGCCTCCAAACAAACCTGGTTGTTTGCTTTTTAACAGGTGAATGAATTGGTACACCCCAGCTTCATATAAACCGGTTCCCAGATATCTTTTTTCACCCTCGGCAATATTGTGATATGCCAAAGCCGATTTTTCACCTTTTTTAGGAGGATTAAATACTTCTTTTATTGAAACTACCCAGTTCTTCGGATCTATATGTATCGGCAACATCAATACGGATTCACCCTTACTGTTTTTTACAGCATAAACCACAGCATGATTTCTGGACATGTGCCATTTTTTTATACTTTCTGGTAAAAGTTTGTTATCAAATAATGGTTCCCAATATTTCTTCTCTTCTTCATATCTGGGGTCTGATTGATCAATCGGCATATCCTCCAGATAGTTATCAATTGCCAATCTACCTCCATTTTCACCTCTATCATCAGAAAAGAAGGCGTCGGGATTATGTCCCATTTTTTCTACTATAGCCTGAACCTGTTCTACGCTGGCTCCAGTCAACATTATCCAGTGGGTAGCGTTTACTTCTTGATACAGTTCCTTCTCGGTAAAATTCAATAAAATTGCACAGTTTTCTTCAATTTTCCACAGTTCTTGCATCCGAGGATCTTCTATTAATGCATTTCTATCCATTACTTCAACCCGTAAATTAACCTCTTTTAAATTCATCTCTCCCGATCTTATTTGCCTTCTGATTTCATTCTTTCTTCTAATATCATCGCTCAAACGATTAATGTTTTTACTCAATTTGCTCGCCCATGCTCGAATTCTACTAACTTTTTTTTCTTCAATAGTTGTCCCTTTTTCTTCTTTAAATACTGAATACCGACTCTTTGAATCATCAAATTCAGCCAGTTTTTCTTCTGCTTTTTTTGTAGCTATCGCCCCCGTTTGTGTTGATAATGCTTTTGCTTTTTCTTCATCAATTTCTTCAACAATATCTTCTCTCAAATCTTCCAGCTGTTCATTGGTGTTATCGGGTACCATCTTCGCCTCAACTGTTTTAGGTACTAAAATCTTTTTTTCAGCCGCTGTCACCTTACCACGATTAACTTCTGGTTTTGATACTTCTCCAATATCTTTACCCATATTATTTCACCAGACCAACCGGTTCGTACCAGGTATAGGGTTTTTTACATAGAGGACATGTTATTGGGGGTTTTTTCCCAAAGAAAGTGTATCCACAATTAACACATTTCCATTCTAGTTCTGTTTCACTATCATAAAGCGTTTTTTCGTCCATTTTTTTAGCGATAATTACATATCTTTCTTCATGTAGTTTTTCTACTTCTTTTAGTTTTCCAAACAATCTTGCTGGTTCAGTTTCTCCCTCTTCTTGGGCCATTTTTTCAAAGTCAGGATACATTGATGTCCACTCATATTTTTCTCCTTCAGCCGCCATTCGTAAGTTTTCAACGGTGCTCCTAGAAAATGGTGCAATTTCCAAGTCACCAATCGTCTTAACCGGTCCTGTAATTAATTCAAACTCTTCTTCAGCATGAACCCTTTCATTTTCAGCTGTTTCCTCAAAAATTCGAGCAATCCATTCTTGATTTTCTTTTCTGGCCATTTTAGCAAAGGTGGTGTATTTGTTTCTAGCCTGTGATTCGCCAGCGAAAGCTTTGAGAAGGTTTTGTTGTGTTTGACTCATATAACAGTTTAACATTTGTAAGCCCCCTTTCTTCAAGGGGGATGCCCGCAGGGCAGGGGGTTTGTATTATAATATCCTTATGAAAGGATTTTTAGACTTTATTCGTGAACAAGGCGTCGTTGGTTTAGCGGTTGGTTTTATTTTGGGAGGTGCCGTTTCCAAGTTTGTCACCGCCTTTATTACCGATTTAATTAGCCCTATTTTGGGCGTAATTTTAGGTCTTGCTGGTGGTCTCAAGGATGCTTCCCTTAATATTGGTCCCGTAAAATTATTTTATGGGGATTTTATTTCTTCTTTTATCGATTTTGCTGTCATCGCTCTTATCGTATATTTCGGTGTCAAAGTTCTAAAACTTGATCGTCTTGACAAGAAGAAGAAATAAATATTACCCCCCCATAATGTGTTAAACTTCAAATTACATGAACTGTGATTGTCACTGTAATGGAAAATGTAAAATGCTTGGTATTCTTGAACAAAAAATTATGGAGACTTTATGGTCTTCCTCTACACCTCTTAAGCCCTCAGAAGTTTTAGCCAAAATTGACGGTGCTCATGCCTATACCACCATCATGACTGTCTTAAAGCGAATGACTGATAAAAAAATTGTAAAAAGAGAAATGAAAAATCGGGTTTATCTTTATCGTGCTACGCAGACTAAATCTGATTTTGCCTCCACAGCACTGGACAATCTTTTTAGTCGTCTTTTTAACTCTTATGGTGAACATACTATTACCGCCTTCAAAGAAAGTGCTAAAAAATCAGGATTTTCCCTCTAGTTGACATTTGTCTCTTCTATACTACACTTGTAGTAATCATGTCAAAGAAAAAAAAATTAATTACTCTTTGTGTTTCAGGTACCCATTGTCGTTCTTGTGAGTTACTAATCGAAAACGAAATCAAAAAACTTCCTGATATCAAATCTGTTGTTGCCTCTACTACTGATGGCACCGTTAAAATCGAATATAAAAAATCTCCTCCCAATCTCGACATTCTTAATAAACTCTTTAAAGACAACCGCTACGTATTTTCAGACAATAATATTAGTTCATCATCCTCAAAAGGGGATCTTTTTTCCTCTATTTTTATTGTCTCTCTCCTTCTTCTTATTTTCTTTTTCCTTCAAAAAACGGGTTTTTTTGCTTCATTTAATGTTTCTCCTTCCTCCTATCCTATTGCCTTTTTTCCTTTTGGTCTTTTGGCCGGTTTTTCTACCTGTGCTGCCCTAGTTGGCGGTTTGGTTCTTTCTCTTTCCCAATCCTGGTCAAAATATAAATTAGTTCCTGTCATTTCATTTAATCTTGGTCGTCTAATTATTTTTTCTATCCTCGGTGCCTTATTAGGTTACTTTGGTTCGGTATTTCGGCTTTCCATAACTTTGAATATTATTATTACCGTTTTAGTTTCTATTTTAATGTTGGTTTTAGGTCTACAAATGTTAGGAGTCAGAGCCTTTCAAAGGTTTTCTCTCGCCTTTCCCAAATCTATTACCGGGAAATTTTCCTCCGCTGATAAATTTCAAGGTAAATATCTCCCCTTTATTTTGGGTGGTTTAACTTTCTTTTTGCCTTGTGGTTTCACCCTTACTACTCAGAGTTTGGCCTTAGCTTCTGGGTCTCCTACAACGGGTGCTCTTATCATGGGCTTTTTTGCCCTTGGAACTTTTATTCCCCTGTTTTTAATTGGTCTAACTGGCACTAAAATTATCGGCAACAAAATGGTTTCAGAGGTCGCCGGGCTTTTACTTTTAGTTTTTGCTCTTTTTAATTTCAAAAATCAATTCAACCTAATTTCTTTTATTCCAAATAACAATTCTCAAAATAATGTTGTCGTAAACACAACCAATGAGATTGCTATTCTTAAAATGAATGCTTCCGCCTCCGGATATTCTCCAGATAGTTTTCAAGTGAAAGCTGGACAAAAAGTCCGTTGGGAAATTACTGACACTGGCACCAGTGGTTGTACCAACGGTGTTATTTCCCGGTCTCTCTTTCAGGGAGTCATCAATCTTGTCCCCGGTACCACTTCAGTCAAAGAATTTACCGCCCCCACCACCCCGGGCACCTATCGTTTTTCCTGTTGGATGGGCATGATTACAGGAACGATTGAAGTAGTACAATAGGTCATGGATGTCGCCAAAATAAAGAATTTATTAACTCAGGCAGCCATTGCTGGTGGCCCGGAGCACGCTTATCTTTTTCATCACTTACCCCAAGTTGAAAAATGG
>JBAZML010000032.1:0-7611 GCA_041649835.1 Candidatus Shapirobacteria bacterium
AGAAAAAAGCTACAAAGAGCAATAGACCAAAGCAATGTTCTAAAGAAGTATTTAAATTTTTTGGTTAAAACAGTAAATAAGGCAATTAAAGGCAAGGCGTAGATTAAAGTTAAATTGTGACTTAAAAATAAAAAACACAAAAATAACACTGATAATTTTGTCTTTTTTTTATATAAACTCCAAAAAATTAACGGTAAAAGTGACAAGGCCCAGGTTTCACCAATAGCACCCCGAACAAAGGTGTTAATTGCCTGATAAGGAGCAAATGTATAAAGTGTCGAAGCCAAAAAGCCACCTAAATTACCAAAAAATATCGTAGCTAACAAATACATGCCAAAAGTCCTAAGGATGGCGGGAATGATGAAGGAAATTTTTATGGAATCTATATATGAAAAGCCAAGCAAGTGAGATGCTTCGGCGGCAACATATGGAAGCGGTGAATAAAAATTATATAGTGGATAGCCATAACCTAATCCCCCATCGGCAATATATCGACAAGGAATTTGACCATCACGTAGACATTGATCAAACTGCTCAAGACGAAAAATTTGGATATCGTCTTGCATTGAAGGATAACCGGGACGAAAAAGACGCCAGCAGCTCAAAAGACTGATGGTTAGTAATAAAATAATTTTTATTTTATTGTTCATTTGTATAGAGATAAAAATTTTGGGCATTTATATATTTTTTATCAATTTTTTCAACAAATTTTAGATTATTTGGAACTTCTTTATTGACAGTATCCGGGACCACAAAAAGAGAGGGTGTTTGAAGCTCTGAAATGGCCGACCAATTGATATTGCCAAAAAAGTAACTGTTGTCTATGGTTAAACCGTCAAAGTAGTTGTTGGCAAAATGCTTGATATTTTGTTCGGGAATATTTGCTGGTAAATACGGTTGATAATATAGAAAAAATGGTAAAAATGGTTCATAAGCATTGGAGAAATATATTGGTAATTGGTATTTTTTGGCAGAAATAACGGCTTCCTTCATACCTGTATGCCACGACATAGCTGATTCCTGGGGATAATCGAAATTATAGTAATGCCAAAAAGAAGCAAAAGACACCATATATATAAATATGATGAGTGGTATGGTCCATTTGTAAATATATTTTAGGTATAGAATTCCCTGGTAAGAAAGATAAATAAGAGATGGCAACATCAGAATTAGCCGGGTGGCATGGGCACCCAAGGAGTCACGGGTTAGAGAAAAGGGAATTGGAGCAAGAACCAGTATCCAGACAAAGAGATTGCCGAGTCGATCAGAATGGCGGTTTTTAAGTACATTGATTAATCCAAATATTATTAAGAAAAAGTCTAAATAATAGATAAGACCATGGGTGGCAAAGCCATGACGGGAATTTTGATCGCCATTAATTAAGAGAAAGTCAGTTGAAAAAGCCGAAAAATAATTAGTGATAAATTTATCAAATACTAGGCCGTATTTATTGTGAAAAATTTTTGAAGTTAATGGAGTGACAACACCTGTTTTGTTCGGATGAGTAGTGAAAATGTCGTTGTAGCGTAGGTTATCAATGGTTTTACTTAATTGAGGTTCAGAAAAAATACTAATGTAAGAAAAACGATACCCTGCCTGTCCCCTTATGGTGTCAATTAATAACGGGCTCATCAGTAAAATTGAAGATAATATGGCCAAAACAAGATGAAGTCTTTTAATTATTTTTATTTTTGAAAACCAAATAATGAAAATTAAAACAGCTAGAATTAAAAGAAAAAGTTTACTGGTACTGTAAAAATAGGGCGAAAGAGCAAAGAAAAATATTGATAAGAGTAAATGAGGTAATCGAGAATATTGGACATATTTTTTCCAAAAATATATTCCGGCCATAATGGCGGCCAACATACCAGAAACTTCAAATCCGCTTCGACCATAATGAATCGACCAGGGTGAGATAGCTAATAATAAGGAAGCGAGTAGTGAATTGGTTAGTAAATAGAACAAATAAACACTTAGAACACTAAATATAACCGAGGGTAGACGAATGGCAATGTCAGAAGGGCCAGTTATTTTTTGGCAAATGGCAACAGAATATATGTAGAGTGAAGTTCGCCAATCTGAGAAAGAATGGAAATGAGTGGGAAATTTGTTACCATAATAATCAGTTTGATTTTGATTGAAAATTAGTGCCTGGTATCCGGCGTCAACTTCATCAGAAAATAATGCTGGGGGTAAAGTATCTAAATGATAACTACGTAGAAAAAGGGCAAAAATTAAAATAAAGATAATACCTATATTTTTCAACACTAAGTCTATTTTATACTAAAAATCGGTTTTCTATTGGACAATACTCATTCTCCATTGATTATTCTCTTTGATCGGATTGAATTTGGGTAATTCACCAGTAATAAAATTATTCTCACTGGTAGATAATTTGGATTCTGTATTGAGTAATTGATACATTTCTTTTCGACGATCTAAAAGTAGGAATCCACTGAATTCCTTCTCAAATTCCTCTTTGGGTGGACTAATAATCGTATTATTATACGAAAAAAAGAGACTAAGAAATATAGCCAAATATATTGGATAGCTAATTTTTTTGGTAGACAAAAAATAAGGAATAGCTATTGAAAATATTGGAATTAAAGGCATTAAGTATCTTGGCCAAAAATCCACAAGAAAAAGCATCAAAATATATATTATTCCTACTAAACAGATGATCCCAAATTCATCGGTAATTTTACGAGCAAAATATTTTTTTATGTATATGGCAAAAACAGAAATTGAACCAAAAGTAAAAACAAAATTAAAGTCGGTCGGATATAAAGCTTTGGCACCTACCCAATATCCCATAAAACGGCCATAAAGAAGATAGGTAATAACACTAAACCAGTTTTGACTACCTAGGTTATTTTTTTGAAATTCAAATACCTTTTGATGAAGTCTTATCCAGGGAATAGGATTTGGATGATGAATAAAATATGGGAAAAAATAAGCCAAGATATAGCCCATTAACATTAATATTGGAAGAAGAAATATTTTTTTAAATTGATGTTTACTCAATAAAAATAATGCAAACACCAGGGCATAAGCGGCAACAAAAAATGGTGGTTTGGTACCAATAGCCAATCCAAGAAATATGATTGAAATATAAAAATTAATGTTGCCTTTTGAATTAACAAACCTGATAAAAAACAAAAGACTAGAAGTCAAAAGCAATGTCAATGGCAAATCGAGCATGGTGTTCTTTATTTCTGAAACGACAAAAGGATTTAATAGAAAAATAATTAACGAAATTGGAATTAATTTTTTTGGCAGTATTTCTTTACAAAGCTTGATGAATACGAAAACTAAAAACAAATAGAATACAAGACTAATAAATAGAGGATTTGATAAATACTTAGCGCCTAACCCATACACATATTTACCAAAAGGCGGTACCCAATAATCAACATTAAAGGGATTTTCACCATTGACTAAGCGATATCCAATATATCTGTAAACACCATCATCACCAATGACACGTTTACTATTGGGGATATTCCATTGCGATTCGTAATAAAAATTTTCCCAATATTTTGGTTCAAATTTGTAAACTAAAATCCAACGGCAAAAATAGATACTAGTTAGAATGATGGGGACAATAATAAATGTTATTTTGTTATTGTTAATGAATTTAGAAATTACTTTAAAAGACATGGTTTATTTTATTGAAACAAATTTCTGGCAAAAAGTATCATTCGTTAAATATTCGATATTTAGATCTTTCATAAATAAACCGTTAGGTATATCGGCAAATCGTGTTTGTTGACATGTCTTACCATAAATTATTCTGTATATTTCACTGCGGTCAAAGAAGTTTGTTATAGTTTGAAGGTTTTCATCATTAATATGGTAATTATTGATGTTTTTATCGATAATATAGGTATTTTTTTCACTAATGTCCGTCGGATAAATTGAGGTAAATGTTATGTTTTCCCAATTTAAAGTCTGTCTGTCTGAACTTAATTTGTACTGCAAGGTTACAGTATCAATACTTTTAGTATTAATAATATTGTTGTAAAACAAATAGTTTCTAAATAGTGAATCAGGCTCCGGAGTAATTACAAATATATGTTGTGATATATTTTTTTCAAAACTTAGATATTTACTAATAAGACGGCGTGAAACAGAAAAACCTTCTGATTGGTATACCGGATATTTAAAAAAATATAAGTCAATAAAGTTTAAAAATAGAATGAAATATATAAGAATGAAAATAGCTCTAACAATCTTTGAAGAAAATAATTGCCAGAAATAATAAGTACCAGCGCCAATAATTATAAAAAGAAAAGGATACTGAAAGACGGAATGAAAAGCATAAGCAGGTATTTTGTCAGCGCGGATAGCTTCGGGTATTGGAGATAATAAAATTAAAGAAAATAAGAAATAAAAAATACTACGATAGTTGTTGAATAAATAGATAACACCCAAAAGTAGTAAAACAATATCAATATAATAAAAATAACCCATTTTCCATAGTGAGACCATAAAGGTATGATCACCATTTAAAAACATAATATCAGTGGAAAAGTTATATAAATATTTGTCGATAAAAGTCCGTAAATATAAGATGTATCTATTGGTTAAAACAGTTTTCAGAGCTGAATTTAGAGATTGGTTTCTTTCCGTTTCTACAAGAGCAATAATTTGAGGAGAGTTGGGAGTAATTAACTCAGAGCTCCTCTTGCCAACAACACTTTGTTTTAGAGAAAATAGAAAATTGGCAGTAATTAATATTGAGAAGATACTGATTAATAGAAAGGTAAAAGTATTTTTTTTATGATGAAAATACTTCCAAAAAAAGAAACAGGATATCAACATGAAAGGGAGATAAATAACTTTGGTACCAATGTATGAGTAAAAGGCAAAGACAGAAGAAATAAATGACAGAAGAATTAATTTTTGTTTTTTACAACTTTGAAGATAGATTGTCAGTAAAAAGAAAAAAAGTGCGAGTGGGGCATCAAAAGAGGTTCTATTGACATAGATACTCCAGGGATTTAAAGCCGCAATAAGCGCCGAGACTAAGGCCACAGAATTATTTTTAGAAAGTTTTTTAGTAATTAAATATATTAGAAATATTGAAAGTACACCAACTATTACGTATGGTAAACGTGCCGTAAAAAGATTGGTGGGAAGCGGTCCGACAATCGGAGCGATAGTAATAAATGGCAACTCTGAACTTACTTCATCAGGTATGGTTTGAAAACTTAACGGACTCCATTTGGCTCCGGAAAGACTCGTAAAACGCTGAAAGACTGATTTGGCATTTAATACAAAGTGAAGTTCATCATTACTAATACCGGTAGGGATTCTATCTAATAATACTAGCCTTAATATTGAGGCTAATATCAGAATTAAAATAATTATTTTATTGTTTTTTAGAAACTTCATTGATTAGCCTAACTAAATAAAAATTTAGAGTAATTAATATAATAAGGTAACAGATATTATGCCAGGAACTACGCGATACAAATTGTTTTATTTGATGATTAATGTTCCCGATCAGACGATTTTTAAAATTTGATAGAGCATAAGTTGTTTTTATGTCGAATTGATTATTTTGATCTGCATACAAATACAAGGTATTATCCATTGGAGATTCACCTGATATTCTTAACTCGATTACTGGACTAATAATAGGTGGAAAATCTAATTTTATCCAACTCGGGTCACCAACATTGGCACCATAAAAAGAAAAGTCTTTTTGTAATTCACCTTTCTCATTTAATAACTCAACCGTAATTAAACTATTATCTTGAATTAAAGGATTCTTAAGTTGGAGACTAACAGAATTAAGACTTTGATTAGAATTATCAATTATTTGAGAATATGTTTTGCCTTTTTGTAGGGGCAAAATTGGCTTACCATTTTCGCGATTTAGGCCAACTTCTTTTTTTATAAATAAAGCCGGAACAATAATTAGTAAAGCCAGTATAATCCCAATTTCGATTGAAAAATATTTAATTATTTTTCTCATGAAGTGGAAATATAAATATTAAAGATAAAATTCCGACGATAATTTTAATTGTATTTTGAATTTGAAGAGGATCCCGATGAAACTTTTGAAAAACTATTTGATAAGGGTTGGAAATATTAATAAAATCGTAGTTAATTGGAATTAAGTGTCCCCAAAACAAAAATTGATCATTTATCAAAATGACATAAAATAATGCCAAAATAATGATTAAAATTCCAAGTAAATTTTTTGTTTTTGTTTGACTGAGGGGATAAATAATAAATGGTAAAAACCAAAGCAACCATTGGGGATGGAAATTTACCAGAACTATAAAAGCTAGAAATAAAAATAGAAAGGATTTTTCTAGTTTTTTCTTTTTTGAAAAATAATAAAAAATGAACACAACAAAATAGATTAAGGGATAAAGGGGAACGGATAGGAATTTTGTTTCTAATATTTTTTGTGATAGACCTGAGCCAGAAAATGCCTGCATAAATGAAGGATTAAAAACAAAAGGAAGTATTGAGAGAAGAAGAGGAAGTAAAAAGGCCAGAGTATTTAAGAATACTTTTTTCAGATTCTTTTTTTGATAAAAAATAAAAAATGGAAAAAATAAAAGTGGATAGAGCTTTAAGGCTGTCGCAATACCCAACATTATAAAAGCCAGGGAAGAGCGTGATTTTTTTAGATAGTAATAAGCTAAGACAGAGAAGAATACTGGAATAACATCAAAATTTGCTAAAACATAAATAAGATATATAGAAAATGGATTGAAGAGCCATAGAGCTAATATTTTTTTATCATAAATTTTGTAGAGTAAGTAGCCTAGGGCTAAATCAAAAAATATGTAAGGAATTTTAAGAACTAACATGTAGTAAAAAAGATTAGGATAATTATTTTGAGTGGGACCCCAATCATTTAACCATTGAGAAAAATCAGGAGGGAGAATTGGTTTTAAAATTATTTGTCCAAGGCCAAGACTTAAATAAGTTAAGGGTAGATAGTTAAAGGTATCGCGATAGGGTAAATTCTGTTTGTTTTTATCAATAAATTGATAAATGTTAATAACACCTTGAGAGAGAAATTGAAGATGAAAGTCTTGAGACTTAATGTCCGGGTGATAAAAAAGTGGTGCCAAAATAAGCCTTATAATTAGGGCAAAAACAAATAATATTTTAATATCGCGTTTCATGGGCGGACAAAAATATTAAAGTGAGGCATTTTGACGTCTAATTTTTGAAATCCGGGAATATCACTATGCGTACTCATATAAATTGCAGGGCGCGGAGGAACATCCTGACTATCCAAAACAATAGAGGGAGTGTCAAAGTTTATGGAATCAAAAAAACCTTCCAGGGCATCACTATCAACATAATGCGGTAATTTATAAATTTTAGTTTGGGCAGCAAAGATCTGATACGAATCATTTCGAGTCATATTGCCAAAAATATTTTCGGTAAATTTAGGATAGGTAAACCAATAATATTGAAGAAAACTAGCAAAATTAATTAAGGCCAGAATGCTTAATAGAGTTAAGATAATTTTTGAATATTTATACCTAATAATTGTTTCTAGACCTAAAATACAAATTAAAATATAACTCGGAACAATACATAAGATTCGGCTGGCCCGAGAAACAGAGTCAACTA
>JBAZML010000033.1:0-7519 GCA_041649835.1 Candidatus Shapirobacteria bacterium
CACCGGCTTCTAGGGCTGCTTCCATTCCATCACTAAACGAGACTCCTAATCCTCGGGTCGCCTTATGGCTAATTATCCTAGTAACTCCAAACTTTTTTGCCAATTCAACGGTTTTATCTGTTGATCCATCATCAATAATTTGAATTTCAATTACCTCAACCCCTGGAATTTTTTTAGGAATTTCCGCCAACACCGTACTTATACTTTTTTCTTCATTCAGGCAGGGGACTTGAACCACCAGTTTCATAACCAATTCTACCAGTTAAACTCGCCAAAGATAACTTTTAACTTTTGCCCTTCATATCCCAAAAATGATATTTCCTGCTCACCTAAAATTACATAAGACCGACTTTTTAAATTATCTAAACATTGCTTCTCATTCACATTCAAACCAGAAGAGGTCATTATCGTTACAAATTTTGTGGTCTGTCCCCCAATCTTATTTTTTAGAACTTCAATTGATTTATCAATATACAATTTTTTCTCAGTCATACCTGGATAATATTGACGATCCACGTTATATACCGGTAAATTTGAAAAGTCCGACACCACGTAATAAGCCGTAATTGGAGTCGAACAATTCAAAAAAGTTAGTGGTTGATATTTCTCAATCAAGGATTTATCAATCTCAATCTTATTTTTATTAAAATTCGATAATTCTTTTGGATAGCTTAATCGGTTATAAAAATATCCGGGTCTAAAGCTCAAATCATAAGCCAAACCTAAATTTACCACCCGCTTATCCTGTAAAAACATTAAAGCCAATAAAGGCAAAATTATTACGTATTTAGATAGACCCTTTAATCTAACCAACCACAACAGTAGAATTATTCCTCCTAAAAATTCCAATCCAATTCCGTATCTCAAATATCCAAACACCCAAGCCCAGGTCTCAAAAGAAATCAAATAAAAAGCACTTAGTTTAATAAAATCTCCATCTTTCTTTATCAACGAATAAATAAAAATAAACAATATCATTACAAAGTAAATATTAATCTTGTAGTCATGAAATAAATCATGAGCCTGGCCCAAACGTGATGGATCTTTTGCCGAATAAATTCCCCAAAATAATTTTTCAATTACAGTGTCACCACCTGAACTTTCCTGAGTAAAATTATATTGAGAGTAAAATTCCGACTTAAAAATAGTGTTGTAATAGGGAAAAATTGGATTACCGGTTTTTTGATAATTTTGATACCACCAGGGGATTGAAAAAGAGATTACCAGCAATCCGCCTAATAATAATCTGAAAATTTTAACTTTCCAAATCAAATTTTTGTCAGCTACCAAAACATAGAAAAGATAAAGAAAATAAGCCGGCAAAATATATCCGGCTGTCATCTTTCCTAAAAACAGCACTGACATTGTTAACGATGACCAAACTAAATCCCAAATATTTTTACTTTTTTCATACTTGAACAGCAAATAACATCCCAATAGTGATAAAAAAGCCACGTGAATATCCACAAAATATATAGCCAATTGTAAAAAAGCTTCAAAAGACAAAAACGCACTTCCAAACATCAATCCCCACCACCAGGTATCCAAAATTTTAAATTTTGGTTGATATAACCTAAATATTTTATACAAAACAATGATTGATAAATACAAAAATATTAGCGATGCCACCGACCCTAGACGATAACCAAACATTCTCATCAGCACATATCCCGGAACTTCTAAAATTGTCGAAAAATTATGTAATCCGGTAGGATAAAATTCATATTTACTATTACTAGTATCCACACCCCTTTGACCTAAAAAAAGATGATAATTCAACGAATCATAAGACACATCAGGGATTAAAAAGCGGTTCAGAAAAAGCAGAAATGGTACTAGTAATAAAATAGCCAAAAGTGCTATATTGCCAAACTTTAAAAAAAATTTAAAATTATTTTTCATTTAAAAAAAATTTATTTATATTTACTCTGCAAAATACCAACGGGGGATTTGCATCAAAACTTTAATCGCATCCAAAAGATTTACCCCTTTATATTTATCTATATAAATCGTTTCAATTTCAAATTCATAAAAACCCATCTTATTTTTACCTATTTTAGTGGCCATCTCTGTTTCTATTCCATAGCGATTTGATGTCCATTTAATTTTCTCATAGACTTCTTTTCTAAAACCCAAATAACCGGATAATAAATCTTTCTTTTTGATATTAAACAAAATTTTAATCAAATAAACAGCCACAATATTTCCCATTCTCCGCAAAACCGGCATTTTTCTACTTAGAGGTCTATATCCAAACACAATTCTGTGAATATTTAATTTCTCCACAAAAATCTTAATATGTTCAGGATTATGTTGACCATCAGCATCAATAAAAATTACCGCTTCACCACCATCTTTCCAGGCTCTTTCTACTCCTGTTCTTAATGCTGCCCCTTTCCCCAAATTAATTTCATGTCTCAATATAACGATATTTTCATTTCGAGAAAAACTTTTTTTCAACAAATCAAAAGTATTATCAGTCGAGCCATCATCAACCACCACAATTAAACCACTAAAATACTTTATTATCCTTCCTATGGTTGCTACTGCTCTTATATTTTCGTTATATACCGGTACTACGACAACAATCTTAAATTTAGATTTCATCGTCCCACAGAAATATAGTTGAAGCCCTTGTCTTTCATCTCTTCTACATTGAAGACATTTCGGCCATCAATTATATTCGGACCCTTCATTAATGATTTAATTTTAGCCAAATCTGCGTCTTTAAAAATCTTCCAGGCAGTTGTAATTACCAAACAATCAGCCCCGGTAATCGCCTCATAAAAATCTTGAGCAAACTCTAAATCAGTCATCGTCTTCTTGGCTCCTTCTTGAGCCACCGGATCAAATACTACTACATTGACATCTCTATCTTGGAGTTGTTTGATTACTGTCAAAGCCGGAGCTTCACGCATATCATCAGTTTCCGCTTTAAAAGCCAATCCCCATATGGCAATTCTTTTACCATGCAGGTTTTCACCCAAAAGTTTTTGAATTTTTGGCAATAAAGATTGTTTTTGAGCTTCATTGGTCGATTCTACCGACTCTAAAATATCAAAACCAACATTGTTTTCGTGAGCAATTTGAATTAAACCTTTGACGTCTTTAGGAAAACAGGAACCGCCATAGCCGACTCCGGCATCAAGAAAAGCATACTTTCCTATCCTCTTGTCCAAACGCATTCCCTTGGCCACCTCATTTACATCAGCCCCAACCCTTTCACAAATGTTAGCAATGGAATTGATAAAAGAAATTGAAGTTGCCAAATAAGCATTAGAAGCGTATTTAATCATTTCCGCTGTCTTGATGTTGGTCAAAACTCTTTCTCCCGAAAGAGGGGAGTATAAATCAACCATAATCTGGCGACCTCTTTCCACTCCATTTCCAATTACTATCCTATCCGGATTCATAAAATCTTCCACGGCGCTCCCTTCGCGCAAGAACTCAGGATTGGATACAACATCAAATTCACCCTTGTAATAGGTAGAAATAATTCTTTGAACCAAATCACCGGTTCCAATTGGCACTGTTGATTTATCAACAATTACCTTATATCCGTTCATGGCCTTACCAATTGATTCAGCGGCTGCCTTAACATATTCCAAATTCACAGAACCGTCGGCCATTGGTGGAGTCCCAACCGCAATAAAAACCACTTCCGCCTGCTTGACAGCATCAGCAAAATCTATTGTAAAACTCAACAATCCATTATCAAAATTCTTTTTTACTAATTCATCCAAGCCCGGTTCGTAAATTGGTATAATTCCCTTTTTTAAATTT
This sequence comes from Candidatus Shapirobacteria bacterium, assembly GCA_041649835.1. Classification (GTDB taxonomy): domain Bacteria; phylum Patescibacteriota; class Microgenomatia; order UBA12405; family UBA12405; genus UBA12158. The sequence goes on from JBAZML010000033.1 coordinate 3,784, forward strand.
TCAATTTTATTGACATCAATATCAACACAAATCACCTTATGACCAATTTCAGCCAAACAGGTACCGGTAACTAAACCCACATAGCCAGTTCCAATCGTTGCTACATTTTTCATGGTTCTATTATGCCTTTTTTTGATGCCATTTCCAAGCTGTTGCTACTATTTCCTCAATTTCCGTATATTTTGGATTCCATCCCAATTCATTTCTAATTTTTTCGGAAGTAGCAATTAAAATTGGCGGATCTCCTGCTCGGCGTTCAACCTCTGAAACTGTAAATTCTTTTCCGGTAACTTTTTTGACTGCGTCAATTACTTCCCGAACCGAAAATCCCTTTCCATTACCAAGATTATATTGACGTGATTCTCCACCATCCAAAAGATGTTTCAAGGCAAGTAAGTGGGCCGAAGCCAAATCAACTACATGAATATAATCCCTAACACAGGTTCCGTCCGGTGTCGGATAATCAGTCCCAAAAATTTTAATGTTATCTCTCTTTCCGATAGCTGCGTCTAAGACTAGAGGAATTAAATGAGATTCAGGATTATGACCTTCGCCAATATCTGCTTCCGGATTAGCACCACAAGCATTGAAATAACGCAAAGCTACATAACGTAAACCATAGGCCACATCATAATCAGCAAAGACCCTTTCTATCATCAATTTAGTCCAACCATAAGGATTAATTGGCCACTGAGGATGAGCCTCATCAATTGGAGTATATTTTGGTTCTCCAAAGGTTGCCGCCGTCGAAGAAAAAATAATCTTTTTAACTTCAAACTCCCGCATCACTTGAAGTAGATTTAGAGTGTTTACCAAATTATTGTAATAATATTTCTGGGGATCAACTACCGACTCACCAACTTCAATAAAAGCCGCAAAATCCAAAACTGCCTCGATTTTATATTTTTTAAAAACACCTCTAATATCATCTAAATTATGCAAATCTCCCTGTACAAATTCTCCCCATTTTACCGCATCCTTGTGTCCCGACACCAAGCTATCAAAGATTACAGTTTGATAACCGGCTTGATTTAATTCTTTATTTATTTCAGAACCGATATAACCGGCTCCTCCGACAACTAATATCATATGTGTAGATAAATTTAGATTAATTTAGATTAATTTAGATTAAATAGATAATGTTGGTTAATAGTAAAAGAGTTTAACATCTATTTCAGAACAACAATATCAATCCACCCAATAGGGCGTTTAGAATACCCAAGACTCCTCCAAATGCCGAAACTAACAATAGTTTTTCCGGTGCTATTCCCAACTGTCCAAAAAAGATCAAAAATAAATTCTCTCTGGCACCAAAACCAGCCCAAGAAATAGGTAACACCAATATTAACGAAATAATCGGCATAAAAATAAATACTTCCAATAAATTAATTCCGGCTCCAAAAGCCAGGGAAATAAACCAGGTCATCAACATCCAAATTGGCTCAGCCAACATTGAAATTAAAAAACTAATTAAAATTCTTTTTTTATTACCGGTTTTTAACAAGTCGACAATCTTTAATAATTTATTTAAGTATTTCGAAAACCATAAATGTTTTGTCAAACCTAATATTTTTTCAAAATCCAAACTAAAAACTAAAATATAAAAAACAATTAGCACCAAACTGATTGCTAAAAAGATCCAAAATAATATATCGGGGAATTGATAATTCAACAATTTACCTGCCAATATGGCCAACATTGCTGCGATTACAAAAGCACTAAAACCAATCACCCGATCAATTAAAGCTGTTCCCGCTAATTTTAACTTTGAAATATCCGGATACTTTTTCAATAAAGTAGTCCATTTTAATAAATCACCTCCCACCGATGATGGAAAAAACAAGGAATAAAAACTTCCGGCATATGTTGCTTTGGTAAAAGCCAATACATCCTTAAGTCTCACTTTTTCAAAAACTAGAACACTCCATCTCAAACCACCAATAAACATTGAAATTCCCATATAAATCAGCAAAGCCACAACCACCCACAAGGGGACTTGTCTGACATCATCAAACAAACTAACCACATCAACTTTTCTAAAAGCTATAAATATCAAAAAAGCCGAAAAAACCAACTGAAACAATTTCGAGCCCAATATACTTTTTAACTTATTCATGACTTTATGAAATATACTATAGCAAATGGCTAAATTTTTACTACTAACCCACATCTATCCACCAGCCGTTGACGGTGGATCCCGGGTCATTGCCAAAATGGGTGAATATTTGGAAAAACACGGTCATGAAGTCCTGGTTGTTACCAGTAATTGCACTTCAACTGATGATTATTCAAAACTTAAACCAACCACTATTTCCCATCCTCAAAAAATAATCTCCCTACCAGTTATTACTATTTTTCACCGTCCCTTCAAACTATTGTCAAGATTACTGCCTAACTTCAAGACTTTCAGCAAAGGCCCAATTTTTGCTTATATTCCAATCTTTAGAATAATTACCTATAGACCCGATTATATTTTGGCCGGCCCACTTCCTACTACCATCGTTCTTTACGCCCGTCTGATTCGCTTTCTAGCTAAAACACTATTCAACTATTCTCCCAAATTAGTAATCAACGCCTCATTTCATCCCAATGACCCGGATTTTCAGTCATCAATCCTCCTAAACACCTTGAAATCGGCTGAATATATTTGGACTCTAACTGACTACGAAACAAACTACTTTCAAAATAATTTATCAATCTCCCAGGATAAACTACTAAAGCTTGGTAACGGTGTCGACAAATCCTTTCTATTAAGAACTCAAATACTCACCCATTCAACTTCCAATCTTCTCTTCATCGGTTCCTTCTCAGCCCACAAAAATGTTGAAACTCTTATCGAAGCATTTAAGCTACTACCCAGTAATTATAAGTTAACTCTTGCCGGTCAAAAAACCTTATATTTTCCAGTCATTCAATCACTTATTAAAAAACTAGACTCAAACATTTCTCATAGAATTAAAATAATTTATTCGTTTCCTGATACTGATCTTTCAAAAATTATCGATTCAGCCGATATCCTTATTTCCCCATCTCTTCAAGAAAGTTTTGGTCTAATCCTCATTGAAGCTATGGCCAGGGGTAAAGCCGTTATTGCCGCCAACATTCCCGCCTCAATAGAATTAATCAACAAATCAAAATCTGGTTTAATCTTTGATAGTCTAAAACCTATTGATTTAAGAGACAAAATTTTAAATTTAAGTCAAAAACCAAAATTAAGTGAAACTTTAGGTAAAAATGGATTAAAATTTGTTTCAAAATATTATATTTGGGATAGAATAGGGGACAAACTATGTCAAAAATTGGGTATCTAATCATCATTATTATTATTGGCATATTAATTTATTCAAAATTTCCACGTAAAGTTTCCAAGGTTATTGACCAAAATATCGGCAATCAAAAATTTAGTTTGGAAATTGCTGACAATCTCTATCTATTAGAGAAGGGTCTTTCAGGCCGAAGCCAACTCTGTCCAAATTGTGGGATGCTTTTCATCTTTAATCTTGAAACTTTCCAGATGTTTTGGATGAAAGATACCCTGATTCCACTTGATCTGCTCTTTATAAATAGCCAAGGTATTATCACTGATATCTTCACCGCCAACCCTGAATCGGGTAAAAACGACCTCCAATTGACTCTCTATAAAAGCTCCCGCCCCACCCGCTATGTTATTGAATTAAATGCCGGAACTGCTGAGAAATTGAACATCAAGGCAGGGGATTATCTTAAATTAAATATA
>JBAZML010000034.1:0-7427 GCA_041649835.1 Candidatus Shapirobacteria bacterium
TGATGGGGTAATAGGGTTAAATTTGGCATCGGTAAAGGCGATATTGAAAGTTACCGGAGAGATTTATATACCCGATTTTAAGGAAAAAATAAATCATGATAATTTATATGAACAGGCAGAATATTATTCTGAAACTAAATTTTTTCCAGGATCGGTACAAAAAGCTAGTTTTCTCGGAGCGGTAAGCAAGCAATTGATGGAAGAAATAAAAAGTGCCAAAGGAAAAGAGGGGAGGGATTTTCTGATGGCAATTGTAGAGCTGCTTAATCGAAATGAAATACAGATAGTGTTAAATGAGGCGAAGGCGGCGACAGTGTTGGCTGATGCGGGATGGGATGGATCGATTTATGATGGGAAATGTAATGGAGATAAATGTCTGGCGGATTATTTATATGTGGTAGAGGCAAATTTAGGAGTGAATAAGGCAAATTATTTTTTGTATCGAAATATTGAAAGACAAATAGAAATTGAAGAAAAACTAATCAGAAATAGTTTAAATATTGTGTACGAAAATACGGCCAAAAGCAGTGCTTGGCCAGGTGGTGATTACAAAAATTATATAAGAATATATGTCCCAGCGGAGACAACTTTGCAGGAAGTCAACTGGAGTGAGAATGGCAGTGGGGCAAAAAAAATAATTAGTGGAGAATCATTGAAAGTTAGTCAATTGGGAAATAAGAAAGAAATTGGATTTTTGGTAATGGTACCGGTAGGTAAAAAAATTAATGTGGAAATAAAATATACAGAAAGAATTAATTTAGCCTCTCTTCAAAGTTTTTCATATCTAAACTACATTCAAAAACAAAGTGGTTTTGGAGATACAGGAATAGTAACCCTGATTTCAATACCTGATAATTGGCGGATAAACGCGGTAGAACCGGCAGCGAGTGTGGTGGGAGGAAAATTGCTTTTTAATCAAAAATTGGACAGAGACATAAAAATGGGAGTGGAGATATCTCGATAAATCTATCTTTGTTCATGCCTTGGAGAAGTTATAATAAAAGAGAAGATGAAAAATTTTAAAAGAGTTAAAGAAGATTTTATTTGTGGACATTGTGGAGAAAAAGTAAGTGGAGATGGATACACAGATCATTGTCCAAAGTGTCTTTTTGGGAAACATGTTGATGAAGAAATCCCTGGAGATAGGGCTTCAGATTGTGGAGGATTAATGAAACCAATGGAGAGTGAATACAAATCGGGAAAGTTTAAAGTACATTACAGATGTAGTAAATGCCGACACGAATTTTGGGTAAGAGAAGATAAAAGTGATAATAGAGACCTATTGATGGAACTTATGGTAAAATAGGTCATGTGTAAAAAGAAAGAAATTGCATTTGGACATATTATGACAGTTGAAGAAGTAAGAGCGAGTGCCATAAGAGCTGCGGCCAGAGGCAGAATTGAAGCCAGAGCCAGAGGAACGATTTCAGCTTTGACCGGTGATGGAGATCCAGCTTGGGAACTTAAATTGAGAGAAAAAATCCAAAGTGATATTGAATCAGAAAATGATCCAAGGGGAAAATTTTCTAGATAAAAAGCGGAAAGATATAATTCAACAAAGACTGACGATGGTAAAAAATAAGACTCTAAAAAAAATTAGGGATAGTAATTAGATATGGTTACGGTAATAAAACGGTGAATGTGCGGAGAAAAATAAATTGACAAAGAGTACAAAAATTGTCTATAGTTAAGTAGCATAGATATGAAGAAGTTAATTAGCCTTATTTTTGTGTTTGCTTTGTTGTGGAAACTGTTGTTGCCGAAAGATTTGTTGGCAGCGGAACCAAAGACATTTAAGGTTGGGGCGTTCAATAATTTTCCGATAATTTATATGGATACTGACGGAATAATTAAGGGAATGTATGTTGATTTATTAACAGAAATTGGAAAAAAAGAAAACATAAAATTTGAGTATGTATTTGGAAGTTGGAATGATGGATTGGAAAGAATTAAATCGGGTGAGGTGGACTTGTTGACTAGTGTCGGATATACAGAAGAACGAAACCAGACCATGGATTACACCCAAAATCCATTATTAACAGTTTGGGGAGAAGTATATACAGCTAAAGAATCAAATCTTGTCGGTGTGCTTGAAGTGGCTGGTAAAAAAATCGGAACGATGAGGGGAGATATTAACTCTAAAAACTTTCAGGATTTGATGTCTAAATTCGATTTACTGGCCGAATATGTGGAATTTGAGAGTTATGATGAGATATTTAAAGCAGTTGAAAATAAGACAATTGATGCCGGGGTGGTGGGGATTACTTTTGGGATGTCAAATGAGACAAAATATGACCTGAAATCGACAGGAATTGTTTTTAATCCTATTAGTTTATATTTTACGACCACTAAGGGTAAAAATGGAGAATTAATTGCTGTCTTAGATAAATATTTATCGTATTGGAGAGGTCAGAAAAATTCATTTTTTGATTTGACAAAAAATAAATGGATGAAAGGGGCCTATGGTGGGGCGCCTAATTTGCCAACTTGGTTGCCATATGTATCTCTGGGGTTAGGGATATCTCTGGTGATGGGATTGGTTTTTGTCCTTTTGCTTAAACAACGAATAAGTCGAGTGACAAATAAAATAAGGTTGGAAGCGGAAGCGCTGGATAAAAGTGAGAAGAAATATCAATTTTTGGTTGATAACATGCAGGAATTGGCCATTATTATTGATGGAGAAGGAATAATAAAATTTGCCAACAACTATACTTTTAAACTTTTAGAATATTCCCAGGAAGAAATGTTGGAAAAATCGATATTGGATTTTATTCCGGAGGAATTTCACGAAAACACCTTTTCAATGATAGGTGAAGAATTTAAGGGTAATCCACAGTCAGGTTTTGAAATTAAAATAAAAAACAAAAACGGTGAAGAACGCATATTACAGGTGGCGGATACTTCAAGCTCAATTTATGAAAATGGAAAGATGATAAAACTTTTGATAAGTGCGATAGATATAACCAAACAAAAGCTGGCAGAAAACGAACTAATTGAGTCGAAAATGGCCCTACAAGCAAAAATTGACGAACTAGAAAAATTTCAGAAATTAACGGTAGATAGAGAACTCAGAATGTCGGAACTTAAAGGGGAAATGGAAGAATTGAAGAAAAAATAAAATATATTATTCCCTTGAGGGGGAAGGGCTTTAAAATGTTATAATTCGTAACTATGTGGGAAAGAATCAAGAAAATATTGGGAATTAAAACTGAAAGTAAAAATAATCCGCCTACGCCAAAAGCTACAGCGAAACAAAATGGGATACCTAAGGAAATTTTGGATAAATTGCCCCCGGGAGTGAAGATAAAAAAAATTGAAATTGGACCATCTCAAGTGATTCGGACGGTAATTTATATGATTCTTTTTTATATGATAGCTTCGACTTTATTGAGCTTTCTGGTGGGCGGAAACCTGTCAAAAGTATCATTGTCAGAAGTTTTGGAGGCGATTAAAAAAGGACAGGTGGAAGAGGTAACAGTATTGGACAATGAAATAATTGCAAAATTGAAAGATAACAGTAAATTATTGACAGCATCGAAAGAAGGAAGTGTTTCAATGTCGGATATTATGCAAAAAGAGGGGATAGATATTAGTACCGTAAAATTTACAGTGGAGAATAGGAGTGGTTGGAAGGCTTTTGGAGATATTGTCACCTTATTGTTATCAGTGGGATTACCAATAATATTTATTTTGTGGTTTTTTAGTAAACAAAGTGGCGGTCAAGCAGGGGGAATGTTTGGTTTTGGTAAATCAACCGCAAAACTATTTATCAAAGGTAAACAAAACATGACTTTTAAAGATGTGGCCGGAGTAGAAGAAGCAAAAAGAGATTTGGAGGAAGTGGTTGATTTTTTGAAACATCCGGAAAAATATCATAAAATGGGGGCCAGGGCTCCACGAGGAGTTTTACTCGTAGGACCTGCTGGAGTTGGAAAAACATTATTGGCAAAAGCGGTGGCTGGAGAAGCGAATGTGCCTTTTTATAGTATGGCTGGAAGTGAATTTATGGAAATGCTCGTAGGAGTAGGTGCCAGCCGGGTTCGTGATTTATTTGGAACTGCAAAAAAAGCCGGGAAAGCCATTATTTTTATTGATGAAATTGATGCTATTGGACGGATGAGGGGAGGAATGGATGGAGGTCATGGTGAAAGAGAGCAAACTTTAAATCAGATTTTAGTGGAAATGGATGGATTTGAAACTAACACAGCAGTAGTAGTATTGGCGGCAACCAACCGGGGTGATTTACTTGATCCGGCATTGCTCCGACCTGGTCGTTTCGATAGAAGAGTCGTTTTGGAAATGCCAGATTTAAACGCGCGCGAAAATATAATTAAAATCCATGCCAAGGGTAAACCATTTGTAAAAGAAGTTAATTGGACTACAGTTGCCAGAAGGACGGTGGGATTTTCAGGAGCTGATCTCGAAAATATGTTGAATGAAGCAGCCATTAAAGCTGCCCGGGAAAATAAGAAAGAAATTGAAATGGTAGATATTGAAGAGGCAGCACTAAAGGTTAAATTGGGTTCTGAAAAAAGAAGAGATCAAACAGAAGAGGATAAATTGATGACGGCTTATCATGAGGCAGGACATGCAATTGTAAATTTTGCCGAAGACTTGGATCCGGTTCATAGAATTTCGATTGTTTCACGAGGTATGGCACTAGGATTTACCCTGATTCCACCAAAGATGGATAGAGTTCATGAAACGAAATCAAGATTGATTAAACAAATGGCCATGGCTATGGGTGGAAGAGCCGCCGAGGCCTTGATTTTTAATGATATAACTACCGGAGCTAGCAGTGACATTAGTCATGTGACTAACATTGCCAGAAACATGGTGATTGAGTGGGGAATGACCGAATTGGGACCAATAAATTGGGGACCCCAAATTGACACTGATGATTTTGGAAAAGCGTGGATGGAGCCAAGTAAAATTTCTGATGTGATGCAGGGAAAAGTAGATGCTGAAATTAAAAAATTGGTGGATACAGCACTTCTTCGGGCTGAAGCATTACTAAAGAAAAATAGAAAAAAACTTGATGAATTAGCAAAACTTTTAGTTGAAAAAGAAAGTTTGGATGATAAAGAATTTGAAGAGTTTATGAAGAAATAAAACCCACCCCCCGCTGCTGCGGGTACCTCCCTTGAGGAAGGGAGGCTTTAAACCCACCCCCCGCTGCTGCGGGTACCTCCCTTGAGGAAGGGAGGCTTTAAACCCACCCCCCGCTGCTGCGGGTACCTCCCTTGAGGAAGGGAGGCTTTTATATATAATATTGTAATGAAATATACAGGTTCTATGGAAGGGAGAACTAGAAATGGGAACTGGAGATATTTAGAAGAATTAAGAATGTTGGCGAGGAATAACCGAAAGAAATTAACTAAAACGGAGGCAAAATTGTGGTATGAATATTTATCAAAAAGACCGTTGGGATTAAAATTTTTAAAACAAAAACCAATTGGAAGATTTATCGCGGATTTTTATTGTTCAGAAATATTACTAGTAATAGAAATTGATGGAAGTAGTCATAATGGAAGAGATAGTTATGATGAGGGTAGAGATTTGGAAATGATTAGAAGAGGAGTGAGAACAATTAGATATACCGATAAACATGTATTGAATGATTTAAAAACTGTAATAAACGAAATTGAAGTTGTTTTAAAAGCCTCCCTTATTCAAGGGAGGTGACCCGAAGGGTCGGTGGGTTTAAAAAAAGAATTGAATTCAAAACCCCCTTCCCGACAGTAGTCGGGATTTCCCCCTTGAGGAAGGGGGACTAGATTTGTTCTTCTAAATCAATTATTCTTTGTAATATTGCCAGTGAGCCTAAATAAACAGGTTCGATGCCCGCTAGATTGAGAGCACCAGCACCAAGATTTTTTGCCTTGGAATAGGGGGTATCTGAAGTATAGTTGATAATACCAATATCGATTGATGAAGAATTAAGATCAACAAGAGTATCCCGGGGAGTTTGGTGATCGTAGGTGGCTTCAGTAATAGCTGACAGATAAGGACCGCTTTCCATTTCAATAATAGTAAGATCATTTTGAGAATATTTCTTTAAAAGGGATTCATTTTCCAAAAAAGTTCCATAGACAGTGACAGATTTTTGATTGGTGAGAATGGAACCTTGGGTGTTGTTGAATGGAAAAAAGGTATTGAAAATATTTTTAAAGAAAAAAGAATTTTGAGAGTGTTCATCAAAAACCAGACGGGGAATTTGGATGTCACCAACTTCAGAATTTAGGACTGCGGCCTTACCTAAAATATAGACGCCACTAACGGTACTGACGTTTTCTAAAACCTTGCTTAAGACATGGTAAGCAGCGAAGCCAAGAGGATAATCAATATTGAAAATAACGGCGTTACTTTTGGCGAGCTTTGAAGGTTTGTTTACTTTTAAACGGGGATCAAGACCTGAGGATTTAACCAAACTGTTGACGGGAAATATCTGAGTATTCACTTCCAGATTATGGGCAGAGGGGACGGTTAAAATGCCAAGTTGAGTTTTTATTCTCAATAAATCCTGTTGATATTTTTTGTCGGTGTTAAAAAATTTGGAAAGATAATAGAGAAAATCCTGATGAGATAAGTATGGATTGGTATGGGAATAGTTTTTTGGAGCAAGGTCGAGAAGTTTTTTTTCAGATTTTTTGGCAAAACCGGTAATGATATTTAATAAAGAATGAGAATTGCTGCTAACAAAATAAACGTGTTGATGGGTAAAATTTACTTGACCATAAGTATTGATGGCTAAATTTTTCCACCATTCTTGAGTGGTTTTGGTGTAATCAATCCAAGAACCGGCGAGAAGACGGAGACGTAAGTTTTGGGGACGATGGTAAATTCTTTTGAGACGAAGTCGCCAGTTTTTACCTAAGGCTATTTTTATTTTTTGCCAGTCATCCAGGGAGAGACCAACGATATCTAGAAATTTGGGGTCATCGAGAGCTTGTTTGAATTTGAGGTAAGTTGGGTAGCTTTTTGTGGCCAAATCATGAAATTTGTTCCATTCAATTTGATAAGCCAAAAGAAGGTTGACGATATCGTCAATGTCGGAGACAGAGCTGATAAATGAGGCACAAATGCCAGTCTTATTGTTAAAATAGCGGGTGCGACGGCGGGCGGTGGGAGCAGTTTTTTTCCAACGAGTGACATTTTCGAAACCAGCATCGGCAAAAACATGAGGACTTTGGGCCATAATAATAATTTTGGTGAGATCAATTATTTTAGGGAGTCGGAGGAGGGAATAAACAATAGCTGCGGGGTCGAGATGAGTGGCGTCGGCGGCGAGAGGGTGTAAGATTGAATCGATTTTTAGGTAAGAATTGGTTAGTGAATGAATGGTAACCTCGAGATTACTTTTCAGGGCACTGCGGTAGGTACGAATGTGAAGATTAATCGAATCAATGGAGGACATGAGAACATTA
>JBAZML010000035.1:0-7358 GCA_041649835.1 Candidatus Shapirobacteria bacterium
AGAAAAGATCCACATTTTTGGCCAAGAGAATTTTTGGGTTAATAAGTAGAAAGAAATAATGGCAGAAATTATAAATGGAGTGACAAAGGATGGATTCCAAACGAAACGGAATTGATTTATATATTGGGGATGAATAGATATTAAAGAGAATGAAACTAATAGTACTTTAGTTAGGTTTTTATCTTTCCTCAGTAAATATAATCCTAAAAGTAGTGTAAAAATGTACACAAAACCGAGGGTATAAAGTGCAGAAACTGGATTGCCGTGGCTAATCAAGTATCCCGGGTAAAGGATATAAAAGTAGATAGCACTTTGATTAAAGGCCAGTGCACTGGTTTGAGGGCCCAAAAGAGGTGGTTTACCAGTGTTCTGCCATTGTGATAGGACAGACATATCTCGCCCCATGTCGTTGTAAAAGAAGAATGAATTGTTGATGTTGTTGAAACGGAGAAAGAGAAAAAGAAGGATGAGAAATGTGGGAATTAAGAATTTAAACACTTTTAATATAGTTTTTAAATATATTTTTCCAAAGCAATGGTTCTAGTTGAGTTTTTAAGTTTTTAGAATTTAAATTATTTTGTAAATTTTTTAAACAAGCTACGTATTCCAAAGGTGTATTAGCAATTTGGATATATGAGGACTTTATTTCTAATCCTTCAGCACCTATTGGACTAGAAATAATGGGAATACCAAAACTTAGTGCTTCAAGAATTTTAATACGACTGCCTGAACCGGAAAATATGGGGGTAACTAGACAGTCAATTTTTTCATAGAATTCCTGAGTTTCTTTAACTTGTCCCAAGTTAATCAAATTTGGATTAAAAAAAGTTTTTTTAATAATTTTAGGATCATTATTTCCAGCCAAATAAAATTTAAAGGGAATGTTTTCTGATTCTAATACTGGGGCTATTTCTGAAAAAAAGTATTTGACTGCATTGAGGTTTGGAGTATGAGAAAAGGAACCAATATAGCCAAGATTCAAAATTTTAGAAGGGGATTTTTTGAGAAAATTTATTTTATCAATACCGTTGGGAATACAGATAAATTTCTTGGTTTTTATCTTTGTTTTTAGTGTTTCTTTATCATTTTTACTAACCGTAATTATAGTGTCAAAGAGTGGTAAATATTTTTTCTCATAGAAATAGATTTGAATAAATAATAGCCACCGTAATATTTTTTTAATAATATTTGGATTATCATCAGAGATACGTCTAAAAAATGATATTGAGGCAATGTCGTGAGCTATAAAATTTTTTGGAATATTTTTTGGAAGATAATCGGTAAGGTAGAGAAGCTGGCTAAATTCAACTTGGATTAAATCGTAGTTGTTTTTTTTAAAAATATTTGTGAGATGTTTAATTAATTTTTGGTTATACCAGGGTGAAAACCAGTAAGGAATGCCGTGAGTGAAGAATAGACTGAATTTTTTTGGTTGAAGTGCAAAAGATTTGTCAGAAAAGGTTACTAGTTCCACCTGATAGTATTTCGATAGTTCCTGGAGTGTGTAGTGAATTCTTGTAGCTCCCCCACTGTTTTGCGGTAAGGGAGAAATGGCAGAAATTAATAACAATTTTGGTTTATTTTTGGTCATATTTTAGGTTTGTCGGCTAAACGTTTTTGTTGAAGATTGGTTATGAATTTTGGTAAATATTTTTTATAACAATAATATAAGTATTTTAAATAATTATAAAAAAAGATTTTACCGGAATAATAACGAGTGATAATTTTAGCTCGTTCTTGATAGACTAGATCTAATTTTTGACTAGAAATACCTTGGCGATCATAATTGCTAATGACCAGTGGTAAATAAGCGGTAGTAACATGATGTTTAATAATAGTTTTTATAAAAAAATCAAAATCCCCAGAAATAATTAGACTCTCGTCATAGTAACCATATTTTTTAAAGAGGGATTGTTTAATAAAGGCAGCTTGATGAAAAATGGTGTGATTAAGAAAAAATTGCTGATTAATCGGATATTTTTTTAAACTTTTATCTTGAATGTCGCCATAAAGAATATCAGTAGTTAATTTTGGCAAAACTTTTAATAATGTTTCTGAACTATGTAAACTATCGCCAGCGTTGAGGAATAATAGATATCTTCCCTTTGAATTGGCAATACCCTTGTTCATGGCATTATAGCGGCCGGTGTCTTTTTCCCTAATATAAATAACTGGATATTTAGTTGTTTTTTGATATCTTCTAACTATTTGAGAGGTATTATCTGAGGATAAATTATCAATAATTATATGTTCTATTTTGTGTGGATTAATTTCTTGTGAGATGAGGGAGTCTAATGTTTTTTTAATGTCAGGATTATTTCGTGTAATAGTAATAATTGAAAGTATTTTCATTGAAATATCGATTTTTCTATTTTATTTTTTTTGACGATACCAGTTCAGAAGATCTTGGAGAGTTTGGTCGAGTGAAATAGCTGGTTCCCAACCGGTAATTCGTGAAAGTTTACTATGATCACCGATTAAATTTGGAATATCTGTTGGACGAGTCCGAGTATTATCGATTTTCAAATCAATTTTTACTTTTGACATTGAAACTAATTTTTTAACAATTTCGCTTACAGGAATACTCTTACCAGTGGAAATAATGTAACGTTCTCCGGTTTTACCTTTTTCTAAAAGTAAGCGATAGGCACGGACAACATCCCTGACATCACTAATGTCACGTTTCGATGAAAGATCACCAGTGTGTAGAATTGGCTCTTTTAGGCCTTTTTCAATTTCTACAATTTGAGAAGCGACATCTGGAGACAAAAAGCCTGGCATTTGACCTGGTCCAGTGTGGGTGAAAGGGGCGACATATATAATGTCAAAATTAAATGATCGAACATATTCTTTGGCTAGAAACCAATTAGCTGTTTTACTTATGGCATAGGGATTAATTGGATTTAATGGTGTATTTTCGGTAATAGGTAAATCTTTAGAAGAAACAATACCGTGTTCTTCTGATGTTCCAATTATTAAAATTCTAGGAAAATATCCTGAGATACTTCTGACCGCTTCAAGTAGATTGATAGTGCCAATAGTGTTCACACTAATGGTCCTTTGTGGAATATTGAATGATAGTCCAGGTTTTGGTTGACCGGCTAAATGAAAAATAGCATCAGGCTTTATTTTTTTAATTAAAGAAGACAATTGCGGTTGATCTTCAATGTCACAGAAATAGAGATTTGAAGAAATGTCTTCAAGTGAAGAACTAAAAACAGTACCAAAAACCTTGTAACTGTTTTTATCTAATTCTCTCCAGAGGTGTTGACCAGCAAATCCTTCACTTCCAGTAATTAATATTTTTTTCATGTATTTTGTATCTCTATTCTACTATAATGTTCTTATAATTTGTTTGCGGTGTAATTTTTATTAGAAATATCTTGTAATAATTTATTTTTTAGAAATGTTACCATTTTTGTGGTAGCTAATTATGTTATATTAGTCTTATGAAGAAGGCATTAATAACTGGTATAACTGGCCAAGATGGTTCATATCTGGCTGAATTATTATTAGAAAAAGGTTACGAAGTTCACGGCATAATTAGGAGATCTAGCACTTTCAATACTGATAGAATTGATCACTTATATAGAGATCCGCATTTGAAAGATGTACGACTTTTTTTACATTATGGAGATTTGTCTGATGGTAGTAATATTTCTAGAATAATAGAAAAAGTACAGCCCGATGAAATATACAATTTAGCAGCTCAAAGTCATGTTAGAGTTAGTTTTGATGTTCCAGAATATACAGGTGATGTGACTGGCTTAGGAACTTTGAGAATATTAGATGCAATAAGAGAGACTGGTATTAAGACGAAGTTTTATCAAGCTTCATCTTCGGAAATGTTTGGAAAAGTGATGGAAGTGCCCCAAAATGAAGACACACCTTTTTACCCTAGAAGTCCCTATGGTTGTGCCAAAGTATATGCCTATTGGATAACAAAAAACTATCGTGAGAGTTATAACTTATTTGCTTGTAATGGGATTTTGTTTAATCACGAGTCACCCAGACGAGGGGGAACTTTTGTGACTAAAAAAATTACTAGGGCCTTATCAAGAATTAAACTAGGTTTAGATTCAAAATTGTATTTAGGAAATTTAGAAGCCAAGAGAGATTGGGGTTATGCCAAGGATTATGTGGAATGCATGTGGATGATGCTCCAACAAAGTAAACCTGATGACTATGTAGTTGCGACTGGGGAAACTCATTCTGTGCGTGAATTTGTAGAGAAGGCTTGTAAAATTCTTGGTATTGATTTAGCTTGGAAAGGCAAAGGCCTTGAGGAAAAGGGTATCGATAATAAAACTGGAAAAACTATCATTGAAATTGATCCAATTTATTTTCGTCCGGCTGAGGTTGATTTATTGATTGGTGATTATTCAAAAGCAAAAAAAATATTGGGCTGGGAGCCAAGAACTAAGTTTGATGATCTTGTAAAATTAATGATTGATGATGACTTCAAAATTGAAAAAGAAAATTTAAGAAAACATGAATAAAGATTCAAAAATTTATATTGCTGGTCATAGAGGTATGGTGGGTTCGGCGATTTTAAGAAAGTTTGTAAGAGAGGGATACAAAAATTTAATTATAAAATCTCATGATGAATTAAACTTGTTAAATCAAAAAGATGTTGAGGATTTTTTTGAAAAGGAGAAGCCAGAATACGTGGTTGATGCAGCTGCAAAGGTTGGGGGTATTAAAGCAAATTCTGAACATCAAGCTGATTTTTTATGGGAGAATATTCAAATTCAGAATAACATTATTGGGTCGGCATTAAAAAATGATATTAAAAAGTTCCTGTTTTTAGGAAGTAGTTGTATTTATCCCCGAGAAAGTCCTCAACCAATTAAAGAAGAATATTTATTGACTGGTAAATTGGAACCGACAAATGAAGGTTATGCTATTGCCAAAATTTCCGGGATGAAATTGTGTGAAAAGATTTATGAACAATATGGAAAAACTTTTATTTCCTGTATGCCAACAAATATATATGGTGAGAATGATAATTTTAATGTTGATAATTCACATGTAATTTCAGCCTTAATAAGGAGGGTCCACGAGGCAAAAGAATCGAATAGTAAAACTGTGTCTATTTGGGGTACTGGTAGTGCTTTAAGAGAGTTTCTTTATGTTGACGATCTGGCTGAGGCAGTGTTTGTATTGATGGATATATACAATGATAAACATTTTTTAAATGTGGGTACCGGAGAAGAGATTAGCATCAAAGAGTTGGCACTTTTAATTAAAGATGTTGTAGGATTTGAAGGAGAGCTTGTTTTTGACACAACCAAGCCAGATGGCATGCCAAGAAAATTACTTGATGTTTCAAAGATCAATGCCTTAGGTTGGAAAGCAAAAATAGGATTAAGAGAAGGTTTAGAAAAGACGTATAAATATTTTTGTGAAAATTTAAATGAGATAAGAAAGTAAGATTGTTATATTCACCTTATTTTAAAATATTTGTCGGTTTTGGTAGCCAGAAATCAACCTTTGAAAGATTTGTAGGAATATCTATGGTTTTATTTATGTAATAGTTTTCTAATAAAGATTTATCATCAATTAGTTGATGGTTTTCTTCTGCTAATACAATAATTGAATATTCTTTATTTATTATTTTTTGGTTTATATTGTTTTTATAACTAAAAAACATTTGTTTAATTTGTCCTGTAATTGGAAATATTGGTGATAAGAATTCTTGTTTCTTATCAAATATTTCACCTGCAAAGAAAACCTCTGTTTGACCGTTATCATAAATGGGCCAAGAGTTATCAACTGCAATGGTTGCAAATTGTGGTGAAAGATATGATTTTTGTGGATTGTTTTGATTTATGTAGTTAATAGCCTCTGTCCAATTATTTACCTTATTTTTATTTTTTGGTATCGAGATGTATTGTCCATTGTTGATGATAAAGAAAATGATAAGAATATATTTAGATAAATTCGTATATGTGTTATTTTTTTTTGATTTTTTAAAAAATGATGTAATAAAAAGAACCATAGGAATAGGTAATAATTGGTTAAAATATGTCATATATGTACCAGTGTGTTGACCAAGTGAAAATAAACAAATTATTGAAATAGTTGTATACAAAAAATATACGTTACTAAAAAGTCTCTTTCTGTTCTTGAAAAATGATAATACTACTATGAGCAGAAATGATGATATTGCCCAATTTTTTATAAAATAATCTTGAAATTGTTTGATCATATAGCCAAATTTATGTGTGTTATACATATTTAGGTTATTGATAAATGTTTGGGGAAAGTACATTGGCCAAAATTTATTTATCAAAATAAAGGTAATTGCTGAGGTTAAAATTATGGATAGTACTAAAATAAATGTTGTTTTTTTGGAATTTTTGTTTTGTATATACTTTAAAAACAAAACTGCTGAAAGCAATATAAAATATGGTTTTATATAGTAGAAAAGAATGGAAAGGGTCCCAAATAAGTAAGTTAATAATGGCCTTGGTTTCTTTTTATTAGATATAATTAGAATAAGAATTGTTGGAAAGATGGCATATATTTCTGGTCTAAATCCCACATTTAGATAATGTAATGTTAATATGGCTCCAATAAATACGAGTAATATATTTTGAGAATTTATCCAAATTTCGTATCCTACTAATAGTAGTGTAAAAATAATTAAGCATGACGATAAGATGAACGTAATTTGTGTGAGATTTAAGTTTATATACTTTCCAATTGTGCCTATGATTAGGGGAGGAATAAATCCATATGTATAGTTGTGTGGGAGTATTTGATCAATTAAGAAAGGATTTTTGCCTTGCTTATACTCATTGGCGATATCAATGATTGCTCCATCTCTATATTCCCGTGGATATTGATAATTGTAGTCATATTTTAAATTAAATAGTCCGTTTATTAATATGAAGAGTAAAAGAGAAAATAAGATTATTTTTATAAAAATAGCTAAGTATCTAATACTATATTTCATCTATAACGGTTTAATTTGTCAAAGAGAATTTTTCGAGTACTGCCTTGTGGAATAATTTTGTGTTTAATTTTTCTAATTTGGTTTATTATTTTTAGTTCAGTATTTGTAATAGAAAAATTATTGTTGGTCTGTTGTGGATCTGTATTTAAAATGCAATTTGGGGTAAGTAGTGAAGAAATTAATTCTACTAAAATGTCGGAATATTTTATGTTTTCAATTTCTAGAGCCCTAATATAATCTTTTTTCCATTCATTGGGATGACTGGCATTATATCGTAGTAAATTTGGTATTACGTTGTTAATAGCGTGTGATTGAATTAGTTGGTGTGCAAGTTCCCCATTTATATGATTTATATTTATGAAGTCCGATAGATTGGTAAACAGCTTGAGATATGATC
>JBAZML010000036.1:0-6729 GCA_041649835.1 Candidatus Shapirobacteria bacterium
TTGGCTGCTCCCACCACCGATACCCCCCTTACTACTCCGATATAAACCATACTTCCTTTATTAGCTATAAATGCCCTATTACCAGCCGCTGATAATTTAATATCACTACTATCTCCCGTCGCCAGATTTTTTCCTGACACTAATAGTGGATAATTTGCTATCACTGCGTCCACCCCAGTATCTCTACCCCATTGTAGAGACTGCCCCACAAATCTGGCAGAGCTTCCTGAGAATATTACCGCCGGTACCGTACTATAAACATTATTGTTCGAATTAAAATATTTTTTATTTTTATTCATCAATAGAGTATCAAAAGAATTCTTTTTGTTGGCACACGTTGGATATGAAGCCGGACAAAAATATGAACCATTAATCCCTGCTATCGCTCCATTTCTAGAAACATAAGTCCCCAAGGGTAGCACTGGACAATTGTCGCTACAATCCCCATCAGAAGCTGTATCCACAATCACTTTTGTATTACTTAAATCCGCCGCCACTAAATCTACTACAAAAAACTGATCATTAACTTTTACTTTTTGACGTGAAAAACCACTTCCTGGTGGCGTGTTACTTTCAACCACATTAGAAATATTAATTCCTCCTACCACCGGTAAACTTTTTTGTTTCTCTTCTTTAATTTTAGCCGATATTGTGGCTGTTTTCAACGTTGCTCCCACATAATCCATCTTTGATAAATCGGCTAACAACGGTCCAAAAAGAGCCTCAATTTTGCTAATCTTTACTCCGCTGTCTCGTAAATCTACCATTTCTTCATACTGAATCGAAGCGTTTTTAAAAGTATTATTAATTTGTTTTATTTCTGTCACCAATTTTTCATTTTTTATTCTCTGATCCTCCGACTTTAATGTCACCACCTGGGCACTCATTGAAGCTAAAGACGAATCCAAGCTTTGTCTGATATTTGTCAAACTTTGGTAGTCATTCAAAATAATTAATTTTTCTTTTTGCCACCCATAATATCCCACCCCAATTATTCCGACTAAAACCAAGCTTATAAACGGCCAAAATAATTTTCTTATCGTCAATCTTTTCACTACTACAGTCTATAGTATTCCCAAAAATTTTTCTTTAATTCAAAGTACTTCTCGCGCCCAATTCTCTGACTACCATTCTGATTAATTTTTTTGCTTCAGTTTCATTTTTCTTTAAGGACATATTCCAATCAAGCCCAGGTCCAGTGTTCCCTTCTAAAAAGTAAGCATTGCCATTGTTACTCATTATAAAATCAAGAGAAAATAAGGAACATTTTTTATCCAATACTTTGGCAATTAATGTCGATTTAGACACCAGAGACTTTGGTAGTTCACTTAGAGGTAAATACGTCAACAGCCCTCCCTGATGTTCATTACACCTAAAATCCCCAGGCTTTGCTACCCGAATATATGACTGAACAATTTTTCCTTTTAGATATACCAACCGAATATCAGTCGAAGCAAAATTATTTTCATAGCTAAAACCTTGGTCAAACATCGCAAAAGGCTGAATAATATATGAGACTTTGGTGTTTTTGTTCAATGTTGCCAACATATTTTCCGATTGTCCACTTTTAAATTTATAGATATGTCTCCCCCCTGCCCCAAATCTATCTTTCATTACAATGTCCGATCCAAAATCTTTCGAATCTGGATGTCTCCCTAATAATGTCGCTAAAGTTTTACAGGCCTTTTCCACACTGGCGATATCATTGTTTTCTCCCATAGAAATAGTCGGAATAGCATGTGTAGATAATTTTTCATAGGTTAATTGTTTGTCAAAAAATAAATTGTAGAGATCTGGATCATTAAAGGGTTTTATTTTAGGATTTGAAAATAGCAAATCTCTCCGGGTTTTAATTCCTTTTCTTATTGGTGAAAATTTGTCAAAGATTAATTCCGAGTAACAGGCCGAATTTTCTTTCGACCATTTATTGTCTCCATATTTCCAAAAACTACTACAGGTTCCAGCCCCAACAATATCTCTGGAAGTTGTAAAAGCTGCTTTTAGACCAAATTTGTGACACATCTCCAAAAAATAACCATAAACAACATTGTATGATTCACTATTTGAACCAACTCTAAAGGGTGTCTTATTTTTAATACTTGTATCAGTAGCACTCAAAGCCAGCTTTTCGGAATATACAATTAGAACATCAAAATTACTGAGTTTATTCATAAAAAAATCGACACTTCACCCCGGGATCTAACCAAACCAATGTGAAATTACTATCTATAGTATAACCTATTTTTAGGAAAAAATATGATTTTACATCAATATCATTTTATTTTCCGGCAACAAAAATTTTCGGTTCGGCTTTAATTCTTCAATAAATTCAGGTGTGTGTGATACCACCAACATTGCTCCTTGATAACCTTTTAAAGCTTCCAGTATTAATCTCTGTGATAACACATCAAGATAAGTTGTTGGCTCATCCAAAATTAACATATTAAAACTCTGAACTAAAAGCAGTGCAATCGACAACCTCGTCTTCTCTCCACCAGAAAGCGATCCCACTTTTTGAAATACCATCTCTCCGGAAAACATAAATCGTCCGAGCTGTGATCTGATTACTCCTTCCGTCAACGAACATTTGTCCTTGACGGTTTCCAATAACGTTTTATCAAAATCAAAAGTGTCAAACTCCTGTGAATAATACCCAATATCCAACTTTTCATCACGAACAATTTCCCCTTCATCTGGCACCAACTTCCCCATTAATATTTTTATCAACGTACTTTTTCCAGCCCCATTTGGCCCCAAAAGTGCTATCCTTTCACCCCTTTTGATATCAAAGGACACATTTACCAAGACTTTTTTTGGACCATAAGCCTTACACAAACCCTCTGCCATAATCGGCATCTCTCCCACCCAGGAAGGTTCCGGCAATTTTATTTTTATTTTTTTTGCTTCAGGTGGCATTTGAGGTAGACTCTCTTCCATTTTTACAATTCTTTTTTCCAATTGTAATTTTTGACGGATACCTTTTGACGATTTTACATGAGACATTTTTAACCACCCCTTTTTCATTTGGACAATATGTCTTTCCTGAACATGAATTTGTCGGACCAAAAGTTCTTCTTTCTCTGCCTTCAATTTTACATAGCCAGAATAATTACCTGTATATTCATCAATTTTTTTGGTTTGAGAATTTATTTCTAAAATTTTATCAATTTTTGTGTCCAACAGGTTCAAATCATGTGATACCACCATTAAGGTGTTTGGATATCTTCCCAAAAAACTCATCACCCATTTTTTTCCTTCAGTATCTAAAAAATTTGTCGGTTCATCCAAAAGCAATACCTCCGGCTCTTGTACCAAGGCCCTAGCAATTGCCAATTTTGTTTTTTGACCACCACTTAAGTTAGTTGGCGGACTATCCAAACTAAACTGAGCTAATTCTAATTTAGAGATTATCCTCAATAACTCATAATCCTCTTTACCTACCGTAGCCTTTCCCGCGAAGGTGGATTTAGTCAAATAATCTCTTATAGTTTTGGCATTCTCCATTTCCGAATCTCTTTTAACTTCCTGGGGCACTAGAATTATTTTTCCACTTACCTCAACCCGACCATCATCCGGATTTTCCTCGCCAGTAATCAATTTAAACAAGGTGGATTTTCCGGCTCCATTGGCCCCAACCAAACCTGCCTTTTGACCTTTTCCCAAAAAAAATTCCGCCCCCGAAAATATCGGCTCCTTACCATATGAATAAAATAAATCCCTAACGGAAATCATTAATCATTTTATCACTAAGTTACGGTGTAAATACACCATTCAAATCAGACGGCTGTCATAAGCCCAATGAAGTAAGGCCTGACGCTGTTTTCGACGACAATTAATGTCCCCTTTTTGACAATTATTTTTTACTTGGGCTACATGTCGCGCCATCGCTCTCCAGCGTCCAATTTGCCATTTATCCATATCGGCAATTCTTCTCCCCATAAAATATCGGCAATACCATTGAAACCACCCTCTGGGATCTTGCTTATAAATCCACCCATTTTTTCTCCATATCGACAGCGGTTGACTGGCGTTAACTCCAAAATAATTTAATTCTGCTTCATGAATCTCTGAATTTAATTTTGCTTTTTCAAACCAATCACCGGGAAGTTCATTTCTACAATCTGTCATATACTTGCCTCCAAATATTCCCAATTGGAGCATTTCTTTTGGACTCAACTCTGGTTTAAATAAAATATCAAAATTCTCTCCAGCCGGTTCAGACAAAAAATAAACATATCCTCTCTGCATCTTGTCATTTACTTCTACCTCTATGCGCATTTAAATCTATCTATTTAGATATGTGACTGTTATTTGTAAAACAGTTGCAAAAGAAACCCACATTAAATACGGGATTTGAATATAAGTAATCCATTTGGCGTGGGGATAAATTGCTATCATAGCCCAAATTAAAGTACCCAACACTAATAATATATCAATCAGTGCCAAAAGGTTATTTTTTAAACCAAACTGTATCGGTGTAAAAAATAAATTAAAGACTAAATTGAGAACAAATGGCAAAACCACAACTAATAAAATTCTTTTTTGAAATGCCATTTGAAAGACTTTTCCAAAAGAAAACGCTATCAGTATGTACAGAACTGTCCACACCGGTCCAAATAAAAATGATGGTGGCGCCCAAGAAGGTTTAATCAATTGAGAATACCAACTATATGTATTATCCATAATTAATTCTACCTCAAAAATAATTTTATTTATTTGGACACCAAAATTGTCGTCCCTTCCGACAAACAAGCTTTTACCGTAAAAACATTATCGACAGCTTTTGAAATTGCATAACCCGTAGTCGCAGCTGTTCCTCGTTGAGGATCTGTCGGATTACTTTTTATATATTTACCATTTCCTAAAAGTGTCCCAATATTAGCACAACGTGTTGTCGCCCCAATACACAAATTCATTCCTCCGGTAGTACAAGTTCCAATTTGAGCAAAAGAAGTTCCGATTCCTGTTGGCAATGAACCACCAGTATCATTAATATATTGATGAACTGCAATTAGTATTGTATCCACATCGGCCATTCTTTTAGTATTTCTTGAATCTGAAAAACGTTTCGCCGGATCAATTGATATTAATACCACCGCCATCAAAATCGCAATAATTGAAACCACTATTATCATCTCAACAATCGTAAAACCCAACCCTTTTAGAATAAAGCTACTATTTTTATTCATTTTTATTACTTTTTTGTGACCAACATTTATCTTGACACCGTAATTGTTGTGCCTTCAGCCAAACAAGCCGAAACTGTAAATACATTGTTAGCATCTTTTGTCACTGCATAACCAGTCGTGGCCGCCGTTCCTCGCTGAGGATCCATTGGGTTACTTTTTATATATTTGTGACTACCCAATGTCGCTCCAATATCAATACAACGTGTCGTCGCTCCAACACACAAATTCATCCCTCCGGTAGTACAAGTCCCAATTTGGTACCAGGAATTTCCGATTCCTGCCGGTAAAGAGCCGTTCGAATCAACCACAAACTGTTGAATTGCTTCCAATACAGTCCTCGTATCGGTTAATCTCCTAGCATTTCTTGCATCTGCAAAACGCTTGGCCGGATCAACACTCACAAAAACCACTGTTGTTAACATTGAAATAATACCAATCACCACCAACAACTCAATCAAAGTAAAAGCTAATTTATTTTTTATCTTTCGTCCATTCGACACAAAATTATTCTACCATCAAAAACTATCTATAGCCTCTGATTATAGTTCCCTCAGCCGAACACGAAGTAACGGTATACATATTATTACTATCTCTAGACACAGAATATCCGGTTGTTTCTTCTGATCCATTTTGTTGATCAATTGGATTTATCTTCAAATATTTACCATTTCCGAGAACTGTTGTTAGATCAACACAAGCTGTAGTTGCCCCCACGCACAAATTATTACCACCCGTAATGCAAGTTCCAATTTGAGAAGCTGAGATTCCAATTCCTGACGGCACTGCCCCACCCTCGTCGACAATATATTGATGAATTGCCGCCAAGATTGTATCAACATCTGTCATTCTTCTGGCGTTTCTGGAATCTCTAAAACGTTTAGCCGGATCAATAGCTACAAAAACCACTGCTGTTAACGCGGCGATAATTCCGATTACGACCAAAAGTTCAATCAAAGTAAAAGCAAATCTTCTTTTCATAGATAAATTTAACATCTAATCAAAGTTTTTTGCAAATTTTTCTACTTCTTTTACTTCAGCTATAGACCAATCCGTCCACAACAAAAAAGCCCCCCGACTTCACGTCGAAGGGCTTTAAATTCAATTCCAATTACCTAGAGATGGTAATAGTTGTACCTTCAGCTAAACATGCTGTAACAGTAAACAAATTATTGACATCTTTCGCAATAGAATATCCGGTTGTTGCCGCTGTTCCACTTTGGGGGTCCATTGGATTAGACTTTAGGTATTTATTGCTACCCAAGGTTGCACCAAGATCAACACAAGCAGTCGTCGCTCCAACACAAAGAGTGTTTCCTCCAGTCGCACAAGTTCCAATCTGGGAAGCGGAAGAACCAATTCCTGCAGGCATAGAACCACCAGTGTCTACAATATATTGATGCACAGCACCAAGAATTGTGTCAGCATCTGTAATTCTTCTGGCGTTTCTGGAATCTCTAAAACGTTTGGCCGGATCAATAGCCACAAAAACCACTGCTGTTAACGCGGCGATAATTCCGATTACCACCAAAAGTTCGATTAG
>JBAZML010000037.1:0-6293 GCA_041649835.1 Candidatus Shapirobacteria bacterium
CACTCTTAGTGAAGACAAAATGATTTTAAATGGTACTGGTAAATGGGAAATTGGTGGACCAACCACCGACACGGGAGTTACTGGACGCAAGATTGTAGTTGATACCTATGGTGGTATGGGAAGAATCGGTGGTGGTTGTTTTTCCGGAAAGGACACCAGTAAAGTTGACAGAAGTGCTGCCTATGCCGCCCGCTATATTGCTAAAAATGTTGTTGCTGCTGGTCTATGTGATCGTTGCGAAATTCAATTAGCTTACGCCATTGGTACTGTTCAACCGGTAGGAAAAGCCATTGAGACTTTTGGAACCCACAAATCAGACCTAAAAGTGATTGAAGACTTCGCTTGGAATCTGTTAGATTTATCTCCGGTAGGAATAAATACCGCTCTAAATCTAAGAATACCTATGTATCAAAAAACCGCAAGATACGGTCATTTTGGTCATATTGAATATCCCTGGGAAAAGATAAAGGGTTAAGTTCTTCTTTAAATACATTATAAGCCATGATACAATCCGTATCATGAGTGCCAATAGATGTATTGAATATGTATTAAGACCAGAGGACTTTGGGGCTCTTGTCTATGATATTGGGGGCAACACCATTCAAAGATTAACCGGAAGTACTGCCGAATATAGATTAACGCATTTGAATGACAACGAAATTGTTCGTGGCGAAAATAATCCAAGTATTGGAGGAGCTAGTTTTCGCTCACCGGAAAAAGTCTATGTTGACATTACCAAACGATGCAATATGTTTTGTGATCACTGTTTGTCTGAATCTGGATCTCATGGAACTGACAGTTTAAGTTTGGAAACAATGAATGATGTTGGCAATCAAATGGTTGATATGGGTATTTTCAGAACCAAGCTTGGTGGTGGCGAGCCAACTTTGCATCCCGATTTTATGGAAATTGTATCTAATCTCAGACAAAGATTATTGGGTGTTTCAATGAGCACCAATGGACTATTAGTCGCCAATAACAGATATTTATCTCAATTTTTGGCTGAAAAAGGAGTTCGGGTATCAGTTAGTTTGGACGGGGGAGAGGAGGTTCATAATCAAATTAGAAAACATCCTCTAGCTTATAAATCTGCCATCAGAGCAATTGAAAGACTAAAAGAAGAGGGGGCTGTTGTTGCGATTGGGTCAACCTTATCAAGGCAAAATTTACTTGAGTTACCAAAAATTGTTGAAGTCGCCACCGCATTAGAAGTTCCCGTAAAATTTAAAAGAGTAAAACCTCTTGGTCGGGCCGTTTCAAATGGTTTATTGATTACTCCTCAAACTCCTGGTTATGCAGAGGCAGTCAAAATAATTTCTGAAAGTAAATGGTCTCGTCCCGAGGTAATGTTAGATTTAAATGCCTGTTCTTTAAATGGTGATGATATTGATCCGGATCATAATAGTTGTGGTGTTGCGACCCGGTCAATGGGAATTAATCCAAAAGGGCAATATAGTCCCTGTTTTTTTCTCGGTGATCATTTCTTAGATGGAAATGTTCATACCCAAAGTATTTCAGATATTTGGAAAAATGGTCGGGCCTTTCTGGAAGTCAGGGAAAGTTTATCTCAGGGAATCGCTGAATGCGATGTTTGTCAAAGGAGAAATACTTGTCATGGTGAATGTCGGGCAGTTGCTTTGCATATCAATGGCAGTCTCAATGCTGTCGATCCGGGTTGTCCTCTAAAGAATTAAGCACACCACCTCGAAGCTTTATCGTAGGCGGAGGGTAGAGGATTTGAACCTCTGCGGGATTACTCCCACACGCTTTCGAAGCGAGCGCCATAAACCACTCGGCCAACCCTCCTTAAATAAAATGTGCGCCCACTGAGAATCGAACTCAGATCAACGGTTCCGCAAACCGCTATTCTATCCGTTAAACTATAGGCGCAAGCTGTTGAATTATACCTTAATTACCCTTTTTTGTCGCTTCTCTATCTTCGAGTGGCAATCTATCTGCAAACCATTTCGTTAATCTATCCACAAAAGTTGGTGAGGTTTCCAAATGAGGAATTCTTTTGATTATAATCTCCTTCAATTTTTCAGTGTCTTTTTGATTAATAACCAGAGATATCATCCGGGGAAATCTCAAATCAGTTTCAAAATTAATTGTGTCACTGGACATATTTTTTTTGAACCAGAATTTTCTTAAAATCTTCCATTCGTATCGTAATTCTCCAAAATACAGTCCCCGGTTTGTTAATTTATTTGAGATTAGTCCTGGTGGTACTGATGATAGGGCATAATACAAAAATAAAACCGAAATTAAGGCCATTATCAAAAAGAATTCCTTGATAAAAATCAAAATTACCGATACTAAAATCAGAATTGCAATCGCTGTTACCCAAAAGTCTTTATCCTTTTTTTGATATGACCTTTCTGCCGCCTCCCAGGAAAAAAGTACCTTCTCTTCGTTTAAGTCCAATTCCTCATTTTCAGGTAATTTATTCTTGTCCATCTAAAATATGATAAAGCATTTTGTCTGAATTTGATATATCGAATCCCGTCAAAAAGAACTTAATCAAGCACAAATTATTATCTTTTTAGATGGTAAAATAGCAGGATAAGTTTTTAAGAAACTTACGTTGGAAGGGTGCGCCGAATGGTAAGGCACGGGTTTGCTAAACCCGCGTCTCGTAAGAGGCATGGGGGTTCGACTCCCCCCCCTTCCGCTTTTAGCCTGTAGTTCCATGTAATTTTAATGGTATGGCTACAAACCCCCAACTTTCCCTTGTATTTTTTCGGAATATAACTTTTTGCGTTTAAACAGCCTGTAATGCTCCAAAAACGATACAAATCATTATTTTGTTTTTACCTAAAGTTCCGCATCTAATTCGACATTTATTATGTTTTTTGGTTCTTTTACAAAATTATTTTTACTATCTTTAACCTTGAAAGTTAAGGTGGTGTTTGTTCGTGTTTTATCGTCCATTAAAATGGCTGTCAATTTTGGATCAGAAAATTGAATTTTAACTTGTGGGGCAATTCTCATCGGGACAGCAAAAAACATTTTATATACCCCTTCTCCGTTTGGACGGTAAATTATCACGTCTTGAACATTATTAATTTTTTGGTGAAAAAAAAGTTGAGAGCTAGACTGTGGATATTTTTGCTCATTAAACAGCCCCTGAGAAGGCATTAAATTTACAAAATGCTGATCAATCTCTTTCGGTAGCTTAATAACAATATTATTTATGAAAACGAAAATACTACACAAATTTTTTAATATTATTCCAAAACTAGCGACCGTTTTTAATTCACTATCCTCAGGCGCAATTGATATTGAAAAATTATTCCTTAGATCTGCCTCAATAGGTGCTTCAATTATGTGGTCGTTAGTATCTATGTCTTCTAAATATTCATCTAACAAAGAAATTTTAGGGACTGAATAATGTATAAAAGTAAATAATTTGGTTACATCAAATATTGGCTCACCATAAATACTTTTAGTGTCCAAATTTTTATAATGAATAAGCCCTGATGCATGATAGGAAATCGCCTTTGTTTTAGGAATTTGATCTTTCTTATTTGAAATATTAATGACTCCACTATTATCAACATCTAACTTGTTATATTCGTAATTAACTCCTTTTCTAGGAAAGGATATGTATAAAGAACCATCGGAAACACTCAGCTCCAAATTAAATAAGTAATACAACTTATTATTCTGTCTAATTAAAACTTTTTGGTAATTATTTGTACCCACATACGGATTATATATTCTTTTTTATACTCAGTTCCTTATTGTGCAGGATAAATCTGGTTTTTATTGCTGACATTACCTTAAGTCTTTCTTCAGCGGTTCCGAATTTCAGGATGTAGATTAAATATTCCTTTACCATATCCTTGTTAACATGGTTAAAGGCTTCATAGTCGAGTTCTATTAATTTTCCACTAATAATTTCCTGATTAAGCACCTCATTCCTTAATCTATGAAATTTGTCGATATCCTGTTTTAAGTATTGAGCCAGTTCAACTTCATGTAATTTTATTTCGTCGATATGAACCACCAATTGTTGAATTAAATCTTCCTCGCTGATGTATGGTTCATCGCAGTCATAATCTATGTGCCTACCACAGTGGTAGTAGATATATTTTCTAACTCCTCCTGATTTATTTGTTTTATATTTCTCTTCGGCAGTTACCCTTCCACCGCAAGTACCGCAGAAGCAGAGACTTCTGAATGGGAAGACTTTTTTATTCCATTCTTTATCAGGGGCAATTAGTTGTAGTTGAACTTTGTCGAATAACTCCTTGGTTATGAGTGGTTCATGTT
The DNA here is from genome assembly GCA_041649835.1 of Candidatus Shapirobacteria bacterium. Taxonomy (GTDB): domain Bacteria; phylum Patescibacteriota; class Microgenomatia; order UBA12405; family UBA12405; genus UBA12158. Next base: position 4,276 of record JBAZML010000037.1, read on the forward strand.
TTCCTTTATAGATCTTGCCACCGAATTCAAACTCACCATAATAAAAAGAGTTCTTTAGTGATTTATAGACCTTACTTAGGGCTATTGGTTTGCCGGTTCTGGTAACGAATCCAATTCTGTCTAGCCACTTTTTTATTGTTTTACCGCTGTGTCCTTCTTCCCCGGCTCGATGGAACATCTGTTTAATTGTTGGCGCCCTCTCATTGTCTATTTCGACATAACTAATTCGGTTATAGTTCATGACATTTTTATAACCCAGAGGCGCCATATTAGGTCGCCATCCGGCTTCACATTTGGCCTTCATGCCACGTCTAACATTGATGCCTCGGTTATCGTTCTCCAGCTTGGCTTGTGAGCATAAAATCATTAGTAAGAATTTCTCATTTGGATTATTCGAGAATGATTGGGAGAAGGTTCTTATTGTATGAAGCTTTCCCTGATCCATCAAGTCGACTAGTGTTCCCAAGTCGCCTGCATTTCTACTCAACCTATCAGGCGCCCAAGTTAATATCGCATCAAATTCCCCAGCTCGAATGTCGATCAATAATTTATTAAATACCGGTCTTAGTCCTGAAGATTTAGCTGAGTGGCTTTCTTGTCTTATTTCTTTTATGAACAAACTCTCTCGTTCCGCTAGTGTTCTCATTTCATTAATTTGAGATTCGATTGACATAGCTTGCCGTTCGTCTGATTCTGACGACTTTCTTGCATAAAGGCAGTATCTTGTTTGCTTTATTTCCTGTATCTTTTCACCTTCTTTCTTCTTCATAACACAACAGTACCGCAGGTTTTATGGAAGTCCAGGAGATGAATTAGTGCTAAAATAGGGCATGAAAGCATTTGCTTTATCGGTATTATTGGCTATTTCAAGTTTCTTCGGTATAAAAAATAAATCGCAGGTAGTTTTAGTCGAACCGACACCCACAATTATTCAAAATCAAACCATAGTTCCGACAGAGGTGGTTGAGATATCTACACAAATAATTACGCCAACAATTCCTATAATACCCACCACCGTTGCACCAAAATCATCTATTAATGGGGATATTCTTAAAAAGTTTTTTGGAATTTCGGATGTTAACGCTATGAATCAGGTTCTAAATGATAAATCTCAACTACAAAAATATGAGCAGGAATTTTATCAAAAATTTTTAACTTACCCGATTCCGAGAATAACAATTTCCAGTAATACTCAGCTGATCGGAATGCCTAGTAAAGATGGAGTGAAAATCTGTAGTGGTAGTCAGCTTAAAAATCTTTATGACGAGATTACTCCAATTGAAAAACAGGCATATTTTGAAAAAATGGATTACGACTGTCACCATAATTCAAAAATGCAGGAAACAAAAGAATGCCAAGACTGGAGAAAAATTAATGATGTCAACAGAGTTCAGCCCACCAAAGGATCAATAGATGATGAGATTGCGACACTGCAAAAAAAGATTAATGAATATTCAAATAAAAAGAACGTTTATGATGATCTTTTAGTTAAATACTGCCCAAAGAAATGACAAAAACCAAGATAACAGTTTTACTCATATCGATATTTCTAGTTGTTGCGACAACATCATTTGTTTACTTCAATATTAATAAAATCCCTGCCGAAGATTTTAAAGCACCTGGTAAAAGTTGGCAGTCACCCAAAAAAGTTGAAGATTATTTAGTTGAGAAACTAAGATTTACTCAAAGTGATTTAGAAAGACAAAAACAAAGTGAAACTGTAGATTTTCGACCTGGCAAAGGCTCTACGCTTGACGCAATCATTAGTAACCTTCAGTATTATGGATTCATTCGAAGTGAAAAGGCTTTAAGATATGCTTTGGAGAATACGAAGGATATTACCCAAGGAAACCCCGGGTCATTATCGATTGGTAAAAATGGGTCGATTGATATTGTTGCCAGTTATCGGATTTCAGAAAATATGACCGCATGGGAAATAGCAGATATTTTACTTAACAAATCACACTATTTTGGTCCGAGTGATGAATATAACTATATGTTTATGCCGTAGGGTCTAA
>JBAZML010000038.1:0-6114 GCA_041649835.1 Candidatus Shapirobacteria bacterium
CATCGACGATATTTATCGCCGTGGTATTTGCGATAATTTTTGATTTAATCATTCCTTATTTTAAGGGTGAAATTTTTGGGTGGGTCGGACCTTATTTTACGTTGCTTATAGTTTTTGCAATAACTTACTTACTTTTTTTTGCTGGCCGAAAGGTCGCGTTGAGCTAGTTTTATGTATTGGACAAATATCGGATTGACCCACATTTTACCCCATCATTTTTAACTTTGGTAACTTATTTTATTTATAGTAATGATTAATTTTAACGAAATATCCCTGGCTTATAATATAAATATTAAAATTTTAATATTAATATATCTTTTTTCTTTTATACCAGTATACGGAGGAGCTTTTCTAATATTATATAGTATTTTGAAAAAGGTAGATTTAAAGAATTTATTAAAATTAAGGTTCAGTGGGATTAACCTTAAGGACAAGAAAGCATTTTTTGGTTTGATTGTTTTTATAGTCGGTTGGTTTTTGCCGTATTTATATATTTTATTTTTTGGAAAAAATTTATCGATCATTGTTTATTTGTTAGTTATATTTATTGGTTTTTTTAGTTTGTTTTTAATCTTAAAGAAAAATTTTTTTCAAAAAATAGCAGGAGATAGCTTTAAATATAAAGTGGAGAAGTTTGATATTATTGATGATAAAAATTTGCAAAATGAGCTATGGGAAATATATAGTATTTCTTTTATAGAAACGAATAAAAAGGCACCTTGTCAGCAGAGTATTAGAAGCCAATCTGATTTCACAGAAGAAATGTTGTTGGGTACAGTAAAAAAATATTTATTACGTAATGAGAATAATAAAGTTATCGGCTTAGGTCTAATAGCTGAAAAGCTCTCTAACTGTACGTGGATAAGTGGTTCTTATTTCCAGAAAGAATACCCGCAGTATTATAATTCAGGTAAACTATACTATTTTATGGGTATAGCTATTGAAAAAGATTTTAGGAATATGGGATTAGCTATAAAGATTTTAGAATATGTCATTGATGATTTATTAAAAAATAAAGCAGCTATGGGTTTCGACCATTCATATAATGCTAACAAATTTATCCCTTACTTCACCAAAATTGTAAAACATAAGAACCAGCTAAAAAGAAAATATTTAGATAAGCAAGTTTATTATTTAGTAACTAGCAAGGATAATTGATTTATGATTATTTATAAGAATTATGTAATCGTTAAAGGGGCGGGGGAGGATAATGCCTCCAATATTAATGCTTTCGATGCCGCCTTGATGAAAGCCAAAATCAGTGAAGTGAATCTGGTTGGGGTTTCATCAATTCTCCCAGAGAATTGTATCGAATTAGATGCACCACCTAAATTAAAAATTGGTGAAGTTGTATTTTGTGTCTTGGCTAGACTAGATGGAAAAAAAGGAGAAAAGATTAGTGCCGGTATAGCTTGTGTCCATGGAGAAAGAAATGGTAAAAAGTATGGATTAGTTATGGAGGCTCATAACAATGTGGATAAAGAGGATCTAGAACAAGATTTAAAAGAGAGGATTAAAAGTATGCTTAAATTAAGAGATTTTAAAGTTTATAGTACAAAGATAGTTGTTGAATCTATTCCGGAAGTAAAAGATAATTTTGGCTCTGCCATTGTTGCCCTAGTGTATAGATAATAAAAATATATCCTAAATATGGAATCATTGGTATTTAATCACATTTTAACATCAATTATCCTAGTTACTATTGTAGTGATAGGTTTTTTTGCTCTATTCAGAAACAAGAGGAATAAAACAAATTTAATTTTTTCCCTCTTTATTTTTAGTACTGCTTTTTGGATTTTTTCAAATCTTATGGTTGATTTGGCTGAGACTGAAGCAAGTTTGTTACTTTGGAGCAAATTAACTATAGTAGGGGTGATATTCCTCGCTATATTCTTTTGGAAATTTTCTTTGAATTTTCCCCGATCAAAAAAATATAAAATTGTGTATGAAATCCTTATATGGATAGCGGCCCTTATTTTACTATTGTTTGTACCGACCAGATATAACATAATGGAAGTTAAGTTAGTACCCGGAGGAGTACCTTTGGTAAAAACCGGTGAACTATATATTGGTCTTTTGGCATATATTGCTATAATATTTTTTTCTGGTTTTATAAATCTTATTAAAAGCTACAGAGCATCAGTTGGTATAAGCAAGAGACAGGTTACGTACGTTATTATTGGCGTTATATTATCAGCGACTGGGAGTATTATCACTAATTTAATCTTAGTAATCCTTGGTTTTTCTGGTTTTGCTAATCTTGGCCCACTTTTTGTCTTAATTTTTATTGTATTAACCATAAGGGCAATAGTAAGGTATAGATTTCTAGATGTAAGATTAATTATTTTGCGAACTATAAGTTTTGGTACCATTGTTTTGTTTATAACTACTATTTTTGTCACATTATCAATAACTGTTGGTGATACTTTACAAGGAGTATTAGGCGTCCGTTCAGATATGCTGGTTGGTTTGACTATGGCCTTGTTTATAACTGTTACCTATCAACCTGTCCGTAGGTTCATTGGCAGAATCACTAACAAATTTCTCTACAAAAAAAGTTATAATCCCGATAAATTGCTGGCGCAGATTTCTGAGACTACTTCTTCCATTTTAAATTTTGAGCAACTCCTGACGGAAATTTCCAAAACTCTCATTGATGCCTTCCATTGCGAAAAAATTGGGATTGTCCTTTTAGCTAAAGACAATAAATTAGATATCGCTTTCAAGGAAGGTTTTGTAGATACTACGGCCGAGCGATTGGTCAGTTATCCCAATGTTTTAAAAATTTTGGATCAGGAATTAAAACAAGTCCACGGCATTTTGGTGATTGATGAAATGAAAACCCGTTACGAAAACGGTGAATTCAGACCCATCAATCCGGAATTGCTGCAGGCTTTGTATGATAACGGCATCGCTTTAATCGTGCCACTTTCTTCCAAAGATAAATTGATCGGTATTATCGCCGTGGGTAACAAAAAATCCGGGGATCCGTATAGCCAGCCGGATTTGAATACCTTGGATATCGTGGCCGGGCAGGCGGCGGTGGCAATTGAAAACGCCCAGCTTTACGACGAGTTAAAAGATTTTAATTTTACTTTGCAGAAAAAAGTTGATGACGCCACTAAAGAATTGCGTGAAGCCAACGTCCAGCTGCGTGAACTTGATCAAACTAAGTCCGAATTTATTTCGATTGCCTCCCACCAGCTGCGGACGCCACTGACCGTTATCAAAGGTTATATTTCAATGATGCAGGAAGGCTCATTTGGTAAAGTGCCGCCCAAAATCTTGGAGCACTTGAGTAAAGTTTTTATCGCCAACGAACGACTGATTGCTTTGGTGGAAAACCTGCTTGATATTTCGCGGATTGAATCCGGCCGTCAGGAATTTAATTGGGAGAAAGTTGACTTGGAAGAACTGGCCAATACCGTGGTTGAGGAACTGCACAAGAACGCCGAGGATCGCGGTTTAAAATTGCGGCTGCATAAATCTAAAACCAAAGTACCGGCAGTTTTTGCCGACCGCAATAAACTGCACGAAGTGATGATGAATTTTGTTGATAATTCAATCAAGTATACGGAGAAAGGCCATATTGACGTTTATGTTACGCCGGAACCGGCCGGGATGGTAGATTTCTCGGTTAAAGATACCGGCCGCGGCGTGGACGAAGATACAATCAACCATCTGTTCCAAAAATTTCAGCGCGGAACCGGCAGCTTTAAAGTCCACACCGAAGGCACCGGTCTGGGGCTCTATGTCGCCCGAATGATCGTTAATAACCACAAAGGTGTTTTGGGAGTTGAGTCGGCCGGCAAGGATAAGGGAGCGCACTTTTTTTTCCGTCTGCCAGTAGGCGGACCGAAGTCAAAAAATTATCAGCCGCAGGAACCGATTGCCAGGTATTTGGGGAAGTGAAGTAAGTTGGTCAGTTTGCCAGTTGGTAAGTTAACCAGTGAGTAAGTTGGTAGGTGGGTAGGGAATCTAAGCTATGTTTTTACTATTGACAGTAGAAATCATATATGGTAAGTTATACACATAAACGCCTCATCCAGCCTTCGGGTCCGATGAGGTTTTTAAATAAAAATTTTAGTAAGAACAATGTCAACCATTCTATTTATTGATGGAGAAAATTTTAGAAAGAAAATAAAAGAAGTTTTGATTGCCGAAAAAGTGGTTAAAGAAGATAATGATGAGCCGGAATGGACAAATTTTAATTTTTGCGGTCTCTTTAACCAAATTTTGGAAGGTATTAAAGTTGATCGTAAAATATTTTATTTTGCCAAAATTAACAAACATCCGGCGACTCCTCAAAAATCTCATATCTTAATAGAAAGGAATAGGTTGCTTAAAGCCTATCTTGAAGGTGACAGCCAGGGATTTGAGGTCGTTCTAGCCGGTAATATTCGTGGTTTCCCCACGGAAAAAATAGTTCAGGATAAAAAGACTTTTTTCTTTAAAAAAAGAGAAGTGATAGTATTTAAAGAGAAAGGTGTTGATGTTCGTATCGCAGTTGATATGGTTGCAATGTCGTGTGATGATATTTTAGAAACCGCCGTTTTAGCCAGCTCCGACTCTGATTTACAGCCGGCGATAAAAGAATTAGTTAAAAGAAAGAAGAATTGTATTTATATTGGTTTCGAAACCGCACCGAATAAAGGCATGTATTACACTACCAGCAGAACTATACTCATAAGGAATTCCGAAATCCTAAAATATTATCAGAAACCGCTAGTATAGCTTTTCGCTATTGACAGATTTTTCAGCTCGCAGTAATATTTTAACACAATACAGCAGTCAATGTAGCGCGCATTTTTTGGGCGTTTTTTAGTAAATCCTAAGCCCGAAATCCTAAATTCTAAACTGATGAAAATTCTCGGCGCAATTCTTGAAAAAACTAAATAGCAGTTTACAATTTAGAATTTAAGATTTAAAATTTGTTTAGTGTTTAGAAATTAGAATTTAGTATTTATTTTACGACTATGTCTAAAAAATTCACTATCACAACTTTAGTCTTATTAGCCAGTCTCGGACTGGTTGTTTCTGGCTGCATAAAAAAACCGGTTGCCCAGCCGGTTAATCAGAATACTAACGCCAATACCAACGTGGCTACCACGACTGCGGCTTCGTCTTCCAGAGCTTTAGCGGAGGAGGAAATAGATACAAGCAACTGGAGGACCTACCGGAATGAGGAGTATGGATTTGAGTTTAAGTATCCGGGGGAGTGGGTCGTATTTGATTATGAAAATAAATTGAATAATTTAATATTGAGTATGGAGAATGAGTCGTTTGGATACCCATATGGTTCTGAGGGGGACATTAGATTTTCCGTAAGGGTTTATAAGTCAAGTTTAAATCTTAAAGAATGGTTTGACAAAGAAGGTTTATATAATAATTATGATATTCAAAGAAAGATTAACTTTATGCAAAAAGAAGTCGGTACTGACTCTATAGATATGGACGATGTGATTATTAATGATTATGATCTTAATTTTAACTCTCATGATTTTATTGCTCGATACGTAAAATTTTTGAAGCCAGAATATTACGAAGGCCCTGCTTATACTCACAAAATTTATAATTGCAAAATTGAAAATTATATAATTAGCTTTGAATTGTCTTCTCCTACAAGTACGAGCTCAGATAGGCTGATAGATAGGTTTGGTAAATCAATTATTGGCGGTATTAATTTGTTTTAGGATGCATGGCTTCAAAGGTCCTTTGTCTTGGGCAAAAGCTATATGCTCTCGTCCAGGTAGAGTGCCTTGAGGCCTCTAAAAACAAGTTGTCCTTTGACAACAAAATTCACAGAAGGAGGGTAATAGATAAGTAGCCTGGGTAGTAAGCAGGTAGGCGAATCGGCTAAGGTTTGATCTACAAATTTACAAATACCAATTTTCAATTTACAATGAATTCAAAATAATCAATTATTAAATTAAAAAGTATGCCAAAAAAATTTATCATCGTAACCTTATTCTTATTAGCCAGCCTCACCCTGGTTGTTTCGGCGTGCGTGAAAAGACCGCAGGCACCGGCGGGGAATCAGAACCCAAATGTTAATGCCAACGCAGCCACCACGACCGCGGAGATAGATACCTCAAATTGGAAGACTTATAGAAA
>JBAZML010000039.1:0-6023 GCA_041649835.1 Candidatus Shapirobacteria bacterium
CCGTTGTCTCGGGTTCTTCCTCTGTTGACCAGTCTTCTCTGACCGGGGAGAGCATTCCTATTGATTTAATTGCCGGTGACAAAGTCTTTGCTGGTACTCAAAACTTAACCGGCGCTTTAGAAATAAAAGCAACTTCAGATTCCAACAATTCTCTTTTATCAAGGATTATCAAAATGGTGGACGAAGCCCAAAGTACTCGTGCTCCTATTCAAAATTTAGCCGACAAAATTTCTTCAATTTTTGTTCCCGCAGTTTTAGTTTCCGCTCTAATCACTTTTATTGTCTGGCAATTTATACTGAAAAGTCCTCTCGATGTGTCACTTCTTCATTTTTTGGCAGTCATAGTTATTGCCTGTCCCTGTGCTTTGGGTCTGGCCACCCCCACCGCTGTCATGGTTGCGACAGGCCTTGCGGCCAAGTATGGAATTTTAATCAAAGGTGGAGAAGCCCTTCAGAATGCCACTTCCGTTAATGCTATTGCTTTTGATAAAACCGGCACTCTGACCACCGGCACCCCTATGGTCACTTCTTTTAAAAACAGTGGACTATTCTCTGATGTAGAAGTATTAAAAATAGCCTATTCATTAGAAATAAATTCAAGTCACCCTCTAGCCAAAGCTATTATTAATTACTGTCAATTCAAAAAAATTACTAGCTCTGATATAAAAATCAAAAACTTTAAATCTCTTCCTGGTTTTGGTCTCCAGGCAGATTTTGGTAAAGACAAATATTTCTTGGGCAAGACCAAAAATTCTCAAATTGAATTAACCAAAAACAACAAATCCTTGGCGACCTTTGTTATCAAGGACACTGTTAAACCGGAATCAGCTTTGGCAATTCAAAAATTGCAGCAAGACAATTATCAGGTTTATTTAGTCTCTGGTGACAGTTATGAGAATTCAGTTGCCATCGCTTCTGAGTTATCAATTCCTGTCGACCACGTTTTTGCCAACATTCTTCCGGATCAAAAAGCTGAAATTATTAAACAATTACAAAACGGAAGCTCCCTTTCCTCAAAGGGAGATGTCCCAGCAGGGACAGAGGGGTTTAAAGTTGCCTTTGTTGGTGATGGTATCAACGATTCAGTCGCTCTCACCCAATCGGATTTGGGAATTGTTATGGGTTCTGGTTCGGATATAGCCATCGAATCGGGCAATGTTGTCATTATGAACAACAACTTGCAAAGTCTATCCACATTATTTGCTATCTCCAAAACCACTCTCAGTAAAATTAAACAAAATCTGTTCTATGCTCTTATTTATAATTTAATCGGCATTCCGATTGCCGCTGGTCTTTTAAGTCCCTTTGGGGTCACTTTACGCCCCGAATTCGCTGCTCTCGCCATGTCTCTATCCTCTGTCTCCGTCGTTCTCAACTCCTTATCACTAAATAGATTTAAAGCCGTTAAAAATTAATAAAAATATGACAGAAAAAAAGAAAATCTGTACTTGTGATACCGGCCACTGCACTTGTTGCTAAACCATTAATTCCAGAAAAATTTCTGAAAAAATTTTGTTTCGGCTGGCCACAATTTTAATGATTTCAATTCTTCAGTTGAAAAATATTTAAGTTCCGAAAGTTCTTCACTCATTTTTATTTTTCCACTCATAATTTCACATTCCCACCAGTATGCCCATTCTCCCGGAACATCCTGTTCCCATTCCGACAATAATTTCACTGGCCGGATTTCTACATCAAGTTCTTCTTTCATTTCTCTAACTATTGCCTCAACATTACTTTCTCCTTCTTTAATATGTCCTGTTGGCGGGTACCAAGCCTCTTGATATTTTCCGAAATTTTTATAGTTGCTGGGTTTTATCATCAGATATTTACCCTCCCGATTCTTAATCAAACACACCACCACCATTTTTGTATCTTTCCTTGTGTCTTTCATATGAAACTAATATACCATCAGACGTTCTAGAGGCTGATACTGGGATACCAGCCTCTATTATTACTTTTCATGATTCCAACCTCGTACCCATAGGGCTACAAATATCAGTATTACTGCTGATATCGACCATACGGTAATGGGTGATAACCATTTTGTCAGGATTCCTGAGACCAAGAGTCCGATTGCGGCTCCAAAAGTCCCGGCACTGCTCCGAAGTGAGTTCACTGAGGTTCGCACTTTAGACTCAATTTTCCTGTTTGTATAGGAAAACAGCACTGGTCCCCAAGTACTTCGGCCAATTTCGTGAAATAGGAATGGTACTAGGATAAATAGTATCCAATTTTTCCCGGCAAATAGTGGCAATAACATTGGTATTCCAATACTGGCGATTATCAATGCTAATCCACGAGAAGATATTTTCCACTTTTTTGCCAAATAGCTACCCAAAGCTGAAGCCAGGGCGATTCCCATCCACAGAAATCCCAACCATTCACTTTTGCCGCTGACCTCTTTAAAAATTACTGACCAGAACATGTTGAAAGGTTGGAAAGTCGAAGTTATCAATGCCACTGCGATAAATGATCTCCTCAAAATCGGTTCCCTCCACGCATTTTTAGTAATCAACCATAGATTTAACTCGTTTGGTAAAGCTATTTCGACTGTTTCTTCTTTTTCAGGGAAGCGGCGAAGTTGCCACCAGGTTATCAGCAGTGCTGCTATGCTGGTTACACCCGCCAGTATCCAAGGAATTTGTAAACCCCATCTGGCTCCTACAAATCCTCCCAATACTGCTGTTGGAATTGTAGCTAACTTTGCCAAATACTCCGAAGAGGACAACGCTTTGTGTGTTGTTTCTTCATTTGTATGGTTTCGAAGCCAAGATTCCAATGCTTCTGACATTAATGCGTGACCTATAGCGGCTATTCCTTCAGCTAGGGCAAAAATCCAAAACAAGCCCGAACTTCCGTAAACTAGCATTCCTATTCCCCAGAAAAATAAACCAAACATATAAATCTTTTTTTGTCCTATTCTATCTCCTAAATTTCCGGTAAAAGGGTCCAGTACGGTGGCAGTGCTCATGTATATCAAATTCAGCATGTTTACTTGAAACAGTGACAAGTTTGCTCCCACTAAAAATAAAACATAGGTACTAAATGTCCATGCCCCTCCGATATTTTGAAGGATTTTTACCAATACAAAAGTTCGTTCAATACTTTTTTGTTTCATTTTTTCCTCCATATTTAAATTTTAACGTGCCCGACATCAATTTGTTCTCCCAGAAACTTATTGAGTCGGATAAACTTCCGAAAAAGAGGGGAATGGATTTATTTCTTGCCTATGTAGTTAAAAAAGTTCAAAGCTTGGTCACTTTATGGTTACAAGACAACCCTCCTTTCGGAGGTTTGTCTGATTTAAAAAATTATCCTTTTATAAGGCAAAACCTCCTACGAGTAACGCTGGATTCAAAGAGTCGCAGCGAAACTGGCCGTCATTGATGGCGGTCATTTTGACTTCGTAGTGTTTTTGACTTACAAATTTCATGTTGAAGAACTTTAGCACGAAACAATGTTTCTGTAAATATTTTAGTAGCTTTTCTTACTTAAAAAAATATTTAGCTTAAAAGCTTGCTTTCATTATCTTCAAATCCTATAATATGCCATGATTTCTCGGGAAACAGTTCAATCATTTTTAAATCAAAATCGGAAAAAATGGGGCAAAACCCCTCATTCAGATAATCGTGATTTATGGAGCACTACTCCTGACACAATTACTCAAACAGACGTTCTTACTGCCGGCATGGAACATTCCTGTCCTGTTATTTCCGATGTCTCGACGAAAAAAAACCCGGTGGAAATGTGGCGTTCATACAACGGTAAGAACCAATCTTTTGAAGATATTTCAAATTTATTAATTTCCGTCAGACCGGACTTGGGTCTTGAATGGAATAAAAAAGAAGTTAAAGGTCATTCTGAAAAAACTCATCCTGAAGTTAAAAAAATTTCCCAATTTCCGGATGGTTTTCATAAAAACACTTTAACTTCAAATTCCAGGATGGATCAATATTACTTATCCGATCATTTTAAAACCCTAGATCACATTGTTCATGGTGCTTTTCCTAATTTTGCTGAGAGTCCGTCAGACCAACTCAAATTCTCAGTTCAGACCACTGATTATTTGGACTGTGCCAAATTAGCTGACAATCTAGATCATTTTACGGCTTTAGTTGCGGTCAGAAGTGCTCAAATACTCAAATCACGTGGTATTAGTAATCATAGTATTGCGAAGCTTTTAGCCTTAAATTTTGCTCAGACCGGCACCATCAGGGAAAATGGCCAGCAAAAACACGCTCAATATCTCGTCGACCTCATTATCAAGGAAATAAAACAACCTGGTGATCTTCCTGGCCTGTCGAAAGAATTCAAAAAGTTGGCCCGACCAAAAGTTAAAACCTCGTATTTTGGTCAACGAAATCCTCGACTATAATTTATTCTTCAATCTCTATAATCAGGGGAAGGTGATCTGAGACTTCATTCTTTGGCACTTCAAAACTTTTTACTTTTACTTCTGATGTTACAAACAAAAAGTCCGCCCACAACTGTTTTTGTGGATGCAAATCCCATGAAAGATGATTTCTGGTCATATCGATACCAAATTCTTCTATCAAATTCCTATAACCATTTTTCTCAAACATTTTGACACTTTCCGTGTTTTTATCCAAATTAAAATCTCCACCAATTAATTTTGTTCCATCAATTTTTGCCATAAAATCAACAATACCATTGGATTGTTCCAGTCTTTTGGGGTTATCTAGTTTATTTCCGGGCCTAGCCACGCCATGAATACTCGCTATATTCCACAATTTATCACCGTTAGTAATTTGAGTATAAAGACCTAGTCCAACATTCGGATCAATTCCTAAAATTGGTTCCGAATTTAAAATTTTGTAATTGCTTCTTACATATGTCGCCTGGAACATCCCTTCTTCATCAACAATAGATTTTTCAGTCGAGATTTGAATATAATCTGGCAATATTTCTCTACATTTAGTTCTAAATTCCTGTCCGGCTTCCATAAAACAAAAAACATCACTACTTTCTTTTTGCTCTTTAATATAACTCCAAAGCACCTCACCTGTGGTTGCTTGCCACGCATTCAAAAACATTATTTTCATAGTCCCATTTTACTCCACAGCCTCTTTTCTCGGCAGTAGCTGATCTACTAAAGTGGACAAGGGAGGTGTCGTAAGGTAGCTTTGTCTTATTTTAGAGCTTCATCGACTGCTGATTGCATCTCACTGAAACTATATGCTCCAACAAATCTCACCGTGTTTACAAGAAAATATGGTGTTCCCTCAAATCCAATTTGTTGTGCTACTGCCATATCTTCCGCCAGACGGTTGGTATATTTACCACTGTCAAGACAGCTTTTCATTGCTTTGGTATCAAATTCATTTTTCAAAAAATCAGCCATAACACCGGTTTTTGTTTTGTCGGCTCCAATTGTTTTATTCATCAAGTCATATCCCTCAGCACTCATTAACTTATCATGAACTTGCCAAAATTTACCTGATTCATTGGCACAATAAAGAGCTTCGGTTGCCAGTTCACCACTTCCGTGACCATTAGCATAAAACCATACCATTGCTGCTTTACCAGAATCAACTAATTTTTTGATTTCAACCTCTGGAGCTACGTAGGTACCTCCATCAGCTTTCAACAGAAATTGAGCTCCCATTTGTTTATTCAAAGCAGAATTTTTACCCGAGGCTACATGACAATAAGGACAGCTAGGGTCGGAAACCACTACAAACAACAGTTTGCTGTTTTTATCACCAAAAACGATATTTTTATCGGTAAACAATGCCTTTACCTGGTCAATATTTACTGTGGTAGTTGCTTGCGGCGCTTGTTGTTGAACGGTTGTTGGAGTGTTTGCCTGAGTGGGTGCATTCTTGTTTTGACTATTTGAAAAATAATATCCACCAAAAAAGGCAGCGATAACTAGGGTTAGTACAATTATTGTTTCTTTACTCATACTACCAATGTAGTAGTATAATTAAATTCTGTCAACCACTAATTATTATTTATTACCGTAAAATAATCTTATGTTTGTCTCTTTTCTTTTTTTA
>JBAZML010000040.1:0-5852 GCA_041649835.1 Candidatus Shapirobacteria bacterium
TGGTGGTAAGGGAACAATAATTAAAAACACCTGGAATGCTGATTTCACCGGCACTGATGGTAAATGTGACGGAGTAGTCGATAACTATGATTTCTCACTTTGGCAGAAATACTTTAATGAGTTAAAAAATATTTAAGATGAAAAATAAAAGTCTAAATCTAATAGTAGGATTCTTGATGTTAGTGGCGATGGCCGGAGCACTTTTATTAGTTAAACAAAATCAGAATACTCAAAGAGGAGCTTATTTTGCTGGGACTAAAATGTTTATGCAGCCAGCGGCACTTACGGGTAAAGTAGGTGATACTATTTTGGTTCAGTTATATGCTGAGACGGAAAAAATTATTACTGCCAATCGAATTGGTGGCACCGGTACAGGTACTGATTCTAGTTCATCGAGGTGTGTAGAAGCTTGTCCAAATTCTAGTCAAAAAAATTTATTGCAAAATTGTACCCCTCCCGATAGTGACGGAACATCAAAGGATAGTCTATGTAATGTTGCTGGAAGGGTAGAGGATTGTGGTGGTCGTGATTACTGTTGTCCAAGTGTTGGAGGACAGTGGACAACGACAATGACGGCTTGTGGTGGAACTTCTTGTGGAACTAAACCAGCTGAACAATGTGCAATAAATGCCAATGAGGGTTCAATGCTACGAGTACGACCGGTATGTACTGGTGGAAATTGGGATTTTGATGACCAACTTTGTAATAAAGCTGGCATAAAGGATGTTTGTGGTGGTCGTGATTACTGTTGTCCAAGTGTTGGAGGACAGTGGACAACTGATATGACGGCTTGTAATGGTGGTATTGAGGAATATGCAAAAATAAGTTCAATCGATACTGTTGTCTGTTACGGATCCAATTTGTCAATAAATGATCCAGCAACTCAAGTAATTCTAAATGAAGAAGCATTAAAGAATAAGCTTGATGCCAGTGTAGTAACCATCAATGGAAAAAAGTGTTTAAGATTGGTGGCTGTAAGCGATATGGCTGCTAAGCCGGAAGATTTGAAGGGTGGAATGGTTAAATTAGTGACAATTAAATTTAAAGCTGAATCTGCTGGGACGGGAAGTGTAGGTATTTTGCCGGAAAAGACAAAATTGGGTGGCTATAATCCAGTTGCTGGTGCAACAGATACTGCTATTAAGATTGGGACAGTTACTGACGCGTCATATACAGTTAGTGGAGTAGGGTCAACCGTATGTAATTTACGGATAGATCCACCTATAACTTGCCCGACTGGTTATACTTGTATTGAGAAAAATTATACTGGCCCAACTCCTCCGGGTCATCGTGATGGAGATGGAGTTTGTGTTTTGAGTCCATCACCGACTCCTGGTGGTTGTAATTTAACGGTAAATCCACCCAGAATATGTCCGGATGGTTATGATTGTATAACAACTGGTAACTCTGATGGTGCTGATGGAGTGTGTGTATTACGTCCTTCTCCAACCCCGACTATACCTGTAACTACAGATACACCAATTCTCAATTTTAAAGTAACTTTTGGCGATGTTAAGAAAAACATGGACACTAAATGTGCCACCGATTGGCCATTACAAGTAATAGTATTGAGTAGTGGGGCAACTAAAGTTTATACAGGTATAAAGGTACAGGAAATTGATTCGAGTGGAAATTTGGTTGAATATAAGGGAACGATGCCCTTAGTTGGCTTTAACCATTTAACGAATGTAGCTGTTTTTATAAAAGGACCAAAACATTTGCAAATGAAGTACGCGACTCAGAATCAAAGCGTAACATATAATAAAGCTGGTGGAGAACTAACTTTGACGACATCAGCAGCCACAAGTCCTTTATATAATTTCACTGGATATTCGATGTTGGCCGGAGATATTGTGGGAGATTCGGTAGAGGCGGCTCCGAATGGGGTAATCAATGGTGTTGATTTTGCTTACCTAAAGAGTCAACCAACTCTGGATCCATTGACTGCAGGAAGTTATTTACAGGGCGATTTAGATGGTAATTGTCAAATAAATTCAAATGATACTGTTATTTTGAAAAAATCCCTTGAGACAAAACAGGGTGAATTATATTAATATTAATTAAGATATGAAAAATAAACTATTTTGGCCAATAATTGTAATATCAATAATCATCATTGTTGAGAGTATTGTGTTAATTTCGAGAAACCAAGCAAATAAAACAGCTTTAACTAATAATGTTGAAGTAAATGTGACTCCAAATGAAGAAGTTAAAAAAGTGGCTGATGTCTTTAGCTTTGAATGGTTGTATGAATCAGGTAAGGCAACTTTAACGTTGACTGCGAATCAAACTGTCTCGATTGATGCAATTGATTTGTATATTGGATATAAGAATGTCAAAGTAGATTCAGTTAAGAATCTAGAAGAACTACCGAAACCGAGTTTTACAAAAATTAGTACCGAGAAATCTTTAGTAGTAATGAATTATTTAATTTCTGAAGCAGATGGTTTTAAGATTACTGCAGGTCAAAATGTAAAGATTGCTGAGCTTGAAATTAGTCCTGACGCTGATGGTGGAGCAGAGCTAACAATTGATAAAGGAACACTAGTAGTTGAAAATGGGACAGCAAAGGTGTTACCTTTTAGTAGTAGAAACTTAATAATTAATGGTGCTTTGTAATGAAAAAAATATTCTGCCTATCTCTAATTCTTTTTAGTTTTTTGAGCGTCAATCCGGCAATGGCCGCAGGACCATTATTAAGATTTACTCCAGGCAGTGGTACTTACTCTAATGGTGATACTTTTAAAGTAAATGTTGGAGTTGATTCCGGAACAGAAAAATCACAAGGTGTTGATGTGTGGGCAACTTTTGATTCGGCAAAATTAGAGATTGTTTCGATTGATCCTTTGGATAACGCTTCATTTAAATTTGCTATGGGTAAAAATATCTATAACGATACGGGAAAGTTTGATCTCTCGTTTATTTCCACAGTTATGGGTACTTATGACGCAACAGCTATTACTGGCGATATTGCAACAATAACCTTTAAAACCAAGTCAACAGGTACTGCGAATGTAAATTTTACTTGTCAAACGGGTTCGACCGTTGATTCAAATATATTTAATATGTCGGCTAATGATGTGCTTGATTGTTCTCAAAATGAAAATGGAACATATACGATCAATGCCGGTGGCGGAACAACAGCGGATCCGACTGCGACCCCGGTGCCGTCAAATGATAATACGGGTGATACGACTACTGGTGATGAAGAATTACCCCAAACAGGTAGTGTTGGAACAACTGTTGGTTTGTTGATATTTGGAATTGTGGGCGTATTATCTTCAATCGCATTACGATTTCTATGAACAAAAATAAATTCTCCATAAAGACACTCATTGTTATAGTGATATTGATTTTAGTTGGAGTTTTAGGTGTTTTAGGTATAAATACGGCAAAAACATATTTAAGTGGTGCTTCCGGAGATACAGTGGCTAAAAATGTATTGGCAAAACCAAATGAAGATGGTAAAAGTGTAACAATTACCTGGAGTACCGATAAACCGTCGATGGGTGTGGTGGAATATGGAACAACGCCTGCAAGCTTATTACTCCGAGCCCCTGAAAGCGAACAAACAGCTAGTCACTCTATAGTGTTATCTCCATTGAAATCAAATACAAATTATTATTTTAGAATTAAGGTGGGGGAGGATGTTTTTGATAATAATGGAATTCCCTATTCTTTTAAGAGTAAAGGTAGCACAGGTTCGGCGACTCCAACAGTAATGATTAAGCCAACAGTGGCATTAGTTCCGACAGTGGCCTCCGGGACACCGGTTGTTGGTGGAGCTTGTAACAGAACTACTGATTATAATAAGGATGGGGTGGTGAATAGCTTGGACTATATGTCATGTTTGAAGACGAGACCAACAGGATCAGTAGTGATAACTCCAAGTTCAGTACCTACAAAAGCTACTACGGAAGTTTGTCCTGCAAATGTTGATTACAATAAGGATGGTGTAATCAATACCATGGATAAGATTAAATGTTTGAGTGATCGTAATAAATAATAGTTGTGTGTCAGATTGGGTGTTTACAAGGAAACTAATTGTGGGTAAAATAGGGCTTGTATTAAGGAGGTGAGCTAATGGCAATTATTGTCAAAAGAAAAAAAGGTGAGTCAAAAGACGATATTATTGGTAAATTCCGTAGACTTTGTCTAGAGGAAGATATTACCGAAGAAGTGAGAAAAAGAGCAGCATATGCTAAGCCTTCTATTGGTCGTTACGCAAAAAAGAAAATTATTTTGTGGCGTGAAAAATGTCGCAAAAGAGCAAAAAAATCTAGAAAATATGTGGCGTGATCGAATTAAGTCAGAGGCAGTTGATGCCCTAAAATCAGGTGACAAAAAAAGAGTAGAAGTACTACGGTTTTTAGTGTCATTAATTGATAAAAGAGGACTTCAGCTGCCCCTGAACGGAATGACCGAGATAGAAGAAATTAATGTGTTAAGAAAAGAGCTACGAAATAAAGAAGAAGCCAGAGAAATGTTTTTAAAAGCTGGCCGAGAGGATTTGGTTAAGGAACAAGATTATGAAATTGAAGTAGTTAAGAGTTATTTACCAAAAGAGTTGGATGAAAAGGAAATTAGAGAAATTGTTGAAAAAATTGTAGACGAAAAAGGAAAGAATTTTGGAGCAGTAATGGGAGAGACAATGAAAAGAGTAGCCGGAAAAGCAAACGGAGATCAAGTGTCAAAAGTAGTAAAAGAAGTATTGGCATGAAAAATGTAATTTTGATTAAACATCCGAAGAATTGGGGTCTTGATGAAACTGAAGTATTAGATAAAACGAAAAAAGCCTTGATTTTTTTTTCTTTGGGAGAAAATGTGGAACTTAGTGTAATTTTTGTTGGCCGTAAAAAAGCCAAGGAATTAAATATGAAATACAGAAAAAAAGATTATATTCCTCAGGTTTTAGGTTTTCCGATGTCTAGAGAAAAGGATGCAGACGGTTATATACGGCTTGGAGACGTGGTAATTTGTACAGAAAAATTAAAATATGAAGAAAAATTTTTGAAGAAAAACCGAGGTGAAATATTGACAGAATGGATGAAACATGGGGTGGAAAATCTATTGAAATGATGTAGTTTGTGATGTTGTTTATCAGGGCTATTTTTGGTTAAATTACGCAGATGTCAGTTTTTCATTTAAAATATAGACCGAGTAAAATAACGGAATTGGATTTGCCTGAAGTTTCTGACAAAATTAAAAGTATTATTCTAAGTAAAAATGAATTTCAATCGTTACTTTTTGCCGGTCCTAAGGGATCAGGAAAAACTTCAGCAGCCAGAATTTTAGCGAAAGCGGTTAATTGTACAAAATTGAAAGATAGTGAAGCTTGTGGAAAATGTGACAATTGTTTGGAAATTGAAAAGGGAAATAGCTTAGATATTATTGAAATTGATGCAGCTTCAAATCGGGGAATTGATGATGTAAGAGGTCTAAAGGAAAATGCGTATTTATCACCAATCAGACTGAAGAAAAAAGTATTCATCATTGATGAAGTACACATGTTGACCAAGGAAGCATTTAATGCCTTGTTAAAGTTAATTGAGGAACCACCAAAAGATACATTGTTTATTTTGTGTACTACCGATGCTCAAAAAATCCCAGAAACGGTGTTATCCCGTCTATTGAAGGTAAATTTTAGAAAAGGAAAAGAAAACGAACTAGAAAAATGTTTGGAAAAGATTGTCAAAGGAGAAAATATTGAGATTGAAGAGGCGGGAAGAAAATTGTTAATTCAAAATTCTGATGGTAGTTTTAGAAATCTACAAAGAACTTTTAATGAAATTTGTTTACAGTTTGGTAATAAGATTAGTGAGGAACAAGTAAAGACATTTTTTGTGGCTATG
>JBAZML010000041.1:0-5734 GCA_041649835.1 Candidatus Shapirobacteria bacterium
GAAACCGGAAAAGGAAAAAATTGTGGAGGCCCAAGATGCATTTTTAATTAATAATGCCCTGAGTGATGATCAAGCAAGATCACCAATTTTTGGGACAAATTCGTTGTTACACATTAAAGGAAAAACAGTAGCGGTAAAGACCGGAACGACAAATAGTTTGAAAGATAATTGGTGTATAGGGTGGACACCAACATACTTGGTTGCTGTATGGGTGGGAAACAACGATAACTCACCTATGAGCTGGGTTGCATCAGGCATTTCCGGAGCAACTCCCATTTGGAACAGAACAATGAAAAGTATCATCAGTAATCAGACCAATGAAGAATGGAAAGCTCCGGAAGGTTTATATCAAAGTGAAGCCTGCGGAAAGAAAGAATGGTTTTTTGGAGGAAAAGAAAAGAAGGTCAGATGTATAACCCCGACAATAGAACCAACTCCAACTATTTAAGTAGATGCCAATAAAAAGTCTCTACCAACTTGGAAAATATATCTAATTCAGGAGAATTTTGACTGATTTTACCCGGTATTTTAGTATAAATTTCAAAATTTGTTTTTGGAGTCTGAATCTGAGAAACAACTTCCAAATAATCTGTAATTAGATTGGTTCTTTCTATAACGATTACTCCATCAGGAAGATATTTTTTGGCATATGAAGGATTATTGGGATTTTTTAACTCCTTTAAATTAGGGGGGGAGATAAGATTTGATTGAAAAATAAACTTACTGGTGCCAACAGTCTGAACCCAAATTGACCAATTTTCAGGGACAATGGGGGAAAATTTTGATTGAAATTGATCGGGAATTTTAAAAGAAATTTGAGGAAATTTTATATCTTTTAGATTGACGTTTTTGAATTGACGATAAGCAACAAAACATAGACTTACACCAACAGTAAGAAGTAAAAAAACTATAATTGATAATCTCTTTTTTTTAGTTTTATCGACCTCGTCAATGGTTTCAACTAAATCAAGTTGTTCAGTTGATGACCTTTTAGAATTTTTTTCAGGTTTTGGTAGCATGAGTAATTTGTTTAAAAGTTAATATTCCCTTTTTGGCACCAAGAGCTGAAACTTCGGATGCAGAATTCCTAATACCCCAGGCGAGGCATTCCGGAATTGAAAGATCATAAAGTAATCCAGCAACAAAAGCCGAGCCGAAGGCATCACCGGCACCAGTTTCATCGACGGGATGAACATTAATAATGGGAGAGTAAAAACTATCGTTTGGAGTGATAATTTTGGCACCTAAGCGACCATTGGTAATACCAACAATAGGTGCTAATTTTCTTAATTTATCCCAAAATAAGGCATCTTTTCTACCAGTATTAATTAAAATTTCTGCCTCTTGACGATTTAGAAGAAGAAAATCAATATGTTTTAACAAAGGAATAAGTTGATGTCGTTGTTTTAACTCTCTCATTCCCGGATTGAGGGAAACTTTAATGTTATTTTCTTTGGCATATCCAATTAACTCCTCAAGCAGTCCAATATTTCCCTCCAACCCAGAGATGTAAAACCAGCGGCTCTTTAATTTTGACCAAGGAATATCTTTTGATTCTAAATGGGTATGACCTCGATTGGTCAAAATGGATCTGGTTCCGTCACTGGAAACTAATATTATGGAATAATCAGTATCATCGTTTTTATTACCAATAATATATTCTGTATCAATCGTTTCATTTAGCAAATCTCTTCTAATGTATTCTGACAATGGGTCGGTGCCGATTAAAGAAATTATGGCTGGCTTTAAACCAAGACGAGAAAAGGTGGTGGCAGAGTTGATAGCACCCCCACCGGAACAAATTAGTGAATCAGAAATTTCATTTTTGGTAGATCTTTTTAAAGAAAGAAAACGGGAACTTTCTCTTAAATCGGCTGATTTTACAAAGATATCAACAGTGGCAGCGCCAATAGAAATTACATCAAACATGTTGGGTAAAACTGATTAATTTTTGTTTAATAACTTCTTTGACTTCGATTACTACCGGAGCTAAATATTCATAAACTTTTTCAGTATTCTGAATGGTGAATTGATGACGCAAGGTTTCAATAAATTTGAGACGGAGATCAGTATTAATATTTACCTTAACAATTCCAAGGTTAATTGCCGATTGAACTTGATCCAGGGATACTCCTGAACCTCCGTGAAGGGTTAAAAAAGTTTCGCCCAAAATGTCTTTAATTTCAGATAAAAGACTAATATTGAGCCTCTCAGGAGCGGTAGTACTGACTCCATGAAAGTTACCAATAGAAACGGCAAAAATATCAGCATTGGTGGTAGTCATAAATTCCTTGGCCTGAACAGGATTGGTAAAAGAGTCCAATCCCGGAGTAGCATTTATTAAGTTGATATGATTAAACTCTACTTCAATTAGAGCATTGGGGTTTATCGATTTGGCTTTGTTAACAAAATACTTGGTAGCAGCCATGTTGGTAGCATATTCCATTTTAGAACCGTCAAAATGGACCATATCGAAGCCCATTTTAAGACATGACTCAAGTCGGTTAACATCGCCACCATGATCCATATTGAGATAAATTGGAAGATTTTCAGCATTGGCTTTTTTGACTAACATCATTAGCCTTTCAGCTTGAATAAATTTGTCTTCACCGGCAGAAAGTTGAACAATACAAGGTAAATTTATTTCAGCGACCGCTATTTCGACAGCCTGATAAATTTCAAAAGAATCGATATTAAAGGCAGGAATTGCCCAATGTTTTTTTTGATATTCAGAAAATATTTCTTTTAATGGAATCATGACTTTGATAATAAACTTTTTATTGATTGAATAATAGCCAGGGGTGAGAGACCAAAATGGTGATAGAGATCAAAATAATTTTTGGCGGATTGACCAAATGAATCGTCAACGGCTAAATGAATATACTTACATTTTATTCTTGAACTTAGAATTAAACTGGCAATGGCGTCACCTAATCCCCCATTTTTTTGATGATCTTCAATAACCAAACAACGACCAGTTTTTTTAATTGATTTTAAAATTGTTTCGAAATCGAGCGGTTTAATTGAAGAACAATTAATAATATCTAAAGAATATTTTTTGAAATCATCGGAAAAAAGTTGGGTCAGAATGGGTCCATAACCCAGAACAGTTATATCTCTACCAACAGATAATAGTTGAGATTTACCAATGGTAAAAGGATATTTTGAAGGAAAAACCTTAGGAGTAGAGATACGGGGCAAACGAATATAAGCAGGAAAGGGACTGTGAGCTACTACAGGAAGCATTTTAACCATCTCTGCTTCGTCAATAGGGACAAAGACTTCCATGCCCGGCATGGTGCGCATTAGGGCTACATCCTCTAACATTTGATGAGTTGCACCTAAATCTCCACTCATTAAACCTGCATGTGAACCAACAATTTTAACGTTTTGACGGTTATAGCAGATGGATTGTTTGATAACAGCCCAATTAAGTGCAGGGGAAAAACAAGCAAATGAAGTTAAAAAAACAGTTTTTCCGGAGGCAGATAAACCAGCGGCGACGGCAGCCGCATTTGACTCAGCAATACCACATTCAATAAAGCGGCTTTTAAAACGGGCAGCAAATTTGTCCAAATAGAGAGAAGGCCGAAGGCCGACATCGACAACATAAATGTTGGGGTTTTTGACGGCTAGATCAAAAAGTGTGTTGGCAAAGGCCTGGCGAATAGATTTATTTTCAATATTTTTGGAGTTCATTTTTGGCGGCTAAATAAATATCTTCAGGCATATTTTTAACATCGTGAAATTCAGACTTATTTTCCATAAAAGAAATTCCTTTACCAAAGGTTGTTTTGGCAATAATACAGGCTGGATAGATACTTGATGATTTGGCTTTCTTAAGGGCATTTTCCAATTCATAAAAATTGTGACCATCAACAGTAGTAACTGTCCAACCAAAATGAAGGTATTTCGAAGCAAGTTCCCCTAAAGGCATCATTTCGGCGGTGGAACCACCGAGTTGATAGCCATTGTAATCGACAATATTAATGAGATTACCCTGATGGAATTTATTGGCAAAGGCGATTGCTTCCCAGATTTGACCTTCATCATGTTCACCATCAGTGGTTAGACATACGGTGTGATGATTTTTATCACCTAAGGCTAAGCCGCAGGCAAATGAAAGACCCTGACCCAGAGCACCGGAAGCATATTCAACACCAGGAGTATCTAAATTTAAATGACCTTGAAGCCGGGAACCAAATTGAGCATAGGTTAATAACTCTTCGCGGGGAAATTTATTTTTTTGAGCTAAAACAGCGTATAGAGCCGGACAAATATGACCAGCGGAAAGAATAAAATGATCTTTATCAAAATTGAAAATATCGGTATTATAGAGAGAAATTAATATATCAACAGAAGAGAGAGAACCCCCAATATGACCAAAACCAGCAGTATTAATCATTTCCAAAATATCGAGTCGTAAAGAACGACTCTGTTCACTCAAAGGATGTGATTTTTTGGCGGGCAGCAAAATCATAATTTAAGTATAAGCTAAAAATGAAAAAAATATTTTTTATTTAGGTCAAAACTCACTTCAATTTTTAATTAATGTGCCTAAAGTGTGATAAAGTAACGATACAAATGAAAGTTTTGGTGGAAAAATATCAGAAAAGTATTGCCGGATTTGTACGACAAAAGATTGGTGACGAAGGAGTAGTAGAAGAATTGACTCAAGACATTTTGTTGGCAGCATATAATGCGATGCCAAATTTTAATGGTAAATGCAGTGAATTTTCATTTATCTGCAGTATTGCTAAACACAAAATTACTGATTATTACCGAAAAAAGAAAATTAAGACAATTTTATTTTCAGTTAATCCAAAATTTGAGGAAATTATTGAAGAAGCGATAACTCCGGAAAGAGACGTCCTAAAAGAGGAAATGAAAAAAGAGATTGGAAAAACAATGAAAGAGCTCCGAGCAGACTATGAGAAAATATTGCGACTTAAATATGTAGAGGATTGGAAAAGTAGCCAAATTGCAAAAGTGATGAAACTGAGTATAAAAGCAGTCGAGTCAAGACTTATAAGGGCAAAAAAACAATTCCAAAACCTTTGGGACTATGATAAAAAAAAGAGTAAAGAATTTATTCAAATTAACCGCCCTACTAAGCATTAGACAAGGATATTTTTTGGGACGAAATTGGTACGAGTTGATGAGAGAACCATACGTGACAATTAAAGAATTGAAGGAAAGTCGGGATAAATCACAAATATTTCTAATAAGTTTGACAGCCTTAACACCATTATTTTTGTATGTGTTTTTGCGAATAATATATGATTTAATTCGGTATCACAGTTTAGTTCTAATAACCGGTGAAATATTTAAATTGACAATATATTTTCAAATATTGGTTCTAGTTTATTTGGGCTATTGGATAGTTAAGGTTTTTAGAGAATGATGGCACAGGAAATAAAATGAGACCCGGGTGGGAGTCGAACCCGCCTATACGGTTTTGCAGACCGCTGTATAACCGCTTTACTACCGGGTCAAATTGTTTAAAGGTTGACCCAAGCGGAACCGCTTTTCCCCTAAAGGGGATCTACTGAACTACCGGGTCACCTGCTGACAGTAGACCTATTTTAACAAAAAAATGAGATTTATTGACGATTATCTTGTGGCCTGACTTTTGAGAATTCTGGGTAGAACACCACAGGCAAAATTACTATCGATGTTTCCATTCTTGGCAGCACTGATTAGATTGTCACCTGTCGTACCCGCTGTCGCATTA
>JBAZML010000042.1:0-5718 GCA_041649835.1 Candidatus Shapirobacteria bacterium
TCTCCTTTATAATCACCCAATCACCAACCGCAGGGTAATCATCCCTACTCAGTGCGGATAACATTTTTTTACCAGTTACTACGGCTCGATATTCGCCATTAACTGTTGCTACTTCGTAAGCACCTTTGTGTTCGGCAGTTACTCGAGCAATTTGAGCTATGGCGACATCTTTAAGAATTCGCTTTTTGTCAAAATACTGATTATATCCTAAGGTTTGTAGCTGGGATTTAACAATCATCAAGTTTTATATTAGCACTTATGGGATCTCAATGAACGCAAGCAAACGTTACAGAGTTTATCTTTTCTAGACTTTCGGGGCCTTCATGACATAAGTATCATTTGCTGGAGCTAGAATCGGTTATCAGAACTTTAGTAATAGCACAATGTCAGTAGCTATAGAACATACTTAATTATTGATTCTCTGTTTATAGAAAATGTAGCGTAGGCATTGTCACCTGGCTTTTAAATAATCCAATATCCCTTTTATTAACAAAACTAGACCTACGATAACAGCGGGTCCAAACAAAATTAGTGAAAACCCTGCCATTAATTCAGCATCATCACCCGTCCACCATATTAGAAACCAAGAACCGCCAATTATTAGTATCGAAATTATTATCAAGTTTTTTGCTTTGGCTTGTTTCTGAATGTTGTTTTTACTCATATTTATGATTATATATGAGGTGCAATAAAAGTATATATACCTAAACGCTTATACTTGGCTGGGGATGAGGGACGTACTTCGAACCTTTTGTTTACAAAATGATGCAATTTATTTTTCCTCAGCCATTTCTTCCGCAAAGGCATAGGAGTCAAATTGAATCCCTGCTTCAAAACTGCTTCTAGCTAACGCCCTAACCCTCAGTAACTCGAAATTAGACAATTTATATCGATTAGCAAGCTCTTCCCAATGTTTGTTCTCCCTAATTTGGCCAAACAAATCTTTTTCAGTAGCAATAAGTTCTATCTTTGTGCCTTCTGTTGCGAAACAACCAGCTTTTTTCTGCCAATCTTCAAGTAGCTGCCCAATAACACTAGATATACTATATCTATCTAGTAGTTCGGCATACATTTGATTTGGTGTCCCATTTTTTGAACCTAGATAAAGAGATCTGAGACCATGTTCATTTACTAAAAGATGGAGTCTATCATTGTCGTCTTGGAGAAGATAGCCTTTTAAATTGTAGTAACACATTGGCATTGCGTCTAAATCTACATCAAATAGATCACAAAACTGCTCTCTTAATTCTTCATGTGGGTATTGTGGTAAACCAAAATCATTTACTGAATCTACCCACAATTCAACTTGGCCATCAGCTAACCACGGAGCGCCAATTGAGACTACTGCCAATTCTCTCTTAAGTTTCCTAATTCCTACTGAGTTATACGGTAGTGCTAAGTATTCCTGATCTTCTTCAGGCTTTGGCGGTATCGATTCAATATTATTTTTGAATATGTGCAAATAATTTGGTTTGTGATTAGTGAACTCAGGTAAAGCCATTTAGAGAATATTTTCAAACTATTCTATAACATTTGCAAGCATGAGCAAAATAAAAAGACCTCAAAATATGAGGCCAAAACGCTTATGCTTGACTGCCCTTAGTTGACGCACTTCGCAACTTATTATTAATAAATGATAAAATGTCTCTATGGGAACAAGTAGAGAAGCTGCATGGGCTGGAGGTGTTGACTTCCCCGATTTAGGGACACCACTAAAAGCTCTCTGCAAACCAGGTGAATGGCCAGAAGCAAGAAGAAGATTTATAGTCGAAGCAGCTCGTGCTGCTTTTGAATCGTTGGATAGAAAAGAGTTAAGAGAGTCTTTGAGACAAGATTTACCCGAAGAACTAATTACAGATTAAATATCAGTTGTCAAAATACTTATGGCTGGGCTTGGGGGACGTACTTCGAACTTTTAATTATTTAAGTTCTGCAGACTCAGTAAATAGATTGCTGTATGGTGGATTAATTTCAAAATAATCTACAAGAGTTTCATAAGAGCAAATCCCTAACGGGCCCATTAGCCCACAGACCTGAATGCACTCTTCACTTTCTTCACCCAATCCAATAACACTATGATATCCATCAGCATGTCCATTACACCGCCATCCGTAAATTCCTCTTTGCCCAACAGGTAACGAAGCATTATGTACAGAGCCTCTTAAAATTGAGTTCTTGGGGGCGTATGTGAGATTTTCTCTTTCTTCACCTATCATTACACTAGCAAAGTGATGGCAATTATAATGATCAATCGGAACTGGATTATCAACTACAAAATGTGTGAAGTATTCTCCTAATTTAAGAGCTAATTCCGGACTAACCTGCAACACCTCTTCTTCAATTTTTCTATTTTTTAGATAACTGCTATTATCCATCGTAGCTTCTCCAGTTTTTGAGTCAACAATACCTACAACTTGTCGAAAATCATGAGGCGCCATACCTTCAACAGTTGAGCATACAATGTAAATGTCTAAATTCTGTTTTTCCATAATTCCAAAATATCAATTGTTTTATTATTACTTAATTCTGCTAATTTGCAAGCATGAGCAAAATAAAAATAACCTCAAAAACTGAGATCATAATGCTTATGGCTGGGACGTAGGGATGAACGCACGATGTTAGACTAGCTAAAGCTATTCCAACATCTGCTAAATTTTGTAAAATCATAGATTTGACAAAATTCTGAACCCGCCGTGGGGGGGCGAAGCTCTCTAAGCCAAAGAAAAACCACCCAAAAAGGGTGGACTTTCTTTGGCTGAGCAAATGGGTCTAGAACATCACAACAGTTTAAAATGAGACACATTTAAGACAAATAAAAATTGATGTTTTAATATTAATATTATATAATATAATTTAATATGTCTAAAGAGACTGATAAAATATCTGTTAGAGATCTTTATGGAGACCTTCATATTCACACAATTGAAGGTAGCGACGATGCAAAACATACTCTTGAAGATATAATTAGAAGTTACGGCAGAATCGGAGTTCGATTTATAGCAGTGACAGATCATAATACTTGTCTCTCAAGAGAGGATATCAATTCAAATCCTTTGGACTCAAATGAACTTTTGGTTATAAGTGGCGCCGAGGTGGACATTGACGAGGACGGAGAACTGAAAGCTGAAGAAGCAACACTTGAAAAATCAAAATTTACTATCGCCTCTATTCACGAAAATGCTGATGAATCCACAGATACAAGACTACTTAAAGCAATCAAGAACCCATTTGTTGATGTGATTGGTCATCCAGGAAGATATTGCTTAAATCATGAGATCGATTGGGATACCCTAGTAACGGAAGCAGTCAAATATGATAAAGCACTTGAGGTTAACCTATTGACGTTACAAAAAATCATGTCAGGTGTAAAAGAAGACATTAACTTATTCGAAACAATAGAAATACTAGGTAAAGATGCTATTTCTTCAATATCAGATAGTGGTGTGCTGATAAGCATAGGTACAGACTTGCACAATAACAGGATTATTACTGACAATCAGAATGTTGGCTTTAATTGGCGATATATATGTGAGTTAGCTGATTTATTGGCCAATGCTGGCATTAAAAGCAGGAACATAATTAATACTTGGCCAATAGACCGAATTAACTTATGGGTTGAAAGCCATAGAGAACAAATAGTTTGATTAAGTTAAGCTTTGCTGTTACAAATTAGTGTAGATATAGGGATTAATATGGATATTACTAAATTTATAAATAAATACGATATCAAGGTAGAGTCTTTTGAATCTATAGGAAAGGGTTTAAACCGTTCAGCGTATTTAATAATATGTAAAGATGCAAAGTATGTACTAAAAGTACACAATAAAGATGGTCAATTTTTAACAGAAATACTATTCAATAACTATTTAGCTGAAAATAACTTCCCTGTTGCTAAAATAATTAAGAATTTAGAGAAGGATTTAATATCTCAAGACAATAGCTGGCTTGGAGCATTATTCGAATTTAGAACCGGCATTGAAATTGATTGGGATAATTTGAGTATTAACTTTGCTGATAATTTAGCTGAAACAATATCTAATATTCATAAAAATATGTTAAACAATAAATCTATTCCAGCAGAGAAATCATTAGGATTTTATATCCGCCTAACAGAAAAAGTTACAAATGATGAAATAATTAGATTAGCAAAAACTTTATCCAAAGAAGCAAAGAAAGTTAAAACATCGGATTTGAGGCATTGTCTAATACATGGAGACCTGACTAGGGAAAATGTATTGTCAACAGAGAATAGAGATAGAGTTCACTCCATAATTGATTTTGGCGATTCCCACATTGATTTTATTGCTTGGGATTTAGCGGTATTAATTACACACATTTTTATTACCAAAACATATGGCTTGGACTATAATGCTCTTAAACATTTTATTCGAAGATATAATTCAATTCTTCCACTTACAAGAGATGAGAAAAATATACTAGTCACGTTCATGAAAATAAGAAATTTGAACCTTTCTATAGAAGTGAATCTT
Source organism: Candidatus Shapirobacteria bacterium (assembly GCA_041649835.1). Lineage (GTDB taxonomy): Bacteria > Patescibacteriota > Microgenomatia > UBA12405 > UBA12405 > UBA12158. The sequence goes on from JBAZML010000042.1 coordinate 4,491, forward strand.
ATGCAGAAAAATAGTACCGGGAAAGAACTAGCGGAATTACAATCAATTGAGAGTTCTGTACTAAGAAAAATAGAAATTATAGATCAAAACGAATTGCAATTATTGAAATTACTAAATAACTAACTAGCTATAATACCTTGGGTGACTAGTTCATTTTTCTTTTGGTCTATGTTTTCTAATACGCCGCTAAACTTAAAAGAAGGTAATTTTCTCATTTCTTGTGCAGATACTAACCCTTCAATGTAAAGATTGATCATTTCATACTGGACAATGCAATTTTTACATTGCCTGTAATTGTTCTTAGGATTAAACTGACTATTATTACAATAAGTCTGTTCTATTAACGTTTGATCAGTAAATATACTACCAATTTTTGGTAAATCACCGGCACACGGGCAAGTATCAACAGTCCCGTAGTTGTCCATACCCATGACAAAAAACGGTACATAACAATCCCAATCTCTTTGTCCATTATCCATAATAAATTGAAGTCTGTTTAAATACGCCTGGGGGGGCAATATATCATGATATTTAGATTGTTTATTATTAATTAATTCTTTGAAAACCGATGATTGCTTACTGCTGAAAACTAAAGTTTCCTTTGGCTCCCCCCTTACTGGTCGGGGTACAATAACTAGGTTTTTTGCATCTTTGAAATGTTCCAGCATGCTCTCAAAATCAGCCGTATTATATTTAGTCAATACGGTATTAATCTCAACTCCTATATTGTTTTCCTGCATCGCATCAATATTTGCTAATACTTTATTTACAACTATACTACTCGAGCTTCTGGCTTTATTTGAAAAGCTATCAACCCCATCAAGTGATACTTGGAAATATACATTTTCTAAATTAGATAATTTGCCAATAATCTCGGGTGTCAACGAAACACCGTTTGTCAAAACCTGAATTGCAGTATATTGTTGATGAATTTCTTCAATAAAATCGCACAAGTCTTTATATATGAATATCTCGCCGCCAGATAATTTTAATATATCAACATCAGTGAATTCCTCAGCTCTTGCAAGTGCACTTTTACCTAGCAGAAAGAAATCTTTAATCGATGGTTCTAAGGGCATCCTAGCAGCGATCTCAGGACTTTCTACCATTTTATCTTTCCAAGATTGCGGCATTATAAGAGAACCATTGTTATCGTATTTTATTTGATACTCAGATGGGTAAAAGCCACCGCAATAATCACATTTAAGGTCACAAAATTCTTCGATAA
>JBAZML010000043.1:0-5507 GCA_041649835.1 Candidatus Shapirobacteria bacterium
GGAAAAACAACCACCACCAATTCTTCCCATACCACCATAGGTATCAACTACAATCTTGCGTCCAGTAACTCCCGTGTCGGTGGTTGGTCCACCAATTTCCCATTTACCAGTACCATTTAAAATCATTTTGTCTTCACTAAGAGTGAACTTATATTCCGCCAAAATAGGAACAACAACATTTTCATAAAAAAAATGAGAATAATCAGCTGGTGCGGTTTCATAATTAATTGGTTTGGCTAAAACAACCCGGTCAATTGAAACTGGAGTTTGACCGTCATAATTGACAGTTACCTGTGACTTACCATCCGGTCTCATCCAACGATGAATACGTTGTAATTCATCCATTTTTCGGCATAAACGATGGGCCATAGAAATTGGTAGTGGCATTAATTCGGGAGTTTCACGACAGGCGTAACCAAACATCATCCCCTGATCACCGGCACCACCATCATCAACACCAATTGAAATATCGGGTGATTGTTGGTGAATATAGACTTCGACATCTGATTTGTCGGTAAACTGAAGAATGGGATCAAGATAATCAAGCTCGGCTATTTTTTTCCTGGCGATGGCTTCAAAATCTATTTTTCCATTTACCGTTATTTCACCGGCAAGAACAAGCTTGTTGGTAGTGGCTAATGTTTCAACACCGACCCGAGCTTTGGGATCGACCTCATAGCAAGCATCTAAAATAGCATCAGAAATTTGGTCACAAACTTTATCAGGATGACCTTCACAGACGGATTCAGAAGAGAATTGCAAATAATTCATTTTTCCTTTTTTAATTAATAAAGGCGTGTCATTGAGGGCACCGCGGTCTTTACTCGGTTGCCAGTCCATTAGGACCTTCCTGACACTTGAGGAAAATTTTAGCTGATTGATAATCTAATTTCAACCCTTATTCTTACAAAAAAGTTAGATAGTTTATTTGGCGGTCAATTTAAAATGACAGCATTTGAGATTTATTTCGATTTTTTTGAAAAAGATTACTAAGGTGACAATAAGACTGAAAAAGGCAGTAATTAAACTTCCGACAGCGACCCGGGTAAAATAGGGCTTGGTATTGTTGAACCAACGCATACAGTCATTGTAGGAAAAATGTTGACAAGTAGTGTCAAATTCACGATAAGTGACGGGAGAAATTTTCCAATAGGCCAAAGCTGATAGAATAAGCAAGGAAAAAAAGATGATTAATCCTCCCTCTAAGAAATCTCGATAGGTATAAGGAGTGACAATTTTTTTAATTTTTTTCTTCATAAAGCAATTATAGACTATGAAATTATTACTACATGCCTGTTGTGCAGATTGCGTTCTAAAATTTCTCGAATCTGCAAAAAACGAAGATTTGGAAGCGACTATTTATTATTACAACCCTAATATCCACCCCAGATCAGAATATCTGACAAGATTGTTAGCTATTAGAAAAGTAATTGAGAGTAAAGCCAAGATTATTGTTCCAGATTGGAAACCAAAAGATTATTTCAAAAAAATTGGGAATGCTACCAATAGACCCGACAGATGTATAAAGTGCTGGAATTTAAGATTGGGAGCGACGGCAAAATTTGCAGCAGAAAATGGTTTTGAAACTTTTTCATCAACCTTGGTGACTAGTGAATATCAGGATCAAGAAAAAATAGAGAAAATAGCCGAATTTATGGCAAGTAAATATAAAATTAAATTTTGGAAACCGAAATGTATGTGTACCGATTTAAAAACAAGTGGTTTTTATAAACAATTTTTTTGTGGATGTGTATATTCTTTGAAAGAGAGGTATGAAGAGAAATATAAAAACGATAAACTAGAAACAGAAAAATAAGTTAAAATATCGTATGAAAGCAAAAACTACAAAAGTTGAACAAGATTCTTTTAAGGTTAATGGTGAGGAATTACTTAAAAAGATTAAAGAATTAATTAAAGAAGGTAACGTTAGAGAAATTTCAATTGAAAACAAAGAAGGGAAAATAATAATGGTATTACCCTTAACTGTGGGAATAATTGGAGCGGCGTTGCTTCCCCCATTGGCTGCAGTCGGAGCTATCGCGGCACTATTGACGGAGTGTACTTTGAGGGTAAAGAGAAACAAATAAAAATTATTTAACCCTCCTCTGACCCTTTTTTGACAGGGCGGGGAATAAATTTTATTTAAAACCCCCTGCCCTACGGGCATCCCCCTTGAAAAAGGGGACTTACAAAAAGTAATAAGGTAAAATGGGGTGATGGAGAAAACGGTAAGACAGGAAAAAATACAAAATGTGATAAACAACAGACAAGAAGGGGTGATTGTTTTGGAAAATATAGCCGATCCACATAATGCGGCAGCGGTGTGGCGAACAGCAGATGCTTTTGGTTTTCAAAAAATATATTTAGTTTATTCAAAAGAAAAAATAATAAATCCTAAAAAAATTGGTAAAGCTTCTTCTAGTAGTGCCAATAAGTGGCTTAGTTTTAAAATCTTTAAGAATATTGACGAGTGTTATCTGGAATTACGAAAAGATGGATACAAAATTTATGCAACCATTTTGGATGAAGAGGCAAATCAAATTCGAGAAACTAGATTCGAGAATAAAAAGGTGGCGATAGTTTTGGGAAACGAACATCGAGGCTTGTCGGAAGAAGCCATAAAGGGGGCTGATGAAAAAATTTATATACCAATGAAAGGAATGGTTCAGAGTTTAAATATATCCGTAACTGCGGCAATTTTAATGTATGAGTTGGATAGACAGAGAAAACCTACCCTACCCTCCCTTGAGAAGGGAGGCAAAAAAATTATTAGGAATAGTTATAGATTAAGTTCTAAAGAAAGAAAAAGCCTAGAGAAAGAATTTGAATATATATAGAGAGTAAAATCGAAGTGTTAGTTGTTTAAATATATTATGGCTGTAAAAAAAATAGGTGAAAAATATTATTGTAAAGTTTGCGGAAATGAAGTCACCGTAACCAAAGTTGGTGGCGGAACTTTGGTTTGTTGCGGTAAAGATATGATACTGAAGTCCGAATAGAAGGATAATGCGGTTTAGCATAAAGAAAAGATATAATAGAAGTCATGAAATGGAATCTTGATGATATATTGCCCTTAAATAAATTTGACGAGTTATATAAAGAGGTTGAAGGAGAAATTAAAACTCTGGAAAAATGGGTAGAGAAACTCGATCCCAAAATGACTAATAAGGAATTTGGGGAATTGATGGAATGGGATGAAAAATTGGGGGTTAAAATGTCAAAATTGGGATATCTCCCCCACTTAATGGAGGCAACAAACCAGAAAGATCAACGGGCAAAATTGCTAAAAAGCAGAGTGGAAGATTTATCCTTAAAAATGAGTGAAATGGGAATGAAAATTGGACTGTGGATTCAAGGAAAAAGAGAACCTTTTTTAGATAACAAAAATGCAGATAGACTGTTTGCCACAATTCCTGATTTGGAATATGGATTAAAACGAAGTCGAGAGGGAGCAAAATTTACTCTGGGTGAAAAAGAAGAACAAATAATTAATCACAAAGATATCAATGGAGTAGGGGTATTGGGTGATCTTCGGGAGATGATTGAGACCGAGTTTGAATACAGATTAGTAGTTGGAAAATTGAATAAGAAGATAAACAACCAGGCCGAGTTATTGTCTTATATTTACAGTCCTAAACCTGAAATTAGAAAGGCGGCATATATGGCCTTACTAAAAAAACAAAAAGATAACCTAGATAAATTTTTTATTATATATCAGGGAATAGTAAAAGATTGGGGATACGAAGCTAAACTTAGGGGGCATACCTCAGCAATCGGAGTCAGAAACTGGGGAAACCATGTGCCGGATGAAGCCGTGGAAAGTCTATTGAAAGTATGTAGTGATAATGTGGATATTTTTCAGAAATATTTTAAATGGAAAGCTAAAGAATTAGGTCTAAAAAAATTACAACGTTTTGATGTTTATGCTCCGTTAGAAAAAGTTGATAAGAAAATGAACTTTGAGAAGGCAAAAAGATTAGTTTTGAAAGCTTTTGAAGAATTTTCTCCTAATTTCAAGAAAAAAGCAGAAAAAATAATTGATGAAAAGCATATTGATGTCATGCCAAATAAAAATAAAAGAGGCGGTGCATTTTGTGCTACTGTAGCCCCGGAAATTACTCCTTATGTAATGTTAAATTTTACGGGTAAATCCAGGGATATAAGTACTCTGGCTCATGAGTTGGGACACGGAATTCATTCATTATATGCCAATAAACATTATCCCTCCAGTCAAGATGCAAACCTACCATTGGCAGAAACTGCTTCGACCTTGGCCGAATTAATCCTATTCGAAAAAATGATGGAGGGAGAAAGTGATAAAAAAAATAAGAAAGCTTGGTTGTCTGACAAAATGGCCGATGCTTTTGCGACGGTGTGCCGGCAAAATTTCTTTATCAAATTTGAGATGAAAGCACATGAAGAGATTGGTAAGGGAATCACAGCCAACGACCTGTCAAAACTTTATTTTGGAACATTAAAAGAACAGTTTGGAAATAGTATCGAAATCAATCCTCTATTTAAATATGAATGGAGTTATATCTCTCATATCTATGACAGTCCATTCTACTGTTATGCCTATAATTTTGGAGAACTGTTATCACTATCATTGTGGGCGAAATACAAAAAAGACCCGGAAAAATGGATAAAAATAATTGAAAAAATATTGGAAAGTGGTGGAAGCCAAGATCCTCAGAAAATTTTGGAAAGGGCTAATATAGATATTTGTTCGCCAAGTTTTTGGCAAGATAGTTTCAGCACAATTCGTGCCTGGCAAGAAAAACTTGAAGCTTTGTGATAAAATTATTACAGACGTAGTAGTTTAGTTGTTCATACAAGATATGAAAGAAGAAACAAAGAAAAAATTAGCGGAATTTTTTGGCAAATTTCCATTAAAGAAATATAAAAAGGGTCAAGTTCTCTTTGAACCAAATGATGATTTTGGCGGAATATATTTCGTAAAAAGCGGTTACCTGAGGGTCTATGATGTCGGCAAAGACGGTAAGGAAAGTGGAATACAACTGTTCAAACCACTATATTTTTTATCTTTAATCAACGCTAAAACCGGTATGAAAAACCGTCATTTTATCGAAGCATTGACACCAATTGAAGTTTGGGTGGTAACTAAGGCAGATTTTGATAAATATATGGATCAAAATCCAGCATTATATAGGGATGTTTGCAATGCTTTCATGGAAAAGTTTGTTGATATGACCTGTTATATCTCCCAGTTGGTTTCCGGTGATGCCTACAACAAGGTGGCGGGGCTAATTTATTCCCTAGCTGATGAATTTGGATCGCCTAAAGGTAAGTCAGTAACCATAAAATTCAAAATTACCCATAAATTAATCGCCACTTTAACAGGACTGACAAGAGAAACTGTTACCCTGCAAATGCTAAAACTAGAAAAAGACGGACTAATAGATAATGACCGTCGGCAAATTGTGGTTCAGGATATGAAAATCCTGAAAAAAACTTTGGGTTACGAATAAAGTTTTAGTTCTACTCTC
>JBAZML010000044.1:0-5498 GCA_041649835.1 Candidatus Shapirobacteria bacterium
GAACCTCATCGCCGCTTTCAATCTCTACCGCCAAAATTTCCCCAAAAGCCAAGTTGAATTGGCTATTACTGGTAAATATGGTTGGGGTAAAGACGTTCTTCATTTAAAAAATTCATATATTAAGATATTGGGCTATATCCCCGAAAAAGACATGGTGGCCTTGCATGCCAAAGCCCTGTTTTTAGCTTACCCCTCTCTCTACGAGGGTTTTGGTTTACCCCTGGTGAAATCCATGAAAGTTGGCGTCCCTGTATTAACCAGTAATACTTCTTCAATGCCGGAAATTGTCGGAAAATCAGGTATTTTAGTTGATCCAACCTCTATCAATAGTATTTATCTCGGCATTAATAAACTTCTATCTTCATCCTTACTCCGCCGACAATTATCACAACAAGCCCGCCAAATTTCTGCAAAATTTTCCTGGGACCAAACAGCTCTCAATACTTTAAACATCTATAGTAAACTTAAATAATGATTATCGGCGTCGATGGCAATGAAGCCAATAGTAAAAATCGGGTCGGAGTCGGACAATTTGCCTTTCATCTTTTATCCGAACTTAACCGCCAAAACCAAAGTGATACTTATTACATTTATTTAAAAGATCAGCCACAAAACGACCTACCCCCTGAAAGCAAACATTGGCACTACTTAGTTATTGGACCCAAAAAACTTTGGACTAAAATCGCTCTCCCTCTATCTCTATTCTTTTTTCCCAAAAAATTGAATCTTTTTTATACTCCCAGTCACTATTCACCTTTATACTCCATTGTTCCCACTGTTCCCACTATTCATGATATTGGTTATTTAAAATATCGGGATCAATTTACCAAAAAAGATCTTTATCAATTAGTTAATTGGACAGAATCATCCCTAAAGAAAGCCAAACATGTCATTGCCGTTTCTCAATTTACCAAAAATGAATTAATTAATACCTATCAAATTCCATCTGAAAAAATTTCCGTCATTTATAACGGAGTTGGTCGACCAACTAAAATTTCATCAACTGTTTCTCGTGATGTCTTAAAAAAATTTAAAATTACAAAACCATATTTTTTAGCCATTGGTACTCTAAAACCAAACAAAAATTACCCTTTTTTAATCGAGGCTTTCTCTCAGTTTCTAATTAAAAACCCCAACTTTCAGTTAGTTATCGCCGGCAAAAAAGGTTGGCTTTTTGATGAAATCGACACTGTTATTAAAAAATTAAAAATCTCTGATCATGTTATTTTTACCGACTATATTTCAGAGACCGAAAAATGGACTCTATACCAAAATTCTGTTTCGTTAGTTATCCCCAGTACTTACGAAGGTTTTGGTATTCCTGCCATCGAAAGTCAAAAGGTGGGCACTCCGGTTATCGCCAGCAATATTCCTTCCCTTCGGGAAGTCCTTGACGATTCCGCCATCTACATCAATCCTGAAAAAATTAATTCTTTGGTTACTGCCATGGAAAAAATTATTGACAAAAATTTTCGACAAAACCTAAGTCAGAATAGTAAAAAACAAGCCGACAAATTTACTTGGGAAAATTCAGCTAAAGAATTAATTTTACTTTTTCACCAAAAATTTGGGGATAAAAATGTATAATTCATCTATGAACCAGTACGTTGGTCAAAAAGTTACCCCCAAAAATTTTATTCCCAAGCTCATAAATCGCTTACGGACTATTCTCCTCGAGTTCTTACTTTTGTTATTAAAATTAGTTGGTTTTATCCCCATTCACAGTCTTCGTAAAATTATTTACATATTATCAGGTATAAATATGCCCTTTGATTCCAACATTTATATGGGAGCCAATTTTTTTAATCCCAGCGGTATTACTATTGGACACGACTCTTTAATTGGTACCAACAGTTTTCTCGACGGTCGAGCCCCATTAACCATTGGTAATCATTCCAGTTTGGCCAGTGAAGTCATGATCTACAACGATGAACACGATATTAATTCACCCGATTTCGGAAATTCATTCGGAGCCGTAACCATCAAAGATTATGTCTTTATTGGTCCCCGGGCCATAATTCTTCCCAGTATCACTATCGGTCGGGGAGCCATCATTGCTGCCGGAGCCGTTGTCACCAAAGATGTCCCTGATTTTGAAGTCTGGGGTGGAATCCCCGCTAAAAAAATCTCTGACAGAAAACTTACAAATCCCCAATACAAATTGGGTCGTCCGATGCTCTTTCAATAATGTTTAAAAAAATATCTTCCATCATTTTAGTAATCGTCAATGCCTTGTTTTTAGCTTATCTGTTGATTCCCACCCCTGCTCTCAAAGAACTACCCAATAGTGTTCGATCAACTGAACCCGGAGATACCGTTCAACTAAAAAATGTCTCTGCTTATTACACCAATCTCTCCCGAACTGAAGTCATGAATTTCTATAAATCATCATACAATGGTCCACTTCTAATTCGTCTGAATCATCCCCCAGAACTTAGTAAAACAATTTATAGAGATACTATCCAAAGCTACTATCTCGAAGAGTTTTCCTTACCTTTTAAAGAGTCTCTTTATATTAATGGCTATGAATGGGCCAATGATGTTTTCACCAAGCCGGAAAAAAGAATTAAAAATAAATTAATTTTTGAAGGCATTGAATATCGCAGTAAAATCACCCTCAAAATCATCCCCGTTTCTGTACGAATCAGACTTTTTGCCTTCTTTTCCACTGAAATAGCTCTTATCTTCACAGGCTATCTCTACTTTAAATTCCTCAAAAAAAATGACCAATAACCCCTTGTTATCAATAATCATCATCTCCTTTAATACCTGTCAAATAACCCTTGATTGTCTTAAATCAGTTTTTGCCGACAAAGGACTGGAATTTGATTTGCAGAAAACCAACCAAAACGAAAAAATTCCTACTGAAATAATTGTGGTTGATAATGATTCTCATGACAATTCAGTTAAAGAGTTACAAAAACTCAAAAACATAATTTTTATTGCCAACAAAGAAAATTCCGGTTTTGGTAAAGCCAATAACCAAGCCATAAAAATTGCCAAAGGTAATTACATTTTACTGTTGAATTCTGACACCATTGTTCTTCATTCCGCCATTAGTCAAAGTCTCAATTGGCTTTCAGCTCATCCAGAATCTCATATGTGTACCGCTCAACTTTTAAATAAAGATTTGTCCATTCAGGCAAGTGGTGGCTCATTCCCCAATCTTTTAAATACCATCGCCTGGTCCCTGGGACTTGATGATCTGCCATTTTTCAATTCATTGATTCCTGCATTTCATCCCCACACCCCTCAGTTTTATACCCGCGAAAAATATTTTCTAAAAGATCATCAACAGGATTGGGTCACCGGAGCTTTTATGTTAATTCGTCGTTCAATTGTTGATACCACCAAAGGTTTTGATGAAAGTTATTTTATGTATGGTGAAGAAGTTGAGTGGGCCTATCGAATGCATCTGGCTCTTCCAAAATCTCAATGTTGGTATCTCGTTGGCCCCCAAATAATTCATTTAGGAGGGGCTTCAGCTATCAAACGTTCTGATCCTATTGTTCGCGAATATACCGGAGTATTAGCTTTTTTTACCCGTCACCGACCCCATTGGCAAACAGTAGTCGTTAAGAAAATTTTAAAAATAAATGCCTTTCTCAGAAGTTTAGTCATTCCCATCTACAAAGAAGTATGTTCAAGAATTTAAATCCATTTCGAATTATTCTTGCCGTTCTAATCCTCTTTATTCCTCTCTATCCGAAATTTCCCTTAATCAGTGTCAATGGTACTTATGTGGCCATCCGTTTGGATGACATTGTAGTGGCACTCTGCTTTCTATCCTGGTTTATTTATCAAATAAAAAATCGTTTTTCATTTTTTAAACATAAAATTACCCCCTTATTTATTGCCTATTTTATCGCCATATTAATAAGCACCCTCAACGCAATTCTGGTTTATCAAACCAGCAAACCGTCAATTTTACTTCTCAATGCCTTTCGACGTTTTGAATATATATCCTTATTTTTTATTACCATCGAAGGTATTAAAAATATAAAAGATTATTTATACGTCTACATTTTTTCTTTACTGGCCATTGTCGGCATTGCTGTTTACGGTTATGGTCAAAAATTTCTTCAATTCCCAGTAATTTCCACCATGAACGAAGAATTTTCCAAAGGACAACTTCTCCAAATGAATGTCTGGACCAGAATTTCTTCCACCTTTGCCGGACACTATGATTTAGCCTCCTACCTCAGCTTGATACTAATCATTGTGGCTTCAATCGCCATCATCACTAAAAAAACCTGGTTAAAAATACCCTCATTTATTTTATTTTTAATTGGATTTCATCTTCTAACCTTGACCGCCTCTCGGGTTTCGATATTTTCTTTTTGGGGAGCCATAATAATTTGTTTTATCTTATTACGCCGATATTTGTGGATTATTCCAATTTCAATTTTAGTGATATTTAGTATCGTCAATTCCAAAGATCTAAATCAACGTCTTTTAGCTACCATCCCGGCTCTAAAAATTCAGCTCGAAAAAAACAAACCCACCACAGCTCCAACTCCCACCACTGTTCCTATCCCAACCCCAGTCATTGCCATTATTACTAAACCAGGAAAATATGTTTCACCGACACCAACAGTTTTCAGACATCCACCGGTTGAAGAAGTCACTCCTGCTGATGCTGATGCCGGTGTGGCCCGCTCCGGTGAAATAAGATTCAATGTTGAATGGCCCCGGGCTATTACCGCCTTTAAAAAGAGTCCCTTGACTGGTACCGGCTTGGGTTCTATTACCCTTGCCACCGACAATGATTATCTTCGAAGTCTGGGTGAATCCGGTCTCTTTGGGTTTCTAACATTTTTAGTTATTTTTGTTTACCTTTTCATTAGAACAATTCCTCTAATTATCAAAAGACCCACCGATTTGAAATCACAATTAGCTCTCATTTTCTTTTCCGTCATGATTTGTATTTGGGCCAACGCCGTTTTTATCGATATCTTTGAAGCCTCAAAAGTTGCGTATACTATCTGGATTATTATGGCTCTTTATTATCAAAGTTTAGAACTAAAAAAATGATCAAAAAACGACGAATCCTAATGATTACTCCCTATATTCCCCGTTTATCTCAGTCCGGTGGTCAAAGGAGTTCCTTCTATTCAATTAAGTATCTGGCTCCCAAAAATGATATTACTTTAATTTGTTTTAGCCGTGATGAAGAGGGGGTTGATGATCTTCATCAGTACTGTCGCAAAGTTATTGTCGTCAAAAGAGGTAAAACCTGGGATTTAAAAAAGATCTTTGCCGCTGCCTTTAGTCCTTATCCATTTTTAGTGGTCAATTATATTTCCGAAGATTTTCATAAAGCCATTCAAAATGAAATTGATCATCATAAATTTGATCTCATTCATTGTGATTGTTTTTATCCTATGCCCAATATTCCTAAAACAGATATTCCGGTAGTATTGGTCGATTTGACCATCGAATATGCTGTCTATCAACACTATGTTGAGAGTCTGTCCGGCTGGAAAAGAATCTTGGCA
>JBAZML010000045.1:0-5280 GCA_041649835.1 Candidatus Shapirobacteria bacterium
GCCACATACAAAAACGGTAAATTTTCTGTCCTGAAAAACGTCAACGAACTATCATTGTTTAAACAAACATCAGAAAACCCCGATATCTCAAGCTACTTGCTTAATCTGGATAATCAGGGATTTGTTCGTCTCTCGATTTCCTATAAAGAAAACATTGTTTTATAAAATTCAATATTTCTCTCTACTGCTTTATTCCAGCTTATACTCAAATTGTGATTATCATTAGGGTATAAAACCAGTTCTGCTTTTTTCCCATGATCTTTTAATTCTCTTACTACTTTCTCTTGCCAGGAAACCTGACACCACTCATCTGCAGTCCCCTGTTGGATTAATATTGGCGCTTCAATCCAATCATAATAATTTTCAAAAGCATATCTTCGGCTGTCATAATGTCTTTCAAATTCCTCAATCGCTGCTTTTACTGGGCTTCCTTCATCAATTGTGCTTAAAACACTATCTGGAAAAGTCTGCGTCATTGGTGCCCATAAAACCGTCGGATAGTTTCCACCCACAGTTTCCAAAACCGATAAAGCAATTTGTCCTCCATTACTATGCGCCCAAATTCCAATTTTGTTTTTATCTATCCAAGGAATATTTTTTACCGATTCTATTAAATCCATTACGTTCATCACCTTAACAAAACGGGCTTCCAACATATCAGTTGACTCTCCCTCACTTAATCCATATCCCAAAAAATCAATCGAAAAAGTTGCATAGCCCTCATTAGCTAAAATTTGTGCCACCTTCCACGTTCCTGACCCTGGATAATAGCCAGCTAATTCAGTATATCCTCGAACCAAAATTATCGCTTTCTTCAAACTACTATATTCCGGATGAGGATTGTTCATCGTTCCGGAAATTATTTTTCCCTCACTTTCATAAGTAAAAACCTGGGTTGTAAAGTTGCTTTGACCTGCCAAATCTTTATTTGTCAAAAATCTTTTTTCTACCTCCAAAGCTTTTCCTACAATTTTTATTTCCGATGCTTTTCCTCCTCTTTTCATCAAAGAGTCTATATCATACTGCTCCAAAAATGAACTTTGTGATTCACCATTCCTTACGAAAGGGTTATACCAGCTTTTTGGCCAAAAAAATATCACCAACCCAACTATCGGAATTATAAAAACTAACCACCAACACTTCTTCACTCTTAATTCTATCAAGTCCGAACGGGTCTCCGAATCTCAGGTTCTCTACAAAAATCATAATTTTCTCTCCTCTCAGTTTTTTCTTTTCTAAGCTCTTTAATTCGTTTATTTATCCCCACACCAATATTCCTTCTCATTTTATTGATGTACACTTCCGGTCCAACAGCCAAAAAATCATATGGTTTAATTTCACAACCAATAGTTTCTCCCAAACCCGTTAAAGCTCTAACTTGCATTTCCATTTCGCTGACTCCTTCAATCCCCTGTTCTTCAATTTTTCGCATTTCTAATTGCAGTAACACCCCTAATTTAGAAGTTTTTGGACAATAGTCCTGGAATATCCATTTACTTTCTACCAATTAGTCCTCCTTATGTTACTCAAATTCCCGATCACAGAAAATTTTTCTGTACTTAGGAATGTAAATAACTATAAAATTACAATGCCCTCAGTTTATACCCCAATTTCCCCTTTGCCAACCCCCAAAATCTAGTGTATAATCCACCCTGTAATCCCGAAGACAGCCGGCATTCAAATAAGTCCCGCCGAGGAAACAACTAGATACTCTATTTGTGCCTCGATCTTCGAGGCATTTTTTATTTTTAAAAATATGGCAAAAATACAAAAAATTGAAAAAGTTGATGAAGTCGTTAAAAGACTATCCGTTGCTAAATCAGCTGCTTTCATTCAATATCAAGGCTTAACCGCTGGTGATGTTAGCACTCTCCGCGCCAAAGTCAAAGATCTCGGTGGCTCAATTGAAGTTGTTAAAAATACTCTTATTACTCGTGCCTTAGACAAAATAGGTTTAAATTTACCTGAAACTCTCACTGGTCCAACCGCCATTGTCTACTGTGACACTGATGAAATCGCTCCCTTAAAAGAAATTGATTCTGTCAACACCGCCAAAGAAAAAACCTCATTCAAATTTGGAATTTATGATAAAAAGGTTCTTTCCTTGGATGAATTAAAAAAGTTTTTGTCTCTTCCTTCCAAATCTACTCTTATCGCTCAACTTATTGGTGGACTTAAAAATCCGTTAGAACGTATGGTTTATGCTATGCGTTACAACCAAACGCAATTAGTTTTAACCCTAAAAGCGTTGTCCGATAAAAAGGCGACTGAAACCAATTAATTATTTATTAATTAATAAATTAACCGTTTTAGGTTATTTTTATTAATTTGTGCCCCGCCGGCGAGGCGTTGCATCTTTCTTTGTTATTAATTTATTTAAAAATTTAAAATAAAAATATGGATAAAAAATTAGAAACAATCCTAACCCAAATCTCCGAACTTTCAGTTCTAGAACTTTCTGAACTAGTCAAAGCTCTCGAAGAAAAGTTCGATGTTAAAGCTGTCGCTATGTCTGCTGCTCCTGCTGCTGCTACCGCTGGTGCTCCAGCTGCTGCTGTCGAAGAAAAATCAGAATTCGATGTGATCGTTACCAACGCTGGTACCAACAAAATCGCCGTCATCAAGGCTGTTCGTGAATTCAAACCGGAATTAGGTTTGAAAGAAGCTAAAGATATGGTCGATGCTTGTCCCGCCAATCTTGGTACTATGAAAAAAGAAGCTGCCGCTGAAGCCAAGACTAAACTCGAAGCCGCTGGCGCAACTGTGGAATTAAAATAATTTTCATAAAAGAAAATTTCTTTTAAACTTTAAACCCCCTGAGAAATCGGGGGGTTTTATAATTAATATTACATGTTATACTCACCTATAACATACATTTTTAAACCTACTGGTTTCAAACCTCCAACAACAATCCGCCATTCTGGCGGATTTTTTATTTATTAGATTTTTATGAACACTCTAAATCTCAAAGAAAAACTCAGACCGCTTACAAATGTCATTTCCCAACTGTTTTCTCCTCCAGTACCTAGACAAGTAGGCACCTGTATTACTCACAGTGGTAGTAGTAATATTCAAATTCATACCCCGGTAGAAATTATCATCGATCCTAACACTGGAGAAAAACATTGTAACTGTCCCTCATTTCGTCAGTGCATCCAATCTGCCAGAGTTATCGCCGGTGCCAAAGTCCCCAGATACTAATCCTTTGCCGCTTTTATAAAAGAGACAAATATTGGATGTGGATCAAGCGGTCTAGACCGATATTCGGGATGAAATTGAGTTCCCATAAAAAATGGATGATCCTTGAGTTCTATTGCTTCTATCAACTTTCCATCCGGACTCGTTCCACTAATTATCAATCCTACTTTATCCAATTGTTCTTTAAAAAGATTGTTAAATTCATATCGATGTCGATGTCTCTCACTCACCAGATTCTGACCATAAATTTTTTCTAACATCGTTCCCTCTATAATTTTACATGGCCAATTTCCTAACCTTATTGTTCCTCCATATTGATGCTTTTTTAGATATTCTTCTTGTTCCGGCATCAAATTAATTACCGGATATTTCGTCTCCGGATTTACTTCTATGGAGTTAGCTCCTTCAAGTTTAGCCAAATCACGGGCTATTTCTACTACCGCCATTTGCATTCCAAAACATAATCCCAAATATGGAATCCTATTTTCTCGGGCAAATTTTATTGCTTTTATAATCCCCTCCACTCCCCGGCTTCCCCATCCTTGAGGTGCCACTATCCCGCTGTATTTTTTTAAATCCTCAATCTTAAAATTACTTGAATCAATTGCTTCAATTTCTAACTTTACTCCATTGATTATCGCTCCATGTTTCAAAGCTTCTAACACCGATACATAGACATCTTTATGATTCCCCTTTCCGGATTTTACATATTTTCCCACCAATCCAATTTTTACAATCTTTTTTGCTCCATCCATTTTCCTCACCATTTTTTTCCACGCTTTTAAATCAGTTGGATGTTTTTTCAATTTAAAATGTTTTCTGATTTGCTTCATTAAACCCTGTTTTTCTAAAATCATTGGTACTTTGTAAATCGAATCACAATCCGGATCATCAAAAATTGAATCATCATTCAAAAAACACCTTCTGGCCAATGTTTCCCGACGGGGTTCATCCAAACCCATCTCACTTCTTGTAATCAAGATATCAGGCACTATTCCCGCTGATCTTAATTCTGATACTGCATGCTGAGTCGGTTTAGTTTTTAGTTCACCTACATTTTTCAACAATGGTACATAAGAAACCATCACATACATTACTTCTCTCTCTCTTTTTATATCTCTGGCAGCATATAAAAACGGCAAATTCTCTATATCTCCAGTCGTTCCTCCCACTTCCACTACCACAAAATCAAAACCTTTTTCCAATTCATAAAACCTTCTTTTAACTTCATTGGGAACATCCGGAATCATTTCCACATCCCGCCCTCCATATTTAAAAGCTCTTTCATCTTCAATTATTTTTTTATAAATCTTACCTGAGGTAATGTTATTTTCTTTAGAAAAATCCTGATTTAAAAATCTTTCATAGTTACCCAAGTCCTGATCAATTTCTCCACCATCAGCCGTGACAAAAGTTTCTCCGTGTTCTGCCGGTCTCATTGTTCCGGCATCAATATTCAAGTAAGGATCAATTTTAATGTGGTTTACCTTAAAACCGGATGATTTCAATAATAAACCAATCGACGCTGATACAATTCCTTTTCCTAAACCAGAAACTACTCCACCAACCACAAAAATATATTTCATTCTCTCATTTTAATACTCCCTCTCATCAACTCAATCCCTATCTTAAAAAATAAACTATAATAAACTTGTTTTGCACCCCCTATTAAACTTATATTTCATCGGGTTATCTATAATATATTGCTTTATTCTTAAATACTCTGCTTCGTTTCTAACAATTCTCTCGTAATAATCTCTTTGCCACAACCGTTTAAAAAATCTTGGCCAATTTTTGGTTTTCACATTTTGAATATATTCCCATACAAAAATTGATTTGAATGCTCCAACAATATCACCTAAATTATTCTGAATTAATATCTCTTTTGCATTTTGGGCGGGAATAAAACCCGCCCCTACAATCTCATGATTTAATGTACGGGCGGCCCTTGTGGCCGCCCTATCATCTTTATTTCCCTCCGCCCTATCATCTTTATTTCCCTCCGCCCTATCATCTTTATTTCCCTCCGCCCTATCATCTTTATTTCCCTCCGCCCTATCATCTTTATTTCCCTCCGCCCTA
>JBAZML010000046.1:0-5034 GCA_041649835.1 Candidatus Shapirobacteria bacterium
AAGGAAATGATTTATAGTCAACAATTATTGCTCTTTTTGGGTAAATTCTCATATCACCAAAATCAGGAGGAGTTAAAAATAATGTATTTATATTAGTGCTGTTTGAAATGTAATTGTAAATAGCTTCTTTTTCTGTTGCTATATGATAATGATAACTTGGTTGAATGATGTTATTAATATTTATAATGCCCTTGATTAATATGAGATATACAAAAAACATGTATATTATGTACGTAAATTTTGAATTACTATATTTTGTAAT
Source organism: Candidatus Shapirobacteria bacterium (assembly GCA_041649835.1). GTDB lineage: Bacteria > Patescibacteriota > Microgenomatia > UBA12405 > UBA12405 > UBA12158. The sequence continues at coordinate 263 of JBAZML010000046.1, forward strand.
TATTTTATAAAATGTAATTGAGATTAACATTAGGCTTATCCATCTTATTAGAAAAACAATTCGAAAGGTTTGCAATTTAATTATTGATTCAATTGGAATAATTTCTGCAAATACATATCCACAAATTATTAATAATATTGATATAACTATTGAATATAAAAAATATTTATAAACCGATTTATCTTTTGTATTTTTTGTTAAAAAAAATAGAGAAATAAACGATATTAATGTTATTGCTATGAACTCAATATAATCATTTTTAGGAAATGATGATGGAATATAATGATGTGGATGCCGGAACCAAGCAATAATATATAAATAGAGTTGATTGTCAATTACAAAATTATTCTGATATTTAAGAAACAATAGATATATTAATATAGAATTCAAAAAAAATATCACGAATACTTTAAAATATTTATTACTTAGATGCTTGTTTAGAAGCAAATTTCCAACAATAGGAAATAGTGAAATTATTGTGAGTACTGGTTGTATGGGTAAAGATAATAAAGATAAAAATAAAACAGTAAAATATTTACCTTTCATTGAGAAGTAGTAAGCAAATAAAATTAAAGGCATTGACATCAATTGTGGTACTAAGTAATAGTCATTTACCATACCTGCACCACCTAAATTTGCTTGAGTAAAGTTCATTAAGGCAATAACACACATAAGAGGGAAAACACTATCTCTGATTAATAGTTTTACTGTCAAAAATGTAACTAAATTAATTCCAAAGTTAAGTATAAGTGTGACAATATAAAAATATTTTTCTTGTGTAAAAAATATATTGATTAGTGCCAAAACTGAAGAATAATAATATCTTGGGTTGGTATCTCGGGTATATTGTACAAATTGATCTTGTACTAAATATTTTGTATCAAGCTTTGAAAAAATGTGAGGAAGTTGTTCAACATGATTATTGTCACCAAAGTGGTAATAGTTATTTGTAAAAAAAATTGTTATTAATAATAAAAAAAATATACTAAGGAAAGTTTTATTTTTATTAAAAAAATATTCACATATTTTTTTTGGAAAATTATTAGTAGCCCTATTTATTTGTGTCACTTAGATATTTTTCAATAGTAGTTTTAGGATCTCCGTCGGCGAGGATTTGATGATGGTTTAAGTAGATGACCCGTTCACAAAATGTTTCGACTTGGCCCATACTATGGGAAACAAACACTATAGTAATATTGTTATCTTTTTTATATTCGTTCATTTTGGCAAAACACTTGGCCTGGAAGTCGGTGTCGCCGACGGCAAGGATTTCATCGACTAACAAAATTTCAGGGTGGACATGGATAGCGATGGAAAAGGCCAGACGCATATACATGCCCGAGGAATAATGCTTGACCGGCTGATCGATAAATTCTGAGATTTCAGAAAAATCGATGATGTTTTGTAGATTGGCAACAATTTCTTTTCTTTTTAATCCAAGAATGGCACCATTGAGATAAATGTTTTCTCGACCGGTTAGCTCGGGGTGCATGCCGGCACCTAGCTCAATTAATGGGGATACTTGACCCTTTACCGAGACCTTTCCTGAGGTTGGTGACATAACGCCGGCTATTAGTTTTAATATGGTGGATTTACCGGAACCATTGGGACCAATTATGCCGACAACCTCACCTTTTTTTATTTCAAAACTTAAGTTATCCAGTGCGACAAAACCGGTAGTGGTGTCTTCCCCTTTTAATAAGGCTGGTAGAAATTCTTTGAAGGTTTTTTGATTTTGAAAAGAAAACTTTTTAGTGACGTTTTCAAATTTTATGACAGTATTGTTCATTTTAGATATTATCGGCGAAGATTTTTTCGCGGGACTTGAAATATGATAAACCACCAATTAAAACGATAATTGATAGAACGAGAGCTATAACCAAGCTAGTGTAATTTGGAGCGCCACCACCTAATATGGTTTGACGATAGGCGTTGATGATAACTGACATAGGATTGAGTTGAAATATAATACGATATTTTTCCGGAACCAAATCGGCGGGATAGATAACTGGGGTTAGGTACATCCACAATAATAGAATAAGACTAAGTAAATATTGGATATCGCGATAAAGAAGATTGGCAGCGGCAAAAAATAATGAAAGACCAATGGTAAAGATTTGTTGAATAAAAAATATTGGGAATATCCAAAGAATGTTGGCATTAATTGGCATGTGATAAACAATCATGTAGATAATTAGAATAATGTTGGCAAAGAGAAAATCAACAATTTTAGCTAATATAGTCGATAAAACTAATATAGTTCTGGGGAAATAAACTTTAGTTATTAATGGAGCTGAACCCACTAACGAGCTGGCGGCAGAAGAAAGTGAATTGGAAAAGAGATTCCAGGGAAGTAAGGCCACAAAAAGAAATATAGAATAGGGAACATTTCCGGCGGAATTAGTTGGAATTCTCATGATGACTGAAAAGGCAAAGCTCATCACAATCATCTGAGCCATAGGATTTAATATAACCCAAAAATAGCCTAATATTGATTGTTTGTAACGGGTTTTGACTTCCCTACCGACCATCTGCCAGAGTAGTTCGTGCCATTTGATGACGTCTTTTATTTCCTTGAACAAGGGCAACATGAGTTTATTATAAAGCAAAAAATATATTTAGAAAGAAAAGAGTCTTAAATGAGATATAATCTTAAACATGAACATAAAAACAAAGGTGTGCACTATAGGTGGAGGTACCGGAATGCCGGTAATTAATGAAGCCTTGGTGGAAGCTGGTTTTGAAGATATTAAGTCGATCGTAACTACTTATGATAACGGAGGTGATACTGGCAGACTTAGAACCGACGAGAGAGGTAAGGTATTGGCCAATTCTGATTATTGGCGATCTCTGATTTCGTTGTGGAAGGATGGAAATCAAAAGAAAATTTGGGAAGATATGCTTAGATATCGTGATGGTAGAAACAGAAACTTTGGAAATATATTTTTTCAATTTATGTCAGAAAAGGCAGGTTCATTGGCTGATGTTGATATCCTTTTTAAGGACCTAACTCTGGCCGAATTGAAGGGTGAGGTGATTCCAATCTCCGTAACGCCTTCAAACATTTGTATTGAAACTAGAAGTGGCAAGATATACGAAGGTGAACATTTTCTGGATGATTTAAGAATGTCTAGAGATTATGTAAAGAAATTATGGTTGCAGCCTGATGTAGTAGCAAATCCGGAGGCTTTGGAGGCACTAGAAAAGTCTGATCTGATAATTGTTTGTCCGGGTAGTGTCTATGGATCATTGATTACCAATTTTTTGACCAAGGGAATTCGTGATGCTTTTGTAAAAAGTAAAGCTAAAAAAATGTTGATGGTCAATATTATGTCATCAGCTAATGAAGGTGATATTAAAAACCAAAGCGATTATTTGAATTTGTATAAAAAGTTTTTAGATATTGATTTTGATATTCTACTGATGGCCGATTTGAGTATGTTGGACAGTAAGAAGCTCGAGAGAGTGATGGATTTTTATGAAATGGAAAGTTCTGATCATATTAAATATGAAAAAATCTCAGGTGATAAAACAGTTTTGGCTGATATTGCCACTATTGATGAAGTTAACTGGCGCTTAAGACATAGTGTAGCTAAATTGGCAAATTATTTTGCTAAAATGGAATAATGTCACAGAAGAGATTAAAGAAAATTCGACGGGTGGAAACAGTATCTGTAGTAAAAGAAGAAAATGTTTTTTTACCTAAGTTTTGGGAAATAATTAAGAAAAATTGGATTTTTTTGATAATTATATCAGCTTTGTCAATCGCTCTTTTTGCCAACGCTATGGGTGGTGATTTTGTGTCTGATGACTATGCCACAATTACTCAAAATCCTCAGATTGGAAACTTTTGGTACACGATGAATTGGAATACCTTTGGAAACTCGATGAATTTATCGAATTTTTTTGTTTACAAGCTTTTTGGTTATGCCAATCCAATGCCCTATCACGTAATGTCTTTAATGTGGTTTTTAGCCTTCAATATTTTAGGATTTGTGTTTGTCAGACTGATATCTAAAAGTGATTTAGTGGCCAAGTTGACGATGTTATTGTTTATCTTTCATCCAATTCATGTAGAAGCAGTTAGTTGGATTGCCGGAAGAGTATATGTAATTTTGGGTGTTTATATTGTGGCTTCGTTAATAAATTTTATATATTTTTTAGATAGTGGTAAATTGAAAAGTTTGATTTTGAGTGGGGTGTTCTTTTTGCTTGCATTCTCAACTGATAGACCTAGACCTTTTGCGATATTTTTACTGATTGGTTTGTATATACTTTCATTTAGTCGGAAAATTGTGGTAGAAAAATACGCCAAATATTTTGGAATAATGGCATTGATTTCGTTGGTAGCCTTAATTATTAGTTGGCCATATATCACGACCCGTATTGCAGTTGTGAATGGTGGTATCAACGCCTCTGACGGTATATTTTATAATCCCCTATTTCAATATCCCACGGCAATTCCAAAATATTTACAACTATTGTTTTTCCCAATTGACTTGACGCTTTACCATACAATGTATGTTTTACCCGGCTGGTTAAATTTTGTTATTTTGATAAATTATCTGGCTTTAACTGTATATTTTTATTTCAAGGATAAGCGGTATTTTTTTGCGTTGGCTTTTATCTTTATTTCAATTGCCCCGTCAATGGCCCCGGTAAAGGTTAGTTGGCTGGTAGCTGAAAGATACATCTTTCTTGGTTCATTAGGATTTAGTTTGTTTTTTGGATTTTTGCTGGCTGATCATTGGAAGAAATTAAGGCTGGTAACT
>JBAZML010000047.1:0-4857 GCA_041649835.1 Candidatus Shapirobacteria bacterium
CCAATTTTTTTATAAACATGATTGAAGCTCACAATGGATAGATTTTGAAATAAAACTTACTGTTAGGCGACTTACTGGGAGTATAGATTTCATTGTTTTTCTTTGGCTCTGTCCATCCAAATTTCTATAATTTTGTCTTCCCATTTATCTGGATAGGCTAATTTATCTAACTTACTCCATTCTTTCTTCCACAATCGTATTCTTGTCTCTTCTAGACCATCTGAAAGGTCTCCAAATCTTCCCCAGACCTTTCTTCCTTGGTTAGTGTGAGGACAAACAGCTATCTCAGGTATAGGGATCCTTTTGTTAGATTTATAATTCTCGTCAATTAAATTGGTGATATTATCAGTTTCTCTTGATTTTTGACTTCTACATAAATATAGAATGGCTTGTGCTACTAAAATAAATTTATCCAAAGTGTGTTCTTTAATGTGTTTATGCAAGTCAGTCCAATTATCCTTTAAGGCATTTAGAATTAAAACAGCATCTGGATTTCCATTTCCGATATCTTCACTACAGATTATAGATAATCTACGCCATAGGTATTGACCAAAATTACTTTTATGAAATATGAACGCAAAGAAACAAGAATCGTATTCTAAACCTCTTCTAATACATTTTTGTAAGGCTGAGGCCACCTCATCAAACTTCCAACCATCAATTAACTGTGGTTCATAATGCTCTGCCATATTCTCTCCTTATTGCCTATAGATGGGACGAATGTCTCATTTAATTAGTAATAAAAAGAGTATAACTTATTACCTAGCTATGTCAAATATTGTCTATCTATACGGATATTCCTTGTGCTGAGACGAGTTTTTGTTTTACCAATTCTATCTTTTTCTCAATCTTTGTCTTAGTTTCAGAGGCATTATATTTTTTGGACAAATCTAATTCATGATATTCAACCCCAATGTTATGTAGTAAGTTTTCAGTTAGTCTGTCTCGGCTAAGACGATTGTTTAAAAAATGAGAACTTCCGTTTAATTCAACTCCTACCAAAGGAATATATTCTTTATCAAATATTACATAGTCGAGGATTATTCTTTTAAGGTCGTAATATAGATTGTCGTGGTCGTAATATCCAAACTTAATATCAGCAATATCAGATAAGTGAATTTGTGACTTAACAATATAATTATCTCCAAATGTAGATTCCAATAGGCCAAGATACTCCAATTCTTCTTTTCGTAGATATTTTTTTCTGGTTATCAGTTTCTTCCCAATTATCAAAGACATTAGCCTATCACGAGTTTCTTGAAGTGCCTTTTCAGTTTTAGCATTGCCAGCAAGGCTCCACATTAACCATATAACTAAGATAAGGATTATTGAAATATAAATATAAGGTGTCACTAAATAAGAATACACCAATTCACGCTTATATTATTCTGTTTGTTATATAAAGTATTTTACCTTCAAATCCTGCAATATTTGTTTTATTTCGCTGAAATTCATCAATAGCCATAATTCCTTCAATTTCTTTTGGTTTTTTCTTTATAAGAGATTCAATAGTAGCGTTGTGTAGGATTGCTGAAAAAGGTAAATGTTTTTCTGAACAAATAATTTTTCTAAGGGTTCTAAATTCTCTTAAGGCTATATCTTCAGATATTTTACCAATACTTCTATCTTCTGAAGAGGATTCCCTTGCATCTCTAATCATTTCAACATATTTCATAATCCCTATAGAAAAATTATTATCAATTGCTTTAAGCATTAGTTCTTTTGAATTGTTCTGGGATAAAGGATTTAATGATCCAAAAAAAGTTATTTTATCATCAATAATTACAGCTTTTTCGTGCATCTCTTCTCTATAAAATACTTTAATATTTGAAAAATTCTTTAATGCGTTAACTCCCTCTCTTGCCCAATTATCATTTTGCTCACTTAAAGGTTTTGTATAAATACTCACTTCAATTCCTTTAGATTCTAAGTCTGAAAAATTGTGATTTAATTTATTTACTCTATTTATTGATATAAAAGGACTCAATATTATTAGTTTATTTTCACAAATGTTTAGAGATTCTGCTAAGGCATCATAAAATGTAACCTCTGTATAGAATTCAGCATCTCTATCATTTTTATCTTCAAGAAGAGTTAAGTTGTTCGTATTTAGTTTTGAATCTTTTCCGTATACTGAGTCTCTAAGATCTTTTATTTCTTTTTGGTCGTAGTTTAATACAGCCTCTGCTGAAAGTGTCTTAAACCCTTTATTTTTCTTAAACATTTCAAACAACTCAATAATTGGTTCTTCGTCATAATGAGTATTTCTTTCTGGATTGAGCTTGTATTCAAAATATTTTTTATTAGCTATGATAATTATTTTTTTTCTTGCTCTCGATATAGCCACGTTAATTATTTTATCCGCTTGTGAATCATTACCTAGCCATTCTTTTTTACTACTATTCCATGCATATTTTTTAAGAAGCCCTGATGGTCTTTCGGGATAACTGTCTGTAAGGTCAAAAATAATTATTTCTTTTTCATCACCTTGAAATTTATGCACTGTTGCTGCTAATACTTTATTTTTATCATCACCTAAAATATGGTTCATTAATCTACACTGACCAGCATAAGGAGACGTATACCCTACTTCACTTGCAAGTTTATTGTCAAGAATATTGCGGATAATCCGATTAGATAATAAGGCAGAATAGAAATTTACTCTTGAACCAGTTTTAGCATTTTTTTCTCTACTGACCCAAGGATTTATACTAGTGGTATCCACTAATATTACAGATTCTCCAGAATCACTTAAAAAAGGTAATTTAATATAATTATCCTTAGTTGATTCTTCGTCTGATTTAAGCTTGCCTTCATAAAAAAGTTTATTAATTACTTCTTTAATATCATCGTTCATTCTGAACTGAATATTTAGTTGGGTAACAGTTTCTGGTAAAGAATTAGATTCTTCATCAAAAAGGTAGTTATAAATGTTTCTCCCTTGAAAATTTTTTACAATCTTTCCTGCTTCTGTATTAGTGTCACTCATATAAATTGGAGGAAGCTGTTTATGATCTCCGACAAATATTAATTGAGTGTTTGCTAAACAAGAAACAAATGAGATTAATGGAAGTCCAACCATACTAAATTCATCAATTATTACTACGTCTGGAGGGTTAACTAACAAAGCCTTACAAGACATCATCGCTTTCGTCAAAGTGCACCCAATTAATTTTGCGTTGTTAACAATTTCTGTCTTAATATTTTTTAACTTTTCATCAAAATCTTTTAGTGTTGATTGAACTTCTTTTAAAGAATTTTCATTATTGTTAATTTCTAATTTAATTTCTTTACAGTTTAATGTTTCTATTTTCTTTAATAATTGAGTATTGTCTAATATTTTTTTAACTCCTTCTTCTAAACTCTGTAGTTTTTTCTCTTCTGTTTCTTTTTTTAGAATGATTTCACTGATTTTTATTATTACATCATATTCTGAATTTTTTAATTCTTCATATCCTAGTTCTTTAATATCTTGTGATATTTTAGTTGATTTGATCTCCAATTCTTCATATTTTTCTTTATATATGGCTAAATTTAAAAGTTCGTCTCTCGAAATACCAATATCATTAAAATTATTTATATTATCTAGATAAATATTTCTTTCATTTTCTAATTCATCAATTTTTTCTTTATTATTTTTAATATTTTCATTTATTCGAATAATTCTCTTCTCTAATTTGTCGATATTTTCTTCGCAAAAACGTAAATCTTCTAATGTCTTTTTCTTATTAATTCCTAAAAATAAATTCTTAATTGAGTTTAATACTTCACCTTCATCTATTTTTTTTAGAATTGATAAATGTTGTTTTTGCGTTTCCTCAATCGCTTTTTTCCTTGAATAAAGTGAATCTTTATCTGCTTCTAATGTATTAATTTTCGACTTTTTTTCACTTATTTTTTCTAGTATTTCATTATATTTTTTTACTTGTTTAGCCAATGCTACAATATTATTTTGTTCATCCTTTATTTTCGATAATAAATCTGTAAAGTAGGTATTTTTTTCTGACTTCTCTTTTATCTCTGTGTTATTTATATCTAACCATTCAGTTAATTCATTCTTTTGAATATTAAGTTCTTCAAGTAATATGAGTGAATTATCTTTTTTATCTTTATAGTTAGTATATGTTTCATATAATTCAAGTAATTCTTTTTTATCCGATATCTGTAATTGGTAAGACGATACTTCTTTTCTTAATTTTTCTATACTTGAGTTTATTTCTTCACTTTTCTTTTCGACTAAATCATCCATTGAAATATGTAATTCACCATATAAATCTTTATTTTCTTTATCCTTTTTTCCCCCTAGCCTTAAAATCTGCTGGTTTTCATATAATTTTTTGAGAACATCGTTGTTGTAGAAGTATTTACTCCGTTTTTTATCATTATCTATTAACAGTTTTTTTAGTGCTCCATCTACTGCTTTATGAGTATTTGAAGAAATAAGAACTTTCTTATTTTGACTTAGTAATTGGTAAATAATTTCTGCAATAGAAAAAGTCTTACCAGTTCCGGGAGGCCCCCATATAAAATGGAAATTATTATTAAGTGATTGTTCAACTGCGTTTTTCTGGTTTTCATTAAGGAGTTTGTTTACATAATCATATGAATTAGATTCAACAGAATCAGATAATCTAGAATTAGATAAGAGCTTGTCAAATACTCCTGTTTTTAAGATTATTTCTCCTTTTTCAAATGACTCAAATTGTTTTAATAGTCTCTTTAAAAACGAAGATGGGTCATTTACTAAGGTAACGTCTTTAATTGTTTCTCCAAAGTATTCTGATATTTCTATATAAATTTTATTTCCATTAGTCTTGATTAAGGTACCATCTAAGCTAACACTTTCGTGAATTATTT
>JBAZML010000048.1:0-4598 GCA_041649835.1 Candidatus Shapirobacteria bacterium
CTCCTGCCACAAACATTCTTATACTATTTTCAATTCCTCTTTTACTCATTTTTTATTATTTCAGAACCTATAATATTAATGAGAATTATAGCACTGCCGACTTTAAATTCAATGGGAAGAGAGGCCTATAGTATATACACATCCGATACACATAGTATTAATCACTCAATACCGAGTTCTCAGATACCACTCCTGACAATAAGAAATAGGGGATTTTGTAACGTTGAATCACTCTTAATTTCTTGTTTATCTGACCGCTTGATATCTCACCAGCTTTACCCGTGGAACTGATATCCATTCCTTGAACCGGAAATGCTCCGGCTCCGGTCAGATAAAACTTTCCACCACTGAAGAGGGGAGTTACTGTTAATAAAATTGAAGAATTGGTAGTGTTTACAGTTACGCAATTTCCAGCCACATCGGTAAAACCATTAATTTTTTTAGCTACATCACTACTAAAATTGTAACCAGCCCGAGTCACTCCATAAGTAGCTCCGTTTTTGTAAAAATAAGCAATTTCTAGAGAGCCATCAAAATCAGTCACACAAACATTAACTGTTCCGGCACCAGCACTGTAATAAGTAGCTCCTATGTCTCCGTTACTCAAATGGTTAACTAACCAATAAGATTCATTATGGTTGGCCAAGACAAATTCATCAAAATCTAAAATCACTCCATCAGCCACAATGTTTTTGGTTAGAATGTCAGCCGAAGACAAGTTGTCTGGAGCACTGTACTTAGTATTGCCGGTACCTAAAAAATAGTTAATACCTGATTCAGCCGCATTAAAGGCTTTTTTTAATGATTCTTCACTGGTATCAATCTTAGTATCAGTAGTTACTTTTTTAGACAGAGACAAGCCTACCGTCATGACTACTGCTGACACCAACAAAACGACTATGGCTACTTGAGCTTTTCTCATTCTTCCCTCCATCCCGACAATACCCTCATCAAAGTTCCGGGCATGTTAAATATTAAATCTGGTTGATAGTTAACCATTACTGCTGGGCTGGTGTTGTTAGTCAATTTATTGACGTAACTTCGAGCCAATTGAATTGTCGCTTTAGAATACAAACTTCCATTGATTACCAACTGAGCTGCTGATTCACCAGTAGCCTCAATGCCACCATCAGCAATGTAAATTCCGTCTAAGAGGGAAACTGTTGGATCGATAGTAATTTTACCCTTAACTATAACCAGAACTGTTTTTCCGGCATCCAAGTCATAATTACTATTAATCAGTAAATTTCCATTTACAAAATAGACACCACCCACAGAGGTAGCTGGTTTTCCTGCCCAATTTGTTCCGGTTACTCCAATATCACGATTAATAAAAATGTTGTTGTACAGATATTGATAACTGTAAGTCGTGACATCATTAGTGTTCCTTTGTATCCACCAGTTATTGGTAATTCCATAAGCACTATTACTGACATAACCGTTGTTGTTCACATAAGAAGCAAAAGATACCAGACCATTGTCAGCTCCGACTCTTGATAGGGTCAAAGCTCGGGAAGCAAGCGGCATCGTCACCGGAACTCCACTCACTAATTGATTTTTAGCTTTTACTCCGGATCCGGTTACTTGGAACCAACCTTCCTGACTTCGGACAAAAGAAAAATCAATTACTGCTGTCATTCCCACAGAATAGGCAGATACCTTATCATAGAGATTAAACTGATCAGTTGTTGGACAGGAAACTGTTCCTCCAGCACCCACATCCGTCACCCGAGTCATTCTTCCTGAAGCGGATAGATCTCCATTGGGATTTAAGGCTGTTCCGTTATTAAAGATTGGTAAATAAGTTCTACTCCAAGTTAAAGTATTTGATCCAAAACGATTAGGTAAAATTGGTGTTGCTGAAACTCCAGCAGAGACATTACTAAACAGTAAATTTCTAAAGTTTAAATCAATATCAACCAAATTCGTAAAACCAGTATTGTTACATACCTGACCACTACTCCCATCATAGAGAGAACCGCTAACCTGAACCTGACAATCCCAGACTTTCCAATTTCGGTTAGATGAGACCCAATCGGAAGTTCTGTTATCCTCATCAGTAATCCTAATTTCAATCGGATAAATACCACTATTATTACTTCCGGAAGCATAGGTAACCGACAAACGATAAATTGCCGTATTTCCCGAACCGGAACCAGTCACATAAGCCATAGTTTTGCCGACTCCTACACCCTCATTCCATCTTAAATCAACCCGGGTAATAGTGCCAAAACCGTCAAGATCGGAGACATTAACATCATAAATTACAGTTCTCGGACTAGCATTATTAAAAAAGCTGGCTTCACAAATATGATTTCTGTTACTGACATCCGCCGCTACCACCACACTACTAGCGTTTTTTATTACTAAAGAATTAAAAGTTGGAATGGCACAAGGAGTTTTTGCCCCAATACAATAAGTCGTACCACAAGTGTCTAAACAAGTTTGGTCCGAACAAATATTGGTTCTACAAGGGTCATTTACACAATCTGTGACACAACCAGGAGTTGGTGTTGGAGGAACTGGAGTTGGTGTTGATCCGGGAGGAGAAGTTGGTGCCGGTGTATTTGTTGGAGCTGCACCACCACAAGGTCCACAATCCATACCACCACAATTATCACAGCTACCAAGACCGCCATCAGCAACACAGGTTGTGGCCGGATTAAAATAAGGACACAAAGCTGTTGGTCCAGTTACAGTGGTACATGCATATGCGGAACACGCAGTAGGAACTGGTGGTGGTGGGGTTGCTACAACGGTAAATAATGGACACCACTGACAAGTTGACGTACTACCAACCTCAGTTTTAGAACACGCAGTAGCACATGTTCCAGAGTAACAATCTATTCTCGATTTAGCATAAACACCAGAGGTACAACGAGTCCAATCAATTGGATCATCATAACAGCCTGAATAATCGCAAGAATGACAGACATAATAACAAGCTACTGGCGGAGGTTGAACACAAAAACCATCATTATTACAATCCTGATAAGGTGTTGGTGTTGGTGTTACTGTTGGTGTCGAAGTTGGATAAGGACTACAATAACCACCCGCCAGACTTGGAATACAAGTCCTTCCGGTAGTAGAACATGTTAACGACATAGCCGTAGTACAATATGGCGTCACACAAGCACAGGTTAAAGCATCTGCACTATAACATACAGATGGAGAAGTGCAGCCCGAACCGCTATTACAATAGGTACTCAAACATACGTGTGCCGCCTGAACAATCATTCGAATATCGCCAGTAGTTGACGTTCGCATCTTAAAATAACCCAACATCATAAAACCCACCCCTAAACAAAAAACAATCTTTACAAAATTATTTTTCATTATTCTCCCTTAAAACCACAGGGTCTAAAACCACCATTATTAACAGAAACAACCCTATCATCGTCTATTTGAAACGTTACCGGATAATCACCTAAGCAAAAAGCGCTATTCCAATGAATGTTCTCAGTATCAGTAATCAGTATTGCTCTACTCTTGTCTTTCAAATTTGGAACAAATATTATCGTTTCACTAGGATTGATAGTAAATTTCCAAATCTTATTGTCATTATCAATTTCAATAATACCGGTTTCCGGACTCCAATTTCTAACTATACCAACAAAGTCCTTCGTCTCAACTTTTACACCTTTGTTATCAATGATAGTTCCCTCCGGCAATTCTTTCGTCTCATTTTTAATATTATTTTCTTCAACCACTGTCATTTTTTTGGATGTTTTTACTCCAAAATTATTTAAAAGCCAAAAACCAATCCCAACCCCCAACACTAGAACCAGAACATACCATAATTTCATTAAAAAAGTATAAAGGTTTTTTTGCTAAAACTCAATAATACAAGAATAAACTAAGGCTGAAGTTGAATAATTGCCGGTCCAATATCTATATCCGGTGTGTCAAGTGGGAGTCGTTCTATATATGCCGTCATTTCTAAGTCAAGCATTTCGTTAATTACATCAGGAAGATACTCTGAAGAAGGACCTTTTAAAATATCAATTGCAGCTATTCTAGTTTCTCTTTCACTCAACAATCTAATAATATCAACTCCAGATTCATTTAGACCCCCAATATTTCCATTGAATAAGATCAATCCAAATGTACCATAATTATGACCACCGTGATTACCTACTGTCCACATAACGACCGGATATAAAAAACCATCATGTTTAAAACAAAAAATTGCCTGTTCACCGGATATTAAAGTCGAACTATCAATATCTGAAAACTGTACGAGAGAAATACCATACATAGGATTTATTCCTCCATATACTGGAACATCAAAAGACACATTTGGTTCACGCGTCATCAAATCACCAAACAATGGTACAAGTTTATCTCTCTTCCATTGATTAAAGACATCAAGATCTTCAAGTGGATCAGGTGCCATAACACAACCCTCGGGACGAGTTAACAAATCCTGATAACTAGTTGGAAAGTTATAAAGCAAATCTCTATCAATTGGTATCTCTGCCGGTGATAAAGTTGCCGTCTCCGTAGGAATAGCTGTTGCTATCACCGTCTCTGTCCAGTTTTGTGTCTCTACAGTTGGTGTTTCGTCAAAGGGGGGAATAATTGTATTTGAAGGAGAT
>JBAZML010000049.1:0-4403 GCA_041649835.1 Candidatus Shapirobacteria bacterium
GAAAATAAATATGGATAAAATAAATAATCCTCTTGTCCAAGCCGTTATTCTCGCAGCCGGTGAATGTTCCAGATTTGAACCTTTTAATTCTCGCAATCAACACAAAAGTGCATTTGTTCTTTTAGACAAACCTATTATTGCTTGGACCGTCGAAGCTCTCATTCGTGCCGGAATTCAAAAAATTGAAATCATTAAGTCGCCAAATGACGACTCCATCAGTCAAAGTTTATCTATTTATCAAAACAAGGTTAAGATAAATTTTCACGACCAAAAAGAACCCTTGGGTATGGGCAATGCCATTATTTCCGCCTTACCATCTCTCGACGACCAATTTATTCTTCTAAATTCTCAACAACTCAATATCGATCAACATTTAAAGTTATATTTCAACAATCAGCAAAAATATCTAAATTCCATGGTCATGTTTTGCCAAGATACAGAAGAACCACAAAAATATGGCATTCTTGGTTTGAATGGTGACCAGGTTACAAAGATTGTTGAAAAACCAGTCGATCTTACCGGATTATCTAATCAAAGAATTTTAGGTATTTATCTTCTTACCAAAAAATTTGTTGAATTTATGAATCAGACACCAGTAAGTGAATATCAATTTGAGTTATCTCTTGATCAATATCTCAAAAACAATTCAATCAAAGCCATCAAAACTCCCGAACTATCTCTTTCTCTTAAATACGCCTGGGATCTATTCCCCATTGCTTCTCATCTTATTGAAAAACTTACCGACGGTAAACAAATCATCCACCCTCAAACCAAAATTCATCCCACCGCCATCATTACCGGACCGGTTATCATCGAAGAAGGTGCCGAAATTTATGAGTACAGTCTCATCCAAGGTCCCGTATACATCGGAAAAAGAACCGTAGTTGGCAGTTATTCAAAAATTCGTAAAGAATCAGTTATGGAGGAAGGTTCTCAAATCGAAAATAGTGTCGAACTCAAACATAGTTTGATTGGTAAAAACAGTCACGTTCATTCCGGATTTGTCGGAGATTCCATCATCGGTCAGGAATGTCGTATTGGAGCTGATTTTGTCACCGCCAATCGCCGTCATGACAGAGCCAATATTAAATTTCTTATCAAAGAAAAAGTTGTTGATTGCAATAGTAGTTTTATGGGGGCTTTAATCGGTGATAATGTCAAAATCGGTATTCACAGTGGTACCAATCCCGGAGTAATCATTCAAAGTGATAGTCAAATTCTCCCTGGCTCCATCGTCCCTTCCCATCCCCCCGTTGACACTACTCAATAATTTTCAATATACCAGTCAATTCTGTAAAATCGTCCATTTTGTAATCAGCTCTATTGTCATCTCTTCCAAAAATAATTGCCTTACCACCATTTTCTTTACCCATCTGGCAGTCTTTTTCAAAATTGTCACCAATATAAAGGCATTTTTCTGGATCTAATTTAAATTTCTCCCAAGCAATTTGCAAAAATTTAATATTTGGTTTCATTAACCCCACATTTGAACTCCCTACTATTAAATCAAATTTTTCTTTTAATCCAAATTTCGCCAATTTAATTTCAATTTGGTCATCAAAATCTTCCGTCATTAAAATATATTTAACTCCTTCAATTTTCTTTTCAAAAAATTCCTTCACTCCCACATTTAACTGAATTGTCTCACTCAACAACTTTTTTTGAATTTCCACCGCATCTTCAACTAAATCCGGTTCCGAAACAATTTTTGACAGAGAATATGAAAATTGGCGTTCTTCCGGATTCTTAGACTTCTTTAGAGTATCCAAAATCCCCCGCCAATCCTGAAATAATTTGTCACCACTCATCTTTTTTTGAACTGCCACCCAATAGATTGCTTTTTTGTACGTTTCACCAGCCACTTCCCGAGTGTTTACTAACGTGTTATCTTGATCAAAAAATATAGCCTTTATCATTAATGTTATATTATCATCAATATGCCAAAACCTACCGTCGCCTTAGTAACAGGTTGTTTTGACCTTCTTCACTACGGTCATTTTAAATTCCTAAACTTTGCAAAATCTAAAGCCGACATTTTAGTTGTTGGTCTAGAAAGCGATGATTTTCTCAAAAACCAAAAGGGTCCGTTCCGTCCACTTTTTTCCCAAAAAATAAGAAAGTATTGTCTTTCACAAATAAAATGCGTTGATAAAATCATCTCTATTCCCCATCATGCCAACTATCTCAAACTATTACAAAAAATAAATCCTGATTACCTTTTTATCTCTTCAAATGACTCTAAATATAAAGAAAAGAATCACATTTGCCAGCAACTGAATATAAAACTGATTATCTTTCCTCGTCTAAAAAATTATTCTACTTCCGGAATTATTTCTTCGGATATTCTTGAATCTCATTAAATTTATATTCCAGTTTTACTCCAGCAATTCTAAACATCTCTTCTGACTCACCTCCAGCATGATATTTTCTCTCACAATATACCCTTTTAATTCCACAATTTATCAACAACATGGCACAAACCCGACATGGCGTCATCCGACAATATACTGTTGCCCCATCTACCGAAACACCTAATTTCGCCGCCTGACAAATTGCATTTTGTTCTGCATGGACCGTTCTTACACAGTGTTCACTTTTACTTCCATCTTCATTAACCACTGTTTTCATCAAGTGTCCCACTTCATCACAATGGGGTAAACCAGCCGGACTTCCAACATAACCAGTTACCAAAATTCTCTTGTCACGAACAATTACACAACCACTTCTTCCTCTGTCACAGGTCGCTCTTTTAGATACAGCGTCGGCCAACTCCAGAAAATATTCATCCCAACTTGGCCTTACATATTTAACTTCACTAACCATTTTCAATTTCTTCGACAACTTCATTTATTTGTTTTAATAAATTATTAACATCAGTTGTATTCACAATTGTATAATCAGCCATTGCAATCGTCCCCCCTTTATTTAATTTTTCCAATTCTGCCAAATCTCTCTTTTGGGCTTCTTCAACTGTTAATGGACGATGTCTCAAATCTATATCGGTAGTGGGCATTACCCTCTCAGAAATTCTTTTATACCTCAAACTCGGAGGTGCATAAACCGCTATCACTTTTAAGGCCTCTCCAAAATGTTCTTTCATAACTTTATATTCCTCAAAAGAGTACAACCCATCTCCCACCACATTTCCCTTTTTTATTAGCTCATCAAATTTTGGCAAATTTAATATGGCATATGCTGCCATTCCATGTTTTGCTCTTATCTCCTCTCTTATCTCTTTTTCAAGCGCCTCGCTCGGTTCCAATCCTCTCCTCTTTACTTCATCTAAGGTTAACTGACCAAAACGCAAAAAAAGATATTTCTTCTTGTTAACTAAAAAATCTGATATCACACTTTTTCCAGAACCACAAAGTCCTGTCACACAAATAATTCTGTTTCCGCTCATCTCCATCTAATATAACATCCCCAGACTTTTTTGGCTTTATTCTGATATACTATACATATAAATTCCACATCAACTCTCCCAAAAATTAGATTTACTGTCGGTGATTATCTAACTGATTTTGAAAACATTTATCAAATTTTTGATAAAAAAATTAAAAAAGATTACCGCGGTATTGATTGCGAATATTTTCTTTATCGACCCATTAATACTGATCAAAAAGCAGCTTCTTTCTCTATTCCCGTCGACAACATTCAAAAAAGTGGTCTTCGCTATCTAATCAACGCCGAAGATATAAAAGAAATCTATAAATACCTCCAAAAACCCATCGATCCCAATGTTGCCTTCGACTTCAAAACCATTAAGGAAATTCTTTATCTCAACGACCCCAATAAAACTATCTACGTTCTAAAACAGCTCTGCGCCAACAAAGTCACCACCGCCGAAAAATTTTCTGCAAATTATCAGGATATTGTCAATAAAATTGTTTATCATCTTTCCCAGGAAATTTCTTTCGTTACTAAAAAAGCTCCTGAATCCATCGAAAAGAAAATCCGCTCCTTACTTTAGTTTCTATCGTCTTTCGATAAACTCCTTCATTATTTTTGTCTTCCCAATAGCTCTGATTATGCCTCCAATATGATCAACTCCTTTCATTTCAATTACCTTCATTACTGGAGCAATTACACAACAATTTCTTGGCACAAATTGATCCTTCTCTGCTACAAAGGTCAATATTTTCTTCCAGTCATCTGGCTCAAATCTGCCAACAAATGTCCCCTTTTCATATTTACCAATATACAACTCAGTATATTTTTGAATTGCTTCTCCAAAAATAGGATTTGGTCCCCGTAAATCATTTAGTCTTCTTAACTCAAGATCACTCATACCGACTTCCGGCCAACTCCAACCACACACCGAAATTATTTCTGATATTTTTTTGTATCCAAATCTTTGTCTAGTCAATAACGCTTCGGTCATCCCTGCACTAACACCAATCAAA
>JBAZML010000050.1:0-3731 GCA_041649835.1 Candidatus Shapirobacteria bacterium
AAGAGAATTGTTGGAATCTGAAGTTGCTTTTATTTCTAAAGCGCCGGTTAAGTTTTGAGTACCAGCAAAGACTTTGTCACCGGCAATTAAATCAATAGGAATGCTCTCCCCGGTCAGAGAAGACTGATCAACAGAGGAAGAACCCGAGACAACGGTGGCATCAAGAGGAATAATTTCACCTGATTTTACCAAAAGAATATCGTTTATTTTTACCGTGTTTACGGGAATGTCTGTAAAGGATTTGCCATTTTTGAGATGAGCTAATTTAGGAGAAAGATCAACTAATTTACTAAGCGCAGCCGAGGTTCTGGCTTTGGCCAAGGATTCCAGCCATTTTCCTAATAAGACGAAGGTAACCAGGGAAGCGGCAACTTCAAAATAATGATGAGTATTGGTTAAAAGACTGAAAATGTAGGCAGAAAAAGTACCAATGGCGATAAGTGAATCCATGGTAAATGTTTTTAATTTTAGAGCGGCCCAAAAACCACGATAAAAATTGCGGCCGATAACAAAAACGTTGATAGTAGTTAAAACCAAGGCAATCCAAAAAATGCCAGGGATCATAACAAACATGGAAACAAAAAGAGGGAGAGTTAAAAGAAGAGAAAAGAGAAAGCGGTTGCGATAAACACGACTTTCAACTATTTCATCAACTTTTTTGTCGACGACCCGATAGCCAGAAGCGGTGACGGCGTCTACTAAAGTTGAATTATTAACAATACTGGGATCAAATTTGATAACAGCTCTTTGTGAAGCATAATTGACCGAAGCTATTTCGACTCCTTTGGTTGATTCCAGAGATTTTTTGATAAGCAGAGCGCAAGAGGCGCAATGCATACCAGCAATATTCAGAGTTTCCACTTTGCTTTGAGTTGACATACTACAAGTGTAGTAGATAATCAACAAATGTCAATGGTGATTTTTGATTAGGAAATAGGTGATGGGAGTAAGAATGACAAAACAAATTAAACCTAAAACCGAATATATAGTGCCTACGCCTGAAAAATCAGAAATATTCCTGGTTGAATAGACAACAAAAACATATATTAAACTAATGGCCAGACTTAAAAAAGATAGGGCGGTGGCCCGGTTTTTTGATTCAAATTCTTGATTAACGTATTTGTCCAGTAAGGTAAAACGGAGTGAAGAAACTAACTCGGTGGCAAAGATAATTGTGATTATCCAAGCACCGTGAATAAAATAAGCTGGTAAAAACGAAAGAACCGAAAATACAAAGAGCGTTAAATAAATCTTTTTTCGATCAAAAAGATGTTCGAAATGGGCGATTAATACAGCGAAAATGGATTTTATAAAATAAACAATAGAAAACAAAATGCTTTGTTCTCTTGGACCAAAACCATTTTGCTGGGCATAGATATTACTAAAATAGAATGTTGCCGCCCAAGAAAAGGCACCAATAATAATGTAGTAGATAGAGAGACAAGAAATGTATAAATTTTTAAAAGCTTCTTTGACTCCTCTAATTGTCTGGAAAAAATAATTCGACATCGAAAATTTTTCTGAATCAATTTTTGGTTCAGTTAAAAAAATAGCCGAGGTGGCAGCGATTAAATAAACAACACCATATAGAAGAAATGGCGCCGGGTTCCAGAGTGTATAAATAAAACCACCAACCAATGTCCCCAGAGCAATAGCCATACGGTAAATGAGAGCCCCTTTGCTAGAAATTTTGGCAAAATCATCGGCCCGACCAATATCCTTTAAAGAATCATAAAGTAGAGCTGAATCTGCTCCAGAGACAAAGGTTCCGGCTAGACCCCAGACGGCAAAAAGATAACACATAAAAGTAAAATTGGGAGAAAAAGGAAAAATAAAATATAAAATACCGACAGAAAACATACCCAAAATTATTGATTTTTTACGACCAAAAATATCAGCAAAAGCACCGGTGGGTAACTCGGTTAAAACCACAACCATGGCCTGGATTGTTTCAAGAATAGCCAAACCGGCAAAGTTGGTAAATTTTAATTCAAAGGCAACCCAAACAGGAAGAAAAAATTCTAAACCGAGGAGAAGTTTTTGAAGATAATATATTTTGACATTACGAGCTAATCCCTGTTTATAGGCAGTATCGAGCATGTGTCAATTATAACATCGGGGGACTGCATTTTGAGAAGGTTTCTAGAAAAGCTATTTTATCCGGAAGTTTTTTCAATTCATCTTGGGTAACCCAACGGTATTCATTATGATCACCAGAAGTAAGAGAGATATCCCCTTTCAAATATTGACAACGATAGAGTAGTTGAAATTGATGACGATGGGGCCCGGACATAAAGGAATAGACAAATAATATTTCTTTTTGTTCACAAGTTAATCCGGTTTCCTCATATATTTCACGCTTGAGAGCAGTACTGATTTCTTCGCCATAATGAATAGTGCCACCAGGAGTGTCCCAGAGATTGGGCATATAACCATTGTCGGGACTGCGCCGGGTGACTAAATATTTACCATCTTTTTCGATAAGAGCGTGAGCGGCAACGGCTGTAAAGTTGATGGTC
Organism: Candidatus Shapirobacteria bacterium; assembly: GCA_041649835.1. Taxonomy (GTDB): domain Bacteria; phylum Patescibacteriota; class Microgenomatia; order UBA12405; family UBA12405; genus UBA12158. The sequence goes on from JBAZML010000050.1 coordinate 2,520, forward strand.
ATATTACAAATTGACGCCTAAAATTAATAGTTTTTCTAAAAAATCTGGAAAATTTGTATAAAGAAAAGCATTGATGTCAAGGGAAAGAGCGGCATCGACATTAGATTGTTTGTCGTCGGCAAAAATAATTTCGTTTGGTTGACACCCTGATTTTTCAACCAAAGATTGAAAGATTTCGATATCCGGTTTCATGGTAGCAACCTGATAGGAAAAAACTTGAACATCAAAATTGTTTAAAAAATTAAATTTTTTATTTAAAGCGTTGATACGGGTGGGATAGTTATTGGTACAGATACAGGTTTTTATACCTAATTTACGAACTTTTTTAACTATTTCGACAACATTCGGATTTACCTGATAAGAATCCATAAACAATTGACTAATCTCTTCCAGAGAAATTTTTGTATCAAATTCTTGTTGAACATAGGACCAATAATCGACTTCAGAAATAATCCCCTTTTTGAATTTTGACATCTCATCAGACTTGGCGAGAACATAAACCATACGATCGGGGTCAGTAATTTTTTTGGGAAAGTTTTGGATAAATGCGTCGATAGAATTTTGAGTAAAATAAACACCATCGAGATCAAAAGTTATGGCTTTAATCATATTTTTTTAACCACAAAATTTTAATCCAGCTAATAGTGAGAGTTGAAAGTAAAAAACCTAAAGACGGGACAACTGCATTAAGCCAAGGATCCTCTACGTTTATGGCATTCATGTAAGTGCCAATTAGAATATAAGTTAGGATTAAAACTAAAAAACGACGAACCCAAGAGGTTTCCCAGGTTTTATCTAATTCAACGCGGCGATTTCTCTCTTCTATTTTCTGTAACCTTTTCTTAATTTCAGCAATTTCGGACACAGGTTAGTTTAACATCTAGATAACTAGCTATTTATTTCTTTTAAATTAGAAAGTAAGGATTTCCAACTTAGATAAAGTTTGTCAATCTGATCTTGGAAAGAAAGTTTTAATAGTGATTTGTCACGATAGTCACGTTCCAGCTTTTCGAGACAAAAATCAAGTCCATGAAGTTCCACAATTTCAAAATAAATTGAATCAGTCATATGACTAAGAGAATCAGAAATGGCCAATATCTTTGCTTCAATAGTTTCCGGCTCAACATCTTTACACCGATGAGAACGAACACAGTGAGCGATTTGTTTGACTATCCCGTCATCTATTCCCTGGGCAGGTAATTTTTCTAAAAC
>JBAZML010000051.1:0-3487 GCA_041649835.1 Candidatus Shapirobacteria bacterium
GGTTTTGGCAAATCTCAACAGAGCAAAACCGGCAGAATGTGGGTATTAATGGGAGGATTGTTATTGTTGTTGACACCTGTTAACTATATTTCGATAATGTTATTGGCTTGGTTGGTAACTAGAGATATTAAAAACAAAGAAGTGAAATTAATGTTGAGGGTCGGCGAGTCGGGAATGAATGGGGCACCGATTTTATTAACAGTTTTAATATTGTTGGGAAGTGGTTTTGGTTTATATTGGTGGACAAAAGTACTCTTGGGAGAAATATATCTAAAGAATTCTTTGGTGGCTGCAGCCGCTAATGATGGAGGTTCAACTTACAATTGGCAGATAAAAGCGATAACAGTCAATCCAAATAATGCTGAATATAGAAGAATATATTCACAGACGAATTTGGTTTTAGCCACCAGTCTGTTGAGTAGTAAAGAAATAACCGATGAAGAAAAGCAAAAAGCAGCGGTATTGATGCAGCAAGCAGCTAGAGAAGGAAAATCAGCAGTTGGTTTGGATAGTGCAAATACAAAATATTGGTCCAATTTGGCTTCAATTTATCGTCAATTGATAGGTAGTGTTGATGGAGCTGCTGATTGGAGTTATCAAGCTTATGTACAAGCATTAAATTTAGATCCGATTGACCCATCTTTACGACTGGAATTAGGTGGTTTGTTGTTTGCAGCAGGCAAATATGAGGAAGCTGACAGATTCTTTGAGCAGGTAGTATCGTTAAAGTCTGATTTGCCAAACGGTTGGTATAATTGGGCTTACACAGCTAAAAAAATGAATAAATTGTCTGAAGCTGTGACTAGATTGAGTCAGGCGGTTAGTTTGGTACCGGTTACCTCTGGTGATTATGATATGGCAAGTAAAGAATTGGGAATATGGAAAAAAGAATATGATGATTCAGTAAAACAGCAAGCTGATGCGAAAGCGGCGATAATCAAAGAAGCGGAAACATTAAAAGTACCAAGTGCCTTACCGAGTGGAACGACCAAATCGGGAGTGGTGGTACCAAATTCTGGTCTTGAACCTCCAACGGGAACTGTAGTGACACCAAGTCCGACACAATAAGGGAAAAATAACCCCCTCTCAAGAGGGGTTTATGAATATCTGTCTTTTTTTATTTTACTATCCACCACTTGAAGATGACATCTTCAGAAATTGGGGATTGAAAACCAACAGTAAAAGAATCAGCTGATCTGGAGAGAAGTTCGAGACTTTGGTTTTTGCCACCACTGAGAATAGTGAGATATATTTGAGAACTAGATTTAAGTTCAGAATTTTTTAAAATAATTTGTTTTTGACCAGAGGGAAGAGTTGATGTTCCTGAAAGTGAATTTGAATCAGTTTGGTTTTTTATGGAGATATCTTTGGATGTCTCGGGAGTGGCAATAATAAGGCCGGTAGAGGTCGAGGCTTGAATTAGATTGCCTTCAGTTTGAATTGGGGCTGGAGTGGGTGAAGTAGATTCAATTTCGCCAGATGGCTTTGTCGATGCAAAGTTGTTTTGAGCGACAATTTTTTCGATAGATTTTTTTTCGATTTCGAGTTGAGATTTTTGGGTTGAATCAGTGATGAGGGGAATTAGATGATTGTAAGTATCGAGAGCATCCGGAAGAAGTCCAGCCCGTTGTTGAATTTTGGCAAGATCATAAAAATTTTGAGCTTTAGTTGGTTCCAGAGAAACAGTGGCTGAAAGATAAGTGAGAGTATTTTGAAGATCACCCTTTTTGGCAAACAGTGAGGCTAGTTGGCGAGTTAGTTCGGCTGAATTAGGATTTAACTTTTGGGCTTGCTGAAAATCGTTTATAGCTGAGGAAATTAATTGTGGTTGAGAATCTAAAAGAGATTGATATATTTTCCCGCGTTGTTCATAACCACGGTAGTCAGAAGGTGATGTTTTGATCGCTTCTGATGCTGCAGTAATTGATTCATTAAGATAACTTACGATAGTTTGGTTATCACCTTTTGTAGTTTGAGAATCTAAAGCTTGAGTGAAGTATTGTTGGGAAGCTAAAAGGTAGTGTTGAATTGATTTTGGAACTTGAGTTGGAGAGGGGATATTTTGATTTTTTGAAGAAGGTAAAATTGGAGAGGGCGAAATTTGGGAATTATTCTTAGATTTTAATAAAATTAAACCACCAATAGAGAGTAGGGTGATTCCAGAAATGGAAAATAAGGGAATTAGATTGGCTTTTGGAGATGTTTGAGTAGTTGAAGTAGGATTTAGACCTAGTTTTTGAAGCTGTTCCTGTTGGTCTTGGGTAATTTCCATATTTTATTCTAGAGTAAATATAATTTTATTTTGGTTTTAATTAACCTTAATTCCTTGCATATTGATGCCACTGGATTTAAAAAAACCTGTTTGAAGATTAAGAGATGAGGTTTCACAAGATTCACCATAAATTGGACCGGTTAGATAGGGAAGTATCTTGTACTGGTAAATATGACCTGAAGAGACAACATTGTCAACATATCCAGTAACCCCAGCACCAACAGAGGTGAGAGTTAAATAAGCACTGCCGTCAATTTTTTTCTGAATTTCGTAACCATCTTCGGTGGTGTTGCTGTCTGTCCAACTTATATTAATATAAGAATTGGTTGGTGATTTTTCTAGATAACAATTGAAAGGGTATGATAGAGAAGCAGTATCGGCGTTAATGGCATCGAAATAAAATTCCTGAGTGACATCGTTATTGAGTATTTTAAAGGCATATTTGGTTATAGCGTCACGGGACGAAGCTGGAATACTTGAAAGGTCCCAAATTTTTTGTTCCCACGTATCGGCAGAATTAATACTAATAGGGAAGGTTTGCTCGGTGTCTAAACTTTCTCCCATTTGAAATTGAAGGTTATTGCCGATGCGATTACTACGGATCCAAAAATTAATATATATGGCAGAAGCTGATAGATTGGTTGCACTTTTGGTTGTGGAAATAGTGTCATTTAGAGACCATGGATCGGTGTTAGTAGAAGCAGTGGGGGTCGAAGTGCCACTAATTGAGTTTGGGGATTCAATGCGGATGCGACCATTTCCACCAGCACCTCCATTATAGTCATCACTGGTACCACCGAGACCGCCAATGGCTTTGATTACTGTGGTGCCGATAGAAATATTATTTCCAAGAAGATGAATTGAACCACCACCACCGCCACCGGCGCCAGCGATGGTGTATGGTGAAGTTCCTTGTCCGTTAGTACCGTTGTTTCCACCAGCATTTATTCCGGTACCACCAATATTAATTGTATTTGCTTGAATTAAGATAATACCACCACTATTTCCCCCCGTTTTTCCAACGTTACCTCCCCATGCTCCGGCGCTTCCTCCGCCGGCTGATCCAAAATACATTTTTGATAAATTGGCTGATCCGTAGGTACCACCACCACCTCCACCACCGGCGGCACTACTTGAAGAACCACTTCCGCCATTTCCACTAATATTTGAACCTCCTGTCTGACCTAGTCTCCCTCCACCGGTTGCTGCAGTTCC
>JBAZML010000052.1:0-3443 GCA_041649835.1 Candidatus Shapirobacteria bacterium
TTTTCTTACTTGGATAACAATGAGGCTGAGTAATAATAAGATGAAAATTATTGATCCAAGAATAATTAATAGAAGTACTTTAGGATTGAGAGGTTTTTTTATGGAAGTATCAGGAATCTCAGCCGGTTTTATATCGAGCGGATTATTTTGAGGCAGATCAATGTTTTGATAAAGTTTTTCTTCCATATGTGTTTACTGATTATTTTTAATGACGATTGATTTTAAATCTGAAATAATTTTTTTAAGATAAAAATCAGCTTGATTGAGACTGTCTTTTGATTCGAAATAAAAATCAGAAAATACAGTTTCTCTTTGATTTCTTTGGGAATTTTTTATAGCCAATTGAAAATTTTGGTAGATTTTATTTTCTTTTTCGGAAAAATTGGAAGTCCAATCAACTTTAGCCAAATCGGCTAGTTTTTTAACGTCATCGATGGTTTTTATCCGACGGTTAATTTGAGATTGAATTATGGCAGTATAAAGTTCTTTTTGAATGAAGACATACTGAACCTGAAAGGTTTCAGCCCAATTTTTTAGGGCGGAAGTTGAATTAAGATTGGGAATTAATTGATTTTGAGTGGCAAGCCAATTTTCCAATTTTAATAATTCTCCCTGATTAGATTGACTATCACCCAAAGTGGTCCTTAAAGCCATTAGATAGGCTTTTAACATGGAATTTTGGGATAAAAAGACTGTTTTAGTGGCAATGATTTTGTCATTTTGAGCTGTGACAGAGCCATATTGGTTATAAGTATCGCTTTTGTTTTGATAGTCTATATAGTCTTTTTGATAGAGGTCCCGTTGAAAGAAATAGTCGGTTCGATATTGAGTATAGAGATCAGGTGAAGTGGTTTGAGCAAAAGCTGGTTTAGTAAGAAGTAAAAATAGTAGTAACCACATAATTAAGTGTAACAAAAAAACAGGAAAAAATTTTGTTATCCGATTAAAATAACACCAAGGGTAACGACAACAGCGGCTAGTATTTTTTTTGAAACGTGAGAGCGTTCTTTTAAAAAAATAGCTCCAAAAAGAACAGTAAGGATGATTGACGATTTGGTAATAGGTGAGAGTTTGGATATTGGAGCTTTTTGTTCAATAGCTAAATAGTAAGTAATGGCTTGAATGGAATAAAAAATAGCCAAGAAAACCATTGTTCGAAGCATTTTTTTATTGAATAAATTACGAGAGTTAAAGAGATGTTTTGGAAAAATAAAAAGTAGAACAAAACCGGGTAATAACGACATAATAGTTGTATAAGAAAAAGCCTCGTAACTTTTTAGAATTATCATATCGTTGATAACGGCAGTGGCTCCAAACAGAGCTGATAAAAGTGCTAAAAATATTCCAGATTTCGATTTAAATGATAAATTTTCAGAAAAAACTATCAAAATGGCTGAAAAAATTAATATCGTTCCAAAAATTGTTGAAATAACTATTTTTTCTTTAAAAAAAAGAACTCCGAATAAAATTGAGATGATGGTACCAGAGGATCCAATTATCGTTGCTTCTGCTACCGGCAATAGTTTCATGGCTTTTAGACTGGCTACTGTGGCACCTGCCCATAAAACAGCAGATATTAAATAACGAAACCAGACACTTGAATCGTGTGGTAATATGAATTTTCCAAATATCAGAGCAAAACACCAAGTAACAATTCCCAATAATAATTGAAATATAATTGCAAAGCTAATTGGGTCACTGGAATCATCTTTCATCAATACTCTTTCTAATAATGCGGCTATTGAGGTGGTGACGATACTGATAATTGCAAATAACTCCCAAGGCATAATATGTGTAAGTGTAGCAAAAAAGTGCCGCTGAGAGGACTCGAACCTCCACGCCTTTCGGCATACGCTCCTAAAGCGTACGTGTATACCAATTTCACCACAGCGGCGACATGCCTATTTTATCAGTAATCTGTTAAAATAACGAAGCTTGTCCCCATAGCTCAGTTGGATAGAGCGACTCCCCTCTAAGGAGTAGGTCGTTGGTCCGATCCCAACTGGGGATACAAGTAAGCGCCTATAGCTCAATGGATAGAGTAATAGTCTTCGGAACTATTGATGAGGGTTCGATTCCCCCTGGGCGCACAAAATAGGATAAAATTGACAATTTGGGTCGCTAGCTCAGTCGGTAGAGCAATCGCCTCTTAAGCGATTGGTCGTGGGTTCGAGTCCCACGCGACCCACAAGTTTAGCTTAAAAAAACCTTTAACCATTGTTTGAAATGGATCCATAAATTATCTTTCGGATGATAAACAGTGGAAGTCGGGCTAATGGAGTTAATTTCATATTGGGGTGTATCTTTCCATCCTAGATATGATTTTTCCAGATAAAAATCAATTTTAAATTGGAAAGGAATCTTAACAGTTTTGCCGGGGAAGACAAAAATATCGGAATTAGTGCAAAGTGAAGCGGCATTAATGTTGGCTGAACTATGTGATTCCAAACAAAAATTGCTTTCTCCCCAGACGGACTGGCCAATATTTTTTAGTTCGATACTACCGTTTTGTTGATTTTGACTAAATATTAATAAGGGTAAATTAATTTTTTGAATAGAAAATTTAGTGATTTGTTGAGGAGAATTTTTGTTTTTTGGTAGATTGACAATTGACTGGTATTCGGGATAAAGCTTTTCATCTGAATCTAACCAGGAAAAATGATCAAAGGGATTTTGAGGATAATTATAGATAAAGGGAGTAACTGCGATAACGCGATTATCTTTTTGCCAAATATTTAGAGCTTTTTCTAAAAATTCAGCAGCGGTTTTAATGGAATAATATTGATTGTCTTTTTTTTCACCTTCACGATGTGGCCAACCGGTTTCGGTAATGAAGACGGGATATGTTTTGTTAACACCCAAACTTCGAATAAAATCTAATTCCCATTGGTAACCTATGATGGAGTGCTGACCGGTATCCTCCGGGGTACCGACATAACCATGATTGGGATAGGAGTGTGAGGCCAATCCATCAAAAGAATCAAAATATTTTGGATTGTAAGAATATATTTCTCTATAGACCTCTTTGGCAGATTTGTTTAAAGGTAATTTTTCCGGAGCAGCCAGGTCAAGAGGTGAAGATAAAATATAAAAATTTGGATCAAGGTTTTTAAATTTTTGAGAAGTATATATAAAAATATCGGTAAAACTTTTGAGATCAATAGTACCACCCCACTCTTTGGAATGATTTATCTCGTTAAAGGGAATTATGTATTTTGGAATCATTGGCCAATTAAGAGAATTTAGAAGGTTGGCTAGGTTATCAATATCATTGGTGGTGGGAGTTATCCAAAGATTGTTTTCCATAATTGTCGCCAAACGAATTATGGGAATAAGGTGAGATTTACGGCAATTATCGAAAAAGTCCTGCCAAGTATTTTTATCAAGTTGGTCAGTCCTGATGACGACCGTAACATAGCCCCAATCACCACCATTACTGTTGA
>JBAZML010000053.1:0-3005 GCA_041649835.1 Candidatus Shapirobacteria bacterium
TCAGCCACCCCCACTCAAGCTTTCAACCTTTTTGATTTTTTATTTCCTCCCGTCCAAATGCAACCCAGCACCCGGATAGCTCCCGGTCCCGCTATTGCTCCTGAAGTTCCTAGCAATGATACCTACTCCAACACCCTCAAAGTTGATACCGTCAATTGTAATGGTGTAAAAACTCTTTCCAATACCTGGGAGCCGGAAAAAAAAGACATTGGTACCACTGATCAAAATGGTCAACCCAAACAAGAATTTGTTCCCTACGATGCCAAAGACCTTGATGGAGAAATGGATGTCAAAAATCTTTCGAATGATTATTACCGCAACTTCCAATTATTTTTTGCCAAGGGTGGTATCAAATGTACTGAAGCCGCCGCCAGAAAAAGTATGAACGATCTTAGCGCCGCCGGTTCCAATGCCTCTCAACGGGTTCCTCCGGCAGCCGAGGTCCTCTTCAGACGAAGCCAATTTCTTTCTGAAGTCGCTCTTTCTTTAAATCAAACCGACAAGCTTGACACTGTTACTCAGGACTATCAAATCATTTGGTCTTGTTCCGGTACCTGTCAGGAAATGAGCAATGAATCAGCTGGTAATTGTCGTCCCGTCTATGCCAGTGAAATCATTTTTGGTCTTCAAAATGAAAAAATCTATTATCCTTCACTTGGTGCCGATCCCACCAATTTTCCCGGTAGTGTCTTAACCGCTATCAAAAGCCATTATAGTGGTAATTGTTCCGGTGATTATGGTTGTTATTCCGAACGTTCCGGAGGTAAAACCTTTTCTCCCTTATCAAAAAGTGCCTATTTGCTTTTAAATAAACAAATTAATTTTGTCCCCAAAGGAAATGCTGACAACAAAGTTACTGTTATCAATTGGGGTGGTTACAACACCGTTGCTCGTCAAAGAATCAATCCCAGTCCCACAGTTTTTCACCGCACTCTCCCCAACGCCGCCGCCGCCACCGCCAAAGAAACTCAAAAATCTTTAAGCTTTATCAATCCCACCCAACAGGAAGACCTACCCAATGCCTCACTTTGTGATAGTGTTGAGACCAATTCTTACGAGGCTCAGGATGCACCAGTTACCGGTATAATCGGTCTTTTTGTTCATGGTATCTTCCAACATGTCCCGGCTGGTGAATCCTACTCCCATTCGGAAAGTATTGATGTTACTAGTACCTATGACAATCAGGTTGTTCCCAACGCTCAAACAGCTGAAAAGGCCTGGTCAAACATGCTCCCCGATACTGTTTTGAAAAAGCAAGGTCTAATTGATCAAAAATTTTCCAGTAAAACCAACGCCAACAAAGACAACCCTATTCCCGATCCTGGTTATCGTGCCAACAATATGTACATTCAGATGAGTCGGTTATTAAATCCCACCTCTTGGTTCTAACATGAAAACATTACCCATTTTTTTGTTAAAATAATTCTATGACTCGTGGAAAGCTATCTAATTTTTTCTTTTTTTTCGCAACCATCTTCACGTTGATAAGTTTTTTTACCTCTCCAATCATTGCTGCCGATACCACTAATCTTTTTTTTCAAAAACAATCAGCTATTAAAAATGGTACTGGTCTTGAATCTTGGACCGATGAAGCCATGGGAAGCAACATGATGTCACTTTTCACTGGTATGGTCGGGGAAATTCCCGAAGATATTTTTACCGTCGATGCTTCAAAACCTAGCTTTGCCAGAAAATATATTCCCGGTGGCGCTTTTGGCACCATGAACAATATGATTGCTGTTCTCAACAATCCTCCCGCTTCTGGAATCGACTATATTGCCCAAGTTAAGGACAATTTTTTAGGTAAGCCGGCTTATGCTCAGGGAGTTGGTTTCCAAGGTCTTCAATTTTTACTACCTCTTTGGCGCGGTTTCCGCAATGCTGTTTACGTCTTTGCTTCTATAATCTTCGTCGTTATTGGCCTTATGATTATGCTTCGGGTCAAAATCAGCCCCCAAGCTGTTGTCACTGTTCAGAGTGCTATTCCCCAATTAATTACCACTCTTATTTTAGTTACTTTTTCCTATGCCATTGCCGGTTTAGTTATCGACATTAGCAACTTTATCTTAGCTTTAGTTGTCGCTCTTCTTTTCTCCGTCAAAGGTGTCCCTCTCAATAGTAGTCTTTTTCCTGGTTTCTTCGCCTCAGGTTTTCCCATCGTCTCGGATATCATAAATTTTATTTCTTCACCCTTTACTTCTCAAAATTTCACATTTAGCAACTTAAGTAATCCCGATCTTCGTGATCTTCAAATGCTTACGTACCGGGCTGTTCCTGGTTGGATTTCTCTTGTCATGATTGGTGGACTTTTAGGTAGTATTGTCTTTGGTTTTCTTCTTGGTGGTCTTGGTGCCATTCTTGGTACTGGCGGTAATTTTATTGGCGATTTAGCTGGCCGCGTCATCGGTGGCGCTGCCGGTGGTTTAATTGGTGGTATTATTGTTCCGATTATTCTTTGTATTATTGTCGCTATTTGGCTTATAAAACTTTATTTTGGACTTTTAAAATGTTATGTCACTTTGATTTTCAAGATTGTCTTAGCTCCATTAGAAATATGTCTTGGAGCTTTTCCAAATTCTAAAATGGGTTTCACTTCCTGGATTATGGACGTCATGGCCAATATGGCTGTTTTCCCCGTAGTAGCCATCTTTCTTGTTCTTTTAAATATGATTATTGATGCTGTAGCCCAAAATGGTATTCTTTCTAATCCAGTTTGGACACCGGCTTTAGTTAGTGCTGGTGGTATTTCTCCATCAATTCTTGGCGCTGCCATTGGTATTTCCGGTTTGGCTCTTGTTAGTAAACTTCCGGAAATGGTGCCTCAATACATCTTCATGATCAAGCCTTCTCCATGGGGTCAGGCTATTGGTCAGGGTCTTGGTGATATTGCCAAACCTGCCAAATTTGTTGGTCAAGCAGGTGCTGAAAGAGGCGCTGATTTCATCGATAATGTTAGAGGGCCTGGTGCCGGTAAGGTTGTCAATGCTGCAGGGTATATTGTTGAT
>JBAZML010000054.1:0-2977 GCA_041649835.1 Candidatus Shapirobacteria bacterium
AAAAAGGCAGCGATAACGAGGGTTAGTACAATTATTGTTTCTTTACTCATACTACCAATGTAGTAGTATAATTAAATTCTGTCAACCACTAATTATTATTTATTACCGTAAAATAATCTTATGTTTGTCTCTTTTCTTTTTTTATTTTTGGTTTCTAGTCTCTTGTTTCTCGTTTCTCCCGCTCTTGCTCAGTGCCCTATTTGTATAGTTACCGTTGGTGGTGGCATGTTAATAGCTCAAAAATTAGGTATCGACGATCTTTTGGTTTCTATTTGGATTTCCGCCCTAAACACGGCTATTTCATTTTGGTTGGCCCCAAAACTGAAATATAAGTTATTTAAAAATCCTTGGATTTTATCATTCATCATGCTTGGTTTAACTTTGTCCTATTTTCAGTTTACTGATCAACTTGGTCACCTTTCAAATCGTCTTTTAGGAGTAGATAAAATTATCTTTGGTCAAAGTCTCGGACTGTTGGCCATGTTTGTTGGTAACTTCATTTATAGTTTTACAAAAGACAAAAACGACAACAAAACTCTTTTTCCCTATGCCAAGGTGGTTTTTCCCTTTGTTTCAGTCTTAATTATCACTCTAATTTTTAAACTGCTTTTTAAGCTATAATTTTTTTGTGTTACTTCACCATCATCTTCGTCGTCGCCGTCATTCCAATCTACTCCTTCTTTTGGGAGGCATCTCTGCCGCTGTAATTTTTTCTCGTTTACCATTTTTTACTACCTTTATCGAGGCTACTGAAAAGTTTGGCTATCTTGGAGCTATTGTCTCCGGTTTTCTTTTTACCTCAACCTTTACCGCTGCCACTAGTGGTCTCCTGCTTATAAATTTTGCCAAATTTCTCGATCCATTCTGGTTAATTGTTTGTGCCGCTATTGGAGCTCTCACCAGCGATTTACTGATTTTTCGTTTTGTTAAAAATAAGGTAGCTGAGGATATCACCCCGGTTTATGAACATTTCATTACCAAAAATCATCTTCATAAAATTGTTCACACTAAATATTTTTCTTGGACTCTTCCGGTTATCGGCGCCATGATTATGGCCACCCCACTTCCGGACGAGTTGGGAGTATCTTTGTTAGGTTTGTCCCATATGTCATTTTGGAAATTCTTTCTGGTATCACTTTTATCTCACAGTGTCGCTATGTTTATCTTGGTTTCAGCTGCTTTACTAGCCGTTTAAAGGGATTTCTTATTCTATTTACCAACTTCCTCCACCTCCACCTCCAAATCCACCGCCCCCTCCACCACCGCTAAATCCGCTTCCTCCCGACCAAGAACCTGACCCCGAGTAATTAGATGGTGAGGAAGTTAAGCCAGTTGCCGTGCTTGAACTAAAATTGTTTAAATCATTCACAAAACTGTTCATGGCCACTCCTTCAAAATATTTTGGAGGTTCCATCCCCAGATATTTCATATCTTTTGCCAGCTGATCAACTATTCCCAATGTAATAGCCAAAGGCAACATTTCTTCTAAAAATAACTGTTTTTCTGCGATTTCTTCTCTCCATTTACCCTTAGAAAGATAATATTTTAACCCTTCTGCTTGCCGGTTAAGACTATATCCTTTGGCTGTTTTTCTCGGCATTTGCCAAGCCATTATTATTGAGGGAATAAATCCGGTTATTACTACCAACACCGGTCCGCCATTACCGGTAACACTGGCAAAAAAGAAAATTATTGCCCACATCATTAAAAAATTAAAAACTATGGCTATTGCCATCCACCGAGTTCTCACTGAATCCGGATTTTCGGCAAATATTCTTCCCAGCACCATTTGTTGATAAATTTTTTCTCTTAACTCTTTTAGGTGGGTATAAAAATGATTATTAAGATCAGAGATTTTTACTGTGATTGGTTCCGGCACTCTTCCTGTAAATTCTAAAATTTTTTCATTTTGTATAGTCTTAGATTTAATTCCAATGTCAATTCCAAACAGGCTTTCCAATAAATATTCTTGATATTTTTTTAAATTTTCAGTTGTTTTATTTGTTTTTGTCAATTCATAATCTCTGGTTACAATTCCAAAAATACCCTTATTTTCCACTTTTTTAATGGAAAAATATCCCAGTCTGGCCAATTCCACGATTTCGGCAACCACATCTTTGGTATCTATTTTTTCATCAATGATTGCCCCCACCTCACCTGGTGTTAGTCCGTCAATTGGACTGTAAACCATTGGTAAATGTGGTCGGTTAATCAAAGGTACATTTTTTTCAATTTGATTTTCCGGTTCATAAAAAACATTTTCAGTTAAATATCTTTTATCCCTCCCCCTGGAGTACCAGAAATAAAACATCAAAACCAAGGGTAAAAGGGCAATTAAATATCCAAAGTTATCTCTAATTTCTTCGACCTTTTTTTCAAGAAACCCCGGTATTTTTAACTGGTTATTTTTGTCAATTTGAATTACTACTGTTAATCCTTCTTTTCCTTCAAAAGTGGCTTCATTATCTGTAAAGTTTTTTTGACACCCAAAGCACTCTGTTTTTGTAATCTTGCCAAAAGGGGACTCAATTATGGCCTCTGCTCTTGGAATTGGTACTTCCCACTCTCCTCCGGTTACATTCCAATAAATTTCCGGACCATCACCATAGTCCAATACCACTTTTCTGATATTGTATTGAACATAATAATCTTTTATCCCGATTATTAGCTTATTAGCATCGCCAATCTTAATTTTTATACTTTGACGGTAATTTTCAATCGTGTATGGGACTGTTTTTCCCGCTTCATCTTTTACTCCCAACACTCCAATATCAGCCTTAATCGTTTTTCCATTGTGGTTATAAATATATGGAATTATTCTGAAAATTCCATGTTTTTGGATAAAAAAATTTGTCTCAATCTTTTCTGTTATCGTTAGGCTACTATTTTCTTCAAGTTTAATCTGACTGCTGAAATTAGTAATTTCATAATCGGCCGCACTTACTTTCCCACCAAAGACAATCAAGAAAAATAGTAC
>JBAZML010000055.1:0-2891 GCA_041649835.1 Candidatus Shapirobacteria bacterium
CGATATCCTGAATAGTATTGAGTTGATTGGCACCGGTAATCCTTAAATTATTAGCATCATAGTTAACGGCAATAGTCCGACCGATACCAGAACCCGTGATATTAATGCCATCACCATTATCGAGAGTAGTAATGAAGTTCCCAGTATCACCAACATTGAGGAAGTAACTTTGATCATGTCCATCTAAGTAATCAGCATTAAGGTTGGTTACCAGAGAGGTAGAACCGACAGAGACAAAGGTACCATTGACGGTTAAATCAGTACCGACACTGAGGGAAGTCCCGACAGTGAGATCAGTACTGAAGTAAGCATTACCCAGAACATTCAGAGTGTAAAGAGCTGAGGTAGAACCGAGACCGAGAGTGGCAAAGGTGGGAGAGTCGGTGGTACCGATATCCTGAATAGTATTGAGTTGATTGGCACCGGTAATCCTTAAATTATTAGCATCATAGTTAACGGCAATAGTCCGACCGATACCAGAACCCGTGATATTAATGCCATCACCATTATCGAGAGTGGTGATGAAGTTTGATGTTTGACCGACATTGAGGAAGTAGCTCTGATCGAATCCATCTAATAAATCAGCGTTTAAATTAACGACTAGATTAGTGGAGCCAACAGATAAAAAAGTACCACCGATAGAAAAATTACCACTAATGGTGTCACCAGACCTTAATACAAAAAATTCGTCATTAGGACTGTATGGTTGGACCCTACCAAAACTATATTTATACATGGGGTGATATTGGAAGAGTCTCATGTAGGTGGTGTTATACATTTGACCTAACAGTATGTATACAAATCCATCATCAGAAGTGGGTAAGGTTTGAGTGAGAAAATTCGTATAGCCACTGTTATCTAAAACAAAGTTGCCATTGGAGTTAATAACACCCTTTATATAGATTGGTTGTTGGTTTGTCCAGGAAGCCTGATTGGCAGTGTAACTAAGTGTGCTTATTGGAATTTCACTATAAACATTGGTAAAAGAAGTACCTGTGTTGACGGTGGTAGTGGTGTTGTAGTAAAGAATGGGGGAGTTTGGAAGAAATTCTACTGTAGAGATAGCTTTTGTTGTGCCAGTTCCTGATTCAAAAGTTAGAGGATACCATCTCCCGTCGCTAGATTGCATTAAAAGTTTATATCTATAAATGGTGGTACCAGCGGTTATAGCGTTACCCCAATAAATTCGATCGGGGGTGGCATCAGAATCGGCGAGTCGTTGAGAGCCCATAATTTGGAAGTAAGTTCCATCAAAGTACATTAGGACAGTAGATCCAGCAGCTAGGGTAAAATTGACGGTAGTAACATTGGCGTTAGCAAGACGGATGTTTCTGGCAGTACCATCAATATTTAGGGTGGCAGTGTTGACACTATTTCCGTATGTAAATGTGACAGAAAGTAAATCTCCTGGCGTGAGGGTGTAACCTGGGGTTGCGACAGTAGCAACTTTGGCGGCAGTGCCGATGGCGGTATTTGAGACGGCGTTAACAGTAACCTTACGGATGGTACCAGCAGCAGTTATATCGCCGCCGACAGCTAAATTGGTACCAATAGATGCAGAGGTACCGACGGTTAAATCAGTATTGAAGTAAGCATTACCTAAAACATTAAGTAAGTAAGAGCTGGAGGTGGCACCTAATCCTAAACTGGCAAAGGTGGGAGAAGCAGTGGTGTTGATGTCTTGAATAGTTGTTAGCTTGTTTCCAAAGATGGCCAGATTGGCGGGATCGTAATCAATACTGATAGTACGACCAATTCCAGAACCACTAATACTGATACCAACACCATTGTTTAGAGTGGTAATGAAGTTTCCGGTTTGGCCAATGTTTAAGAAATAATCTTGATGGAAGCCGTCCAACAAATCAGCATTTAGATTAGTTGCAAGTGTAGTTGTACCTAAACTGATGCTGTTTGAAATATATACATTTCCACTTGACCCAATTGAAAATCGTATAGAAGAATTGGTTGTGCCAATATCGTAATTGTTGAATGAAAGAAAATTATAGCCACGGTTATCATTATTTATTTCTGAGTTAATTAAATTACCACTGGCAATATTGGCATTACTAAGATCAATAAAACCACCTGAACTTGGGGTAGTACCTTCAGTCAGAAATCTGATAATGCCATTACCATCTGGATTAATTGTAATGTTACCGTTGCTACCATCAGATGCCTTCAGAAGAAGCGCTTGGCCTTCGATGGCCATTGTTCCTGAAATAGATTTGATTGTGGGAGATGTTTCACCTAAGTTGAGATTTCCAGCATTATCTATAACTAGCACTGTATCTTTTAATCCGCTAGCAGATGGTGGAAGACCTTGCAATGTTTCAGAATTTAATGCATATGCAACAGTGGCAATTTGTTGCCGGGGATCCATAATTTCATTGTCAGCAGTAATCTCTAGCCATATTTCGGCATTTTCTGAGAATACTGTGGATGGGATTTCAGTACCGTGTGTTTTTCCAATGACAACACTAAAGATGCCATTGTCATCAGGAGAAATAGTTTGGCTATTACCTATTGAGGAACTATATAATTCGGTACCGCCAATACTATTGTTGTAAAATTTGAAAACGATGTTGGTGGGTACAATTATTGCGTTTCCAACAGAATCAGTTAAGCGACCTTGAAAAGAAAGGATACGACCGGGACGGACAAGACTGGAAGAGGTGGAGTAGGCGAGTTCTTGCTTAGCTTTGAGAATGGTTTGAGTGTACAAGCCGTAAATCAAACCGAGAATGATGGCAATAAGGGTTCCAAAAATAAAATATCGAAGTAAAAAATTTTTTGGTTGTGATAAGACATAACTCGGATGACCAATTTTCTTAATGGAAGATGTTTTGCTTATAAGCTTTTTGTTAATCAAAAAGCTTTGAAATGAATTTAAT
>JBAZML010000056.1:0-2665 GCA_041649835.1 Candidatus Shapirobacteria bacterium
GCCTCCTTCTCAACTGTCTATGCGGATCAAATAATCAATCCCGAGGGAAATATTTCCGACGTTCTTGCTTCAAAAATTAGCAATCTTCGTGATGAAGTTAAAAATATGATCGCTGAAAGTCAGGTCGAAGCTACTCCATCAGCAATTGCTATTAATGCTGAAACTTGGGATACCTCTGTTGCTACAAGCAGCGCCGACCTCTCTCTCGACAACTTAACACTCAGTAATGATCTAGTTATAGGTGCTCAGCTTACCGTCAGTGGCCAAACAAAACTTACCTCCGCCAATATATCAAACATTCTCACCGTTGGTCAAATCGCTCTGAAAGACAATATATTAGAAAGCACAGCTGATACTTTATATATCCAACCAAGCGGTTTAGGTAATATCAACATTCTAAAAGATCGCCTTGTCTTAAGTAGTGACGGTAGCATCACCATCAACGGCAACGTCAAAATCAATGGTTCTCTTATTGCCAATATGATAAAAGCCGATGATATTGAAACAAAGAATTTGACCTCAGAAAAAATTAACATCGCCACCAGCTCTGCTACCCCAATAATTGCCACCGATAGTACTTCTTCTACCGCAACTTCTTCCGCTCAACTAAACAGCAATGCCACTGTCGGTACTGTCACTCTTGCCGCCGGACAAACTGAAATGACCATTAATAATTCAAGATTAACCGCTTCTTCAATGGTTTATCTCACTCCAAATGGTTCTACTCAAAATCAGGTTCCTTATCTAAAAAGTAAAATTGGCAGCTCTTTTACCATCGCCATTGACTCACCTCTCGACCATGATGTCAATATTGATTGGTGGTTAATAAATTAATGAAGATAAAATATAATTTTCACCAGGCATATTCTTCTCTACCCCTGATAATAGGTGTATCTTGCGTTGTAGTTTTTTTCATTTCTCTTACCATATTAAAAAAATCTCCCAATTTAGACCCAACTTCTACACCCAAAATTCTTACAGTCGCCAACGCCATGACCATACAAAAATCTACCTCAAATGACTATGCTTATGAAAATACCACCAATACTTTTCAAACATATTTTAAAGACAATTATTTCAAAGAAAGTAGTATCACTTTTAAAAACACTGATTCCGAAATTTCTTTTTACACCCCTCAAAATCAATCTTTTGGAAATCTAAATTCCTCCACCGCCACTGCAGAAAACAACACTGTAATTTACAAAAATGTTTTTACTGATACCAACTTAAAATATACCCTCTCCGAAAAAAGACTTTTAGAAGAGTTTATTATCAGCACTCAACCAACCGCTCTCAAATTCACCCAAATATCCCAAATAGCCAACACTAAAAACATTGACAATTATGTCGCCAATCTCGATGGTTCCGTGTCGTTTTTTTACCAAAATCAATTAAAATTTACCCTCCCAAAACCGGTTGTTTATGAATTAGACAATCAAGACAATAAAAACTATGGTATTGAATACCAAATCAACAAAATTTCCAATAATTCCTACGAAATAAAAAAACTTATCACCCCCGATGGTTTGGAATGGCTTATCGATCTCAATCGAAATTATCCTATCGCCATAGATTTAGTCATCGACAATGCCGATACTGTTGGCAACTGGACTAGTTCTGATATCACAAATTTAACCACTACCCAAGAAACCACTATTAAGCACGATGGTTCTGGATCTGTCAAAGTTACTGCTACAAATTTAATTAATGTTGGTGACGGCGCCGACGGCGCTCTCGCACCTGCCGGCGCCTTTAATCTCAATTTATCCACTACCGGTTCCCGTTCATATGCCGATGGTATTGCTTATCGAGTCAATCCCCCAAGCGATGGAGCCTCTTCAGTCACTAGATATTTAGGTACCGACACCCTTTCAAATGGTCTCGCCATCGGTGATGAGATATTAATAATAAATCTTCAGGGCTCAAACACTGATTATTCGGATGTAGGTAACTATGAAATACTTGAAGTATCCTCTGTTTCTGCTTCTCAAATCAACTTCATTACTCCTATTACTAAATCATATGACGGAGGCACCGCCTCAAATCAAAAAGTAATTATTCAACGGGTTCCAAATTACACTAGTGTTACTTTAAATTCCACCGATTCTCTCACTGCTTACGCTTGGGATCGACTTGTCACCACTCCCACTGGTACTGCTGGTTATCATACCGGATTGGTCGTGTTCAAGGCCTCTGGTACTTTGGCCATTTCCGCCTCTGCCCAAATCAATGTCAAAGGTCTAGGATACAGCGGTGGTGCCGGAGGTCCGGGAACTAGTAGTGGAGGTGGTTATGGTGGAGAATCGTTTTGTTCCATCAATGGAGGTGGTCGTGGCGCCACTTCAGCCTCATCATATATTGGTTTTGCTGGCATTTGCGGTGGAGGTGGAGGTGGTGGTGGAGTCAATACTAATTGGGGTATTGGCGGTTCTGGTTCATTGACCGGTGGAGCTGGTGGCGGTGGAGGTGTCGGAGGTGGTGATCCTGCTCGAACTGGTGGTGGAGGTGGTGGTGGCTATGGAACTGCAGCAACCGGTGGAGGGAGACTAGGTCAGACAGGAGGTTCAAATATTAGTGGAAATGGCGGAAGTGGTTCTTCAAGTAGTGCCGCCGGTGGTGGAGGTGGTGGTGGTACCTACGGATCAACCAACTTGTCAAAAATCTA